>NZ_JNIL01000001.1:2036741-2715655 GCF_000702485.1 Alicyclobacillus macrosporangiidus CPP55 | reverse complement strand
GTTGTTTCAGGGCCTGGTGCACGTTGCTCGCGACTGCTCCGGCCGGCCGCCGCGATACCTCTTGCAGCCGCTCCCGGACACGGATGTTTCGTTGGAGAGGCTCGCGTCCTGGTACCGCCAGTGCGTCGAAGTCCGGGACACCGAGGGAGCGGAGCGGATTTTGTTAACGGCCATCCAAAAGGGTGCCAGTCTGCGCACCATCGCTGACATGATGTTGGTCGCCGCGACAGACCACTTTTACCTGAACGGGGGCCACACGTTCGACTTCCACAACAAGGCGTTTGAAGTGCTCGAACGAGCGGAACCCAAGCGCAACATGGGCCAAGGCTCGGACAGGGAAGACCACGCACCCACCCCTCCGGCTGACGAAGAGGACAACGGCCTGCGCGAGCGTGTGCTGACCTCCCTTCTTCCACTGCTCGCCCATCCCATGCGGAGCGAGGAGCTTCAGAATTGGCGCGCTCCAGTGTACCTGGTGACGCCCTTGCAGCAGACGTTCGCGGAGCTGCCCGAAATTCTCGAGGCCGCCGGTGCGAGAGCCGGGGAAGGCACCGAAGTTGAACTGGATGAAGCGGCTTTTGTCAACCAGGTACTCAGCGACCAACCGCTGGTGACCGTTGCGCGGATCACAGACGCGCTCCGGAGCGGTGTTCCGCCAGTTCGCATCGCGCAACTGGTGGCGTTGGCTACGGCAGAGCGGATCGCGCGGTTTCACGTACAAAACGATTTCTCCGACTGGATCGCCGTGCTGCACACGTTCACGCACGCGCACGCAGTGCACGAGCGCTTGCTTCGCGGGTCCCATGCGCTCGTTGTCCGTGCGGTGTACCACACCGCCATGCGCATCTATCTGGACCGTTTTCTGAACATTCCATCCGCCCCCGCACCGAACGCCGATCGCGCTGCGGCGGCGGGAGCGTCGCTTCACCTCGAAGAATTGCTCGACCTCATGAATAAGCGCCAGCTCGTCGCGGAAGCGGCGAATTGGGTAGCGCACTACCTGAACCGGGGCGGTGACGTCGACGCGCTCTTCAACACGCTGGGACACGCGCTGTTGCGGGAGGACGCCGAGTTCCACTCGTTTCAAATGTACGAAGCCACCGTCCAGGAGTACGCGCATTGGGACGCATCGCCAAGCCCACTTGCGGCGCACGCGACACGCCCTTTTCACTTTCACCACCAGACGACCAAGGATTGGAGTTGATACAGGGTCAACTGGGGTGCAAAACTGAAAACATACAAAGGGAGGGTTTCGCGTTGCGAGTGCTCGTGATTGAAGACGACGTTCGTCTCGCCCGCGCGCTTAAGGATCTCTTACAAAAGCACGAGTTTGAAGTGGATCACACCCACACGGTGTTCAACGCAATCGATCTTGCGTTGACCAACGCCTACGACTGCATCGTTGTGGATGTCATGCTTCCAGACGGGGACGGTATGGATCTGGTTTCAAAGGTGCGAAAGTTGAAAATCCACACACCGATTCTCATGCTCACAGCGCGAAATGAGCCCGCAGACAGAGTCAACGGACTGAATGCGGGCGCAGATGATTATCTCGGCAAGCCTTTTGACTCCAGTGAGTTCATCGCCCGAATCGAGGCGCTGATTCGGCGCGCCGGCGGATACACGTCCGTCGACGATGTCACGCTTGGACAGGCCACCCTTCACAGAAATTCGCGGACATTGGAGTACCACGGGAACATCCTCGAATTATCCAGCAAGGAATACTCACTCCTGGAGTGCCTCATGCGCCATCCAAATCAAGTGTTGACTCGCGATCAACTGATCCATCATGTTTGGGGTCCAGACGCCGACCTGGCAGACAATGCGCTCGACACCTACGTGTACTTTTTACGTAAAAAATGTGCTCAATTAGGCATTAAGAATATCATCAAAACGGTGCGGGGCCAGGGGTATATGATCCACCCCAACTTATAGGTGAGAAACATGTTGAAACGTTTTTATTTGCAAATATCGTTCCTGATGATCTTGGGCACCGTGGTGCTGCTTTCCTGTTTTGGAGGTTTCGTCTATCTGGAACTGGCCCGCCAACTGCGTATGGAATCGGACGCGAGCTTGCGTTCCGAGTTTGCAGAAGTACATGACCGTCTGCTGACCGTCAGCCGCATCTCCGAAGACGTTTTTCGATTGTTGGACACCACCGACGATAAGGGAATGAGTGTGTATACACTGATCCATACATCGAGCGGAAATTACGTGTCGGACAACTCCCCCGTTGCGCCAGCCACTCTATTGGCCCACGCGAGCGATGGGCATTTGACAAGTATGGTGTATGGCGGTCGGCACTATCGCATATTCTCCGATTCGTTCGTCAAACCGGGCGAATCCGTACAGATTGTGACGTACGAGTCGACAGAGCAAACCTATGTTACGCTCCACCACGTTCGGGACCTTCTGTTGCTTGTCGGCTCTGTCGGCGTATTAGGCGCTGTTTTGTTTCACTTGTGGATAGCGAGAAAGGCGCTGATTCCTGCGCAAAAGACCTGGAAAGCCCATCAGGACATGCTGGTAGAGCTGTCCCACGAATTGCAGACACCGCTGGCGACAATGAACGCCATTGTGGCGACGCACGTGGCGGATAAGGAGATTCAGGACGACCTGTCGAGAGAGATCCTGGAGGCTTCCACCTTGGTCAAGGATATTCTGTACCTTTCCCGACTCAATGCGGAGTCATTTCAAGTTCATTTGCAGCCGGTTGCGGTGTCGGATCTGACGGACGAGGTGATTGAGCGCTTCAGGCCGCTTCTCCAACAACACAGGATTGAACTCTCAGGTTCCTCTCAACCGGGACTCTTTGTGATGTCAACACCGGAAATGTGGACCCGGCTGATCAGCATCGTGTGCAAGAATGTAGTGGATCACGCGGAGGAGGGGACAGAGGCAACATGGTCTCTCAAATCCCAGTCGCACATGATTCAGTTTCGTTTGCAGAACCGAGCCCGGAGCACACCTGACGCGGGGATTCACGCCCGGGATATCACGCGCGGAGTCGGAATGAAAATTGCCAACCGGATCCTCGAAGAAATGCAAGGGAATATCGACATACGGACGGATGGTCCGTGGGTGGTCACGACCATCGTTGTTCCGCAAAAGATAAAACTTGAATTCCAGCGTTCTCATCCGTAACGCTGAATGCTCTTGAGGTTGTTTTGAAGTAGGATCCGTATCCTGTTCCCTCAGGAGGGGATAGGGTGCATGACAAGCCTGTATCGTTTGTTTCCGCCTACCATTCACCCCATGGTTGTACACTTCACCATTGCCACCGTCTACTTGGCTGGCTTGGCGGGCATTGTCAGTCTCTTTTACCGCAAGAGTGACTTTGCCGTCAAGTCGTTCCTCATTTTATTGGTTTTCAGCGTTCTATCTGTGGGGGCGGCTGGTGTTGCCGGCGCGATCAGCGGTTCTTATCTCAGCCATGTGCCCCGCAGCGCGGTGCACATCTTGCACACACACAAGGACTACGGGGAATGGACTGGCGTTTTCGCAGTCGCTGCGCTGGTATTCCAAGGCTGGCGTGTATGGAAAAACCCGCAGCGTTTTCAACCGTCCGTGTTGGCTGTAATTTTCTCCATGGCTGCAGTTGTCATGGTGAGTGCAGCAGGACACCTCGGGGGCACACTCGTTTACACCGACGGTTTAGGCGTGCATTTACCTTGACATGCGACGAAGTCTCCCCTGGCTGGATATGATGCACCAAAGATACGTGGTGCTGGGTTTTCGTTCTGGCACCGCGTTTCTTCGTTCAACGGTATCGGTTTGAATTTCGTTTGATGTACGGGATGTACCATGTGACACGAGGAGGGTGGATCGATGGGTACGAACCAAGAAAAACAGATCGCCCGGCAACGCAGGGAACGCAAGTTGCGTTTGTGGCTAACTACTCTCTCTTGGGGTACGCCTGTGATGGCCTTTGGGTCACTGTTCGCCACTTGGCATCACATTGCCGCAACGGCCCCTTCGCTTCATGCGTCGTCCACGAAGTCACCTGTACTCAAGCCACTGGTCCCGCAACCAAACCAATCTGACAATACGGGTGCCGATGTGGAGAAGATACTTTATGCGATTGGTTCACAAGGCCCACAGGTGGGAGCGATTCAGCAGCAATTGTCCCTTCTGGGCTACTTCCATCACCCTATCACGCAGTACTACGGCGCGATGACTGCGGAGTCTGTAAGGGCGTTCCAGGCTGAACACCAGCTTCCGCCAACTGGAACGATTGACCAAAATACACTGACGGCGATACAAAACGCTGTGAAACAAGCGCGTGTCGCCGGATTGACGCAGTCTGTATCGAACGATCCAGTGAACTCCGCACAGCCACCCAAAACATCCAGCCAAATCCCTCACGCGACGAGTCCTCGGAGACATTCGTCTGTTTCCGCGCCGACACCACGGCCATCCAGCACTCCCGTGGCACGGCCAGCCCCTGGTTCTGGAAGTGCGCGATTGAGCCACCAATCCAAGCCCGATGCCACTTCATCCGGATCGTGAGCCATGCCATGAGCCATGTGACATTCCAAGCCATGGGCACACAGGTGGAAATTGTGATCCCGCAGGGCCTGTCTGCATCAGCCAATGTCGGTCATGCGGTGCAACGTGCCCGAAACACAGTCGGTCAATTGGAGGCTCTGCTGTCGCGGTTTCGGCCAGACAGCGATGTCAGCCGGGTCAATTCAGCCCCTGGACGGTGGGTGCCTGTACATCCTGCCACCGTGGAAGTTCTTCGGCTTGCCAGACAATCTTTCGAGCACACGAAAGGTCTGTTCAATCCATGTTTGGGACATGTTCTCGAGAATATTGGATATGACGTGTCTTTCCACCGGATTGCAGACCAACCCGTCGTCCGAGTCACAGATGATGCATCTCCATTTGTAGCGCCGTTGGTTTGTCCCTTTGAAATCGATGCGGTAAAGGCCGAGGTGCTTTTATACCCCGGATACAAAATCGACTTGGGGGGCATCGCAAAAGGGTGGATTGTTCAACAGGCGGCTTTGATCTTAAGGCAACAAGGTATCTCTCAGTTTTTATTCAACGCCGGTGGAGACATGATTTGCTGCGGGACGAATGGTCACCGGCCGTGGTGCGTGGCCATCGCAGATCCGTACGGTTCCCACGGTTCGCACGTGATCACACTGGATGTTTCCGATGTGGCGGTGGCTACGAGCGGCACGTATCGTCGAAGGTGGACGCAGGACGGAAAGACCGTGCATCACATCCTCGATCCGTTTCTTGGTGTGCCGGTTGAGTCGGATGTGGTCTCCTGTACAGTCATTCATCAGGACCTCGTTCAAGCCGAGGTGATGGCGAAGGTCGGTTTGCTGTTGGGTTCTGAGCGCGGACGAAGATGGCTGGCCGATGAATCATTGGCCGGCTGGGTGCTTGTGTTGAATACGGGTGAGGTGATCCATGCGTGGAACTCTTGAATGAACGTCAACGGTTTCCGTTTGGTCTTGTTTGTGCAGTCACCATCATCATCAGTCTTGGTTCATTTGCAGCCATGCACGCGGCGAATCCAGGTCGGAGCACCGTCAATAAGTTCTACTGGTACATGGCCAGATCTTCAGGATTTACGTCGTATTGGTTGCTGTCTCTGGCGGTCTTGCTCGGCGTTTCGACGACCAGTGCCTTGTGGGATAAATGGAAACTCCGCAAACTGATGACGCAGATGCATCAATACGCTGCACTGTTGGTCCTTCCATTTCTCTTTTTCCATCTTTGGGGCCTTTACCAAGACACATCTGTCCCGTTTGGTGTACCGGAACTGCTGATAGCATTCACCGCGAAGTATCGCCCTGTTTACACAGGTTTTGGCGTTTTGACACTCTACGGTTGGGGCTTGCTGGTTGTTACATCATACATCAGAGAAAAGATGCCCGTTAAGATGTGGCGAACCATACATTACTCGTCGTTCCCCATGTTCATTTTGGTGACACTGCACGGACTTCTCACCGGAACGGATAGTCACCGAGTCTGGGCGGTGGCTGTCTACCTGATTCCCTCTATGTTGTTCATTGTGCTGGTGGTGAAGCGATTGTGGCCTCGGTCCGGGTTGAAAGTGGGACAGAAATGAGCCGTTCGCTCATTACCTAGGGTCTGCTGAACGAGTCTTTTGACCAACCCCAACGGCACTCGGCTCGTATTCTTCGGTATGCTATCTTGACCTACCGTTAAGCGTTATGTGAGCATCAGTACTCTGCCAGAAACGCTGGTTGCCATGAACCTGGACAAAATGGCGCAAAAAAGCAGGCGCAGCCGCCGCTCCAGGTTCATCACCAGCAGTTGCAAGGCAATCACCGTTTCACTGGTTTCTCGCAGACGTGCACGGATCAGGCCGAGCCCATACAGGCGCTTGCCTTCGCCAATCTTGCCTTCAATCTCGTTGCGCTCCGCTGCATCCTGCTGCTCGATTCGCTTTTGTTCCACCGCCAAGGATTTCGATGGCCGTCCCAATGCAGGCCCGCTCAATCGAATGCCCCGCTCTTTGCAATAGCGCAGGTTCTCCCGGGTTCGGTACGCCTTGTCGGCCAGCACGGTTTCCGGATAACAGCCATATCTCTCCCTGTAGGCTTCTACCGCCGCTTGCAACGTCAGACCCTCGTGGAAGTTGTTCCAATCCAACCGTTCCAGCCTCGCATACCCATTCACGAGGCTCACTGCCACCTTGGCCCCGAACTCCACGTTGGCCCGCGCTTTGCCTCGAACGATTGGACGCACATGCGGCTGCGAGATGCTCACGATGCGGTCTTCAATGCGATGCGTGCGCTTGCGATACATCTCCTCTTGCTGTCGGTGGAGCTCGCAAATCACGAGAAGTTGATGGTACTGACGCCGGCTGAGTACGCTCAGCCCGACTTCATCTTTCAACCGCGCAATGATGCGCAGGTCCCTGGCCACAAACCGCAGCTGTTTGCCAATCGCCTTGCGAAGCACCCTCGGACTCACACGACGCTGTTTGGCCACTGCAAGATACGCTTTGCGTGCCTTCTCACGGTACGTCCGTGGCTTGCGCTTACCGCCTTTCCGTGCTGCATGCAGGACGTCGATGATTTCCTCCAGTTTCTCACGCGCCTCGTTGAGCAGCGACAGGTCTGTGGGATAGGCGATGTCTGCTGGAGCACACGTCGCATCCAAAAGGAGTTTGCCTTGGTTACCCATCTCTTGGGTATTCTCAGCACGCACTTCCGTCGCATGTGTGTCCGCCTCAGACCCGGAACCACCGTCCTGATCATCCGAATCAGCGTGGTCATCGTCTTGTTCCTCGGCAATCCATTCGTTGACCTGGTTGATGATGTCACTGCCTAGCCGCTTGCGGAAGTGCGTCATCAGGGAAGGGTGGAACGGCGGCTTCTGTTGGAACTCCGGAAGTCCGATGAAGTACTGCAGATACGGGTTCTCCGTGATCTGCTGGACCGTCTCCCGGTCACTGAGACCTAACCGTTCCTGAATAATGAGGGCGCCAAGCGCCATACGGACTGGATACGCCTCTTGACCCATCGTCCGGGATTTGAACTGTTCTCCGCAGTGTTTTTCCACTTTCCGCCACGGGATCACCTGCGCAAGCTTGACCCAGCGGTTATCCTCATTCAACTTCCCACCGAACGGAAGGAAGAAATCACCTGGCAAAACAAGTTGGTTCTCCCTCGCGCGGAACATCGATCTGTCCTCCATGTGCAAGGATTTTGCGCACCTGTCTACAAAAAACCCTTGCACATAAATTCGCGTTCAGAGCCCCAAAATCCTGGCCAGTAAGGGACTTTCCGTTCGTTCAGCAGACCCTAATGTACCTGAACATCCAGGGCTATAGTCCTTACAAGATCTACGATTGAAAAACGACTAGAGCGAATCGTCAAGCTCCGCATATTTCAGCGGAGGATTTGCCCGATCCTTATCAGACAATACACAGGACGACATTGGCCAATCAATGCCGAGGTCTGGGTCGTTCCACAAAATTCCTCGGTCGTGTTCCGGCGAGTAGTACTCATCAACCTTGTAAAGCACTAGAGTATCGGGTACCAGCGTGCAGAATCCATGCGCGAATCCCTTGGGTACCAGTAACTGGCAGTGATTCTCTGCGCTGAGAACCACGCCTGCCCATTGGCCAAAGGTCTTCGAGCCTTTGCGTATGTCAACCACCACGTCATAGATGGCCCCCGTGAGAACCCGCACTAGCTTTGTTTGCGCTTTGGGAGAAAGTTGATAATGCAGACCCCTAACGGTTCCAGCAGCCGTCGAGAAAGACTGGTTGTCCTGGACAAAGTCGATCTCGATTCCGAGTTCTCTGAGGGACTGCCGATTATAGCTTTCAAAGAAATATCCCCTGTGGTCTCTATACACAGTTGGTTCGAGTACTAGCGCATCGTTTAGTAGCCGAGAGATGACCTTCATTTAAACACCCCATCACAGCAGTGCATTGTCTTTCAGTTCTTGTATGAACTCCCGCAATCCGGCACGCCAATGCGGCAGGTCAGGAAATCCATTGATGCGGATCTGCATATGATCGAGCACGGAGTAAGCAGGCCTTGGGGCTGGTCTCGGGAAGTCCTTCGTGCTACACGGCTCAACATCAGCCGACAACTCACATTCCTCGAATATCGCTCGCGCAAACTCGTACCATGTACAGCAACCGGAATTGGTGGCGTGATAAATTCCGTACCTGTCTGTGGCCACCAACTTCCATATGAACTTCGCCAAATGAACGGCATAGGTTGGCGATCCCGTCTGGTCGTTGACAACCCTGACCGTACCGCCTTCCCTGCCGAGCCGGATCATCGTCTTAACAAAATTGCTCCCATGCATCCCGTACAACCAAGAGGTCCTCACGATAAAATACTTTCGAGTCAGAGTTTGAGCGAGAATTTCACCCGCGCGCTTTGAACGGCCGTAGACATTCATCGGACTCGTCATGTCATACTCTCTGTATGGCATGGTGCTCAAGCCGTCGAACACGTAATCTGTGCTGACGTAACAGTACTTTGCACCTACCTGTTCAGCGGCCACCGCTAAGTTTCTGCTGCCGTTCGCGTTGACCAAGTATGCATGGTCCTCTTCCTGTTCTGCGAGGTCGACTGCAGTATACGCTGCCACGTTTATGATGGCGTCTGGTTTTATCTCGTTTACAGCGTCGAGTACTTGGTTGTAATCAGCGACATCTAACTCTTTTCGTCCAAACGCAGACACGTCAGCGAAAGGCGGGGTGAATCGTAAAAGCTCTCTTCCAAGTTGGCCGTAGGCTCCGCAGATCAGCACCTTCACACGTATGCCCCCAAACGCGGTCCATATTGCCGTTGATAGTAGGACATGTACTCACCCGATATAACCCTATTCCAATCCTGGTTGTCTAGGTACCACTGAATGGTTTGCCGGATACCCTGTTCAAACGTATACTTTGGGGACCACCCTAATTCGTTACGGGACATTACACAAGTGAACAGGTAGTAGATAATGACCCACATACCCGATTTCCACTCGATCTTCATTCGGGTCCGCGTCTCTTCGGTGCGGTCCATGAAGGCGAAGTACAAAATCAGCGACGCGATGGTGAGGCCAATCAATCAGCAGGGAGTCGGTTGCGCACCCGCTCCACATCTAACTGTGACCGACTCAGAGCCGTCACCTCGTGGTTCTGTTGAAACACACGCGTAAGATCGACTCCCAGTTGTCCACCCGCACCCGTGATAAACACCCTCATTGGCCAATCCCCAGCCGCTCACCGTATTGAAGCTCATAGAAGGAACGGTATTCGCCAGAACGAACGCGATGACACCAATCGAGATTGGATATGTACCAGTTAACCGTCTCGCGGAGGCCATCCTCAAAGTTGTACACTGGCTGCCACCCGAGTTCCCGACGGATTTTCGATGCATCGATAGCATACCTACGGTCATGTCCGGGGCGATCCGTAACGAAACGAATAAGCGATTCCGGCTTCCCGAGGATGGATAAAATGGTTCTTACGACCTCGATGTTCTGGTGCTCGTTGTTTCCGCCGACGTTATACACATCTCCCGGCCGACCATGTTGGAGGACCAGGTCCAGTGCACGACAATGGTCTTCGACGTGCAACCAGTCACGGACGTTCTTTCCGTCTCCGTACACCGGGATTTCTTTGTCCTCATAGGCGTTCAGGATAGCAAGTGGAACTAGTTTTTCCGGAAACTGATATGGACCGTAATTGTTCGAACAGCGTGATACGATCACTGGCAAACCGTACGTCTCATGATACGCACGGGCAAGCAGGTCCGCGGACGCCTTGCTCGCCGAGTACGGGCTGTTGGGGGCGAGCGGCGTAGCCTCTGTGAAATACCCGGTCTCACCAAGCGTTCCATACACCTCGTCGGTCGACACTTGGACAAACTTGGAGACACCAAATTTCCGAGCCGCATTCAGCAATACCTGGGTACCCAGGACATTCGTGCGAACAAACGGGGAGGCATCGTGAATACTACGGTCCACGTGGCTCTCTGCCGCAAAATGCACGACCGCGTCCACACCTTCGATAAACACGTTGCGAACCGCCGCGGTGTCTGTGATGTCGCCGCGGACAAAGTGATAGTTCGGCATTGCGCTAACCTCTACGAGGTTCTCCGGGTTCCCCGCATAGGTCAATGCGTCAAAATTGACAACCGTCCAGTCCGGGTGTTGCCTGACAATATATCTGATAAAGTTGCTGCCGATGAAGCCGCATCCTCCGGTGACGAGAAGCCGCATGTGCAATTCCCCCTTTAACCCTTTTGCTCAAACTCGGGACCTAGGCGAACATCACGAGCCAATTGGTTCGCCTGAGCATATGACACATGTGTACCGGCATCCGTCCACCAACCGTTGAGGAACACATAGCTGAGTTGCCCGCGCTCCAAGTACGCATTGTTCACATCGGTGATCTCAAGTTCACCGCGTGCTGAAGGTTTCAAGCTACGTACGATCTCAAACACTTGGTTGTCATAAAGATAGATTCCAGTGACCGCATATGGACTTCCCGGATGGGCGGGTTTTTCTTCGATGGCTACTATACGACCATCGCAGATGACTGGGACGCCAAATCGTGATGGATCGGGCACCTCCTTGAGAAACACACGTGCCCCAGACGAGAAGTCCTCAATTAAGGGTCCTAAGGAATCCTCGAATACGTTATCCCCGAGAACTACGACAACAGAGTCCCCGGCTGCAAATTTTTCAGCCAATCCAAGTGCCTGCGCGATCCCGCCCGCCTGGTCCTGCACACGATATGTAAACTCACAATCGAACTGGTGGCCGCTGCCCAGGAGATTGACTACATCGCCCATATGCTCGCGACCTGTGACGATAAGAATGTCACGCACATTGGCCCCCGCCAACTTGGCGATGGCGTAATAAATCATAGGGTAGCGTCCAACGGGCAAGAGATGCTTGTTTGTGATACGAGTCAAAGGATAGAGACGCGAACCGGTACCTCCGGCTAGTATTACACCCTTCACAAGGACACCTCCTAGGAAATTGTATAAATCTCCTGCTTCCCGGCATCAGAACACATGTAACCACAATGTTTTTCGCGGCCTCAACAGCTTCCGTTTACGGCGTCCATGTGAATCCTTCCTGGTGATCTGGTGAAATTGAACGGCTGGTGCAATGACGATACTCGGATCAATTCATCCTGCGCGCTTCTCGAGTCGGGAGTGATATGCTGTGGTGCACCTAGTGGTCGTAGTTAGTCTAATCGACAAGCTCAAGGCACCAAGGATGGACGACCTGCCTTCGCCAGCCACCAAGAAAATCAATTAACACTAAATCACTTTGACCCTTCTGCTAGGCTGCCTCGACGGCATATGGGCCTGGTCTATCATCGTAAACGCTTCTTAATTGCCTTCAAGACTCCTCTAAAGCCTTCTGCCCTGAAACGGTATTTCATTTTGTACCAATAAGTTAACCGGGAACTATATCTACAGCTATCTATATGTCTGCTCAAATCAATTTCGTTTTTACCAGACATTCTGTCTGGCGAAAATCTAGGATGCATGCAGAACTTGTGTAAGTCCGTTACACATCTTGCCCATCGGAGTGACGCTCTGAACGCCTCGATATTTCTCGTAATCTCTGCCAACATATCGTCGTTCGAGAGAAGCGACTTAATTGAATGAGCGAGTGTTATCGGATCTTCCGGAGGGACAACCAGGCCTAGCCGGTGCTCGATGATCCAATCTGATAATATGCCCCCTTCTGTCGAGACTATCGGTCTCTTAGCCCATATTGCGTCTAGCAGACGCGTACGAAAAGACAGATCAGCTTCCATAGTTTTGAAATGAGTGCTGACAACAATGTTAGCTCGAGATAAAATGATTGACCTCTTGTCATAAGGCACCCACTGTTCGTTGAAGAACACATACTTGCCTGTCAATCGCTTTTCGTCACTCAACTGCCTCGCTTTGTGAGCCATTGACATCACAGTGATATTTGGATCCGGATGATGGACTCCCATAAATAACAACTTTACAGGAACCGCCATATCATCGCGGAGAATCTCCATCGCTTTAATTAGGGTTAGAGGATCAAACCAGCTCCAGATACCACCTGGCCACACGAGCAATCTGTCCTCTGGTTGCAACCCAGGAATATATTCACATGTCTCCTGACCTTGTTGAGTTAGACCTTGGTCGTCCGGAATACCAAACGGAACAACACCGATCAAAGATCTACCACTTGGATCATCGTCATATGTTGACGGGCAGATTCGGTTTAGCGCACTAAGAATTCCAAGCCAAAAAAACCTCTGCCTCTCGCTCGCACAGATGAAATAATCCCCAATGGATATCAGATCTAGAAGTTTTTTTAGATCCGCTCGATGCAATCCAATTCTGGACCGCATATCCAAATCCTTGTACACTTCCAGGTTTTCCAGAATGAAGGGATCATAAAGATCTACGACCAACGGTATCGGAGGATTCCGTACCTCACCGTATCTTAACAATTCTGGGTTCTGTATGATGAATGTATCTGCGCATGATAATAGTAAGGCCAATGACCTAGCACTGTATACTGCTGTCCTAAAGTTGGCACTCCTTTTTATTTCAGAAGTAGACGCTACAGTAACTTCGTGACCCAGTCGGGCTAAAGCTGAAGCTAACTCCCATGTCCGTATGGCAGGCCCCGCCATTCTATCCCCAAATGTCTCGGTGCTGAGAAATACGACTCTACTCACGGGTAGTTCCCTCGTTGTTAAGGATGAATTGTGATCGGTTGTCGTTTAACTTCGTCCCATGTGCAAAGCACTGTACCAAAGTCTGACACAGAGTGGATTCCTTTTCCCTTCCGGCTTCTCCATTTCTTTGAATATACTTCGGGAAAGTAGATTGAATAATAATCGCATGTCTCGTCCCACTGAGCTAGCGAAATTGCTTTTCCATAGTGTTGACAATAAAACCGCGTGATGATATTTCCGGATACTACCGGCTCCCTTGCATCAGTTCCTACAAATTTTACCCGATCGTTGTTTTTCCATATCATTAATATGTTCCGGCATTCTCTTCCAAAATAAACGCGAAATCCAAATAGCGGACCTCCTCTATAGGGTTGGCAATCATCAGGCGTCATGTATGCGTCGAACAAGGAAATGCGAATTCCATCAATGGATTCTGCCTCCTTGGACAACAAAAATTCACGAATATCTCCCTCGAAGCGTTCATCACAGTCCGCGTAAAACAACCAATCTGGACGATATGCTTGTGCCGCCTCAAGTAAAAGTTGCCTATGCCGTGTTTCCTCCTCAAGTCTGTTATATCTCCACCGCCGAGTTTCTATAACATCTAGCACCGCGGGATGGCGTCTTGCAAGCCTAGGCGTTGAATCGTTACTGGCATCATCAAGAACAATTATTCCGTCTACGATCGCTGACAGGTGGTCAAGGGAGTCCAGTATGATTAACTCCTCATTCCTCACCCTCATGAGGCCAATAATGTTCACTGCTGTCCCCCCTGATCCTCGTATCCCGCCGGAGGGTAAAATAAGCGTTCAAGTATATCAATTGTAGGTTCCCATCGCCATTTCTCGGCGGTTTCCCTTCCATGTCGCTTTAAAGTGTCGAGCAGTGATCTGTCGTCAATTAACCTCTGTAGGGCGTCGTGTGCCGCTTTCCAATCTCCGAGCGGAACAACCAAGGCATTGTATCCGTCAACAATATATTCGTCGTATCCCGACACTGCGCCCACCACGGCAGTGCCTCCGCACGCCATCATTTCCATTGGTGGACCGAAAAAACCTTCGACGCGGCTCATCTTTAATAACACATCGCAACTAGAATAAATCTCCTTCATTTTGTGCATGGGAACCTTCTCAAAAAAACGATCACACCGCCACCCAGGCTTTGGTCTACCTGCGGAACTTACGCACCAGACCTCGCAATCAAGTCCTTCCACCGCCTTGAAGGCGTCAGACATTCCCTTGAAGGGGATGTCAATAGGACCTTCTAACAACACTCGGAGTTTATTTCCTTTTGGCTCAAGTGGTTCTGTTTCATAAATAATGGTGTCATCAATTCCATTTGGTACGTATGAGGCTTCATGACCAAACCGTTCCTTCAACCAGCGTTTGATCCACAGCGCTTCTGTCATGTATTCAAAATCAAACTTATAAGTTTCGAGCGCCGCCGCCCACTCCCGGGAGCCTTCGAGGTAAAAGCGACTCTCGTCTGACTGCACAAAGTAGAACTTTCTAGTCGCTTTCATCTCCTTTACGGTGTATGCTGTTGACCAACCCGTAGCCACAAGAATGTCAAAGTTGTCCCCAGCTTCGTGTAATCCAAGGATATTTACTCTCTGATTTGGGAACCAGTCGATCGTCCTGTTTTCGTCCTCTGATATCAACACAACATCGTACCCTCTGTCTAAGAGTCGGTTGACATGCTGGCATACAACTGCAATCCCTCCCGAGATGCCACACCCAGGTATTACGTAGCCGATCTTCGGCTTCATTGGTGTCACAATTTTGTACTGTTGATACATTAGATTCTTCCAGTATTCGTCGGAATCCTTAAAACTCAGTTCTAAATTGGACGAATGTAGTCTCAAGTTCGTGAGAACATGCGGTATAGCCTTAAACGTATATCCATGATACGCAAGGCGTAACCAAAGTTCATGATCCTCCCGATACCGCATGATAGATTTAAGACCACCTACCGCGCGTAATGCATCAAGTCTGCACATGACAGTACTCTGACAAGGAACACAGGTCTGTAATAACATGTCGAGGTCACAGTCTGGACTCATGACTTCTTGTCCATGTTCCAACCCTTCCACTACTCGAGTACCGTCCATTAGTGCTCTCCATCCACCGTAAACAACATCGACATTGAATTTCTCGAGGTAAGCTACGGAGAGTTCTAAACGGTTTTTCTCCGCGATATCGTCGCTGTCTTGGAAAGCCAGGTATCGCCCGCGTGCCTCTTTTATTGCCTTATTTCTTCCACGAACAGCGTTCCCGCTATTGTTATAGTACTTGAAAATTCTAACCTTTGGATGGTCTTTGTACTCGTCAACAACGCGCAGGGTCGTCTCCGGGGAACCGTCACAGACTAAGATTAGTTCAAAATTCTGGAATGTTTGGTTCAATATAGACTCGATGCTCTGTCGAAGCTCATCTTCACGATCGTATATCGGAATTACCACAGAAACCACTGGATCATGAGTGGCATGATTAAACTCACCGGAAACTGGACTGAGGTAGGTCGGCTTGTTCACAATGAGCTGTATAAACTTTCGGAGTACTATTTTAGGATTCTTAACTGCCTTGAGCACTCGATTTTTCCATTTTCTGTATATAGAAATTGCTTTCCAGGCCTTGGACGAATATATAGCAGACAGCTCTCTGTCCTTAAGGGCCGCTAGCTCCAAAGCGTATTTAGTATTATTTTCCTTTTGCTCAATAGTTTCGAACGCCGCCTTGAGTTCTTCAGAAAGTTCCTCGCATCTGTGTTCTAGAGTAGCAATTGCCTCAGTACGTTCACGAAGTAGCCCATCAAGATAGTGTATGTCAGACAAAGATTGTTGTAACTCTATGTCTTTACGTTGTATGTCCGATTTGAGAACTTCTATAACCTCTTTCTGGTAACTCAAATTCAATTGAGCCTTGTCGTAGTCTGTCATGAGAAACTCTGCGAGTCGCCTGAAACACTCCAAGTAAGCAGAGTTCTGTATCGTACGTAATTTTCTTGGCTGTCGTTTGAGAAGCACCTCCCAATACGATTCTACTGCCTCCGCAATACTGGACGATGAATGTTCTTCTACCACACGCTTCTGTAATTGTAGTACGTCGGGTATCTCTATCTTGCGAATTTCCCGTAGCAGGTCTTCCGGAGTAAAGTATTTACGCGAAACCCGACCAGAAAAGTTACGCTCCCTAAGCACATCAAAATTTCGAGTCGTAACCAACCCATCCCCACCATTATAGTCGTATATAATGGCTGGTCTTCCCATAGCTAAGGCCTCTAAGACCCCACGGCCAAGTGATATCACAGCGTCCACGTCGGCGATTAGTTTCTCTACGTCCCAAATTGGAGTGGATATAGTACCAACTTCAATTAGTTCTATGTTGCCAATTTCACAAGTTGCTCTCACCGTGGACAGGATATCAGAGGTCGCCCTGTTTGACATGAACAATAGTTTTCGAACAGGGAGGTGAATTGCCCTATCGGTCGAGAACCTAGAGATGTCAACAGGATTCCTTATAATGGAAATTTCGCTGGATGGAATACCTAAATTAGACATCAAATGATACTTAATTTCTTCACTTATTGCGATATATCCATCAACCAGGAGTCTTGGAAGCGGTTGTTCCTGCCAAGAGGAGTTTCCGTGTATAACTTGGTAAATTGGGGTATCCGGGTAATGAAAGGAAGCCTCCAAGGTAGTACCATAATGGTGACCATGTATGATGTCAAAACGCTCATCCATCTGCTCTAAGTTAGTCACAACACGAATGCCTCGCTTTAAGAGGCGCTCTGCAATTTCCCCTACTCTGGGAGAGTAGCATACTACCTCATGGCCCCTCTGCTGAAGAGCACATGCCAAGGTGTACACGTATGTTTCAGTGCCCGCATAGGCAACTAATTCTGCGTTCGTTATGAGGACTCTCATGATTACTACTCCTTCCTCAATCTTCTTTTGCTATCTCTCGTTACTCACTCGCAACAATGCATGTGATTCAGCAGGCGAATGATGTCAGACTGCCCTTAGCAGGAATCTTCGGTACATGGTTTGTGCCCCCCAAAAAAGGGGGTAACTCCCCTTTTTCAGAAATTTGATCGCACAGTGGATCTCCACAGTTGCCTTCACGGAATACCCCCCATGTCTCAATGGGTCCTGACTACGGCCCTTTTCAGTCCATCGTTCAGTTTGGCGAAGGTTTGAGGCCAGTTAAGCTCGTTTGCAGGGGCATGGCCAGAATGGAATATATCGTATGGGCTTCTCCGTGCTTCGTTTGTCCATGGCAGCCGTTGCGTACGATTGAGCGAGCTTCGATTCCTTGTTACGCGACAAGCAGCTGAGCCGAACGGGTCCCATTGCCTTTTCGGGACCGTATGGGACTTGCTTACGCCCGAGTGTGAATAAGATGCGTGTCAGCTTACAACGCGGTGCAACCAGCGACGGCATGGGCTACATCGGGTTATGTGGTGTAGTATTAGTGAAGCCCCCGAAACTGTGAATGTTCTTTGCCGCTAGAATGAGCACGCAGCGGTACAACAACGCGCGCAATCTTGGTCACTCGCGTTTCGCTATCTGCGTCTGGCCTTTGTATTTGCCGGAACCGTTGTCTTTGAGATTGAACCCCGCAAATTTTTGCACCTGTCGCCACTGTTCGCGGGCGGACAGATCCCACACTTTGGCCAGGATCGCGTTCACGCAGCTAAGTGCAGACATCCTTGGGGATGGTGGGTACGGAGTAGCGTCCGTCTTTGAGCAACTTTTCCATGCCATACTGTTGTCAAAGAACAAAGGATTGCCGAGCCCGATATCGCGCGCATCGCTCGCACGCGCCACGTGTTCCTTCTTGGCAATGTCTGCACCGACCACCAAGATTAAATCTGTGTTGCGACGAATCTTGTGGTTCGAAGTGATACTCATGTTGTCGGACAACCTTCCGATCAGTGTTTGGCAGGGCAATACTACCAGATGTTTCTTATGACCTAACACCCGGAATCACATCACTTCATTACAGGAATGCTCTTTGCCCTGAATAGCGCGGTACGTTGTGAATACTTCCTTTGGTTTGCCTCGATCAAGAAGTTGTCCGTTATGAAGCAAGATCACTTCATCACAGAATTTCTCTACCAGCGAATCCGAATGCGAGACGAATAGTATGGACTTGCCTTGTCTTTTGAACTCATGTAGCTTGTCGAAACACTTCTTCTGAAACTGTTCGTCTCCAACTGCAAGCACCTCATCAATTATTAAGATATCTGGATTTGTTGTCACCGCAATTGCAAAGGCCAAACGCATATACATCCCAGACGAGTAGTTTCGAACTGGCGTATCGATAAATCGTCCCAGCTCGGAAAACTCGATAATCTCATCGACATGTGAATCAATTTCCTTCTTGGTAAGCCCTAGTATTGATCCGTTTAAATATATATTCTCACGCCCGGTATAATCTGGTTGAAACCCTGCACCCAACTCTAGAAGGGCAGAAACGCGTCCACGGACGTGAACTACCCCTGCGTCCGGGTATAATATTTTTGCAACAATCTTTAACATGGTGCTCTTGCCTGAGCCGTTCCTTCCAATGATACCGACCGTTGTTCCACATGTAACATTGAAACTTATATCTTTTAAGGCCCAGTATTCTTCGTAGACGTTTCTCTTCTTCCGAAGGAGCAGTTCTTTTATAGAATGGCTTTTCTCCCTATAAATCTTAAACTTTTTACTGACATGGGACACTTCAATCGAGTATGGCATATTATATCTCCTCGGCAAACCCCTTTTTTACAGCACCGAAAACAGCCATCCCAGCTACGCAAACCACGACGCTGACACATGAAATGATAATAAAGCTCTCCCAATGCGGAAAGATACCATCGTACATGACTTGCGTGTATGCATCAATTATCGGAGACATAGGATTCAGTTCGAACCACATACGATATTGCTCCGGAACCTTGGATAGTGGATACAGTACTGGGGTAACATAGAACCACGCAAACAATAAAACGTTGACAATATGTTCTATATCACGGAAATACGTTGTCATAGCGGCAAGAAAAAGACTTAGTCCTGCAGTAAATAGATATTCGACCGCCAATACCAACGGCAAATATATCAGTGCGATTCCGAGAGGTACACGGAAAATTATGTATCCCACAAGCAACACTACGAGACTCAATAGGAAGTTAATAAAATTAGATGTGACAACAGACAAAGGCAAAATCTCGCGAGGGAAATACACTTTTTTTACTAGATTTGCATTATTAACAATCGACGTGCTGGCCGAGCTAAGTGATGTCTGAAAAAATGTCCATGGTAATAAGTTTGTCAGAAGAAATATTTGGAAATTCTCTATATCTATTTTCATGACAGTTGAGAACAAGAGGCTGTAGACCAACATCATCAGCATCGGATTAAGGAACGACCAAATGAATCCCAGAAACGATCGTTTGTATCGAAGGCTCAATTCTTTAATGACAAGATTACGCAGCATTTCCCTATATCGAAGTATATCCCTAAACTGATTTACGAGGCTTAGCATTCTTGACTGGACACCCACTCACCTAATATGCGATGGCTTAACGTTATGGTCCTTGGACGTGAAAACGAACAATTTTAATACCCGCGACGCATTTTGTCTAACATTAATCCATGTAACATGGAAGATAAACATGGACCGTACGACCAGACTCAATAAAGAACGGAGAAGCCTGGGGTATTTCATAGAGTAATGCTTATCGTAGTACACGAGCATCGTACGATAAAAGTGCTGCAGCGACAAGGCACTTCGTTTCCCGCCATTTGCACCTTTTAGGTGTATCGTAACTGCATCACCTAGATAATATATTCTGTACCCTGCTCGCCGCAGTCGGTAACATAAGTCGACGTCTTCTCCATACATAAAGTAGTCTTCATCTAGTCCATGTAACAATTCATACGTGGATTTTCTAATCATAAAGAAGGCACCGCAGATACATTCAACTTCATAATTGCCTATTTGGTCTAAGTATGTTAGGTTATACCTCGAAAACAGATGGGATTTAGGAAATATCATGGATAATCCGCTTAACCGCGTAAAACTGTTCCATAACGTAGGTAGCGAGCGTCGACACGCCTTGTCAAGCTTACCATTTGGGAGCAGCAAGCGGCATCCAACAGCACCAATACTAGCATCATCAAGCAGACTCTCTGCACAAATCTCAATAGTTTTTTCCCCAACTATAGTGTCAGGATTCAAAAGGAGCAAAATCTCGCCTGAGGCTATCTCGGCGCCGCGATTATTTGCATATGAGTATCCCCTATTTTCATGAAGTCGTATGAGTTTAACTCTACCCAGACGTGGTTTAGAATTTTGGTATTGTATCAGCCAATCCCATGTTCCGTCGCTAGAGCAGTTGTCGACAAGTATTACTTCAAGACCTAGTGAAACAGATGTTTCCTCCAGGGACTTTAGGCAATCCGGCAATACCTGAATAGAGTTATAGGTTACAATAACAACCGAGATCATCTAATTCCACCTTGCTGAGCGATCCCCAATTTTTAACAACCTTCGTTTCGCCCATTCTTTGGCCCACCGTTCTTTTAGAAGTTTTATGGCCATCAGAGCTGCCAACGGGCGACGAAGAAATAATAGCGACCACCGAACCACTTCAACAGTGATAGCGACCAACACCGCTCTAATACCTTGCGCATGTGATATCAATAAGGAAATTTGATTCACGAAAGAGAAGGATAGAACTATATTGGTTTGAGAGGATGCCGTATCATTGCGCCATCCTCGTAAATGCTCTGCCACAGCGGTGGGTTGGTACAAGAAATACCAACCTCTCCTGTTGGCCCTCCAGCATAGATCGACGTCCTCCTTATAAATAAAAAACGAGGCGTCAAATACTTGTCCGTTGAGCTCAATGTCTTTTAGCATATCAGTTCGATAGAGTGCAGCCGCACCACAAATCCCCCACACAACACCAGGAACATTGTACTGACCTTCATCGGGTTGCCCACTTCCACGGTCTCTTACGTGGTAAAACCTCTCAAGCTGAAGCCCCGTGCTGTCGAGCACCGGTTTTTCTGTGTGAGATTGAGGACGGAGAAGTTTACCCGTGACCCCACCGCATCGAATATCTTTCCTACAAGATCTAATCAGTTCCAATATGTAGTTGGACGCAAGTTCAACATCGGGATTCAGGGTAAGGATGTATTCAACCTGAGTTTCAAATGCCCGTTTGAATCCTACGTTATGTGCGCCTCCATAGCCGTAGTTCCGAGGCATAGATATACATGTTACTTTTGGCTCATACGACCGTGCAATGTCTAGACTGTTGTCGGAGGAATTATTGTCTATGACCATGATCACTGATCGCACACCAACCTGATTCAGTACCGACTCGATACACTTTCTAAGCGTTCGTCCGCTGTTATAAGTTACAATTTGAACCTGAACCATCGGTATGGAGCAGTCGTTTACTGTTAGTCCACGCGCCTGAATGGTACACATCTGTTTATAACCCCAGTACAATTCGAAAGGCATATTAATATCCAGTTTGAGGAATAAATTATCTTCTAGTGACCTTATGATCACCTGATGAGGACCATCCTTGTCGTCTACAGGTATCTCGCGGAACTAGAGCTCCCACCCGAGTACCTTCTGCTCCCTAGTGGAGTTGCGGAAATCCTCTGCACCTCGCCGACACGTCCATTCGCATAGACAGGATGTACTTGTATACCGGTGACACATCAAATAGTATGTTCAAGCACGGTTCTGCTCAAACACTTTCTTTAAGAAGATACCCCCGGTTGATGCATAGATAATGTTCCGAACACCATTACACAGCGCTGACTCCATCAAGTTTATGGAACCCACTATATTGATTTCAGCGTCAGTTGTTGGGATACCAGTCGAAATCCAAACCGATGAAACCAGCACCGCCCGGTACTAGGGCTCGCAAATTCCCGCCCCCATTCGCATCCTAAGTGTAGGACACGATACTCAGAGTAGATCTCATGCGTAAGTAGGTTAGTATTTCTAAAGGGTGGCTCAATATGTCATGGGAAGACAATTCCCCATAAAAACTTAAAGAAGTAGACCGAGTTATTGAGAAAGTCGAGTCCAAGTATGTACCGTGATCAATACGCATTTGGGTGAGTGAACCCATGCCTCAAAGTCTTCAAAATGATTCTCAAATCCATTCCGAATGACCAATTCTCGATATACTCTATATCATACCGTATCCTCTCTGCGATAGACGTATCTCCCCTCCAGCCGTGTACCTGCGCCCACCCCGTGATGCCTGGCCGTACACGGTGTTTGACCATGTACCGTGGTATCTCGTCCTTGAACTTCTCCACAAAGTTGGGCCGTTCAGGCCGCGGGCCAATGACGCTCATATCCCCAACCAAGACATTCCAAAACTGAGGCAGTTCATCGAGACTTGTCCTGCGCAAGAATGCACCAAACTTCGTTCGGCGTGGGTCATTCGGAATGGTCCAACCGTCATCATCCGCGAAACAAATAGAGCTCGCAGAGCATTCACCGACGGCCGAGTTGTCTAGAAGCGGGTCTCCTTGGTGTCGTTGTCCTACCGCATGGCTCTGCCTCCCATCGTGGTACATGGTACGGAACTTGTACATCGGGAAAATACGACGGTTTTTTCCAACGCGGTACTGGACAAAGAATACTGGCCCCGGTGAACTCAACTTTACTCCGATTGCGATTATAAGAAACAGCGGAGAGAAGAGCACCAATACAAGGGCGCTAAATACGATGTCGAACGTCCTCTTCAGCGCTGCATTCAGTGCGTCGTCGAGAGGGACGTACCGGGTGTCGATGAGCGGCATGTCGCCGAATGTTTCAAATCGGGGACGTGCCGGCAGCAGATCGAAGTAGTCAGGCACAATCAATGACTGTGTCCCCATCAACTCGCACACGTGGATGACCTCAGCCATTTTGGCGATCTCGGTGCGAGGCAGGGCGATGATGACGTGATCGATCACGTGGTTCTGCAGTACGGAGTGCAGGTCATCTACGCGGCCGATACACGGAACTCCTTGCATCGCGTGTCCGTCGGCCTCCTCGGACAGATAACCGATGACACGGTACCCGAACCAGGGATGCGCTTCGAGGCCTTGAATGAACCTCTTCATCGCCGCATTCCAGCCAACCACAAGAATGAACTTTTGGTTGTACCCACGGCTGCGCATCACGCGCAGGAAGACACGGATGGCCAAACGCTCGACGGTGAGCAATGTCACATACGATACCGAGAAGATGACTAACACGTCTCGGGAGAACTCCGACAGCTTAAGAAAGTACAGCCCGCTCATGAAGATTAGCAAACCGAGCAGCGAACTACGGACGATGGTCACAAGTTGGCTCGACAGCGACTTCACACGCGTCGGCTGGTAGAGGCCGGTCGCCAAGTTGATCAAGATGAACACAGGGACAGACAGAAGGACCGCTAAGAAGTATGTACTGAATGGCAGGTGGTGATCAAATGATAGCCACCCCGACATGAACTTCACATACCAGGCCAGCAGGAAGCTTGCTATGACGATGGCGCCGTCGGCGATTTGCAACAGTCTGACCAGCAACAACTGATGTGTGCGAAACACGTCTATCGCCACCTAGTACGATTGCTGACAGAAAAAATATACTCCATTGTCTCCTAGTCGCCAACACGATTCGACAAGTGAAGCCCGAGAACGGATAGAAACCCTGCCTAGGGTGGCAGGGTCCAACTGCAAATGTCGATAATGTGCCAGTGCCGAACGATCAGCCCAGCGTCTTCAACGTATCCTGCAGGTTTTTATAGTGCGGGTCGTCCTTCGGTACTTTGCTGAGACCCTGCTGAAGAGCAGTCTTTGCTGCCGATTTGTCTCCTAGATCAATTTCACACAGTGCGAGATTCCACCAGCCGAAGGCGTAAGTCGGATCCACCTGGGTGGCTTTCTGGTAGTATTGCAAGGCTTCCTTCGGCTGTTTCAAGCCGCGAAAGTACACGTTACCCAGGTTGTTGTACGGGAGTGCATTCTTCGGATCGTCCGCAATGGCCTTGTGGTAATACGTAATCGCTTTTTGCATGTCTCCGTTCACGTACGCGCTGATGCCAGCCTGGATCTGAGCCTTTGCGTCGGACGGATGTGCGGCCGCATCCTGTTCAAGCTTCGCGAGTTTGTCTTTACCTTGGTAGGCATCTCCGCCGACAATCATGGTGCCGCCAGATTGAGCATTTCCGGTCTTGGCACTCGACGTCTGGTTCGTTGCATTCGATGGCGTTGTTGTATCGGAGGCCCCGCAACTTGTGGCCAGGATGGTCAGCAGTGTGATCGCGGAAATCCACGTGGCTTTCTTCAACACCCATCATCCCTTTCGTGGAGGCACTCTCACACCACTATACCTGCTAGAGTCGGCGTGTGCAAAGCCAATTCCTCGTTGGTTCGCTAGCTATTTACACATGATATGGAAAGATCGAACTGCGTGATAGAATGATAGGGATCCAATTTGATTCGACGATACGGGAGCGATGGCGTTCATGTGGACAAATATGCTCAGTGTAGTCCTCGGTGTGTTCGTGGCCGCCGCATTGTGCTTGCTGCCCTTTTACTCAAATGGTGTGTTCTTTCCGCGTGGACACGTTGTCGTGGACGCTTGGTTGTCGGGCGTATTGTTGTTGGCCGGATTATGGATGCTGTCACCGGGCCGATGGCGTGCCGCTGTAAGTGGCTTACTTGAAAGCTCAGCCGTAGCGCCGCGAATAACTCGATATGTAACTCGATATGACTTGTCCTTCTTCCTATACGTTTTCCTCTATGCGATCTCGGTCTTTTATGCCGCCAATTACACAAGCGCATTGGTCAGCGCGATGGACGCGATCGCTCTTTTGGTCCCGTTTCTTTTGTTTCGCTTTTCGCCGTTCCGTGCCACCATGGCCGAATGGGCTATCTACGGCCTGTGCCTTGCGTCCGTTCCCATCAACGTGGTGGGTATGGGAAACGCATGGGGTCAATTTCTGTTCCCGTCTGCGTTCGACCCGTCGAATCACTTCGTGGCTTCCGTGTTCCAATATCACAACGCGTACGCGGCGTTCACCGGTAGCGTGGCCATCGCCGCGCTGGTGTATGCAACGCTTACCAGCCACTGGTGGCAGCGTTGGATCAGTCTTGGGTTTGCCGGTTTGAACATTGGCGGTGTGTTGGCGTCGGGATCGCGCGGCGCTCTGGCATTGTGGCTGTTGGTCGTCATTCTTGCCATTGTGGGTCTGCGACGAGTCGGAGATAATGATGTGCGCGGGCGGTTCCTTGTGAATCTGTATGTGTCCGTGATTGGTGTCGCTGCCGGGTATCCACTGCTGCACAAGGGCCTGACAACTGCCAACGCGATGTTCGGGTGGTCCGGTGTGGCGCTGATGTTTGTGCTGCCGGTCGCACTCATGATGGTTCTCGACGTGTTCGCCGGCTCCAAGATGGAGCGCGTGTGGACATTTCCACGCCTCGTTTTATTGGGCGTGATTTTGGGTGCCATCGCGGCCGCTGTCGAGCACAACGCCCTGCTCGCCAAGCTGCACTCGTACCATCCCGATCAACTCAGCGTCGCTCAGCGGTTCATCTTTTGGGAGGACGGATGGAAGATAGTTGAGCGAAGCCCGCTCTTTGGGTCCGGAGGCGGCGCCTGGCCGACGATGTTCCAAATGGTGCAGACGTACCCCTACTGGAGCACGCGGGTTCATTCGTTTGCCATCGACGTGGCCATGGAGGTCGGTCTGGTTGGCCTGGCTGCGCTACTGGTGAGTCTGTGGCCCCTCATTCGTGCGGTTGTGTGGCCGTATCTGATGGAACAGGGCGTCTTCATCGAAGGGCGTCCGGATCAAGCCACAT
Organism: Alicyclobacillus macrosporangiidus CPP55; assembly: GCF_000702485.1. Taxonomy (GTDB): domain Bacteria; phylum Bacillota; class Bacilli; order Alicyclobacillales; family Alicyclobacillaceae; genus Alicyclobacillus_H; species Alicyclobacillus_H macrosporangiidus_B. The sequence goes on along the minus strand of NZ_JNIL01000001.1, from coordinate 2,689,601 downwards.
TGACGGATGCCGATGCTGACAAGACCGGCTCCTGGACCGGATCGACGAGTGCCTCTTTCTCCCCTTCTTACGCAGCGCAAAGGGCATTATGTGCAGGAGCATTGTTCGTGTTCGTTCACTCGTTGATGGACTGGGACATGTCGTTCCTGTACTTGATGTTTCTGCTTGTGTCAGGCTGTGGCGCCGCTATCGCAATTCGCTCAAGTGACGACGTGTCCCACTTGCTGACATCGGTTGGGAACGAGGTGGCAGCAACACGCTCAACAGAAGGCCCAAGTGTGAACACGACCGTATCGAATATGCCTTGGAAATCCCCAAGCAAGCGGGTGGCAATCACCGGAACGTCCTTTTGGTCCCGTGTCGTTAGCCATCCGGGCTTTGGGGGAGCTGTCATCCTCAGTGCGGCGTCCGCAGTGGCCTTTTTCAACGGGGTCCAGACCATCCGCGCGGGGAACATCGCCCAAGCCGCAGCCAAGATGCCATCCAATAGTGACCGGTTACAAGCATACGAGAATGCCCACGCTATTGCGCCGCGTGATCCGGAGTATTTGGTGGACATGGGAGTCGTAGAGCAGCAGATAGCGAATGGCTCAAACGAGGGACAACAGCGCGCGCTTGTGGACTTCGAACAGGCTGCTCAACTTGCGCCGTTCGATGCTGCAATCCAGAACCGCGCCGCCGTGCTTGCTTACCAACTGGGAGAGTACCAGCAAGCCTACGCTTACGCAAAGCAGGCATTCCAAGATTCGCCCTTTCATCCGGAGTACGTGGCCCTCGCCATCAATGCGTCGGCTGTCTACGGGATGAAGGTAGCGCCGACCAACCCGTCGTCTGCCATGACCGCATTTCGCGAAGCGAAGAACTTGTACAACCAGTATCTGAACCGGCAAAGCGTGGTTCAACACCTACCGCCTTACTTACCGCCGATGGAGCCTTATGTACTGGACGCGTTCACGTATGACTCACTGGCAGCGTCCGCTCTGGCAATCCATAATCCCGATGAAGCGATACAGTTCGCAAGCCATGCGGTGGGGAGTACTGACCAACATACCGCAAACTTGGCGAAATTGATTACCCTTATGGCGAAGCGTGAGCGCGGCGAGACGAATGTGGACAAGCAATTGCAGGAGCTTGTGAGCGCTCACTCGGACTTGCAGAGCTCGTTTGAGCTTCTGAAAAACATTACTTCCCTCAACGGCTGACAACAACCGACCTACGTACAATGGACTTCATAGTGTGAATGAGTACAGGGGGCGAATGGCCCCCGTCCTCTCACACCACCATACGTGCGGGTACGCATACGGCGGTTCATGAAACTCCACGAAGTGTAAGGTATCTCGCCTGAAGACTGCGCAGCCCCAATCAGTAGTACGCCACCCATCCCAAGATGTACGCGTTCAATTGCCTGATGCGCTCCGCGATGGGCATGCTCCGTGAGCGGCTGGTGATCTGGCGCACCCGCTCTTTGAACCGTTCAATCGTCTTCGGTGCCAAGCGGTCAGCTTGTCGGACAGGAATCTGAATCCGAGGAGCTTCAACTTCCTTTGCCGGTCTACCGCACTCTTCTCCTGGTTGACCTGCCGTTTGAGTGTCTCCTCCAGGTATATGGTCAGTGACGCCATCACTCGCTCGCCCGCCCGGCGCGACTTCATGTAGACATTGCAGTCGTCAGCATAGCGGACAAACCGGTGTCCACGCTTCTCCAACTCCTTGTCGAACTCATACAGCATGATGTTGGTAAGCAGCGGACTGAGGGGCCGGCTTGTGATGTCCATTCCTCGTTGCGTACGACCACCCCATCCGCCATGACGCCTGCATTCAGATAGGAGCCAATTCGGCCCGTCCGGAAACCCGAAACTGTTGTCAGAGTACTCCGGGTCGAAAATCGGGTTCAGTACCTGGAGCAGCGCCTGCTGGATGAATCGGTCTATCACGGTGGGGATCCCCAGTCCCCGCACCTCGCCTCCGGGTTTCGGAATTTCGACCCGTCTGACGGGTTGCGGTTTGTAGGTCCCTGTCAGCAGCTGCTGACGGATGTCAGCCCAGTGGGTCTGGATGTACGACCGTAGTTGTGCTACCGTCACGCCATCCACCCCTGGCGCCCCCTTGTTCGCCTCAACTCGACGAAGTGCCAAGAGCAGGTTCTCCCGCTCCAGCATCTTCTCCAGCAGGGAGTCACCCTCTTCGCAGGATGGGATCTGCACTTGTGCCAACGACGAACTCGGCCCTCCAATCCCGGCCTCTCGCGGCTTCACCGCTACCCTCCGGGTGGAGGCCCCTTGCGGGGTATTCTGCTGTCGTCGCTCGTCGCATGAACGCCTGTAGTCCATCCTCGTTTCATGTTCGGCCCTTCTGCAGGCGAGCGCTCACCCACGTACTATGGCCTCTGCTGACTCCTGTCCGTTCAGCGCCGCCTCTCGACGGCGGTTACCGGCTCTACCGGCGTACCGGACAGGCCTCCCCGGATAAGAACGGCCCCTTTCCTCTCATGTACCCGCCGCATCTACTGCCACAGCCCTTGGCGACTTGGGACTTTGTTGTGTTGGGGCAACTCGTCCGACTGCAGCAGCCTCAGATGCGATTCGTGTACCTCGGGTCGAGAGTTTGCCTCTAGCTTCCTAGTATATTGATGTCACGTACTCCGGAGGGTTTTGAGATAAAATTCTCGTAGTGGTCGGGGTACTACGGCAGCTTCCTTGGGACCATTGGTTCTCGTTCCGAAGAGTGTAGTCCCCGCCTTGCGGGAGTTTACGAACGAGCTGGATGTTGGAGGGTTTGTGCCCTGTCTCCGAATCTCAATCTAGGTTGTAGATCGCAACGTTGTGCGGATCCGACCCACTTGGAGGTACGTGTTGTGTATTTTGTTGGCATTGACATCGGTAAACGCAATCATGAAGCCTGCATCATCGATGCATCCGGCCAGATTCGGGGGAAGACGCTTCGCTTCCCAAATACTCAGGCCGGCGGCCAGAAACTAATTCAGTGGATGCGCTGCGTTGATCCCAATTTGTCATCCACCCATATCGCCATGGAGGCCACCGGGCACTACTGGCTCGTTCTGCATTCGTTCTTGCGTAAGCATGGGCTCCAGCCCAGTGTCATCAACCCGATTCAATCGGATGCATTTCGCAACATGTACATTCGCCAGACCAAGAATGATGCCAAGGATGCTTTTATCATCGCCGAGGTGCTGCGCTTCGGTCGATATACAACGACGGAATTGGCGAGTGAAGAAGTCATTGCCTTACGCCAATTGAGCCGATTTCGGTTTAGTCTGGTTGACACGATTTCCGACCTGAAACGGCAAGTCATCAGCATTCTGGACATGCTGTTTCCCGAGTACGAGCGAGTGTTTTCCGACCTGTTTGGTAAGACGTCCTCCAAGTTGCTGATGGAATACACGACGCCAGAAGAAATCCTGGCCGTGGATACGGAGGAGCTTGCTGCATTCATCGCAAAGCACAGTCGGAATCGCTTAGGTCTCGATAAAGCGGTGGAGCTGAAATCTGCTGCCAAATCATCGTTCGGGATCGATATGGCCCTTGATGCTTATCGCCTACAACTGCGCTTGCTTGTGCAACAAATTCGATTCACGGAGGAGCAGCTTGAGTCCCTCAACACTGAGATCGCGAAGCGATTAGAGGCCGTCGATAGCAACCTGGTGACGATCCCAGGCATTGGTCCTGTTTTAGCTGCTGCGATTCTCGGCGAAATCGGTGATATTTCCAGGTTCCCGACTGGAGTAAAGCTTGTTGCCTATGCTGGAATCGACCCAACGGTACGACAGTCTGGTGAATTCGCCGGCACACGTAACCGAATGTCCAAGCGAGGCTCACCATACCTTCGACGAGCTATCTGGCTGGCCGCCAGTGTCGCTAAAACGCATAACCCAATACTCCGGGAATTTTATGAACAGAAGCGAGCTGAAGGCAAGCATCCATTGGCAGCTACAGGCGCCGTCGCACGGAAGCTGACTTACATCATCCATGCCGTGCTCCGAGACCGACAGCCGTACGAACCAATCGCATGAGAACTGGGTTCTGACTGAATATTCGATTATCCGTCTGTCTTGCACAGGCTTACTAAACTACACCCTAAAACATCACTTCCCTTCAATGTTCTTAAAACTCGATGATGGACTTGACATCACATAGCTGGTCTTCGGATTCCACCTCACGATGGACACCGTTGCTCTAGGTTAGTGGTAGGTGTGTCTCCAACCCCCGTTCGGGACTTTCACCCTATAGACCCCCATGCCGCCAGCGGTACCACAATCTATGAAAATGAGGGTCAGCGATCTACTATGCTGCTAGACGGCCACATAGAGCTCGTGAGCCTCTGGTACCACGAGTCCGTCCTATAGACGGAGCGGGCGGCCTGGAGCACCACGAATTGTGGCTCCCGACATCGGGAAGCACGTACGGTAGAATTCCATCGCATCGGTCGCCACGTGGCTGTGATTCTCCTTTCGTGGGGAGTGGCAGCATATGCAGGTTGTACATGAGCGATGCTGCGGACTAGATGTTCACAAGAAGAAGGTTGTTGGCTGCGTCATCACACCTGAAACGAGGGAGGTGCGGACGTTCGACACAATGACGGATGATCTGGAGTCCATGGCTGACTGGATTCTCAGTCATGGATGCACGCATGTGGCAATGGAGAGCACAGGTGTCTTCTGGAAGCCGATTTTTAATCTGCTGGAAGACAAGGATCTCAAGGTATTGGTCGTTAACGCCCAACACATTAAGCAGGTCCCTGGCCGAAAGACGGATGTTCGGGATGCGGAATGGATAGCAGACTTACTGCGCCATGGCCTGCTCAAGGGGAGCTATATCCCCGACCGGAACCAGCGGGAACTGCGGGAGTTGGTCCGGTACCGCAAGTCTCTCATCCGAGAACGGGCCAGCGAGATCAACCGCCTGCAGAAAGTCCTTGAAGGAGCCAACATCAAGCTGGCGTCGGTGGTGAGCGACGTTGTTGGCGTATCAGGGCGGGCCATTCTCAATGAACTGATTGGCGGCAACATGGATGAATCAAAACTCAAAGAACTGGTCAAAGGGCGCCTGAGAAACAAGACCGATGAATTGGGACGGGCATTGCGTGGTGTCGTGCGTCCGCATCAACAGATGATGCTGGCCGTACAGCTGCGGCACATCGACCACCTTGATGAATTGATCGAAGAGGTTAGTAACGAAATCGAGCAACGGATGCGCCCTTTTGAGGAAGACCTCCGGCGGATTGAGACGATACCTGGGATCGGTGAACGGACAGCGGAACTGATACTGGCGGAGATCGGTACGGATATGAGCCGGTTCCCAAGTGCGCAGCACTTGGCATCCTGGGCCGGGATGTGTCCAGGCAATAATGAAAGTGCGGGGAAACGGCGAAGCGGGAAAACCCGCAAGGGGGACCCCTGGTTGCGAGAAGCCTTGGTTGAGGCAGCCCGTTCCGCTGCCAGACCAAGAACACTTACCTGTCCGCCAAGTACCACCGAATCGCCGCTCGCAGGGGGTCCAAGAGAGCGGCCGTGGCTGTGGGCCACTACATGTTGATCATCATCTATCACATGCTGGTCAACCAGACAGAATACGTGGACCTCGGGCCCACGTACCAAGAAGGGCGAAATCGGGAAAGAGTTATCCGTCGACACTTGCGTTCACTGGAGAAACTCGGTTTGACAGTAACAATCCAAGCCGCTTCCTGAAATCACCAGGAATCCACCTCAGGGCAGAGACGGGAACTTCTTTTGTGCCATTTTCACGGTAGAGACCGCCCATGCCGGGCGTACAAGGAAAAGCCCGACAGCGAATGCTGTCGGGCTTTCCACTGCGACGCTGGATTACCACTTAATTGTACCAACCTGATAGCCCGTTCCACCCCAGCTGGGATCCAGGCTGTTCCCGAAGTACAGAACCTCGTGGTTACCCGTGTTGCCGTCGCCATAGGTGAAGGCATAGGTATAACCATTCGTGGTAGACTGCGAACCAGAGTTCTGCACCGAATAAGAGCTGCCGCTGCCACCCCAGTAGCTGACGTTACCCGACTGCAACGTCAGCGTGACTTGGCCTTGGGAATTGGTAAACACGGTGATCGTGCCGAGATCCATCGCAGTCTGTCCGGTCCACGTTACGACACCCGGGATAGATAGCCCGCTGGCATACGCAACAGGCTGCGGGGTGGTCACGTAGTACAGCGGAATCGGCGTCGGCTCTGTACCATTGGTTCCCTCATTCTGCACCAGTGCTGCGCCGTTCACAGCTGTGATCCAGACATTAGTAGCTGCGCTACCAAGCTTAATCTGCGCGGAATTGTTAGCGACCGGATTGCCATTAGCATCGAGCACGGTGAACGTCACGTTGCCGCTCTGGCCCGTAAAGCTGTTGAGGCCTACGGTGGTCGGGGTGAACGTCGACGCATACGAAGGCGTCACGGCGGAATTGAACGTGGCAGTTGCCTTCGCGCTGCCGCTGGTGACCGTCAAGGTTGTACCGTTCGCGGCCACGTTCGTCAGATTGACGTAGAAGTACGGGACGCTCGTCGTACCCAACGGCAACCCGTCAACCTTCCACGTGTACGTACCACTGGAGTAGTCAGTCAAAGCCAGCTGAACCGTGGACGGAGTACCAACCTGCGCCGGCAACGCTACTCCGTTAATCTCAGAGATCTTTGCACCGTTGCTGGCCGAGATGATGTACGTAATCTCCGCGTCGGTACCCGTGATCTCGTCGCCACTCGCATCAAGCGGCACGAAGTACACTTCCTGATCTCCAGGCAAGCCACTCACGCTGGTGTCAGTCGGCGTGTACGAGCTGGTGGGCTGGAACGCAGACACACCAATGGACGCGAGAGAGGTCGACGGGGCAGCAGGATTCGAGTACGAAATCTCCGTGCTGGCAGCCGGGTTACCGGACGCCGAAGCCCCCTGCCACACGTTCACATAGACATTTTCCTCGTTGTAGTCGTTTACCCAAACCGTGGCCTGGCCATTGGCGTCAGTGTAAGTCGTGTAATAGTTATTGGCCGAGATGCTCGCACCGGAGCTATTAGCGAAGAACGCGTGCAGGTTACCCAACGTTGTGGCACCAGCACCTGTGTTCGCCTGCGCGAGAACGAAGGTCACCTGCTGACCGGCAGCTGGCTTGTTGTTGATCTCAGGGAGAGTCACTGTCACCGGAACAAGTCCAGCCGTCGGATTGGACGCGCTGGAGGTGTCCGCACTGTAATCCCCGCTTGGCGTCAAGATAGCATCGTCATTCACGAAGCCAACGTACACCGTTTGCGATACGGTCTTACCGTTGTTGCTATACGGTGCGTCGATTTCCAGCTCGTAGGAACCGATGCCTCCCACGGTGAATGTTGCGGTACCCGTGGAGTCGGTTGTGACGGTAGCGGTATAGCCGTCGGTCGCGTTGCCACCAATGGAAGCAAAGGTATTGCCCTGTTGCACCGTGGGTTGTACCGTGCTTCCGGTGAATGTAAGCGACAAGCTCGCGTTGGCAACCGCGTTGCCGTTGGCGTCCGTGAGCTTCGTGGACACAGTGATCGTACCGCCGGACTCATTGATAGCAGGGGACGTTTGCTGTCCACTACCAACCGTCTGACCAGTGAGGGTCGGAGTGCTCAGTGCTGCACCGTTAACGACGTTAGCCGGGGATGTCACGGTCAAGCCTTGCGACCCATCCCAGCTCGCACTAAAACCAATGGCCTTGAACACGTTGTTGACATAGTACACCGGGAAGTAGGTCGTCTCTTGAGAACCACCAGCCGGGTCCTTGTGCGAGAAGGTATTGATCTTCTTCACAGGAACCCCGTTGATGCTGATGGTTGTGTTCCCGGTACCGAGTCCACCCGCCACGCTGACCTTGGACGGATCGATATTCGGCGCGACAATGTTCCAGGTGTGCGTGTTGCCGTCCCAGAAAGCCTGGTAACCAGCAGCCTTCAAGGCCTGGTTAAAGTAATAGATACCGAAGTAGGCCGTCACGTTGCCGGAATCGAGAGCGGTCAACACGTATGGATTGGAGATCGTGTTGCCGTTGACGACAACCGGTTTCGTGCCTGCCACCGTTGCACTGTTGTTCGTCGTCGTCCCGGCGAAAGCTGCCGGGGTCATGGCACCCAGTACCAACGACGCCGCAGCGATACCTGTAAGCGCACGTTTCAAGTCTCTTTCTCCTCCTTGACACTTCAAATGTGAAGCTTGGTACTGAATGGGTTGGTGACGAGTCACCAAAGGCGTTGATCTCGTCCCTGTCCCCACGTTCCTCGTCTTGTGGTGCCTCTCGTATGTATCGGCCGTGAACGCCAATGCGACCGACCTACGCGTCCCGTGCCAATCCATCTCGAGAGTCCGGCCAAGACGCCTCCCGCGGGAAGACATCCCTCCCTTCAGTGCGGTGTATCCCCCTGTAAAACTCTATCAGGTGCGTGCGCGGTTTCGCGCATACACCCAGAATTACGACAAAGATGTCGAATCTCCTTTTACAAATCGGGGGAATTTCTAGATTGCCAAGGAACACGCCCGGCAGCAGCCGAGAAAGTCCGTCTCAGTGGTATGTATTCCGGCGATACTGCGGGCATCTTACTCACTCGGCATTATACTGATAATACCGAGCATAGTAAAGTCCCGGCGGCAAAATTGCTAGCGCATTTTCGCCGGCACCTCCCATTGTAATGAACGAGGTCTGGCATGCAATCGTAATTGAAACCAACAGTGCAAGTCTACTGGAAGCGTTGCCAGTTTAGAACCAGGCTAGGCCGCGAACCTTCCGGTTCGGGGCGGAATGGGCTGCCTTGCGACACCCGGCTGACCCGCGTGAGGACAGGCCTTTCCCTTGCACGCCCATTATGACGAAGTATACTGAGGGGATGTTACAGGGTTTTCGGCGCGGATCGACAAAAATTTTAGCGCGGCCTAGCCGCAGCGGCGGGGATTGCCGCTGAGGAGGTGAACGGCGAGTGAGCGGGACTGCCGAAGAATTCATCATGCCGGATGCCGCCTGTCAGGCGGAGTTGGTCATCAAGAAGTCCCGCTTCATCGGCCACCTGGTGCCGGCCCGTACGGTAGAGGAGGCGGAGGCGGCACTCGAAGCAATCCGTACAGAGCACAAGACAGCGACGCACAACTGCTACGCCTACCGGGTCGGGACCGGGGTGCCCGTCGAGCGGTTCTCTGACGACGGGGAGCCGAGCGGGACCGCCGGGCGCCCCATCTTGGAGGTGCTTCGTCGCCGGCCTGTGACCAATGCCCTGGTGGTGGTCACGCGGTACTTCGGCGGCGTACTGCTCGGCGCCAATGGTCTCGTGCGGGCATATGCCGATGCGACGAGCCACGTGATCGACCGTGCGGTGCTGTTGCACTGCAGGCCGCTTTGCAAACTGGATGTGGTCTGCGACTACGGTCAGTACGGCCGTCTGGAGCACGCCCTCACACAGACCGGGCGGACGCTCGTAGATCGGGCCTTCGCGGAGACCGTGTCCTTCTCCCTCTGGGTCCCGGCGGAAGAGGTAGAGGCCGTAGCGAATGACATCGTGGATGTCAGCCACGGCCAAGCGGAGGTGACGCGGCATCCCGCCCAGTACGCCGGGGTGCGGCCGGACGGGAGCCTGGTCTTCGACGTGTTGCCCGAGGACGGCCCGTAGCACCTGAAGGGGCGGGCGCCGAGCCGGGCCGCCGGGGCTCGGCCACCGGCGCGGACTGCCGGCCCGCAGGCAAGCGGCACCGGCCCGCACCCGGCACGTCTTTCGTCAATGCGGCTGGATCCGCCGCTTCATGAGGTAGAACTGAAAGTACTCCGCCGTGTCGATCTTCGCATGAAAGTGCCCCACACGCATCAGGGCTTCCAGCACCGCGCCCGACCGAAGCGTCACACGGACCGTGGGGCGTTCCACGCCGGGGACCGCCTCCACCCGCTCGATGCGCTCCATCGCCACATACCCCATTGCCCCGTCGTTGCGCCAGCGGCGATCTTGGTACGAACGCGCCTTGAACGCGAAGAACATCAGACCGCGGGAGGCAATCGGCAGAGGCGGCGTCTGCCGGTGGCGGGTCGCCGCGTAGAAGTGCCTCCGCAACCCGCTCAGGTCAATGGCGTGGTATTTCGCCACCCGCTGCAGCAGACTCTTCGGCGTCAGGCCAAAGTACGCCCGCCCGCCGTTTTCGTAGTGCACCCGGCAGGCGTTCCCGTGCCCCTCAATGTACATGGGCTCCCACGCCTCTATGTACGGAATCCACTGCTCGTCGGGAGGCATCAGGTGCCGTTCCAGATACGCCGGCACACCGGGTTCAAGCGTGTGCCACACGGGAATTCACCATCTCCTTCCACTCTCGTCGCCCTTCTCGGGCCTTCCTGAATTTCATAACCCTACCAGTGAGTATAGTAGATTCCTCGTTGAATTAAAAGATAAACGTTTAGAATTTCAGACTTGTGATGAAGTCAGTCCATTTTGACGATACAAGGGTTGGGAATTCATCGGTGATTGGCGAGTCAGGCATCGAAAGGAGCGAGCATATCTGTCTTCGATCCGCGCCTCTTCTCCCCCGTACGCTGAAGCTGCGCGCAATCTTTGGAGGCCGGCCTCCACCAGGAGCGGGTGCAGGTGGAGCAGCGAAAGGATTGGGTGGCCGAGGTGTTGGCCGCCCAGCAGGGGGATGCGCTGGCAATGGCCGAGTTGGTGTCGGAGTTCTCCAACGTGGTGTTGGCGGCGGCACGGCGCTACCGCGGAGTGTGGTACGAGGATGCGGTGCAGGAAGGCTACATCGCCCTCATGACCGCCGTGTACGCCTATGACCCAGGCCGATCGGTGCCCTTCCCCGCCTTCCTGCAGGCGAAGGTGCGCGGCAATGTGCGCTCCGCCATGCGCCGGGAGTGGAGGCGGCAGGTGCGATGGGTGTACGACGGCGGGGGGCCCGAGGACGAGGGATGGGACGCCGTGTGGGACCGGGCGCAAGCCCGCGGGGACGGCGGCGCAAGCGCTTTGGGGTCCACGGCGCTGGCGGGCGGACGGGCCGGGGTGCCCGAAGCGGCCCTGGAGGCGGAATGGCGGATCTTGTTCGTCCAGGCCGGGCTCAGCCCCCGCGAGCGGATCGGCGTTGAGGCGCTCGTCGAGGGCTGGACGCTCCCCGAGCTGGCCGCCCGATTTGGGGTGGACCGGGAGACGTGCAAGACGTGGCGCAAGCGCGGCCTGAGAAAACTCCGGGCCGCGCTGCGGGAGACGGATTGAGCCGTTGGGGACCGAGGCGCCCAACCGAGGGTACGGTGCGGCCCGGGGCCAAACGGCAGGGCGGCCGCGGGCGCATGGCGTTCAGCCGAGGGCGAAGAGGATCTCGCCCTCAGCAACCACCTTGTCGTCCACCTTGGCGACGCCGTGGCCCTTGCCCATGCTGCCACGTAGGCGATCGATGTACGTCTCCATCTCCAGGCGGTCGCCCGGGCGGACTTGGCCGCGGAAACGGGCGTGATCGATCCCCGCGAACATCGGCAGCTTGTCCTTCAGCTCCGGCACGGTCAGCAGCGCGATGCCACCGAGCTGAGCCATCGCCTCCATGATGAGGACGCCCGGCATCAGGTTGTAGTCCGGGAAATGGCCGTTGAAGTGAGGTTCGTTGGCGGTCACGTTCTTGATGCCCGCGGCGAATTTGCCCGGTTCGAGGGCGACGACGCGATCGACCAGCAAGAGCGGGTAACGATGCGGCAGGATCTTGCGGATGTCCTCCGCGTACAGGGGCAAGGTCCATTCCATCGGGATCCCTCCAAGGTGAGTGCGTGTTTATAATCCCCGGCGCACCTGCGCACAATAGGACCAATCCCACCGGGACTCGCGCCCGGGGGGTTGGCATAGGTGTTGGGCTCGTCCGCAGACCGAATGCGCCGGGGCGATGAGGGCGATTGCCGGAGCCGCGTGCGCGGCGGCGGACGGGCCGCAGCACCGTGTGTCACGCTGGATTCGCGGGGTCAGGCAGCTTGGGAACGCGAACTTCGGTTGCGTACATACCGGGCGGCCGCCCCGCCGCCTCCGGCATCCGCCGTTCAGAGGACGCGCCGGTGAACGTCGATGAGCTCCATGTTGACGAGATAGATGAGCATCGCGACGTAGGACAGGATCACGGTGAACCACAGCAGGCCGAGCACCACAGCGGGGCTCGGCCATGCGAGCATGACCGCGCAGATGGTAACGTAGTAGCAGACGGTCGAGGCCTTCCCCCACCGGTTCGCCTTCGGCACAGCCCGTTTCCCCTGAAAATAAAAGAACGTGCCGCCCAGGATCATCGAGGCGTCGCGCAGCAGCAAGAGCCCCGCCACCAGCCAGGGCACGCGATCCGATTCTATCAACGTAAAAAACACCGCCAACATCATGCATTTGTCGGCGAGCGGATCGAGCAGCTGTCCGGCCTGGGTCGTCTGCCCGCGCCGGCGGGCGAGGTACCCGTCGAGGACGTCGGTTGCGCCAGCCAACAGCAGGATGAGCAGCGCCCCGACCTTGTGTTCGCTGTCGGTCGCGTAAAAGGCCCACAGATATAACGGGATGAGGACAAAACGAAACAACGTCAACGTATTGGGGAGATTCACCGGTAAACCCCCTCTTATCCATGGTCATTATATCGTCCGCTGCGCCAGAGGTGCAATGAGGAGGCGTCCAAAGAATGGTAGGGGATATGCGACTTTCTGGGGACGGGGTGCCCCGGATGGGGCTGGCCTCCGGGTTTACGACGCGGAGGGGGTCGGGTCCAGGCCTTAAACGAGGCTGCGCGGCGGGCCGGTCACTATCATTTTCACTATCATTTGTTCGGCCGACCCGGACGGGCCCGCCTTAGTACTGCATGTGGAAGGCTGGACAAGAAGAGAACGCCTCATCAGGACCTAGCCCGCGGATGCTTGGGCAATGCCTGACCTGCGAGACGTTTGATCGCCTGCGCGAGTTGATGAGCGACGGCTCTATACCTGAGGAGCGGATGGCGAATGTAGTTCGGTAGAGCCCATAGGTAATGTATGATAGACCTCTTATAAAATTGCGGGTACAATGGATACACACTCCCTGAATGAGCTTGGCATATATATGTCAAAGCTGTTCTGGGAGGTGTAGCTGGTGAAGGAAGGAGACGATTCCATGTCTCTGAACACCAAGGAGCAGCCTAAGGTGCGCAATACGCCGATTCGAAGGATTGTGGAGCAGGCCTGCAAAGAAAATGACAGCCTGCTCCGGAGGCTGTCAAAGAGTTGATTCAATACCTTTCGGCCGATGATATTCGTCAAATTCACGCCGAGGCCATTGAACGATACGGCGGTGTGCCCGGCGAACATGAGCCAGGAGCGATTGAATTCATGGCCCAGAAGCCCAAGATGGAGATATATGGGTCGGAATTGTATCCTGGCTTATTTCTTAAGGCTGCGGTGTACCTTGAAGGTTTCGCCACGCGACAATTCTTCGTGGATGGTAACAAACGTACGGCATTCCTTTGCGCCTGGACCTTCTTGTACCTGAACGGCTTTCACTTGGTTGTGGACCAAGACGATGGCTATGCGTTTTGCATGCGCGTAGCTAATGGACAAGCGGGGCTTGAGGAGATTGCGGAATGGCTTCACGAACATAGCCACTCATTGCCCGTCTAGTGACGGGTTCTTGATTTCTTATGTCCCAAATGACCCAAAGCGATTATCCGATTTCGCCGGTTAAAGTGGGGTCTCAGCCGGGGCCGACAGCTGCTCCGCCGCCATGAGAGCCAGGTTTTCGTATTAATGGCACACCCGGACGAGCCTCGGGCGCCGATTTTGTAAGAGGAGCTGGTTTAACCTGCCGCCCCATCGCAGGCGAAGGCTGTTGAACATGGGGCTTTTGTACGAGAACCTGGCTTACGGTCAGCGACGGCACGGGCGGTACGCAGGGTGCCCGCGCTGAGGATGGGGCCTGGAGACCGATCGGGCAATATCATCTTTGGTTGGCGCGCCCGTTGGACCCGCCTTCCGTCCCGGGAAGGGCGGCCACGAAGAGCACGCGGCTGCGAAAACAACGAGCTGCCCTATCCAAACCCGCGTTTGCCTCATAAACTTTCAGCCAACTTTCAGCTAGAGACGGTGGTTTACAGATTAAAATGTTGATCGGGTGACTGCTCACTGCTGCGGCACGAGGTGCCCTTCCGCTTGCCAGGGCGGGCTGATTGCAATACCAGAGAGGGAGGAAGCAGAATTGAGCGTGAACATGGAGACCCGCTCATTGGAGCTCAAGCCGCGGCGAAAGTCCCGGCGAAAATGGCTATATGGCGGCATTGCACTGGTCGTGGTGCTCGGAACAGGCATTCCGCTGACCATTCACCGGCTGCGTGCCACAAACGCGGCGTCGGCGTACCAACTGTACACGGTTCGGTATGGGTCCATCACGCAGACGGTGTCCGCAACCGGCACCATCCAGGCACCGAGCGAGGTCGATCTGGATTTTCAAGGCTCCACCGGTTCGGCGGTGGTCACGGCGGTGAACGTAAAAGTTGGAGACAAGGTGAAAAAAGGGCAGGTACTGGCCCGTATTGACGATTCCAGTGCGAAGATCCAGCTGCAACAGGCCCAGGCGAGCCTCGCGTCGGCTCAGGCGCGATTGGCTCAGGATCAACAGGGGGCCAGCAGCGCGCAGATTGCCATGGACAAGTTGAACGTGGAGAAGGCGCAAACAGCCCTTCAGCAAGCGCAGCAGGCCTATCAAAATCAGCTGGCGGCGTACAATGACCGCACCAGCGACATGACGCAGCTGCAAAACGCACAGAATGCGGTTACGGTAGCACAGCAGAACCTGAACATGACGCTGGACAACGACAAACGCACGTTGGCCAACGACCAGGCCACACTTCAGAAAGATCAACAAGCGCTTCAGGACACCATTGCTCAATACGGCAACGTCACCAAAGAACAGGTTCAGCAGGCGTATCAGGCCTACGAGAGCGCACAGAGCTTGTACATCAATTGGCAGAAGGCGGGATACACAGGGTCCAACCCGTACCAGTCGGTGATGAACACAGCTCAGACCGAATATCAGGCGCTGAACACGGCCTATACCGCCATTCAGAGCGCCCAACAGGCGGTCGACAATGACCAACAAAAGATCGCAGCGGACCAAGCACAACTGAACAACGATCAACAGAAATACCAAGAACAATTGAACGAAGCCCAGCAGAACTTACAATTGGCGCAACAGCAGTTCAACGACCGGACGAGCGCGCAGCAAGCCCTTGACAACGCGAAAAACGCGGTTACCAATGCAGAACAGGCCTTGAAGCAAGCGCAGCTCACGCTGCAAAACGATCAACAGCCCGCAAACAACGCGACCCTCGCGTCGGATCAGGCGGCGGTGGCGAACGCTCAAGCTCAGGTGGAGCAGGCGCAGCTGGCACTTCAGCAGACGCAGCTGACGGCGCCGATTGACGGCGTGGTGACAGCGGTCAATGCGACGGTGGGGCAAAAGCCCGGTTCGACGTCGGGCGGCTCGTCGTCGAGCGCCTCTTCCTCGTCGGTCATTGTCATCCAAGACCTCAACTCCCACGACCTGCAGGCGAGCCTCAGCGTGAGCGAGTCGCAGATTGGCTCCGTGCAGCCGGGCCAATCGGTGACCATCACGGTGCCGGCGTACCCGAACGACACGTTCCAGGGCACCGTCGTCGAGGTGTACCCTACGCCGCAGGTGACGCAGAACGTCACCCAGTACACGGTGATCGCGACGGTGGACAACAGCTCGGGCAAGCTGAAGCCGGGCATGACGGCGAGCGCCATCATCACGACGGCGCAGAAGACCCACGTGCTGACGGTGCCCGCTATCGCGCTCCACCAGATGGGCAACTTCGAGGGCGTGTACGTGGTCGGGACACCGGCCGGGCGAGCCGGCGGCAATGCGACGCGGGGTGCCAACGGCTCAGGTGCGGCCGAGAACGGCTCCGGCTTTGGTGGCGGCTATGGCGGCGGACGCCGCGGCTTCGGCGGGTCCGGGAACAGCACTGGCGAGGCCAGCGGATTCGGCGGATCGGGGGCCGCGGGCGGCTCCGGAGGCTTCGGCGGAGGTGCCGGTGGATTCGGGGGTGCGAACGGATCGACCGGGTCCGCAGGCGCGAGCGGCGCAAGCGGTCGCGCCGACAACGGGAACGCCGGCGGGCGGTCCGGGTCCGGGGCGCGATCGAACGGCAACGGCAACAGCCTCATCCCGCCGGGCACCTACTTCCAGCCGGTGCAGATTGGCCTGATGGGATCGAACACGGTCGAGATCACGGCGGGGCTGCAGGAGGGTGAACAGATTGTCCTGGTGCTGCCTGAGCAGACGGCACAGGCCCAGGCGCAGGCGGCGAGCAGCGGGCGCGGCTTCGGGTTCGGCCTCGGCGGGTTCGGCGGCGGTGGCGGCGGATTCGCAGGCGGTGGCGCGCGCGGCGGAGGGGGCGGACGCGGCTGATGAGCCTGATTGAGATCCGCGACCTGGTGCGCGAGTACGTGATCGGCGGACAGGTGATCCGCGCCCTGAACGGGGTGAACCTGACCATCGAGCGGGGCGAATTCGTCGCCATCATGGGGCCGTCGGGATCCGGGAAGTCGACGATGATGAACATGATCGGCTGCCTGGACGTGCCGACCTCGGGCCGGTACGTGTTGGACGGGTACGACGTGTCGGCCCTGTCGGAGGACCAGCTCGCGGAGCTGCGAAACCAGAAGATCGGGTTCGTGTTCCAGAACTTCAACCTGCTGCCGCGCATGACGGCGCTGGAGAACGTGGAGCTGCCGATGCTGTACGCCGGGGTGCCCCCCGCGAGCGGCGGGAGCGAGCGATGGAGGCCCTGGCGCGGGTGGGGTTGGAGAATCGGATGCACAACCGGCCGAACGAGCTGTCGGGCGGGCAGCAACAGCGGGTGTCGATCGCGCGGGCACTCGTCAACCACCCGGTCCTTCTGTTGGCCGACGAGCCCACAGGGGCGCTGGACAGCCGCACGACGGAGGACATCCTGGGATTGTTCGAGGAGCTGCACGAACAGGGCAACACGATTGTGCTGGTGACCCACGAGCCGGACGTCGGCCGGCGGGCGAAGCGGATTGTCCGCTTCCGCGACGGCCGTGTGGAGGCGGACGAGGTGGTGGGCGCTGGCCCGGGGGAGGCTGGGGCTGCGGCGGAAGCGACGGCCGCCAGCACGGTGGAAGCCGGCGCCGCGGCCGACGCCCCTGCGGAACAGGAGGTGGCGCGGCGTGGCGATTGAGATTATCCGGGTGGCGTGGCGCAGCCTCCGGGCGAACAAACTTCGATCCTTCCTCACCATGCTCGGCATCATCATCGGCGTGATGGCGGTCATCCTGAGCTCGGCCATCGGACTGGGGACGAAAAACGGCGTGACGAGGTCGGTGGAGAGCCTGGGATCGAACGTGCTGACGGTGATGCGCGGATCGGCCCAGTCGCGCGGCATCAGCCAGGGAGTGGGCAGCGCGACGACGATGACGGCGGGCGACGTGCAGCAGATCCTGGATCAGGACCCGGACGTCGCCTACGCCTCCCCGGTGGTGACGACGAATGCCCAGGTGGTCTACGGATCGAACAACACCAACACGTCCATCGTGGGCACGAACGACTCGTATGCGGCCATCCGCAACGTGACGATACAACAGGGCCGCTATCTGATGGCTCAGGATGTGATCTCGGCGTCGCACGTGGCGGTGCTGGGCAGCTCGGTGGCGCAGACGCTCTTCGGAGGACGCAACCCGGTGGGCGAGACCATCCTGATTCAGAGCATCCCGTTTGAGGTCATCGGCGTCGCGGCGCCGCAGGGCGCGAACGGGTTGGCCAGCGCGGACGACATGATCAACATCCCGTACACCACGGAGACGAGCCTGCTGACGGGCAACAACCGGATCAACCAGATTGTCGCGTCGGCCAAGTCGCCTGACGTCATGTACCGTGCGCAGCTGGAAATCGAGTCGACGCTGCGCGTGGCCCACCAGTTGAAGGCGGGCATGGCGGACGACTTCAACATCCTGAACCAGACCACGGTGCTCAACACCCTGGGCAACATCACGCAGATGCTGACGCTTCTCCTGGACGGCATTTCTGCGATCTCGCTGCTGGTCGGCGGCATCGGCATCATGAACATCATGCTGGTGTCGGTGACGGAGCGCACGCGCGAGATCGGCATCCGCAAGGCCATCGGCGCGAAGAAGGGCGTGATTTTGTTCCAGTTCCTGCTGGAGTCGCTGACGCTGAGCGTGGCGGGTGCGCTGATGGGCGTGGCGATCGGCGGGATCGGCGCGCTGGTGGCGGGCCGGCTGATGAATGCGGGCAACCTGTTCTCGCCGGTGGCGGCGGGGCTGGGCGTGGTGTTCTCGGTGGTGATCGGGATTGTGTTCGGCGTGTACCCTGCGCGCAAGGCGGCGAATCTGAAACCGATTGACGCGCTGCGGTTTGAGTGAAGACATGGTTTGATTGGCGGGCTCGGGACGGGCCCGCCTTTCCCTTTCATAAGACAGACCGGCGACGGAGCAGCGCCCGCCATTCTTCCCATATTAAAGTGCATTGACAAAGTAAAGTTACTATACTATTGTTATTTACGGTTAGATAAAGCAGATGGCGCACACGCGAAAACCCGGCAGGTCCCGCGGACACCTTATGGATGCGGATGGGGCCCGGACGTGTGGCTTCCATCCGGCGAAGGGAGCTGAGCAAACGTGAGTCAAGGCATTCTGGGGATTCATCACGTCACTGCCCTGGCGGGTGACGCACAGAAGAACGTGGATTTTTACGTGGGTGTTCTGGGACTCCGGTTGGTGAAAAAAACGGTGAACTTTGATGCACCGGATGTGTATCACTTTTATTACGGGGACACCATCGGCAATCCCGGAACCATCATGACATTTTTCCCGTTCGGGGAAGGTCCGTGGGGAACGAGCGGAGCCGGTCAGGCGACGGTGACCTCGTTTTCCATTCGTCCAGAGTCGGTTGGATTCTGGACCGAGCGGATGAAGGAGCATGGCGTGTCATTCAGCGGGCCGGAAGAACGATCGCAGCAAAGACAGGTCATCTCGTTTCGCGATCCCGATGGCGTCGCCCTGGAATTGGTCGCCCATGAAGGGGCCGATTCGCGGCCGGGATGGGCCGATGGGCCGGTGCCCGGGGAGCACACCATTCGAGGGTTCTACGCTGTGACGATAAAAGTCAGAAACCACGCGCCGACCTCCGCGCTTCTGAGGGATGTGATGGGATTTCGTTTGCTGGAACAGGCCGGGCGGCGTCACCGGTATGAGGTGGGCGAAGGCGGAGCCGGAACCATCGTAGACGTCATTCATCAGGAAGACGCCCCGTACGGGAGAAATTCCATCGGAACCGTTCACCATGTCGCATGGCGCGTGGGCGACGAGGACGAGCTTCTCCGGTGGCAGTCCAGGCTCACGAAGGCCGGGATGCGCGTGACCGAGGTGCGCGATCGCAACTATTTCAAGTCGATCTATTTTCGTGAACCAGGCGGCGTGCTGTTCGAACTCGCCACCGATCCGCCGGGATTTGCAATTGACGAACCGGTTGAAACCCTGGGCACGGATTTGAAGCTGCCGAAATGGCTGGAGTCGTCCCGCGCACAGTTGGAAGCCAAGTTGCCACCCGTTCAATCCCCCGCCGTGGCGAGGTGAGGCAGGTGGACTTCATCCACAAGTTTACCCCGTCCCGCGCAGGGGATGACGCGATCACGCTGGTACTCTTACACGGAACGGGCGGCAACGAGGAAGACCTGATCCCCCTCGGACAGTTCCTGGCCCCTGACGCGGCGATGTTGGGGATTCGGGGCAAGGTCCTTGAAGGAACGGCCCCCCGATTCTTTCGCCGACTCGCGGAGGGCGTGTTCGACGAACAGGATCTCATCTTCCGCACGCACGAGCTGGCTCGGTTCCTTGAGGAAGCCACCCGGGTGTACGCTCTGAATCCCTCCCGGCTGGTGGCGGTGGGCTATTCCAACGGGTCCAACATCGCGGCCAGTTTGCTCCTGCTGGAGCCAAGCGTTCTGTCGGCGGCGGTGTTGTTCCGGGCGATGGTCCCGCTTGAACCCGAGACCCTTCCGGACCTTCACGGGAAACCCGTCCTGCTGCTGTCCGGAAGGCACGATCCCATTGTCCCACCGGACAACAGCAACCGGTTGGCGAAACTGCTCAAACAGGCAGGCGCGGCGGTCACGCTGCACTGGCAGAACGCCGGACACGGCTTGACCCAGGCCGAACTGGCGATAGCACAAGCGTGGATGAAACATCTCGCGCTGTGACGGGACGCCCGCTCACTCCAGATACGGGCGCACCTCGCGGTCGAGGGCGATGTCCACCAGCACCGGGCCGTCTGCCGCCAGCGCCTCGGAGAGCACCGGACGGACCGCGTCCGGATCGTCCAGGCGAACGCCGGGCACGCCGAAGGCCTGGGCCACCGCAACGAAGTCGACCTCCGGGAGAAGGTCCATGCCCGGGTAGACGCCCCGCCGCGCCGCGGGGCCGCCCATCCGCTGCAGGCCGCCTTTGAGGATCATGTAACTGGCGTTGTTGAAGATGAAAAAGCGCACCGGCAGGTGGTACTTGACCGCCGTCCACAAGGCCTGGATGTAGTACAGGGCCGATCCGTCCCCGATGCACGCCACCACCTGCCGCCCGGGGGCGGCGAGCTGGGCGCCGAGGGCGGCCGGCAGGCCGTAGCCGAGGCCGCCGCCTTTGAGGGCGATGAGCCCGCGCGGATCGTGCAGGGGCAGGTGGCCGTGCACGAACCGGCCGGAGGTGACGGATTCGTCGATCACGATGGCGTCCTCCGCCAACAGCTCCCCGAGCACGGCCGCGACGTACGCGCCGGAGACCGGGCGCTGGTGGCGTCCGGCTTCCACCTCCTCCTGCCGCTGTCGATCCCGCTCCCGCCTCCGCGCCTCCACCTCGGCCCGCCTCGCCTCCACCCGCCGCCGGGCCTCGGGGTCCTGAGCCAGACGGGCCGCGACGGCCTGCGCGATCGCCTCGGCCGCCCCGGCCAGGTCCGCCTGCAGCGCCAGGTCCGCGGGGCGGTTTTTGGCGATCTCCCACGGATCGCAATCCACGTGCACGACGCGGGTGCCGTCGGGGACGAGCGGGTGCGGATCGTAGAGGAGCGGCGCCTGGCTGGTCACCCCGAACCACACCACCAGGTCCTTGTCGGCGAAGATGCGGCGGTAGAACGGGCCGTTGGGCAGGCATCGGCCGAAGCACAGGGGATGCCGGTACGGGAAACCGAGCCCGGCGCTCTGGTGCTCGATGTACACGGGCAGCGCCAGCGCTTCGGCGAGGCGCACCAGGGCAGGGATGGCCTGCGTGCGGGCCGCGCGATCGCCCACCACCAACACAGGGGCCCGCGCCGCCACCAACCACTCGGCCAACCGGTTGACGGTGGCCTCGTCCGGCCGCCCCCGTTGGATCACCTCGGTCAGCGGCCACGGCTCCCCCTCGGCCTCGGCCAGCATCACGTCCGACGGCAAGGCGAGGAAGACGGGGCCGCTCGGTTCGGCCATGGCCGTCTTGAAGGCCCGGTGCAAGGCGAGGGGCAACTCCTCCGGTTTGCGCACCTCGTACGCCCACTTCGTGAACGGCGCCGCCATGCGCACCAGGTCCCCCGCCAGGGCGGGCTCCTGCAGCGCCAGCCGGCTGTCGTGTTGCCCCGCGGTGACCACCAGCGGAACGCCCGCCCGCCAGGCGTCATACAGGTTGCCGAGGCCGTGGGCGAGCCCCGGCGTCACGTGCAGATTGACCACCGCCGGCCGGCCCGTCACCTGCGCGTACCCGGCCGCCATCCCGACCGCGATGTCCTCGTGCAGCGCCAGGATGTATTCGATTTCGCTGCGCTCCGCCAACCCGTCCATCAACGGCAGCTCCGTCGTGCCGGGGTTTCCGAACACGTGCCTGACGCCGTAGCGATAAAATGCCTCCAAGACCAGATCGCGCCCTTTCACGCGAGGGATCCCTCCTTGTCCGTGAGGTGGCCGGGCGGGCCTGCGCGCCGGGCGGCCACAAGATGCCCCTATCCTTCTTGTACTATTATAACGATCCGGAAATGAATGTTAGATCGATGAAGTTGCAGTTGCGCTCCAGCACAGGTAAACTGTTGTCGACCGTTAAAATACATTTTAACGGTCGATGACGATTTTGCGGGGTGCGACCATGAACCTGCTCCGCCAGAAGGACTTCCGGAAACTGTGGCTGGCTCAAGTGGTTTCGCAGTTCGGGGATGGCGTCACGGATCTGGCCATCGTCGTGCTCGTCGCGCTGGGTTCCAACCATGCCTGGGTGGTCGGTTGTGTTCTGTTTGCTCAACTGTTGCCCACAGCCGTGTTTGGCCCTTTTTTCGGTCCGCTGGCGGATCGACTGCCGCGGAAGCGTTTGATGGTGTGCGCCGATCTCTATCGCCTCTGCGTGGTCATTGCGATGATCCCCTGTGTACAGCACCCGGTGGCCCTGGTCGTGTTGGTGGCGCTGCATGGTCTGGGCACCGCGTTGTTCACGCCCGCAAGATCCGCAGTCATCCCACAGGTGGTCGGCGAAGCCCATGTCCCCGAGGCCCAGGCGATCTCCCAAAGCACCTGGTCCGCGATGCGCATCGCTGGGCCTGCCGTCGGCGGCACGCTGCTCGCCATCCACGACGTACCGCTCATCTTTCTCATCGACGCAGGCACATTCCTGCTGTCGGCCGCGCTCATCGCATCCCTTCACGTGGGCAAAGGGGTGGATATCGCCGCGGCGGAGAAAGAGTCGTACCTCGAGGCTCTGCGATCCGGGGTCCGGCAAGTGGTCCATGTGCCTGCGCTGCGCTTCCTGCTGCTGTTGTTCATCCCGGTGACCCTGGCTGCGGGTGCCTTTAATACCACCTACAATGTGGTGCTCCTGCAGACGTTCCAAGTTCCGAAAGTCCATTTCGGTTTGATGGAGAGTGTGTTTGCGGCCGGAACCATTGTCGGCGCCCTGTTGGCACCGGCTGTACTGAAGCGCCTACGTCCCAGCACCACCCTGATGACCACCTGCGGATTGCTGGGGATCAGCTGCATCGCGGTCCTCGGACTCAACCTGTTGCGTTTTTCCTTCGGTCTTGCCCCCATCTACGGATGGATGATGGCCACGGGTATCCTGAACGCCCTCGTCAACGTTCCCGTCAGCAGTCTGTTCATCACCATCACGCCCGCAGAATTCCGGGGGCGCGGTGCGGCCCTGTTGCAGGCTGCGGTCAACCTGGGTTCCATGGCCGGCATGCTGTCGGGCGGATGGATGTCCACGGCCTTCGGCGCGTTGACCGCGACCTCCGTCTCTGGCTTAATGTTGATCATGACCGCCGTGACGTTCCCTTGGCTGAAGGGATACAAAGCGCTGCATGCGGTCCCAAGCCGGCGCCGCCCTGATGAAACCCAAATGAAATTGGCGCTGTCTCAAACCGGGGAGAATGGACATGTCGAAGCCGAAACCACTCCGTGACGTCGAGTTGGTCAAACTGCTTTTGGATCCGCGGCGCAGCCGAATTCTCGAATTTGCGAGCCACCCTGTCACCGTAAACGAACTGGCTGAGAAAATCGGCGAACTCCCGTCCAGAGTGTATTACCATGTGCACAAACTCGAGGAGGCGGGATTGCTGGAGGTGGTGGACACCAGGCAACGCGGCAACCTGATTGAGAAGTTGTACCAGTCCACCCATCCCGATCTGGACTTTTCCTTGGACCCTGCTGTGTTCGGGAGCATGCCGTCGGTTACGGCGCAATTCGAGGAAATGTTGGTGCCCGGTCTGCGCTTGATCGAATACGGTGCCCGGCTGCGGGCCGAGCGCATGCAACTGGACCCCACCGATGAAGGGCGCCGCCCGGACGATCCGCTCGTCCACATGAGCGTCTCCTGGAACAACCTTACAGAATCTGAGTGGCGTGCGAAGACGAAAGCATTGAAAGCCGTGATCGATTCCGGGAACGAAAACAACGATGCGAAGGATCCGCGCCTGGACGCGTCCGGGGACGCGTCCAGCGAACCGCAAAGCCGCTTCGCCTTCATCGTGTTGAGCTATCGCTTGGAGGATGCGGAAAGGCTGGGGTTTTTCAAGAAAGAGAACTCAGACGAGGAGGACACGGAAGACAAGCGACAGACGTCACCTCATGAATGACGCGCGCTCCCTTCCATCACGCCTTGATCCCGTTCGCGTCCTGCATCATGCGGTTGGTGATTTGAAGGGCCTCTGCGTTCAAATCAAACATTCGCTGGGCCTGAATCAAATCGGTCATCTGCTTCACCAAATCGGCGCTGCTCATCGACAATGCCCCCTGCACGACGGTGTCCGTGCCCGCTCCGGCACCACCGCCCGCGCCAGCCGCCCCCGCGTTCACCACACGCACGTTCGCCCCTGGCCCGGCCACGTATTCGTTATCACCCACCGGCACCAGATGCTGGTCCGGCAGCGACACCTCCGCCAGGGCAATGCGCTGGCCCGTCGCCTTCCCGCCAAAACTGACGTCTCCCTGGGCGCCGACGGCGAAGCCGTCCGTCTGGCCCCCCGGGGCCTGTACCGGCCGCCCCTGCGTGTCGAGCACCGGCTCACCCGCCTGCGTCGCCAGCACCACCGTCCCGTCCGGCCGGCGGCTCCAGATGAAATTGCCCGCCCGCGTCAGGCGCGTCTGGCCATCCGCCCCCGCCACCAGGAAGAAGGCGTTCCCTTGGACGGCGAGATCGAGCGGATTGCCCGTCTGCTGCAACGGCATGCCGTCGAACCGCTTCTCCGCGCTGACGGCCAGCACCCCCGTGCCCCCCGCCCAGCCCGGCGGCGTATAGCGGCCTGCGACGCGCGGTGCGGTGGCCTGCGCCGACCAGACCTGGGTGAACGTGTCCGCGAACGATCCCGCGTCCGCCGCATACCCCGGCGTATCGCTGTTGGCCACGTTTTCCGAGACCCTGTCCAACCACCGTAAGCTCGCCTGCAACGCCGACAGCCCCGTCCACAGCGACTGCATGGCGACTCCTCCCTTCCGCCTGGCGGCCGCATCCCCCACGGGCTGCCGGCCGCACCCTCATCACGCGTTGACCTTGCCGACCTGCTCCACCGCCAGCTGCAGCAGGCTGTCCTCCGTGCGGATGACCCGCTGGTTCGCCTCGTACTGCGCCAGCACCGCCATCATCTTCGTCATCGTGGCCGCAGTGTCGACGTTGCTCTGCTCCTGCTCACCCGGTTTGAGCGCGCCCGTGCCCGGCCGCAGCAGCCCCCGCACCTGCACGGGATTCAGCGTTCCGCCGACCTCGAACTCCGTCTCCCCGAGCGGCTGCAGCTGCGCCACGTCCGCGTCCACCGTGCCGAGCCGCCCCTGAATCACGTTTCCGTTCGTGTCGATCACGCTGTACGACGCCTGCCCGTTCTGATCCACGACCGGCTCCCCGTCCGGCCCAAACAGGTCCGTCCCCGTGTAGTTCGGATTGATGCGGATGCGCCCGTTGAGGATCGGCAGCCCATCCGGACCCACCGGGAGCACCGGACGCCCGGACGCGTCCACCAGGAGGTTGTTCCCGTCCACATCGAAATGGCCGTCCCGCGTCAGGACCAGGCCCTGCGCCACCTGTCCCGAGGAGAAGGCGACCGGGAAGAAGCTGTGCCAGCCCATGTCCGCCTCCGTCCCCACGCGAAGGGAAGCGCCCTCCCAGCCCGGTTGTCCGGGTTGCCCGAGAACCTGCCCGGCGGCGTTCGCGAACAGGTACGACGGGTTGCCTTGAGCATCGTAATCGGCCGTACCGTCCGCCGCGGTGAGGGCCACGCCCTGATAGGCCGGATTGCGGATGGCGATCACGCCGGGAATGGCTTGTCCATCCGCCCCGACGACCGCCAACGGGCGCCCGTTCACCTGCAGCACACCGCCGGCCCCCGTCGTCACCGGGCCCTGGACCGACGCCAGGCCCGTCGCACCGCCGGCCCCAGCGCCACCGCCCCCGGACCCGCCGCCACCGCCGCGTACGGGCCGGCGGGGGTGGTGTCCGCGATCGCCACGTCCAACGCCCGGCCCGTCTGCACGAGATCGCCCTGGCTGAACCAGAGCACCCCCTCCTGGAAGGCGACCCCCGTCGGCATCGTGCCGATGGCCGGTCCCAGCGCCGGATTACCCTGGTAGTCCATGATGTGCAGCAGCTGCTCCGGAAAGCTCAGCAACTCGGCGTTCGACGCCTTAAACCCTGGGGTCTCGGTGTTGGCGAGGTTGTTGGTGAGCACCTGCTGCATCCGCTCGGCGGCCGTCATCCCGGATGCGGCCGTGGTCAGCCCTCGGATCACAGGTCATCCTCCTTCCCAGCGCGATCGCGCGCACCGCCTCACATCCGCTGCGTCATGCCGCTCGGCCGCCCGGATGGTTTGGCGCTCGCCCTGAACTTCTTGTAGTACGGACTCTCGAGCATGATCCCGGTGCCCAGGACCACACAGTGAGTCGGATTCTCGGCAACGTGCACCGGAATCTGCAGCTCGTCCATCATGAGCTTGTCCAGGCCGTCGACGAGGGCCCCGCCGCCGGTGAGCACCACGCCTTTA
This sequence comes from Alicyclobacillus macrosporangiidus CPP55, assembly GCF_000702485.1. Classification (GTDB taxonomy): domain Bacteria; phylum Bacillota; class Bacilli; order Alicyclobacillales; family Alicyclobacillaceae; genus Alicyclobacillus_H; species Alicyclobacillus_H macrosporangiidus_B. The sequence continues at coordinate 2,663,087 of NZ_JNIL01000001.1, read as the reverse complement.
TCGAAGATGTCGGCCGCCAGTTCGGGCGGCGTCCGCTCCAGCACCGACTTGGCCGCAGCGACAATCTGCTCCACCGGCTCCTGCAGCGCTTCCCGCATCTCCTCGGCGTGCACGGTCACGGTCTTGGGGAGGCCGCTGACCATATCGCGGCCGCGCACATCCATCTCGCCGGTCCGGCTGTTCGGGTACACGGTGGCGAGCTCTTTCTTCAACTCTTCCGCGGTGCGCTCGCCGATGAGCAGGTTGTGCACGCGCTTGATGTATTTGACGATGGCCTCGTCAAACTTGTCCCCCGCGATGCGCAGAGAAGCGGAGGTCACCACGTCGCCGAGCGACAGGACCGCGACGTCCGTGGTGCCTCCTCCAATGTCGACCACCATGCTGCCGCTCGGCTCGAAGATGTTCAAGCCGGCGCCGATGGCGGCCGCTTTCGGCTCTTCTATCAGATCAACGTGCTTGATGCCGCACGCCTCCGCGGCTTGCCGAACCGCCTTCTGCTCCACCGACGTGATGCCAGCGGGGACGCAGATGATGGCGCGCGGACGCATCATGACGCTGTTGCCGATGGTTTTCCGAATGAAATGGCGCAGCATGATTTCCGTCACTTCAAAGTCAGCGATGACGCCCTCGCGCAACGGGCGAATGGCGACAATGTTGCCGGGCGTGCGGCCGAGCATCTGCCTGGCCTCTTCGCCGACAGCGACCACCTGCTTCGTCATCTGATCAATGGCGACCACTGAGGGTTCGTTGAGGACAATCCCTTGTCCCCGGACGTGGATTAAGACCGTTGCGGTGCCGAGATCGACACCGATGTCTTTGGAAAACATCTGCGGCGAGTCCTCCCCAACTGAGCGTGCATCGGAGCGTATCTGCTGCCACGGTACGGATGTCCCAGGGTTCGCACAGGCACAAGCTGTGATGGCATTCCACCGGGATGGGCGCTGAGGCGCAAGCACCAAACGCGCATGGGTGTGTCAATCGAATTCTGTCCGAATAGAGAATGATTCTACAGTCCGCTGGAAACTCCTTTTCTCGCTTGAAAGTTTTTCGACGCGGATCGCGCCTGGGATTCTTCTGACGCCTCCTTGTTGTACTTGAGCTTCGTGGCCTCTCCTCCCCGCAGGTGCCGGATGGATTTGTGGTACTCGAGGATCTCCTTGACCCGACTGGCCAGTTCCGGGTTGATCTCCGGCAGCCGCTCGGTCAGATCCTTGTGCACCGTGCTCTTGGACACCCCGAATTCGCGCGCGATGGTGCGAACCGTGTTGCGCGTCTCGACAATATACTCGCCGATCTTCAGCGTACGCTCCTTGATATAGTCATGCACTCCCCTCGCCTCCCCAGGTTTGCTCAGATGGTCTGATACAGTATATGAGGGGGTGTACACCATATGCCTTGTGACACGCGGTTAGAGCTTGTCAGGGCTTGTTTTTGGCCGTTCCCTCTCGTTTTCTCGCAAATCCTCCCCGGGAAATAAAAAGGCGGCCGCTTCCTTTGGAAGCGACCGTGACCCCGTATCCGCGTGCATCTCTTAAAGTGACTGTCCCAGGAAATCTTGCAGACGAACCTCAGCTCTTCGGCAGCACCGTCGCCGGGTCAATCAACTGACCATCCTTGTAGACGGCGAAGAACAGGTGGTTGCCCTGCGATTGCTCGAAGAGGCACGTGCCCGAAGTGCCGATGGCTTGTCCGGCCCGGACCGTGTCCCCGGCCTTGACCTTGACGGCCGAGAGAGACTCATAGTGCTCCTCGTAGCCGCCCGGCGAAGTGACGACCACTGTCAACCCTTTGAGTTGGTTGCCTTGGCTGTTGGGATCCGCGTTGACGGCGGTCACCTTGCCGTCGGCCGCGGCCAGGACCGTGAACGGCTGACCGGAGGCCGCCTTGATGTCGACACCCTGGTGCGGATAGTAGCCGTTGTCGTACGACACCAGCGCGGCCGCCTGCTGATCCGGCGTGCCCTTGGCCGGGTAGAAGCCCATGGTGACCTTCGTGGCGGCGGCGGGATCGGCCGGCCATTGCCACGTCAGCGCCTGCGCGGTGGTCGTCGTGGTCTGGCCCTGCCCCTCGTTCACGTCGCTGCTGGTCACCGGACTGGTGCCTGTCTGGCTCTTAACATACATGAGTCCGATGATCAGCGCTGCAGCGCCGAGGTAGATGGCTGGGTAGACCCAGCGTTTCGAGAAGACGCGGCGGGATGCGATGGGGGCGCTGCCCGGGGTCTCCGGGGCCTGGCTGCCCTTTTGATTCTCTTTGCTCAGATTCTGGTTTGGATGCTTGTTTTCATCCATGTGGCGCTCACCTCATTCACGAGTGTCGCCACATTGCCAATGTTTTATACCACGCGGCGCATGAGATTGTCAGAATCCGGCGGAGGCGCTGACCAGCGGATCGATCCCGCCGGTGCCCGCCCCCCTCAGTAACCGCCGGTGATCTCCGTCCCGGGATAGAAGTAGGACAGGATGTCCCGCCACGCCTTCCCCTTCTCCGCCATGGCCTCCGCTTCGTGCAGGCTCATGCCGATCCCGTTGCCTTCCCCCTGCACCCGCACGACGAGTTTCCCCGCCTGCGCCGACAGCTGAAAGTGGGTCGAGGCGAGCCCGAGCCGGGCGGCGAAGTCGGTCCCGGACCAGGTCCGGTCCCCGCAGGCCACGGTCTTCACATAGCCGTAGGGGTCCTGGGCGGCCGCGCGGAACGCGGCCGGATTGGGCGATCCCGCCGACGGCGGCCAATTGAGGCGATCGGCGAGATCGATCGGCGTGAACTGAAGCGTCTGCGTGGTCGGATGGGCAGCGTCGTCCGGACAGGCGACGGAGGGCAGATACGGCAATGATCGCCCGAGCGCCTGCCCACCGTCCCGCGTCCGCCCGGCGGATTGGCCAAAGAGGAAGGCGAGGATGGGCTGGCCTTTGTAGGTCAGGATCCGGCCGTCGGTGGACTGCACGGCCTGCTGCAGGCGGGCGCTGTACACGGGGTTGCGGGCGCCGTAGCGCAGGGCCTGGGCCTCGGCGGGGAGCAGCGGGAGATCGAGGACGGGGCTGTCGGTGAGGTCGGCGTGGTGCTGGTAGGCGAACGCGGACCCGTCCTGCGCTGGGTGGGACAGCGCCCGCACGGCGTAGGTCCGGGCGGCGACGGCGGCTGCCTGGAGGGCGTCCATGGGCGCGTCGGGGCTCATCTGCGCGGCCAGGACGTCAACGAGCCAGTCGTTGAGCGCCACGGGCGTCACCTGGCCAGTCTCCATATGGTAGATGCGCAGCACGGTGTGAGCGTCCCAACTGTCCACCCATGCTTCGATCCCGCCTCCCCCACCCTTCCCGTGCACGGTCAGCGCCATCCCCGCCGGGAGGAGCACCACGGCGGCGAACGCAGCGGCGAGCGCGATTCCCGCTTTGCCGGGCCACCCCAGCGGCTGCGGGTGCACGCGGCGCCAGAGGGCACGCGGGCACACGTATGGCCAGAGCCGGCGAAGGGCTGGCAGGACGCGCAGGCCCGCCTCCCACACGGCGCGCCCGGTCCACGGCCGGAGCGAGGCGGCGAGGCCTCGGGCTGCGGAGCGGGATCGCGGCAGGGGAACCACCTTGGTGGCCGGGCGGACGCCCCCCTCCGGCGCGGGTTCCGTCGTCTGGAGCACCTCGTCCTTCGGCGCGGCAGGAGACGGAGGCTTTGTTTTGTCCTGATTGGGCAAGGCCTGTCCCTCCTACGCACAGCAATCGGTTGCGGACAACCTGGGATGATGAGTATGCGCGCGGGGACGGGATTATGAAGGCGGGGTCGGGACGTGAGGCCGTCGCGACTCTCCGCGAGGCAGGCGGCGGGGCGTTGCCGGGCCGCCGCAGCTGCGGGCGGAACCGGTGCACGATCCCCCGCTCCGGCCGGGGGATCGCACACGAAACCTCAGATGATGATGGGCGGTCGGGGCCAGAGGCCGAAAATGCCGCCGTACGGGATGAACATGCCCGGATACGGCAGGAAGAACTGCGCCTGGCGCACGTCCTCGGCCGCCAGGGGGGCGTCCGCTTCGGCGCGAATCTGCCCCTCTTCTACCGGCGGTCCGCTGGCCAACGCCATTGGGTGGATGAGCACGATCCCGTCATGCAACGCACGGTGCAGCAATCCGGCGTGCATCCCGTAGACGGAGTGGCAGTGCACCCACTTGCCGACGTACGGCCTGACGATTTCTTTGCTGATGATATGCACTTCCATATCGCCGACACCCTCCGGTTGGGATTTTGGTCTCTGCCGTTACGATACGTGACCCGGGGATGCGGCTCCTGGACGTGCGCCCACTCGGGCGGTTGTCCGGGAAAAGTTGGGCTGGGGCGTGAACGGGGAGTAAAACATGCAGCGCCCGGGAGGGGCGCTGCATCCGCATACGAGGGTGTTGTATCAGTGTCGTTTCCTGCGGATAGACAACCCGCTGAAATTGACAGGGCCGACCACGCGTGCAGTGGTACCGGCGGTTCTGTTTTCAACGGTGAGGGTGTACGTGTGATTGCCCGACACGTTCGAATCGATGGCTTGGAAGGTCACGACATAGTTTTGTTCCGATCCTGCAGATTCGACACCCTGCTGCGTGTTGGCGGTGGACGGATCGATCATACGCCCTGACCGCTGAACCCCCACAGCGCTGCCCGCGGGATCGTATATCTTTAATGAGCACCGAGGGAGCAACCCTCGGGAGCCGGTCAACGCCCTGGCAGCCGTGCGATTGGCCGTCAACTTCTTCCTCTGTTCTGTTTCCCCCTTACCCTTGGCAGCCGACCATGCGGCTGCGCTTTTTTGTGGCCGGTTTGGACGCGAAAAAAGAAAAAGACCCGCTGCGCCCTCGCAGCGAGCCTCCCCTTGTATACACGGAGCCTTACTGAGCCTGGAGCGGCGACCTGGCGGCCGCACGACCCGGCCGCCTGCGGCGCCGTATGTCCAATCCCAGACGGCTACTCCTCCACGCGGCGGATGCTCGCACCGAGCGACTGGAATTTGCCGACCAGGTCTTCGTAGCCCCGGTCAATGTGGTGCACCCCGCTGACCGTCGTGGTGCCGTTCGCCATCAGACCCGCGATGACGAGGGCCGCCCCCGCGCGCAGGTCGGTCGCCGTGACCTCCGCGCCCGTCAGGGCCTCAATGCCTTCAATCACCGCCGTCCGCCCCTCGATGTGGATCTCGGCGCCCATGCGCTGCAGCTCCGCCACGTGCATGAACCGGTTCTCGAACACCGTCTCGGTCATCAGGCTCGTGCCCTGTGCCGTCGTGAGCGCCGCGACCATCTGGGCCTGGAGATCGGTCGGGTAGGCGGGGTAGTAGTGCGTCTTCACGTCGATGGCACGCAGCCGCGATCCCTCGATGGGCCACACCTTGATGCCCCGGACGTCGTCCTCCAGCTGTGCGCCGGCCTCCGTCAGCTTCGCGATCAACGCCGCCAGGTGCTGCGACAGCGCGTTCTCCACATAGACGCCGTTGCCCATCACGGCACCCGCGATGAGGAACGTCCCAGCCTCGATGCGGTCCGGGATCACGCTGTGCACGGCCCCGGTCAACTCCTTCACGCCGTCGATCCGGATGGTATCCGTCCCGGCCCCGCGCACGCGGGCACCCATGGCGTTGAGGTAGTTGGCGAGGTCGACATTTTCCGGCTCCTTCGCCGCGTTCTCGATGATGGTCTGGCCGTTGGCCAGACACGCCGCCATCATAATGTTCTGGGTCGCCCCGACGCTGGCGATGTCCAGGTAGATCCGCGCTCCCCGCAGACCGCCGCGGGGCGCGCGCAGATGAACGCACCCGTTCTCCACCGTCACCGTGGCACCCATTGCCTCAAAGCCTTTGATATGTAGATCGACCGGTCTCGGGCCGATGTTGCAGCCGCCGGGCAGGGCGATGATGGCTTCGCCGAACCGGGACAACAAGGGTCCCGCTACGACAAAAGAGGCCCGCATGCGGCGGACGAGATCGTACGGAGGCTCCACGCTGCTCAACTGCGTGGCGTCGACGCGAATGGCGTGATCGACCCAATCCACTTTGGCCCCCAGGGCCGCGATGGTCTGAGCCATGTGCTGCACGTCGAGCAGCGATGGGACTTCTTCGATCACGCTGACTCCCCGGGACGCCAGCAGGCTGGCTGCAAGGATGGGCAGCACGGCATTTTTCGCTCCGCCGATGCGAACCGTTCCCTCCAGGCGGCGGCCGCCGTCGATGATGATCTTTGCCATTGCGTCAACTCCTGTGCGCCAAACTCCGCGTCCTTCGGGTGGGAGCCACGGTACGCCGCCCCCTTCCGGCGCACGGACGGTCGCCGTCAATAGGGGATGGTGATGATGGGCGTACCGACCAGGACGTTGGTTCGCTGGTGGTAGGTGTCGTCATGGATGGCCACTTGCAGGTTCATGTGATGTCCATGGGTCAGGATACCGTTCGCAACCCAGGGGGAGTCGGCCGAGATGCTCATGACACCATCGCTGGTCATGCCTTCCACCTGGTGCGCCCGGACCGCCCCTAAAGCTTCGGAGATGAGCCGCTCCTTTTGACCGCCACTCATTCTAGCATTCACGGATCCTTCGATACAACCGCTAATTTGTGGCGTAAAACCGGCGTTTGCGACGCCCTGCTGGACCCGGGCGAAGTCGCCCCGGAACCCCTCGGCGAGGCTGGCCCACGCCGCCCCGGAGGCCGGTTTGGACCCGGCCTTGTCGATGCGGACCACCAATACGGTCGTGTCCGGACCCTGGCTCGGGTGATACGAGGACGCCGTCAGAATCACGCTGGCGCCGTCAGCCCTCTCCCCATAGATTGCGCAAAACGTGTCGTTACTTGCCGATTGATGCACCTGCTTCGCGTTTTGTATGTGGAAATCCTGCTTTAATTTGCCCAAAAGCCCTTGCAATTCCGCATCGGACAGGAACCGCCCTTCCCACTGGCTCCAGTTGTGCACCTCGTACCCGCTGGCGCTGGCCCCCGTGGCGGCGAAGCTGTGGATCACGAGGTCCGCCGAGGCGCTGGCGGAGGCCGGCGTAGTGCTCCGGGCCGCGCTGGTGGGGGCCGAGGTCGTGGAGGCGCGGGCTTGGGCCGGCGACGCCGCAATGGAACCTCTCCCCTTCACCGCTCCTCCCAGGCTGGCCGTTTCGGCCGAGGCGGTGTGGGACTGCGCGATCGACACCCCAATCCCGATCACCAACGCCGCCAACAACCACCGCTTCATCGTGGACCTCCCCTTTCCGCTCCGGGTTTCTACTGGCAGTGTGGGCGGAGAGGGAAGGATTTATACCAATGGGGAGGCGGAAATTCATAGAGTCAGTAGAGGTTGGACGGGCGGATGGCGCGGAGGCGCGCCCCATAACGTCAGATTTGTGGTTATGGTGTGGGGTGGCGGGATCGATAGCAACGGTTCTGCACTTACGGAAGCCGGGGCCACCGGTCATAACATCCGTTTCGCATTTATCGGCGAGCCCGGCCATCCCGGCTGCCCCCGTTAAACACATTTTCTTGCGTTACTTCCCCGGGAGGCCGGCCGATAACCACGTTTTCGCGTTTACGAGTCCGCAGCATTGCACCTTTAAAGCGAATTCCGTCGCAAACGCCCGAGGAGTCCCGAGCAAACGCCCCCCAGCCCCATCGCCGCGTCACCCCGCTAACCGGCGCGGGAACAGGTACGACGCGAGGGCCAGCATCAGGGCGCCAGCCAGGGCGAGGATCAGCGCGTCCACCCAGACGGCGTGCGTGCCGGCGCCGATCAGCAGGCCACGCAGGCCGTCGACCAGGTAGGTCATCGGGTTGATGGTCGCGACCACCTTCAGCCAGGCGGGCATGATGCTGATAGGATACAGCGCGTTCGAGGAGAAGAACAGCGGCATCGTGATCACCTGGCCGATGCCCATCATCCGCTCGCGCGTCTTGAGCAGGGCGGCCAGCACCATCGACATGCCGGCGAAGAAGGCGGCGCCCAGGATGACGAGGATCAGCACGGCGATCACGTTCCACCCCACATTCAGCCGCACCCCGACGAGCCAGGACAGCACGAGGATGATGACGGCCTGGCTGACGGCACGGGTCGATGCGCCGAGCTGCTTGCCGAGGACGAGGGCGGAACGGTGCATGGGGGTTGTCAGGAATTTCTGCAGGAGCCCCATGTCGCGCTCCCAGATGATGGCGATCCCGTAGAAGATGGAGATGAAGGTCACGGACTGCGCCAGGATGCCGGGCGTGAGAAAGGCCATGTACGGCACCCCGCCGGTCGGCACCGCGCGCAGGCGCCCGAATGCCTGGCCGAACACCAAGAGCCACAGGGCCGGTTGGACGGCGCGCATGATGAGCTCGCTCGGATCGCGGCGGAGCTTGCGCAACTCGAGATCGACGATGGTCGCCGCGTGGACGAGGTAGCGCCAGATCGGGTTCGTGTAGACCTCGGGCCTCGCGTCAACCGAGGCGCCGCGCGGTCCGGCGTGTGCGTGAGACATCCCGCAGCCCTCCCTGGTGTTCGAAGTGGCCGGCGAAGTGCGTGAAGATCTCGTTGAGGGTCGCCTCCGGATTGCCGACGCGATCGCGCAGCTCCGCCAACGTCCCCAGCGCAGCGACGCGCCCGCGGCTCATGATGGCGATCCGGGTGCACAGGGATTCGGCTTCCTCCATGTAGTGGGTGGTGAGGAACACGGTCATGCCGTGCTCCTGGCGCAGGCGTTCGATGTGTTCCCAGACGCCCTGGCGCGCGACCGGATCGAGCCCGACCGTCGGCTCGTCGAGGAACAGGACCTTCGGCCGGTGCAGAATCGCCTGGCCGATCTCAAGGCGCCGCACCATCCCGCCGGAGTAGGTGCGCACCTGCCGGTGGGCCGCCTCCTCCAATCCGAGCATGGCGATCACCTCGTCGATCCGCGCCCTCCGCGTACCGGGGCGAAGCCCCTGCAGCCGGGCGCAGATGAGGAGGTTCTCGTACCCGGTCAGGGCGCCGTCCACCGAGAGCATCTGGGGGACGTAGCCAATGGCGGATCGAACCCGCTGCGGCTCGGCCAGGACATCAAAGCCGGCGACCTTGGCGCGGCCCGCGTCCGGCCGCAGCAGCGTGGCCAGCATTTTGATGGTGGTGGACTTGCCCGCACCGTTGGGGCCGAGCAGTCCGAAGCACTCCCCCGCCTGAGCGCGGAAGGAGACATCGTCCACCGCCTTGAAATCGCCGAACCGCTTGCTGAGCCCCTCGACGACGACGGAATCAGATGTCGGCAGATGGTCCCCTTGGCTCATCCGGATCCCTCCCCTGGATGCTTGGGGCGTGGACGTTGCGGGGCGTGCGAGGTCAGCGGTCGGGGGCGGGATCGTCGTGCGCGTGGGGATCGCCCTGCGCCTCGGGATCGTCCCGCTCGTGCGGATCGTCCACGCCCCGGTCGGCGGGGATGGCCTGCGCGAGCTTGTGAAACAGCGTCACCAACTGCACGCGCTCCTCCTCGGACAGCATCTCAAACGGACGGCGCAGACGCGACAGCCACGTGCTCTCGACCGTCCGGATGACGCGTTCCCCCTCGGGCGTGAGATCGACCGTTCGGACGCGCGAATCGGCGCTGCCGATGCGGCGGACGATCCAGCCCATCTTCTCCAAGCGATCCAGCATCTGCGACATGGTGCTGGGCCGCACGTCCAATTTCTCGGCCAGTTGCCCGATGGGACACCCCGGCCGTTTGCGCAGGGTGCGCAGGATCATCCACTGCACCCGCGTGATCTGCAGGTCGCCCTGCCGCAACGATCCCGTCCGCAGCGCCCGGTTCACCTTCTGCAGGTCCTCGAACAGGACCTCCAGCGACATCTCGCCTGCCATAGCTCCACCCCATTCGGCTATATCGTATAGCCAAACGAAATAATTCACAACCCCCGGTTTTGGGGGTCGATCCCGCTGGTCCTACGCCATCCCCCGAGGTTGCTTCCCCCTCACCGCGCCGTCCTGCGCAGGTCGGTGCGAAGAACGCGTTGGGTCTTCGGATTGAACGTGATGGTCACGTACACGCCAAACTCCTGCTTCCCCTGCCGCAACCACAGCTTGAACGTCTCCTGCGCCTGGGTGGCCGACAGGTTGCGCCGTCCGACGTGCAGGTAGTCGACGATGGCGGCGTTGGGATAACGATTTTGCACGATCCGCATGGCCATCCGGCCCCACGGTGCGTAAGCCGGTTCCGGCTTGGCGTAGGGTCGCTGGGCCGGCCGCCGGGGCCGGCTGGCTGCGGACCTTGGGCCGGGGTCGCGAGGACCTGGGGTGCGGCCTGGGCCTGCGCCTCCCACGGCGTCTCAGCTGGGCCCGCGTTCACCAACTCAGCCTGCGCCGCGCCGGTCTCAGGCACGGCGGCCACCAACGCAGCTCCGAGCGCGAGACACACCGCCCTCCGTCCGCGGGAGCGGCGGTCATCATCCAAGGGCATCCGCGTCACCTCCAACAGGTCTCCACCGTTTCCGCTAGTATGCCCATGGACGGCGGCGCGATCCTGCCGCCTTTTGTAGCCCGCGTCCTGTCTACGGTCGACCGGTCACCTGTTCGCCCGCCGGTCCCAGCGGAGGAACCTGGACGTCCTCGAGGAGTTTGCAACCGAATTCGACTTAAAGGTGACAGCCGGCGGAACCGTAAACGCAAAATCCTGGTTATCGGCCGGCCTCCCTGGGATGTAAGGAACGGAAATGTGTTTAACGGGCGCGGCCGGGGCAGCCGAGACGGCGGTTAAATACGAAACCGATGTTATGACCGCTAGCCCCGGCTTCCGTAAGTACAGAACCGCTGCTATCGATCCCGCCGCCTCTCGCATTTACCACAAATCTGATGTTACGAGCTGCCGTCCGCAACATCCCACCGGCCTACCGCCCTTCCGGCCCGCCACCCGCAACATCCGCCCCCCGCGCCGCCCTTCAGGCCCGCCGCCCGCAACATCCGCCCCCACGCCGCCCTACCGGCCACCGGCACTGCACCCCGCCGCCTCAGCGCGCGCCGAGCTCCTGCAGGAGCATGCAGTACGCGTACTGGATCCGCTCGAAGTTTCGGATGCGGACGAACTCGTTCGGCGCGTGGGCGCGCTCCATCCCGGCCGAGGCGCCGAGCGTGATGGTGTCGACGCCGAGCAGGCGCTTCATCATCCCTGTGATGGGCACCGTCCCGCCGCCGCGCACCCGGGCCGGCCACTTCTTCGACACGGCCGCCACGGCCTTCTCCAGGGCTTGGAGGCCCGGGTGATCTTTCGGCAACAGGTACGGGTCCGCGTCGCCCGGGAACGTCTCAATGGAGACCTCGACCTGGGGTGGGGCCACCTTGTGGATGTGATCGATCACGCACTTCGCCACCCGCTCGGGATCTTGATTGGGCACGAGGCGGCAGGTGATCTTGGCGTGCGCCTCGCAGGGGATGACGGTCTTCGTCCCGGCGCCCTGGTAGCCGCCCCACAGGCCGTTGACTTCGAGGGTCGGCCGCGCGACGTTGCGCTCCTGCGGGGTGTACTCCGGCTCACCGAAGAAGTCCTTGATTCCGATGGCGGCCTTGTACGCCTCTGCGTCGAACGGGGCTTTCGCGATCTCCGCCCGCTCCTCCTCCGTCAGCGGCCGCACGTCGTCGTAGAAGCCTTCGACGAGGATGCGGCCCTCTTCGTCACGCATGGAGGCGAGGATCTGGACCAGCGCGTGCAGGGCATTGTGCACCATGCCGCCGGCGCCGCCGGAATGCAGGTCGGTGCTGGCGCTGCGCACGGTCACCTCGAGGGCCGTCAGGCCACGGCGGCCGACGTTGACCACCGGATCGTCCTCGGACCCGACGCCCCCGTCCGCGCACACAACCATGTCGCACGAGAGCCTGTCCCGGTTCTCCTGAATGAACCGCGTCAGCGACGGGCTGCCGATCTCCTCCTCGCCCTCATACAGGAACTTGACGTTCACGGGCAGCTTGCCCTCGGTCTTCAACAGGGCCTCGCAGGCGATCACGGGCAGCAACAGGCTCCCCTTCATGTCGCTGGCGCCGCGGGCGAAGATGCAGCCGTCTTCGACGCGCGGATCGAACGGCGGAGAGGTCCAGAGCTCCAGCGGATCGGCCGGTTGGACGTCGAAGTGGCCGTAGAACAGGAGAGTCGGCTTGTCCGCCCCGGCGTGCAGCCAGTCGCCGTACACGACCGGGTGGCACTCGGTGTCCATCACCTGGACGTTCTCGATGCCCGCCTGGCGCAATCGATCCGCGGTCCACTCGGCCGCCCGCCGCACCTCTCCGGCCAGCGTGGGTTCGGTGGACACGCTGGGGATGCGCAGCAGTTCGAGGAATTCGTTGAGAAATCGATCCCGATGGGTCTCCAGATAACTTCTCCAAGCTTCAGACATTGCAAGTCCTCCTTCTTCCCGATGAATGGTAGGCCCCGGCATGGCGTGGAACCTAGGTGCTCACGCCGCGGCGACGCGACGCACGCGACGCGACGGCGGCCACACCCCAAATGGCCGCCAGCACCAGAATGAGGACCACGCCCAGCGGCCCGATGTCGAGATCCTGAAGGCTCTTCCAGATCCCCTCGTCGAGGCCCAACCGGGTGCTCCACACCTGCACGAGTTCAATGACACCGATGGTCAGCGCGGCGGCGACGGAGACCGACGTGACGGTGAGATTGTAGCGGAGTTTGCGCACGGGATCTGAGAAGGCCCACCGGTAGGCGCTGGCCATCCACACCCCATCGGCGGTGTCGAGCAGGGTCATGCCTGCGGAGAAGAGGATGGGCAGCGCCGCCAACCCGGACACAGGCACGGCCTGGTGGGCGGCCGAAGCGGACATGGAGAGCAGCGCGACCTCGCTGGCCGTGTCAAACCCGAGCCCGAACAGGAAACCGATGGGATACACGTGCCAACTCCGGTTCACGAACCGGAACAGGGGCCACAACAGGGCGGTGAACGGCCCGGCAGGGGAGGCGCCGGGCCCCGGCTTACCCGGGCGGCGCGCGAGTTGCAGGGTCCGCCCCAGGATGGCAAGGTTGATCAACCCCACGATGAGCAGGAACAGACCAGAGACGGTGCCGCCGATCACGCCGCCCGCCGACTCGAATCCGGGCAGCGCCCGCTCCACCCAGTGCATGGCGAAGGTCGTGGCGATGGCCGTCAGGATCACGACCGTGGCGTGGCCGAGGGCGAAGAAGAAGCCGACGCCGGAGGGATCGTGCCGCTGCTCCGTCAGCTTGCGGACGGTGTTGTCCACCGCGGCGATGTGATCGGCGTCGAGCGCATGCCGCAACCCGAACGTATACGCCACCAGCCCCATGCCGAGGAGAAACGGGTGCCCTGGCAACGCCGGGATCCACAGCAAAAGGCCGAGCACATGCAGGCCGGCCACGCACAGGGCGAATCGGCGCCACCCCCCGGGCAGGGATTGCGTGGGACATCCATCGGGTCGGTTCATGCGAGTCCTCCTCACCGCGAGTCAGAGCAAGATGCGCAGCGCCTGCCCGGCGAGCACGTAGACCACCGCGACCACGGCCAGGACAAAACCGCCGCAGAGCGCGAGCAGGAAGCGGAGCACGCGGGTTTGGTGCCCGAACGGATCGAACACAAACTTTTCCCACTTCAGGATGGCGAGCGCCCGCCACCAGACGTAGGTGCCGAACAAGAAGGCGATGATGAACACCAAGCCGTCCACGGCCATGAGGATGGCGCGGCTTTGATCGATGGCGCTCGCGAGCATCGATGGCTCCCCTCCTTTCGTATGGGTTCGGCGGCCGCGCGGGATCTCCTGCTTGTGAAGTGATGGGCGAGCCCGCCCATAACCGATTAAACGAGGTCGAAAGCGGGCGGATACTTCACCGTGCCGTGGATGTGGTCAAGCGAACCGACCTGGATTTCATGGACCATGAACACTTCATCCCGGACTTTGAATGGGGATCGAATCCCTTTCGTCGTTGACGGCACAAACCCAAATCGGGGATAGAAGTTCGGGTGCCCCAACACGACGACATGTTCAAAGCCGAGTTCTGCAGATCTCCGCAGGCCTTCCCTGACGAGGGCCGATCCGATGCCTCGATTTTGGTATTCAGGTAGAACGGCCATCGGAGCCAGGGCGAGCGTGGGCACAATCCCTGTGTCCGTCTCAATCCCTACGATGCTGAACAAAATGTGACCGATGACTTGATCGGTGCCCGTTACAGCCACTAAGGAGAGTTCTGGGACGAAGTTGTCAGAAGCTCGTATCGCGTCCACCAGTTTCGCTTCTCCTTCGCCCTCGAACGCGCGGAGATGCACCTCTCGTATGGAAGTCAAGTCTTTTGGACTTTCGGGTCGAATGGTAAACATACGATGACTCCTCTCCACGATACTTGGCGGCTCGTGAATTTCGCGAACGTCGCCGGCATCTTAACACACCCCGGCGGCCGTCACCACTCACTCTTTCGCGAATCCCATCCTCCCTTTCCACACCGGCGTACCTCCCCCCTCCCGGCGGCCGGCGCTACTCCGCCGGCGAGTATACCGTCCACCCTTTCTGCATCTGGTCTGGCATCTGGACGACCCAAGAGTCCCCGTCGACGAATGAGGCGCCGTACACCCAGTTGCCGAGCCACAGGGACTGCATCGTGTTCGTCTTTGGGTCGTACCGCATCTGGGCCACGTACAGGTCGTTTCCCGAGGAAGCGGGCAGTGCCTCTTCCCAGTAGACGGAGCCGCTCCCGGCGTCGGAGAAGCCGGCGATGGTCTGTACGATGTAGATCTGCGTGAGCGGCACCCACTGGTTGTCTGCCTCAGACCAGTAGTAGTCCGCCTCACAGACGCCGGCGTTGCCGCCGTGGTTCGGATCGTTTAGGGTGACGGCCAGCACAAAGCCGCCCCAGGTGCGCGTAAGCGACCCGACCTCGGCGACGCACGGCTGTTCTCCTTTCGCCAGACCGGGGACGCTGGTGCGGAACGATGTCGGAAAGCCGGCGAACTGCGTGACCTTCTGCGCCGACTGCAGCGCACCGTACTGCGGCCCGTTTTCCTTCGGGGAGATCCGGTACCCGGCGATCTCCTCCCGGCGGGGTTGCCGGACGCGATCAGCAGGAAGCCACCCGGTCCAGGCGCTGGCCACAACCGGCCAGGGGGCGCCTTTCCACGCGTGCGGCAGTGAGGCAATCCGAACGGCGCCGTCCGCGAGCGATCCGCCGGTCTCCCGGTACGGTGTGTAGAAGATATCCGTTGCCCCCTGAAGGGCGGCCGGATTTGGCGCCATGCGGTTATCTGCCATTGTGAAGTGCGGCACACTCCGGGACTGCGGGTCTGTCGGGCTCCATACGATCCCGCGGTCCAGCGGGAGCACCAGCAGCTGCCGGTCGCGGTACGCGTCCGGCACCGTGTACGATTGTCCGTTGATGCGCAGGATCGATCCGTCGAACACAATCTGCGCGGTGATTGCAGGCGTGCCGTGTACGTCCGGATCGATCCGGGCAGCATGATTGCTCACCGAAATCTCCGCCACCGCTCCATCCGTCGGGATCTGGCTCGACTCGTACCGCGCAGGCGCCGGCACCACGGTCGTCCGTTGCACCCCAGGGGTGTACGAATGCGCCCCCGTCCAGTGCAGCCGGTTGTCAAATGCGTCCGTGGTCTCGGGTTGGGCATTGACGGTCTGGTTCTGCCCCGCATGGCCCGGTGGATTCGTCGCCGAAACGCCGCCCGCCGATACAGCCACCGCGTGCACCATCCACACCGCTGCGGCGGCCACCCCGGCGCAGGCCACACTGCCCCACACGGCTGCCATCCGCCACCGTGCGCGCCCTCTCTTCCACCGCCGGGCCCCGTGACGGGCAATGTCCTGCTCCAGTCGATCCCGCAGCCGCGCCTGGCGCTGCGGCTCGAGCACAGGCACCTGCCCCAACCGGCGCAGACGCTCTTCCAGGTCAGCGCGACTCATGCGAACACCTCCTCGGGTCTGTCGCATCTGGCGAAGGGATCCGGCCGCCGTGTGCACCCGCGGGTGGTTCCCGGGAGGCGGCGGGATCGAGCAATTCCCGCTGGAGCGCCCGCAACGCTCGATGGAGCGTGGTCCGCACCTTTGCAGTCGTCCACCCCAACACACGGGCCGTCTCATCTGTCGACAGATCCTGAATGTACCGCAGGACGACGACCTGCCGATAACTGGGGCGAATCCGCGCGATCGCGGCCTGTAGATCCAGGTCCATCGGCGGCATCCCTCCCAGGTGTTCATCCGCGGGCACACGATCGATCCACGCTGTGTCGGCGTTCAACCTTACCCGCAGCAGACGGCGTTTGCGGAGGGCATCCTGCACGCAGCGGCGGGCGATGGTCCACAGCCACGTCCGGACCGCCGACTGATGCGCAAACCGATTCCATCCCCGCAGCACTCGCGCGAACGTCTCCTGCACCACGTCCTCCGCCTCTGGTGGGCTGCCCAGCACATACAGGGCATACCGGTAAATGTCCGGTGAATACATCTCGAACAGGGCACGGGCCGCATCTGCGGGACTCCAAAGCCGCGGATCAGGCTCGGGCTGGGTCGGCTGCGGCCCGCGAGGCGGCGGGGCGGGATGTGGCGAGTCAGGGTATGGCGGCTCGGGGGCCGGCACCTTGGGATTCGGCGGCTTGGGGTGTGGCGGCTCGCGCCGTTCCGGCTGGTCCATGCGGCGACCTCCCTCCCGGCTGACATTGACAGAGAGATGAGACGGGGCACCTGGTTCAACTGTTACACTTTTCAGTGACGAAGTGGCAGAGTTTGTTGTCAAGAGATGCGTGGCGGCAATGCGGGGGATGTGGTGGATTGAAGGCTCTGTTGCGGCGATGTGGCGCGGATGTGAGGCGGAGTTGGGCGGATCCGCCGGGGGCCGGCGCGGCACTTCGAGGGATGCGACTGGCTCCGGGGTGGCGCAGGGCGGCTCGCAGCGACTCCGCGGCCGCGAAGCATAAGCCGAATCGTCGGAGTAAATCCCTGGTCTAAGCCTTTCCCGGCTACCTCCAACTCAGGGATTTGGCCGTAAAATCGTACAATATCGCGGGATCAGGCGCGGAAACCGCGCGATTTAGTCCGAGATTCCGGCCTAACATGCCCTCTGAACCCAGGGATGAAGCGGCGAAGTGCCATCTATAGTCCGAAAATCCGGCTAAACACCGTTCCCTTCTGCGCGAGGAGATTCAGCCGATCGGTCGGCCCCTCCCCCCTGCCCATACGCCACGATTCCAGGCACGCCCGCCCCAGTTCGGCTAGGCCGAGGCTCAGGCCGAGCCTTCGACCGCACCCGCGGTCCTATCCCTTCATCATGTGGAAAGCGGCCCCGACTTCGGGGCCGCTCACCCATTCCAATTTGGACTTCGTTGATACATGGGCGCCCGTCACTTAATACAGCCAGCCCGAGTTGAGCAGCGGGTGCAGAAGCACCGCCGGGACCACGCCCAGCACGATGGTACCCAGCACGCACAGGCCGACCAGCACGTTCATGGTGCCGCTGGCGCGAATCGGTTCGATATCGCCCACCGGTTCGCGCTGGAAGATCTTCCGAACCCAGCCCAGGTAGTAGTAGAACGACGCCACGCTCGTCAGGAACAACAGCACGCCGAGCCAAGCGCGGTGCAGGTGCACCGTATCCGTGAAGATGTAGAACTTCCCGATGAAGCCCCCCGTCAGCGGCATTCCCGCCAGACCCAGGACGAAAACCGTCAGGGCCGCCGCCAACCAGGGGGATCGTTGGTAAAGGCCAATCAGGGCGTCGGAGTCGATGGTGTTACGGGCGCGCGACACCACGTACACCACGGCGAAGGCGCCGATGGTCATGAACGTGTACGCGTACAAGTAGAACGAGATGCTGTCAAACAGGCCCGGCCAGTCGTTGAAGTGATTCGTCTGAATCAGGGCGAACGGGACCAGCACGTAGCCCGCCTGCGCCACGCTCGAGAACGCCAGCAGTCGCTTCATGTTGCGCTGCGGCAGGGCAATCAGATTGCCGACCACCATCGTGACTGCCGCCAGCACGCCCGCCCACCAGAACAGCTGCGTGGCCGCCGCGTTGAACGCGAACAACAGCATCCGCAGCAACATCCCGAAGGCCGCCGCCTTGGAGAGCGTCGCCAGGAAGGCGGAGATCGGCGACGGGGCGCCGTCGTAGGCGTCCGGCGTCCACATGTGGAACGGTACCAGCGACAGCTTGAAGCCCATGCCCGCCAGCATCAAGAGGAACGCCAGCACCGTGATCGCCGGATAATTGTTGTACATCGCGAATCCGTTGGACCCCAGTTCAATCAGGTTCGTCGTGCCCGAGATGCCGTAGACGAACGACATCCCGTACAACAGCACCGCCGACCCGACCGAGCCCATCAGCAGGTACTTCACGCCGCCCTCCACCGACCGCGCCGAATGCCGCCGCAGCGCCACCAACACGTAGCTCGCCACAGACAGCAGTTCGAGGCCGACGTAGAGCGTGACGAGATCGACCGCTGTCGCCATTGCCAGGGCGCCGACCACCGCGAACAGGATGAGATACGTGTGCTCGCTGGCCACCTTCGTCCTGCCCGTGTAGTCGAGCGTGAACAGCAGCACGAAAAGCGCGCTGATCAGGATCAACACCGAAAACACCGAGCCAAAGGCGTCGACCACCACCGTGTTCAGCGCGATCGCCGGCTCGTGGTGGAAGTTCCACAGCGCCGCTACCAACGCGGCGGCGATCCCCACCAAGGACACACCCGCCAGCCACCGGCGGTCCCCCTTGCGGAGCAGGAACTCCAGGATCATCACCACGAACGCTGCTGCGGTGACGATGATCATCGGCCCCATCGTCGACCCGTACGGTTGATGCAACATATCTGTCGTCGGCATCGCCTCAACCCCCAATCCTCAGCAGCGCCTGCACCGACAGACCGAACAGGTTGCCGATCACGCTGGGATACACGCCGATGAGCAGCACGAGCGCCGTCAGGACGACTGTCGGGACATATTCGCGCGGCGTCGCGTCCGCGAGCCCGGTGTACGACTGCTTGGCGGGGCCGAACGTCGTCTTCTCCATCGCGTACAGCAGGTACACCGCCGACAGGATGATGCCGATCACGCCGACGAACGAGATCGCCGGATACGTGCCAAAGCCGCCGATAAACGCCTGGATCTCGCTGACGAAGCCGCTCGTCAAGGGCAGCCCAAGCGACCCCAGCGCAGCCACCAGCAGGAAGCCGGAGAGCATCGGCATCGGCCGCGACAGGCCGCCGAGCGACGGGATGAGCGCCGTCTGCGTGCGCTCCTTGATGGCACCCGTCAGGAAGAACAGGAGCGCGGTCAACAGGCCCGAGGAGACCATCATGAACATGGCACCCTGCAGACCCGCCGCGTTGAGCGCCGCGACCCCCAGCAGCACCAGGCCCATGTGGCTGATGCTCCCGAAGGCGATCAGCCGGCGCCAGTCCTTCTGCGCCCAGGCTGCGAACGCCCCGTACAGGATGTTGATCACGCCAAGGACCGCCATCAGCACCCCATAGTGCCGCACCTCACCCGGCAGCAGCCCGACGCCGAAGCGGAGCAGCGCGTACGCGCCGGTCTTCGTCAGCACGCCGCCGATCAGCATGTTCGTCGTCGTTTCGCTGAACTCATGTGTCGTCGGCAGCCAGGTGTGGAAGGGGACGAACGCCTCTTCCACCAACACGCCGAGCAGCAGGATGAGGAACAGGACCGACCGGGCGTGCGGCGTGAAGAACGCCTCCGACGCCTTGTGCAGGGTATCGGTCAAGGTCGGGATGTCGAAGGTCAGCGCCCCCGCCCCGTTGACGATCCCCTGCGTGTCCGCCTGCGTGGTGCCAAAGCCGCCCGCCGCGCCATAGGCCAGTCCGACCAGCGCAGCCAAGAACAGCACGCTGGCCAGCCCGCGGTACAACAGGAACTTGAACGCCGCCTTCCGGCTTCCCGCCTCCCCGAACAGATAAATGAGGAAGAAGGCCGCGAACAGCGACAGCTCGAGCGCCAGCAGGAAGGTGAACAGGTCCATGGCGGTGAACACCCCGAGGATGCCCGCCGTGGCCAATTCGATCCAGAAGTAGTACAACCGTGTCCGCTCCAGCGTCCGCGGAGCCGCCACGCCAGCCAACAGCGAGATGAACGCAGCCAGCAGGACCAGCGGGAGCGACAGGCCGTCCACCCCGAACGACAGGCCGATGGAGAGGTCCGACTGCTGCCAGAGCGCCGGCAGCGTGAACCAGTGCAACCGGCTGACCTCCTGGTACGCGCTCGTCCCGTACTGGAAGCGATCCCAGGCCGCCAGCGCCAGCACCAGTGCCGCAGCGGAACCCAGCAGGCCCAGTGCGCGGTGTGCACCCGCGCGCAGGCCCGGCACCACCAGGATCAACACGGCTGCGATGAGCGGCGCCAGGACAATCCAGAACACAAGGCCCACTACAGGACACCCCCTATCGACCACATCGCCCAGGCGACGAGGATCAGTACACCGAATGCAGCCACCGCGGTGTACGCCTGGATCTGGCCCGTCTGCGTGTACTTCAGGCCGAGGCCGATGGTGGCGACAATGCGCGCTACCAGGCGCACGATGCCGTCGATGATGTAACGGTCGACGAAGTCGACGATGGCCGCGATGGCTTTGCCGGTCGCCACCACGATGGCGTAGTAGATCTCATCCAGGTAGAACTTGCGGAAGGACAGCTGGTACAAAAAGCCCAGACCGCGCGCCACCTTCTCCGGCTGGACGGCCGGCCGCCAGTACATCAGCGCCGCCAGGCCGATCCCCGCCAGGCCGACCAGGACGCTGAGCGCCATCAGGCCCACGTTCTCCGGCGTCGTCAGGCCGATGGGGCCCTGCGGCGAATCCGCGAACAGGTACCGCTCCAGGCCGTAGCCATTGAATGGGGTGTTGAAGAAACCTCCGATGGTCGCCAGCACGGCCAGCACCACGAGCGGCAGGGTCATCACCCAGGAGCCCTCGTGCGCGTGCTCATGGCGCGCCGGATCCCGCGGCTGGCCGGTGAAGGTCAGGAAATACACGCGGAAGATGTAGAAGGCCGTGCAGAACGCCGCGATCAACCCGAAGGCGTACAGGACCGTGTGCCCGCTCTCGAGCGCCGCCGCCAGGATGTCATCCTTCGACCAGAACCCGGCGAACGGGACGATGCCCGCCAACGCGAGGGCGCCGGCGAGGAAGGTCCAGGCGGTCAGCTTCATCTTGTTGTACAGGCCGCCCATCTCGAACAGATCCTGCGTGTCGATCGCGTGGATCACCGAACCGGCCGCCAAGAACAGCAGGGCCTTGAAGAAGGCGTGGGTCATCAGGTGGAACACGCCGTAGGCGTAAGCCCCGACACCGAGCGCCATCATCATGTAGCCGAGCTGCGAGATGGTCGAGTACGCGATCACGCGCTTGATGTCCCGCTGCGTCAGCGCGATGAACGCCGCCAGCAGCGCCGTGATCCCGCCGATCCAGGCGACCGTCGAGAGCGCCGCCGGGCTCAGCTGGAACAGCGGGTAGCAGCGCGCGACCAGGTAGACGCCCGCAGCCACCATCGTCGCGGCGTGGATCAACGCGGACACTGGGGTCGGACCCTCCATGGCGTCCGGCAACCAGACGTGCAGCGGAAACTGGGCCGACTTCCCGACCGCGCCGACGAAGATCAGGATGGCCGCCAGGGTCACCAGGCTCTGGCTGGAGATCCAGCCGAGGGACAGCTTGTTCGCCGCTGCGGCCATGAAGACGGTGCTGTAATCAAAGGACCCGCTGGCGAGGAACAGGAGGATGATGCCCGTGAACAGGCCCACGTCGCCGATGCGCGTGACGATGAACGACTTTTTCGCCGCCAGGGCCGCCTCCGGTTTGAAGTACCAGAAGCCCACCAGCAGATACGAGCACAGACCGACCATCTCCCAGAAGATGTACAGCTGCAGCAGGTTCGGGGAGATGACCAGCGCCAGCATAGAGAACACGAACAAATTCAGGTATTGATAGAACACCGAAAACCGATCGTCCCCGTGCATGTATCCCTTCGAAAACAGCAGCACCAGGGTGCTGACGAGGGATACCACCACCAGCATGAGCGCGTTGAGGTGGGTGACCTCAAAGCCCACGGTGAACGAGTGCGTTCCAACCGTCAACCAGTGAAACACGTATGGTCCGGTCTGGTCCGGGTTCTGGCCGACGGAGCGGAACACCAAGGCGCTGATGAGGAACGCGACGAACGTCAGGACCACAGAGACGCCAGCCACGATGCCCTCCGGCGCACGCCTGCCGAGGACCAAGAGGAACACGTACGCCACCAGCGGCAGCAGGGGCACCAGCCACGCGTACTCCACCATACACAACCCTCCTGTCAGCAATTGCCGTCCTGTCCGCGGTCGTCCGCACCCAGCGGGGCGGCGCCATGCAACGGATCAATGCTTGTGGACATCCAGATCCTGGACCTCCGTGGTCTTGCGCACCCGGAAGATGGCGAGCAACAGGGCCAGGCCGACCGCGATTTCGGCTGCCGCGACGGTGATGGTGAACAGCGCGAACACCTGGCCGTTGATGTTCGGCGCCACGCCAAGCCGCGAGAACGTCACCAAATTGATGTTCGCCGCGTTCAGCATCAGCTCGATGGACACCAGCACGATGATCAGGTTGCGCTTGGTCAGCGCCCCGTACAGCCCGATGCAAAACAGGATGGCGCCCAAAGCCAACAGCGATCCGGTCGGGATCGGAAACATCCCGCTCATTCCTCCTCGTCCTCCTTTCGCTCGCGCGCCAGGATGACGGCCCCGACCATGCCGACGATGAGCAAGAGCGATACCAGCTCAAACGGCACGGTGTAGTTCTGGAACAAGGCCAAGCCGACGGCCACCGGATTGCTGTTGCCTCCGTTGACGTCCGCTTCCACCTCCGGCGGCCAAGTGGTGGAGCGGATGACGAGCAGCAGGACCGCGCCGAGCAACACCGCCGCCACGGCGCTCAGGATGTTGCGCACCGTCCATTTGTGCGGCGGGTCGGCCGCCTCGTGGTTCGTCAACATGATGGCGAACATGATGAGAATGGTGATGGCCCCGGCGTAGATCAACAGCTGGGCTGCACCGACGAAATCCGCCCCGAGCAGGATGTAGATGGCGGCGCATCCGATGAACACCCCGCCGATGGCCAGCGCCATATAGATGACGCGCTGGAAGCTGAGCAGCATCACGGCGCATCCGAGGATGAACAGCGATATGATGTAAAACCCGATCATCGGCGCATTGAGGAAGAAGGTCATCACGCCTCGCCCTCCTTCGCCTCGCCCGCCGTCTGCGGAACGCGATCGGGATGGCGCTGCTCATACGCCAGCTCGTTGTTGTACAACCAGTGCATGTCGAGGTACAGGTTGTCGCGGCTGTACGTGGCGAGCTCGAACGTGTCCGACATGAGGACGGCCTCCGTCGGGCACACCTCGGTGCACAGGTCGCACAGGATGCAGATGTCGAAGTTGATGTCGTACGTGTCGATCCGCATCTTTTTGTTCGCATCGCGCGTGCCGGACAGCGAGATGCAGCTGGTCGGGCAGACGCGCGCGCACTGGTTGCAGACGATGCACAGTTCTGGAATGAACCGGTGGACGCCGCGGAACCGCTCTGGCCACTCGGGCCGCACGTCCGGGTACTGCAGGGTGACCTTTTTCTTCGGCAGCTGCCGCAGCGTCACGCCCAGTCCCTTGAGGAAACCGAACATCTTCGTCTCACCCCGCTTAGCTTCGGAATCGCACCAGGTCTCACGCGGGCGGCCGATCCTCGCCCCAGGTGCGGCGTCATACGAACGCCTTGACGACGGCCGTGATGACGATGTTGACCAACGCGAGCGGCAGCAGCACCTTCCAGCTGAAGCTCATCAGCTGGTCGACCCGCATACGCGGCATGGTCGCCTGCAGCCAGAACTGAAAGCTGATGTACAAAAACGCCTTGATGGCGAACCACAGCCAGCCCGGCAGAAGCGGCCCGCTCCAGCCGCCCAGGTACAGGGTCGCGAACAGGCCGGCCATGGCGAACAGATACACGTACTCGGTCAACATGAAAAAGGCGAAGCGGAAGCCGCTGTACTCGGTGTGGTAGCCGGCCACCAGCTCCGACTCCGCCTCGGGCAGGTCGAACGGTGTGCGGCTGAGCTCGGCCGTGGACGCGATCATGAAGACGATGAAGCCGAGAATCTGCGGGATCACATACCACAAACCGGACTTCGCCTGCGCCTCGACGATGTCGTTCAGGTTGATGGACCCGGCCATGAGCACCACGCCGACGATGGATAAGCCGAGCGGGATCTCGTAGCTGATCAACTGCGCCGCGGAGCGCATGCCGCCGATGAGCGAATACTTGTTGTTCGACGCCCAGGCGCCGAGCATGACGCCGTGGATCGTGATCGCCGACAGGGCGACATAGAAGAGGGCGCCGATGCTGATGTTCGCCGTGAACACGTGGTGCGCCGAGAACGGGATGGCGGCGAGCACCGTGAATGACGGCACGAACGCGATGATGGGCGCGAGCAGGAACATCGCCCGATCGGCCTTGGCCGGCACCACATCCTCCTTGATCAGCAGCTTGATGACGTCCGCCACCGTCTGCAGCAGGCCGAGCGGGCCGACGCGGTTGGGGCCGATGCGCCACTGAATCCAGCCGATCAGCTTGCGCTGCCACAAGATCGAGTAGGTCACCACGCCGAGGGTGAGCAGCAGAATGACCACGCCCCCGATGATCATGGCAAGCACGCTGGAAACGTTGAGCGGGTTCGCCTCCCAGTGCCACATCACGCGTCCACCTCCCCGAGCACAATGTCGACGGCGCCCAGAATCGCGATGAGGTTGGCCATACTCTGGCCGCGCAGGAGCTTCGGCAGCAACTGCAGGTTCAAGAACGACGGCTTGCGGATCTTCATTCGGTACGGCTTGTCTTTGCCGTCGCTGACGATGTAGAACCCGAGCTCGCCGCGCGCTCCTTCAATTCCGCTGTAGTACTCCCCAGCGGGGACGCGGATCAGCTTCGGCACCTTCCCGAGCACAGGGCCCGACTCCGGGATCTGGTCCAGCGCCTGTTCGACGATCTTGAGCGATTCGCGCATCTCGAGCAGGTGGAGGTAGTAGCGGTCGAAGCAGTCTCCGTTCTTGCCCACCGGGACCTCGAAGTCGAAGCGATCGTAGATGCTGTACGGCTTCTTGCGCCGCAGGTCCCATTCGAAGCCGGTGGATCGCAGGTTGATCCCGCTCATCCCGTACGCCAAGGCCGTCTCCGTGTCGTAGACGCCGATGCCGCGGACACGGTTGAGGAAGATCTCGTTGCCGGTGATGAGGTCGTCGTACATCTTCAGCTGCTCGCGCATGTGCGGCACGAACGCCCGCACCTTGTCCAGCCACCCGGGCGGGGCGTCCCACTTGACACCGCCGATGCGCATGTAGTTGTAGGTGAGCCGGGCGCCGCAGAGCTCGTTGAACATCTGGACGATCCGCTCGCGCTCCGCGAATACGTACAGGAACGGGCTCATGGCCCCCAGGTCCAGCAGGTAGGTGCCGATGAACAAAAGGTGCGACGCGATGCGGTTGAGCTCCATCACGATCACGCGGAGGTACTCCGCCCGCTCCGGAATCTCGAGCCCCAGCGCCTCCTCCACGGTGTGGCAGAGCGCGTAGTTGTTGAGCATCGCCGCAAGGTAGTCGAGCCGGTCGGTGTACGGGATGATCTGCGTGTACTGCAGGTCCTCGGCGAGCTTCTCCGTCCCCCGGTGCAGGTACCCGATCACCGGCTCGGCGTCGATGATGGTCTCACCGCTGATCTTGACCACCAACCGGAACACGCCGTGCGTGCTCGGATGCTGCGGGCCGACGTTGAGCAGCATCTCCTCGGTGCGCACCTGGTCTTTCTCGTCGATGAGCGACATCTTGTCCCCTCGCTTTCACAGCGCTTGCACCGAAGCGTCAGCGTTCGGTCAAGCGTTTCGCTCGTCCCACTCGTTGTAGTCCTTGCGTAACGGGTGACCTTTGAAGTCGTCCCACATCATGATGCGCCGCAGGTCCGGGTGGCCGGTGAAAGTGACCCCGAGCAGGTCGTAGATCTCCCGTTCCTCCCAGTTGACGCCGGGGAACACGGAGAACAAGGAGGGGATCTCCGCCTGGTCCCGATCGGTCCGGGTCTTCAGACAGATGAAGTGACCCAGCTCGGTCGACTGGAGGTAGATGACGACCTCGATGTAGCCCTTGTCCTTGTAGTCGGTTCCCGCCATGAATTCGAGGTAGTTGGTCCGCCAATCCGGGTGGGTGCGCAGCAAATCGACCGCCGCCGGCCAGTCCTGTTTGCGGATCACCAGCATCGGCACGAAGTGCGCGGCCCCCACCTCCTCCACCGCGTCCTCGCCCAGCTGCGCCACGATGGCCGCCTTGACCTGTTCGGCTTTCGCCTTGGCGGCTTCCACCCGGGGATCGGGCGGCGGCGGGGCCTTTTTCGCCGCGGCGCCTGCACCCGCCGCGGCCGGGCGGGCAGCCGGCTTCACGACCGGCTTCTCAGCGCCTTCCGTCGCGGCCGGTTTCTCGGTACCTTCCTTTGCGGCCAGCTTCTCGTCGGCTTCCTTTGCCGCAGGCTTCTCAGCGCCTTCCGTCGCCGCAGGCTTCTCGGATGCATCCGCAGCCGCAGGCACACGGTCAGGTTGCTCCGGCGTGGAAACGGTTGCAGGTTTCTCTTGTGTCTCTTCGGGTTTGCGTCCCTCTTCGCTCACGCTCTGGCCACCTTCCTTCCTCTGGCCTCGTTGCGGATCTTCTCCTGCAGCAGGTTGAGGCCGTAGATCAGAGCAGGCGGAGAAGGAGGGCAACCCGGGATGTAGACGTCGACGGGGACGACCTGATCGACCCCTTTCAAGACGGAATAGCTGCGCACGTACGGCCCGCCCGCGGTGGCACACACACCCATGGAGACGACCCACTTGGGTTCGGCCATCTGATCGTACAATTTGCGCAGCAACGGGGCCATCTTCTTCGTCACGGTGCCAGCCACAATCATCACGTCGGCCTGGCGAGGGGAAGCGCGGAAGATGATCCCGAAGCGATCGAGATCGTAGTGCGCGGCACCGGTTCCCATCATCTCGATGGCGCAGCACGCGAGGCCGAAGGTCAGAGGCCACAGGCTGTTGCTCCGCGCCCACGCCTTGAGCTGCTCCAGGGAATTGAGCATGACGCCCGCGCGCCTCAATTCGGCGTTCTCTTCCGGCGTCAGACCTTCATATTCCAGCACCGGCAGTTGCGCAGCGCGGCTCAGGTCCATTCCAGCACCTTCTTTCTCCAGGCGTACACCAGCCCAATCACGAGCAGGAAGAGGAAGATGAGCATTTCCACCAACGCGAACAGGCCGAGCTTCTTGAAGCTCACCGCCCACGGATACAGAAACAAGGTCTCGACGTCGAAGACCACGAACAGCAACGCGAACAGGTAGTATCTTGCGTTGTACCGCACGCGCGCGTCTCCGAACGGTTCGAGACCACTCTCATAGGTCGATCGCTTGCCCTGGGTGGGATGATTTGGCCGCAACAGCGGGCCAATGACCCACAGGGAGGCGACGGGCAACAAAATGCCGAGGACGATAAACAAGGCCACAAACAGGTACCCGTTCCAGTATTGGAACATGGCGTTCCCCCCAGGCGGACCTGGCGCCGGATCACCCACCAGAGCCCCTCGCGGTTACGTGCAACGGGTCAGAAGTTGGCGATACGACGCGGAATTTTTGACCTTGAACATTATAACAGACGCTATTTTGGGTGTAAAACACCTGTTTGAGTCAGCAGTGTCGGGACGTCGCGTAGTCTGAAGGGACTAATTTCAGGGGCAGGTACCGGGAGACGACAGGACGTCACCTTCTCCAGGCAGGGCGGGAACGGGACACAGGGGTTTCGTGATCCTCGCCGAGCGGGGCGTGCCCAGGACGGTGCGAGATTCACATGCCATGCCCAACGGGAGGTGTATGGCGCGCCCGGTGTACGGCTGTGCGTCATCCGAGAGGGGGACAAAACACGGTGGCGCCCGTCGGGTCACAAGGGGACGGCCGGAAACAACATTTTTGACGTTATCGATGTACGGCAGCGGATCAATAAAAGCACTTTCATGTTATCTCGGGTCGAGGATCATCAGATAAGATGCAGGACTTAACTTATCGAGACCCACCATGGTTCCGGCGGACCCGGATAAATCCAAAACCGTTGCTACGAGTACCCCGAGCCGCGCGCATAAATACGAATCGGTTGCTATTCCCTCACGATGCGGGTGGAATAAGTAAAAATCGTACACAGTCGCCTTGACCATGGTCCCGCCGGCGCCCCGCGCGGCCCGCCACATGCAGCAAACAGGAGGACGGGCGTGGCTCGCCCACCCGGACAAGCCCCCCCGGCTAAGCCCCCCGGAAAATCATCGAGGGCGGCATCCGGACCTGGTCCGAATCCCGCCCTCGTAGGCCTCATCCGCGCTGCCGTCCGGCCGTTCAGGAACTCCGCCGGCGGCGTTCGAGGAGACGACCCGCGCGATCGGAGCGCTCCACGACTTCCAACCGATGCAGTGCCCGCATCAAGGCTGCCTCGGCCCGGCGGACGTCGATGTCCTCCGTGCGCTGCGCCAGCCGCTGCTCCGCCCGTTCCTTCGCGCGCTGGGCGCGCTCCACGTCGATGTCCTCCGCCGTCTCCGCCGCCTTCGCCAGGATGGTCACGCGATCCGGCAACACCTCGAGGAATCCACCGCTGACGTGGACATAATCCTCGCCTTCCTCGAGCTTCACCCGGACGACGCACGGCTTGACCGTGGCCGCAAGCGGTGCGTGCCTCGGCAGGATGCCCAGTTCGCCGCCGCCCGTCCGGACCGAAACCATTTGGACCTGCTCGGACAGCACAGTGCGCTCCGGCGTCACCACTTCAAACAGCACACTACTCAAATGCTTTCACCTCCTGGCGGGAGGAGGGGTTCGCTCTTCAGCGGCGCTGAAGCGATGCTTCATCGCGAACCCCTCCTCCCTCAACAGCCCAAGCACAAGGCGGCTATTGGCTGCCTGCACCCTCAGAGGGCCATTAGCCGACCTGGATGCCGTCCTTCTGGGCCGCCTCGACGACCTCTTCGATGGCGCCCTTGTACCGGAAGTAGGTCTCCGGGATGTCGTCGTGCTTACCTTCCAAAATCTCCTTGAACGAGCGCACCGTGTCCTTGACCGGCACGTATTTCCCGGGGAGACCTGTGAACGCCTCCGCCACGAAGTTCGGCTGGGACAGGAAGTTTTGGATCTTGCGGGCACGCGCCACAATGGTCTTGTCCTCGTCGCTCAACTCGTCCATGCCGAGGATGGCGATGATGTCCTGCAGCTCGCGGTAACGCTGCAACACCTGCTGCACGCCGCGGGCCACCTGGTAGTGCTCCTCGCCGACGATCTCCGGCGTGAGCGCGCGGGACGTGGACGCCAGCGGATCGACAGCCGGATACAGACCCATCTCGGCGATGCGCCGCTCCAGGTTCGTCGTCGCGTCCAGGTGCGCGAATGTGTTCGCCGGAGCCGGGTCGGTGTAGTCGTCGGCCGGCACGTAAATGGCTTGAATCGACGTGATCGATCCGTTGACCGTCGAGGCGATGCGCTCCTGCAGCTGACCCATCTCCGTCGCCAGGGTCGGTTGGTAACCCACGGCGGACGGCATGCGGCCGAGCAGGGCGGACACCTCGGATCCGGCCTGAGTGAAGCGGAAGATGTTGTCGACGAAGAACAGCACGTCACGGTGCTCCACGTCGCGGAAGTACTCCGCCATCGTCAGGCCAGCCAGCGCCACGCGCAGACGCGCACCCGGCGGCTCGTTCATCTGGCCGAACACCATCACCGTCTTGTCGATGACGCCCGAATCCTTCATCTCGTGATACAGGTCGTTGCCTTCGCGCGTGCGCTCGCCGACGCCGGCGAAGACCGAGTAACCACCGTGCTCTTTGGCGATGTTGTGGATGAGCTCCTGGATCAACACCGTCTTGCCCACGCCGGCGCCGCCGAACAGGCCGATCTTGCCGCCCTTGACGTACGGGGCGAGCAGGTCGATGACCTTGATGCCCGTCTCGAAGATCTCGACCGTCGTGCTCAGCTGGCTGAACTCCGGCGCGTCGCGGTGAATGGCCCACAGCTGGTCCGTGTCGATCGGGCCCTGCTCGTCAATCGTCTCGCCGAGCACGTTGAGAATGCGCCCGAGCGTCGCCGGGCCGACCGGAACGGAAATGGGCCGCCCGGTGTTCACGACTTCCATGCCGCGGACCACGCCGTCCGTGGAAGACATGGCCACCGTACGCACCACGTTGTCCCCCAGGTGCAGGGCCACTTCCAGCGTCAGGTGGACCGGCACCTCACTCTCTTGGTCGATCCGCAGGGCGTGGTAGATGGCCGGCAGCTGCCCTTCCGGGAAGCGCACGTCCACGACAGGTCCCATGACAGAAACAACCTGTCCCTTGTTCAATTCGTTCCCTCCCTCGCGCACCCGGCCGCGGAACTGGCCGCAGGCCGGCGCTTCTATACCGAGGCCTCTCGGCCGTGCTATTTCAACGCCTCGGCGCCGCTCACGACCTCGACGATCTGCGTCGTGATGGCCGCCTGACGAGCCCGGTTGAGGCTGAGCGTGAGCGACTCAATCATCTCCTGCGCGGCGTCCGTCGCGTTGCCCATCGCGGTCATGCGGGCGCCGTGCTCGCTCGCCTTGGCGTCGAGCACCGCCTGGTAGACCAGCGTCTCGGCGAAACGCGGCAACAGCTCCGCCAGCACCGTCTCCGCGTCGGGCTCGAACAGGTACTGGCCGCTCACCTGCTCTTCTCCCGCGACCTCGGTCAGCGGCAACACCTTCTTGACCACAGGCCGTTGCACGATGGGGTTGATGAACTCGTTGTACACGAAGTACAGTTCATCGAACTCCTCATTGCCGTACGCCTCCACGACGCGTTCGGCCAGGCCGCGCACACTTTCGTACGTCGGAGAATCGGCCAACCCCGTCACCTCGCCCCCGACCGGGTACCCGTGCTTGCGGAAGAAGTCGCGGCCGCGCCGCCCGATGGCGAAGATGGTGTAGGTCGACTTGTCCCGCCGGCGGACTTCCTGCAACACCGCGCGGATGACCTGGGCGTTGTAGGGACCGGCCAAGCCGCGGTCGGCCGTGATCACCAGATAGCCGGTGCGCCGCACCTCGCGCTCCGCCAGGAGCGGGTGCTTGATCCAGCGGGCCGATCGGGACACGCCCACGAGCATGTTCTGCATCTTCGCCAGATACGGCTTCGACTGCTGCACCGCCTCTTGCACGCGCCGCAGTTTGGCGGCCGACACCATCTCCATCGCCTTGGTGATCTTGGCGGTGTTGCGAATGCTGTTGATCCGGCGCCGGATGTCTCTGACGTTTTGGGGCACTGCATTCACCACCTTTGCTTGCCAAGCCGCCGCGCCGCCCCGTTGGGAAACGGGGCCCGCGGGCCGGGCGGATGGATCAGGCGACGAAGGTCTGCTTGAACTTCGCCACGGCCTCTTTCAACAGCGCGATCGTATCGTCTTTGAGATCGCCCGTCGACACGATGTTCTCGTAGATCTGCGGATACTGGGATCCGACGAACGCGAGCCACTCCTCTTCGAAGCGGCGCACCGCAGAGACCGGGAGATCGTCCACATACCCGTTGACGACCGCCCAAATGGAGACCACCTGCTTCTCGACCGGCATCGGCTGGTACTGCGCCTGCTTCAGGATCTCGACCGTGCGCTCGCCGCGAGCCAGACGGGCCTGGGTGGCCTTGTCCAGGTCGGAACCGAACTGGGCGAACGCCTGCAGTTCGCGATACTGCGCGAGATCGAGGCGCAGGGTACCGGCGACCTTTTTCATCGCCTTGATCTGCGCGTTGCCACCGACGCGGGACACGGAGATACCGACGTTGATAGCCGGCCGGACGCCCGCGTAGAACAGGTCGGACTCCAGGAAGATCTGGCCGTCGGTGATGGAGATCACGTTGGTCGGGATGTACGCCGACACGTCGCCGGCCTGTGTCTCGATGAACGGCAGGGCCGTCAGCGACCCGCCGCCGTTGGCTTCGTTCAGCTTCGCGGCCCGCTCCAGCAGGCGGGAGTGCAGGTAGAACACGTCGCCCGGATACGCCTCGCGGCCCGGCGGACGGCGCAGCAGCAAGGACATCTCGCGGTACGCTGCGGCCTGCTTCGACAGGTCGTCGTAGATCACCAGCGCATGCTCGCCTTTGTACATGAAGTACTCGCCCATCGCGCACCCGGCATACGGCGCCAGGTACAACAGCGGCGCCGGGTCGGACGCGTTCGCGGCGACCACGATGGTGTACTCCAGCGCCCCGTACCGGCGCAGGGTCTCCACCACGCGGGCGACGGTGGACTGCTTTTGGCCGATGGCGACGTAGATGCACTTCACGCCCGTATTCTTCTGGTTGATAATGGTGTCGATCGCGATGGCCGTCTTACCGGTCTGGCGATCGCCGATGATCAACTCGCGTTGTCCGCGGCCGATCGGGATCATGGCGTCGATGGCTTTGATGCCCGTCTGCATCGGCTCGTGCACCGACTTGCGGACGATGACGCCCGGCGCGGGCGACTCAATCGGCCGGAACGCCGCCGCCTCGATGGGACCGCGGTTGTCGAGCGGCTGTCCGAGCGGGTTGACGACGCGCCCGAGCAGCGCCTCGCCCACCGGAACGTTGGCGATGCGCCCGGTTCGCTTGACCTGGTCGCCCTCCTGGATACCGGTGACCGATCCGAGGACGATGACGCCCACGTTGTCCTCTTCCAGGTTGAACGCGATGCCGAACACGCCATTGCTGAATTCCACCAGCTCGCCCGCCATGACGTTGTCCAGCCCGTGGATGCGCGCGATGCCGTCGCCGACCTGCAGCACGATGCCCGTGTCGTAGACCTGCACCTGCGCTTCGAACTGCTCAATCTGTTGCTTTATCAGAGCACTGATTTCGTCAGGTCGAATGCTCAAAGGGTTCCCTCCTCCTTCAGGACGCGGCCATCAGGCGCCCCGCCGCGCGCTGCGTTCGGCCAATTCCCGCGCGAACTGCCCGACGGCGCCCACCAACGACGCGTCAATCACCCGGTGACCGACATGGATCCGCAGCCCGGCCAGCAAGTCCTGGTTCACGTTCACGACGGCGCGCACACGCTTGTTCAGTGCAGCGCCCAGGCGCCTCTCCAACTCCGCCACTTCACTCTCCTGCAGAGGAAACGCCGTCTCCACGCCGACCGAAAGCACGCCTTCGGCCTCCTCGGCGAGGGCATGGAATGACTCCGCGACGGCCAACACCTGGTCCGCGCGGCCGCGTTGGATGAGCAGGTTCAGGAAGCGGACGACCAGTGGATGCACCGCCTGGCCGAAGACCTTCTCAACCATCGCCACTTTCTCTTCTGCGGAGATGAGCGGATGCTCGAGCAGCGCCTTGAACTTCGGCGCTTGGCGCAGGGCTTCGGCCACCGCGTTCAATCCGCGGTCGGCGTCCTGAACCAACCCGTGCTCGCTGGCGTACGAGAACAGGCCGCGCGTGTACCGGCGAGCGACCACGGTGCTCATGAGACCAGCTCCTCGAGGTGCTTCTCGGCCTCGGCGACCATCTCACGATGCGCGCTCTCCGACACGTGGCCGCGCAGGAGCTTGGTCGTCAGCTCGACCGTCAGTTCGGACAGGGTCTGCATGGCGCCGGCCAGCGCCTCGGCCCGCTCGCGTTCTATCAACTGACGGCCCTCTGCAATGAGGCGATCCGCTTCCGCACGCGCTTCCTCGACGATCTGCCGCGCCTGTTCGTCCGCGCGCGCGCGTGCCTGATCCAGCATGTCGCGCACCTCATTGCGGGTCTGCTCCAGCAGGCGCCGCTGTTCAGCCAACAGCCGCTCCGCCTCGGCGCGGTCCCGCTCTGCGGATTGAATCTGATCCTCGATGTGCTTCCGGCGCTGCTCCATCATGTTGGCGAGCGGCTGGAACGCCACCCTCTTCACAATCCAGAAGCTGATGAGAAAGCCAAGCAACGACACAATCATCGTGCCTGGTTCGATGATGGACACTCGCTCCACCCCCCTCGTTTGAGTCCGCCGAACATCAGCTGAAGAACGTCATCAAACCGAGGGCGAGCAAAATCGCAGGGAACGCCTCAACGAACGCCAAACCGATCATGGCGCTGCCGAGCAGGGTGCCGCGCGCTTCAGGTTGACGGGAGACGCCTTCGACGAACTTGCTGAACAGGACGCCGTTGCCCACACCGGAGCCCACCGTGGCGAATCCGAGCAGCAGCGCAGCAGCGATCAGGTGCAGTTGTTGTTCCATGAATGACAAGCCTCCTTCATGAACTCGAAAGAAGTGAATTCCGCACGCCCCAACCGGCCTCCCGAAACAGAGGGCCCGTCCCAACCCCGCGCCTCGCGGCGCCCCCTTGGCGCCCGCATGCCGCGCGGGTACCGGTCCCGGCTCAGTGGTGCGCGACGCTGAAATCCTTGTGCCCGATGTAGAGCGTCAGCAGCAGGGCGAAGATGTACGCCTGGATGGTGCTCACGAACATACTGTAGAGCAACCAGATGATGAGCAGTGGCAACCCGGTCGGAACCCACCCGAACAACATCGGCATCTTGAGGATGGCTTCAATCAGCACCTCGCCGGCCAGGATGTTGCCGAACAGTCGCATGCCGTGCGTCAACGGGTTGGTCACTTCGTCGATGATGGCCATCGGGTTGCGGTACTGCTTCAGCCACCGCAGCGGATGGCGCAGACCGTAGCCGTGGCTGACCAACCAGACGAGGATGGCCAAGCCGAGCGTCATGTTCATGTTCTCGGTGGGCGAGTTGTTCAGGGAGTACTTGACGTGCTCCGCCATGTGCAGCACCGGGATGTCGCGCCCGGGCTCGAACTCGATGGTGACGATGAGGCCCAACCAGTTGGCGACGAACAGGTACACGAGCGTCACGAAGGCGAACGGAAGGACGAAATTCACGCCCTGCTCGGACGGCATCGTGTCGCGCGCCATGCTGCGCGTGAACTCAATGGCCCACTCCATCACGTTCTGCAACCCGCGCGGGCTGCGCATGTCCAGCCGCCGCGCCACCACGCCCAGCACAATCGCCACCAGCGCCCCGACCACCAGGGTCCAGAACACCGTGACCAGGTCGATCTTGTACCAGTGGTCGGCGAACAGCATGGGGTGTTTTGGCACCTTCTCACCTACTTTCCTTGCAAAATCGCCCTGCCCGGTTTCAGCGGCCGCCGGCTTGGTACTCGAAGCGGTACAGCCCGGCGACGACCAGCGCGAACCCGAGCAAGTATCCCACGAGCGCCGCCAGCACGTGGACGTGCGGAAGCTTGATGGCGATCACGATGACGGCAACCAACAGCAACATGCGGATGAAGTAGCCGACGATGCCGGACACCATCAACGCGGCCCCTTGGCGGCCGTCGTGCAGGTGGCCTTGGCGGATCATGCTCCAGACCGCCCCCGCGCCGCCCACCTCTCCAATCAGCAACCCGTTCGTCACGTCGTGCCAAGGCAACACAAAACGCGCGATCACGGTAAGCCCCATGATCGCCAGACCTGCCCATTGGATGGCGCGCAACCGCGCCTGCAGACGTTGCACGTCGTCTTTCACGGCTCATCTCCTCAGCAGATGATTCGCCAGGAATGCAAACCCGGACATGCCGACGCCGAGGCCCACGAGGATCCCGACGAGCGTGACAAACGGGTGATGCCATTTTTGCGCGAGCAGGTGGCCGAGGTACCCGAAAACAACCGTGCAGGTCGCCAATTGCAGCATCAGGGACAACAGAACTGCATACGTTTTCACAGCGCTCTGTGCCCCTGAGTCCTTGGACTCCTTTTCGTTGTTTTCTATCCGACTTCACCCGCCCGGCGAAAGATTGGAGGGATTCTGGCTGGCCAATGAGGTGCTGGTGTCTGTGGCCGGCCTGCAGCCACGTACACCGTGGCGGGAGGCGCTTGGCCCGCATCGCCCGGCTGCCGCACCGCCCGTCTCGCGCCGCCAGAAGCGCTCTGTATCACGGGCCAGGATCGGCGACAAGCCGCAACCCTCGCCTATAGTACCCTAAGTGAAAATTTATTGTCAATGAACGGCAGCCTCCGCGGACGCCCTACCCCTTGCCCTTCGGGGCCACGTTCATAATTTGGTCTACACTTTACTTTGTTAATCATTCGTATCGCTATTCTTTATTATAGAAGGAACGGAGGGATGCCGGCGCATCCACTCCGTTCAACCCGGGGTTACGGGTGTCGCGCGAAGCGGCTCGCTTTAGCGCAGAAAGCGGAGCGCGACACCCGTAACCGTCAGATGCGCTCCACCACCATCGCGACGCCTTGGCCGCCACCGATGCACAGGGTGGCCAGCCCGTAGCGCCCCTGGCGCTTTTGCAGTTCGTGCAGGAGGGTCACGAGAATCCGCGTGCCGCTCGCTCCGATGGGATGCCCGAGCGCGATGGCCCCTCCGTTGACGTTCACCTTCTCGCGATGGAATCCGAGCGCCTTCGCCACCGCCAACGACTGGGCGGCGAACGCTTCGTTGGCTTCGATGAGATCCATGTCGTCGACGGTGAGCCCGGCTTTCTCCAGGGCCTTCCGGGTCGCATCAATCGGCCCCAGGCCCATCACCGCCGGGTCCAATCCGGCGCTGGCGTAGCTGACGATCCGCGCCATCGGCCGGATGCCCAACGCCTCTGCCCGCTCAGCGCTCGCCACCACCACCGCGGCGGCGCCGTCATTGATGCCGGAGGCGTTCCCGGCCGTCACGGTGCCGTCCTTCTTGAAGGCCGGCCGCAGCTTCGCCAGCGCTTCGACCGTGGTCCCCGCGCGCGGGAACTCATCCGTGTCGAAGACCAGCGGATCGCCCTTGCGCTGCGGCACCTGGACGGGCACGATCTCGTCCCGGAACCGGCCGGAAGCGATGGCGGCCGCTGCCTTCTGCTGGCTCCAGGCGGCGAACTCGTCCTGTTCTTCGCGCGAGATGCCATGCCGCTCGGCGATGTTCTCAGCCGTGATGCCCATGTGCACATCGCAGAACGCGCACCACAGCCCGTCGCGGATCATGCTGTCGACGACCTTTTGATCGCCCATGCGATAGCCCTGGCGCGCCCCCTCGAGCAGGTACGGGGCACCCGACATACTCTCCATGCCACCGGCGACGATGAGCTCGTTGTCCCCCGCCCGGATGGCCTGCGCGGCGAGCATGACGGACTTCAAGCCCGATCCGCACACCTTGTTGATGGTCATCGACGGCACCGTATCCGGCAAGCCCGCCCGGATGGCCGCCTGGCGCGCTGGGTTCTGGCCCAGCCCCGCCTGCAGGACGTTGCCGAAGATGACCTCCTCGACCTGTTCCTTCTCCACGCCGGCGCGCTCCAAGGCAGCGGAGAGAACCACCGCGCCCAGCTGCGTCGCCGGCAGAGGCGCCAAGCTCCCCATAAAACTGCCGATGGCCGTCCGCACCGCACCCGCCAACACCACGTCTTTACCCACCGGTATTCCTCCTCCCATGTTGTCCGCGCGCCTCGCCTCCGTCCGGAGCGGGCGCCCGGTTCCATAGCTAAAGCGCTTTCAATTCGGCCGGCGGCAAGGCCCCGGCCGCCGCCTCAAGAGTGCTGCACGTCCGTCTGCCGCAGCGGTTGGTATACGAACGGCTGCGGCCGCGGCCCGCAACCGAAATAATGGAGAATCGCCTGCACGATCCGCTCGGACGCGCGTCCGTCGCCGTAGGGATTGTTGCGGCGGGCCATGTCTTCGTACGCCTCCCGCTCGGACAACAGGCGCGCCGCCTCGCCGGCGATGGCGTGCCGATCGGTCCCGACCAACCGCAGCGTCCCCGCCTCGATGCCCTCCGGACGCTCGGTCGTGTCGCGCATCACCAGCACCGGCACGCCGAGGGAGGGCGCCTCCTCCTGGATCCCGCCCGAGTCGGTGAGGATGAGCGTCGCGCGGGCCATGAAGTTGTGGTTGTCGACGACGCCCAGCGGATCGATCAGATGGATCCGCGGATGGCCGCCGAGCACCCGGAACGCGGTCTCCCGCACGCGCGGGTTGAGGTGCACCGGGTACACCAGGTGCACGTCCGGGAACCGGTCCACCACCTCGCGCGCTGCGCGGCAGATGTTCTCCAGCGGTTCGCCGAGGTTCTCGCGGCGATGCGAGGTCATGTAGACCATCCGCGCCCCGGCCGGGATCTGGTCCAGGACCTCGTGGCGGTACTCGCGCCGGACGGTGGTCGCCATGGCGTCCACGACGGTGTTGCCGGTGACGAAGATGCGCTCGGCCGGCTTGCCTTCCCGCAGCAGGTTGCCGGCCGCCCATTCGGTCGGGGCGAAGAACAGGTCGCACAACACATCCGCCAACTGGCGGTTCATCTCCTCCGGGAACGGGCTGTACTTATCGTAGGTGCGCAGTCCGGCCTCCACGTGACCGATGGCGACCTGGTGGTAAAATGCCGCGAGCGCCGCCGCGAAGGTGGTGGTGGTGTCCCCGTGCACCAGCACGATGTCCGGGCGCCGCCGTTCGATGACGTCCTCCAGCCCCTGCAGCGCCTTGCGCGTGATGGTGCCGAGGGTCTGGCTCGGCTCCATGATGTCGAGATCGTCGTCCGGCTGGACGGCGAACACCTCCAGCACCTGATCGAGCATCTCCCGGTGCTGGGCGGTGACGCACACCAAGGACTCGATCCCGGGGGTGCGGTCCAGCGCCTTCACCAAGGGCGCCATCTTCACCGCCTCCGGCCGCGTCCCGAAGACGGTCATGACCCGAATCGAAGCCTTCACCTGTGTACCTCCTCGCATCCCGTCAGCGCGTGCCAAACAGCCGATCCCCCGCGTCGCCGAGGCCGGGAACGATGTACCCGTGATCATTCAGCCCGTCGTCGACCGCGGCGACGTAGATGTCCACATCCGGATGGGCCGACTGCACCCGCTGCACCCCGGCCGGCGCCGCCACCAGGCACATCAGCTTGATGGCGGTGGCACCGCGCTCCTTGACCGCGTCGATGGCCGCCACCGCGGAGCCGCCCGTGGCGAGCATCGGATCGATCACGATGACATCCCGCTCCTCCACATTGGGCGGCAGCTTGCAGTAATACTCCACCGGCTGCAGCGTCTCCGGGTCCCGGTAGAGGCCGATGTGGCCCACCTTGGCGTTCGGGATCATCGCGAGGATGCCGTCCACCATCCCGAGCCCCGCCCGCAGCACCGGCACCAGCGCCAGTGTCTTGCCCTCGATCACCTTGCAGTGGGCGAGGCCCACGGGCGTCTCGACGGTCGTGTCGGTCAGCGGCAGGTCGCGTGTGATCTCGTAGGCCATCAACATCGCGACCTCCTGCACGAGCTGGCGGAACTCCTTCGTG
Source organism: Alicyclobacillus macrosporangiidus CPP55 (assembly GCF_000702485.1). Lineage (GTDB taxonomy): Bacteria > Bacillota > Bacilli > Alicyclobacillales > Alicyclobacillaceae > Alicyclobacillus_H > Alicyclobacillus_H macrosporangiidus_B. Next base: position 2,623,825 of record NZ_JNIL01000001.1, on the reverse strand, counting down.
CCGGTGTCCTTCGAGCGGATGTACGTCAGTTTGTGCTGAATCAAGGGGTGGTCCAGGACGTGCAGTCGGCCCACAGGGTCACGCTCCTATCTCCATCATTCGTGCCTTTAGTATACCAGAACGGTCCATGCGCCGCCGCCGGAATGGACAACCCGGCAGTATGGTATAATGTGGACGTTCTCTTCCCCGCGCCGCTTCTAAGATGAAAGATCGTTAACGATGTATTGGAGCGGGTGCGACCCTGTACGCCGGTGGGCCTGTGCGGGTCCATCCGGGCGATGACTTGGATTCCCACGAAAGGGGTGCTCCAGCGTGTCCCGGTTTCAGCGATTGCTCATTCTTTCGGCGACATACGGCGAGGGTCACCAGCAAGCCGCGTACGCCGTACGGGACGCTCTGGCCGAGCTCAGCCCGGAGACCGAAGTGAAGGTGGTCGACTACATCAAGTCCATCCATCCGGTGCTCGACTCGGTGGTCCGGTATTGCTACCTGAAAAGCGTTCGCTTCGCCCCCGCCCTGTACGGGTGGTTCTACAAAGGCACCAGCCAGATTCCGCCCTCCTCGCGCCTGCAGCGCCAGCTCAACTCCCTGGGGCTGGACGAGATGGAGGCGACCTTGGGCGCCTTTCGGCCGGATGTGGTGCTCTCGACGTTCCCGACGCCCGCCGGCGTCGTTTCGCATTTGAAGCAAATGGGCCGCACGTCGGTGCCGACGGCCATCGCCATCACCGATCACGCCATCCACAGCCAGTGGATCCATCCGCTGACCGACATGTACTACGTCGGTTCGGAACACGTGCGCCGGGGCCTGCTGGCCCGCGGGATCCCGAACGAGTCGGTGCTGGTGACGGGGATCCCCATCCGTCCGGCGTTCCTCCAGACGTTCGATCGCGCGGCACTCCGCGACAAATACGGGATCTCCCCGGACATCCCGGTCCTGCTCATCATGGGCGGCGCCTACGGCGTGATGGGAGACCTGTACCACGTGTGCGAACAACTGTTCCAGTGGCACCACCGGATCCAGGTGATCATCGTCACCGGCCGCAACCGGCGGCTGAAGACGAGCCTGGAGGAATTGCTCCCCAAGGCCATGAACCCGGTCCAGGTGTACGGTTTCGTGCACGAGATCTGGGAGCTGATGGCCATCGCCGACCTGATGCTGACCAAGGCGGGGGGACTGACCATCTCGGAGGCGTTGGCCCTGCAGGTGCCGATGCTGCTGTACCGCCCGATCCCCGGCCAGGAGGTGCAGAACGCGAAATTTCTCGTCCGCTCCGGGGTGGCGGTCCTGGCGCGCAACCGGCGCGAGATCTTCGATCACCTGTACGATCTCCTGATCGCCCACCCGGAGAAGCGCATCCGCATGAAGGAGCGTGCCCTCGGCGTGCGCCAACTGCACGCGGCCGAGCGGATCGCAGAGAATCTGATGGAACTCGCAAATCGAGACCGAACCCGGGCAAACTATTCCTACCAGTGACAGGCGATGCCCCCCGCGGCGCATCGCCCGCGGGAGGGATTGGGTGGCCACGTGGACACACCAGGCGGTTGACCGCCTCAAGGGATGGCTGGAACCCGAGCTGTTTCAGCCTTTTCTGTTGGGCGTGTTCGTCTCCCTGTCCTTATCGGAGTTCGTGCGCGGAGCGCTGACCTTCTCTCTGTTGCCGACGTGGGGGCGCACGGTCCTCGGCTTTGCGATGGAGTGGACGGCCTTGGCGCTGTCGGTGCACTACCTGGTGGACAACGCCCTGCGCGCGCCCGCGGGATGGTTGGTCGATCACGTCGGACAGCGCCCCGCCATCCTGGCCGGCTTCACCATCGCCCTGGGATCGCTGGTCGCGATGTCCCAGGTGCACACGGTGGGCGGCCTGATCCTCTGCATGGCCGCCTACGGCATGGGCGCCACGCCCATGTGGCCCTCGGTGGTCTCCGCCATCGGGCGCGCCACCCCCGAGCACAAACGCGCCGCTTTCATGAGCTACATGTACATGTTCTGGCTGGGGGGCACGGGGTTGGGGCCGGTGATCATCAACTTCCTGACCGGCCGCAGGGACGCGCTGGCATTCTTCGTGCTGGCCGGCGTGGTGGCCCTGGGCCTCGTGCTCGCCTGGGTGCTCGTCCGCTGGCCCGCGGGGCGCTTCGCGAACGAAGGCCAAGCGGCGCCGGCCCGGCCCGGCCGAGGCCCAGCCGGTTCCGCCGCTTCCAGCGCAGCCGCTCCAGCCGGTTTGACCGCTTCAGTCGGTTCCTCCGCTTTGACCGCGTCAGACGCTTCCGCCGACGCTTCGGCCGGTTCTTCCGCCGACGCGCGGCCGGGCGGGTGGCGGACGCCGGCGGATCGAAGGTATTGGCGATCCCTTTGGCGCAACGTGCGCGAAGTGGCATTCTTGTTCCCGGGCATGTTCGCGCAGACCTTCGCGGTGGCGTCCCTGATCCCCATCCTGTCCGTGTACGCCCGCGTGGTCCTCGGCATCAGCGGCGCGCGCTACAGCACCATTCTGGTTGCGGGAGGCGCCCTGACGGTCGCCCTGCTGATCCCGGCCGGGCACCTGGTGGACCGAACCGGGCCGAGGCCGTTTCTCGTCGGCGGATTTCTCATCGCCGGGGGGCTGCTCGCGGTGTACCCCTGGTTTCACACGCTGCCTCTCACCTACGTCACGGTGGCCCTGCTCGGCGGCTGTTATGCGTTCATCCTCCCGGCCTGGAACGCGGTCCTCGACCACAGCATCGATCCCGACAAAAAAGGCGCCCTCTGGGGCGTCTTCATGACGGTGGAGGGGCTCGGCTCCGCGGCCGGGCCCTACGTCGGCGGGCTGATGTGGGACGTCTTCAGCCCCAACGCGCCGTTTTTGGCCAGCGCCGCCGTCATCCTCATCATGGGCGTGCTGTACCTGTTTCTCCCCATCACCGCCGGGCATGCCCGCCGCCGCGCCGCCCGCCCGCATGCGTAAGGCCATCGCCGGCGCCGCCGTTGTGGCGCGGCATCGTGCCGGGGGGCGGGCACGCGGCGGACGCGGCGGGATCGTCATCTCGGAAGCGGCAGGTCATGGGCGGGACGAGCGGGGCCCGAGGGATCGGCCGGCGCGCCGGGTCCGGCACCGACCACGCGCCAAGGGTGGGTGTAGACGTGGAAGCCCCCGTGCCGGACAAAGCCGATGGCCGTCACCCCCGTCTCCTGCGCGATGTCGAGGGCGAGCGCCGTGGGGGCCGATTTGGCAATCACCACCCCGACGCCAATCTTCGCGACCTTGAGCAGCACCTCCGAAGAGAGCCGCCCGCTGAACGTGATCACGTGGCCGGCCACGTCCATCCCGTGGCGAAGCGCATGCCCGTACAGCTTGTCGAGCGCGTTGTGCCGCCCGATGTCGGCCCGCGACAGGACGAGCCCGTCCGGGGTGCACAGGCTCGCCATGTGCACGCCGCCCGTCTCTCGCCACAGATCGGCCTGGGCCTCCATCTCCTGCATTCGGGCCAGCACCTGGTCCGGCCGGATGCGGACCGGGTCGTCGACGCGCTTGGCCAGCTGCGCGTCGTTGTAGTAGTAGAACATCTGCCGGCCCTTTCCGCAGCACGAGCCGATGTACCGCTTGTTGTAAAACGCCTGGTTGAACGTGACGGACGTGGCCGTGCGCACCCGCGCCGTCCCCCGTTGCCGGGCGATCTGCAGATCCAACAACTGGTCCAGGCGGCGGATCACGCCTTCGGAGGCCAGGAAACCCACCACCAGGTCCTCCAGGTGCTCCGGCGTGCAGACCACCGTGGCCATCTCCTGGTCGTTGACCCAGATGGTCAGGGCGTATTCCGCCGCGACGACATCGTCCGTCTGCTGGAACTGCCCGTCGCGGAAGGCCCACAGAGTACGGTCCTGGCGGACAGGCAGCCAATCCGACGCTTCGCAGGATCCTGCCGGTGTAGCCATGTCTCATCCCTCTTCGCCAGCGGATTGGCCCAACGCCCGGCCCATCCCCTTCAGCGCGCCGAAGAGGGTGTGCAGGGCGCGGCTGACGTCCGGATCGGACAACAGATGCAGGAGTCCGAACACCCCCAGCGGCCGCTTGGGCGGATGGGCCTGAGCTTCCTGGATGCCTGCGGTGGCACCTTCCAGGAGCGGCCCCCATTTCTCCAGGTCCCACGCGCCCGCCTGCTGCAACAGGGTGATGGCGTTGCGCAGCAGGCGGAGCGCCCCGGGCTGGTTGACCTGCTCCACCACGAGGCGGAGCAGGTCGTCGCTTTTTTCGAGGGCCGCGGCGGTGAGCTCGAGCAGTCCGCGCTCGTGCAGGCCGCGGACGACGCGCAGGGCCTGCTGCAAGGCCTCGGCGTCCTGCGCCACACTGTCGCGCAAGGCGTCGAGCGCCGCCTTCTCTGCGTCCTCCCGGGAGGGTGCGGGGACATGCAACACCGGAATCGGTTTCGCCATTCAGCTCACCTCTCTTGGCCTGTGCCGACGGGGACCTTGCCGGTCAGCGGCCGGTAGTCGGCCCGGGCCCACTTCTTCTCCACCTGGACGCCGGGCTGGGGATTCGGGCGCCCGAGCCGCGGATTGCCCTTGACGATGGCCGGCCGGGCTTTGAAATCGAGCACCTCGAGGCGGACGTTCATCTCCTTGTACGCCGGCGTGTGCGTGGCGGTATCCGCCTCGCTGCTGGTCAGGAGGTTCACCGCCTCCTCGTCCTTGGGCGAGTTCATCGGGACGTACAGCTCCTTGCCGGAGACGCGGTCCGTCACCACCGCGCGCATCTTCACCGCCCCGTAAGGCGAGACCAACCGCACCAGCATGCCGTCCTCAATGCCGCGCTCCCGCGCCAGCTCCGGCGACACTTCGACGAACGTGCTCGGGACCTTCTGCCGGATGCCGGGCACGCGGTAGGTCAGGTTGCCCTCGTGGAAGTGCTCGAGCAGGCGGCCGTTGTTCAGGTGCAGATCGAACTCCTCGGGCGTGGTTACCGGCGGCGTCCACGTCACGGGCACCAAACGCGCCTTGCCCCCGGGCAGCGGGAACCCGTCAGTGTACAGCAGCGGCGAGTCCGTGCCATCGGGGAGCACCGGCCACTGCAGGCTGCGGTAGCCCTCCAACCGTTCATAGGTGGCACCTTTCATCAACTCGGTGATGCCACAGGCCTCCTCGAAGATCTCCTTCGGAGAGGTGTAGTTCCAGTTCGCGCCGAGCCGGTTCGCCACGAGCTGGATGATCTCCCAGTCGGGCTTCGATTCGCCGAGCGGATCGAGCACCCGGTACAGGCGCTGGATGCGCCGCTCCGTGTTCGTGAACGTGCCCTCCTTCTCCAGGCTGGGCGCGGCGGGCAGGATGACGTCGGCGAACTGCGCCGTCTTGGAGAAGAACACGTCCTGCACGACGAAGAAGTCGAGCTTCTCAAACGCCGCCTGCACGTAGTTGGCGTTGGAGTCGACGATGGCCATGTCCTCGCCGACCAGGTACATCGCGCGGACCTTGCCCTCGTGGATGGCGTCCACCATCTGGTGATTGTCGAGCCCCGGATTCACCGGCAGCGACACGCCCCAGGCGCGCTCCCACTTGGCACGCACCTGTGGATCGTCCACGCGCTCATAACCCGGCAGCATCGCCGGCGCGCAGCCGAAGTCGCCCGCGCCCTGGACGTTGTTGTGGCCGCGCAGCGGGTACGCCCCGGTACCCGGACGGCCGATGTTGCCCGTGACCAGGAGCAGGTTGCAGATGGCGGTGCTGGTGTGGGTGCCGCCCTTGTGCTGCGTGACGCCCATCGCCCAGCAGATGGCCACCGAACCGGCGGCCGCAATCATGTCGGCCGTCCGTTCCAACTGCTCCCGCGGGATGCCGGTCATCTTCTCCGCGTATTCCAGCGTGAACGGCGCCAGGGATTTCACATACTCGTCGAATCCGTTCACCCGCTGCGCCACGAACGCCTTGTCATACCGGCCGGTGTCGATGAGGTGCTTGGTGACCGCCGACAGCCAGATGAGGTCGGTGCCGGGGCGCGGATGCAGGTGCACATCCGCCCGTTGCGCCAAGTCGTTCTTGCGCAGGTCGGCGACGATGAGCTTCTGCCCGAACTTCTTGTGTGCCCGCCGGATGCGCGTGGAGAGCACCGGGTGGGACTCGGCCGTGTTGGCGCCGACGATGATCACCAACTCCGCCTTGGCGATGTCGGTGATGGAACCGGAGTCCCCGCCGTAGCCCATGGTGCGCCGCATGGCCTCGGTGGCCGGAGCCTGACAGTAGCGGGAGCAGTTGTCGATGTTGTTGGTGTGCAGCACGGCACGGGCCAGTTTCTGCATCAGGTAGTTTTCCTCGTTGGTGGTCTTGGACGAGGAGATGAGCGCGATGCTGTCGTCTCCGTACTGCTGCCGGACCTCGTTCAGGCGCCGGGCGATGGTATCCAGCGCCTCGTCCCAGGTCACCGGCTCGAAGGCGTCCCCGCGCCGGATCATCGGCTGCAGGATGCGTTCCGGGTTGTTCACCCAATCCCAGCCGAACTTGCCCTTGACGCAGGTGGAGATCTGGTTGACCGGGGCCTCCATCTGCGGTTCGACCTTGAGGATCTTGCGGCCCTTGGTCCAGATGTCAAAGCTGCACCCGACGCCGCAGTAGGTGCACACGGTCTTCGTCTTCTGGATGCGCGCCTCGCGCAGCGTGGCTTCCGCCTCCGAGATGGCGAAGATCTGCCGGTACCCCGGCTCCACCTGCTTGGTGATCTCAATCATGCCGCGCAGGGTGTCCTTCTCGATCCCGGTGAGGAACCCTGCCTCGCCGAGCATCGACTTCTCCATCAGGGCGTTGCACGGACACACGGTGACGCAGTGGCCGCAGGAGACGCACGAAGACTCGTTGATGGGCACATCGTTGTCCCAGATGACGCGCGGCCGCTCGCGCGACCAGTCGATGGAGAGCACCTCGCTGACCTGCAGGTTCTGGCAGGCCTCCACGCAGCGGCCGCAGAGGATGCATTGATTCGGATCGTACCGGTAGAACGGGTTGGACGCGTCGACCTCGTAGGGCTTCGGCTCAAACGGATAGGCCTGGTGGTCAATCTCCATGGCCATCGCCGTGTTGTGGACGACGCAGTTGCCATTGTTGTTGTCGCACACGGTGCAGTACAGCTCGTGGTTGCGCAGGATGCGATCCATCGCCTCCTTGCGCGCCCAGCGGGCAGCGATGGACTTGGTGCGCACCTTCATGCCATCGCGCACGGGCGTGCTGCAGGCGCGCACCAGCTCTCCGTCCACCTCCGCGATGCACGTGTCGCATGTCTCAATCGGCCCGAGGGCCGGGTGATAGCAGATGTGCGGGAATTTTTCATCCCGCAAGGCAATGGCGTCTATCAATCGGGTTCCGTCGGAGACCCGCACAGGTTCCCCGTCGATGTACACGGTGATCTCCTGCGTCCCGGTGTCTGCCAGACTGGGCTGAAGGTCCAGTTCCATGAGTCCATGTCCCCCTTCAGATTCGTGCAGGCGTCCCCTGATCGGCTTCACGCGCGGGCGCCTCGCCGCGCAGATACGCGTACCAGTAGGCGCTCGCCACGAACAGCCAACCGCCGATAGCGTTGCCGATGAACGCGCCGATCCACTCGACGACAATCTGCCCCCAGGTGATGGGCGCCCCGGCGAAGTGACCGGCCGGCAGGAAGAACATGTTGGCGACGACGTGCTGGAAGCCGATGGCAACAAAGCCCATGATGGGGAACCAGATGGCGAAGATCTTGCTCACGATGTCTTTGGCGCCCATGGCCATCCACACCGCGAGGCACACCAGCCAGTTGCACCCGATGGCCGACAGCACCGTCGGCACAAACGGCAGGGTCGCCTTGGACACCGCGATGGCGACGGCGGCTTTGTCGTACGGCGCCGTGGTGAGCATCCTGGCGCCCACGCCGAACACCCACGCGACAAACAGGGACCCCACCAGGTTGCCGATGGTCACCCAGAACCAGTTGCGCGCGAGCCCGCCCAGGGTGGCGCGTTTGGCATGCACCGCGATGGGCAGCGTCATCATGTTGCCGGTGAGCAGTTCTCCGCCCGCGATGACGACGAACATGAGGCCGATTGGAAACACGGCGCCGCCGACAAGCGCTTTCAACGTGCCAGCGCTCTCCGGCATCGCGGCGGTGACCCGGATGTCAAACAGAGCCCCCAACGCGATGAACGCCCCTGCCAAGAAACCCAGTACCAACAACTTGCCCGCCGCGGCGCGGGCTTTCTCCTCGCCCGCCTGGACCGCCGCAGCCGCGATTTCGGCAGGCTTCAAGAAATTGCTCATCCTCTTCTCCCTCCCTTTTTCTCTGGAGCTGCTGGCCTGTTCCCGTGAAAAAACAAAAGCGGCACAGTGGGAAGACACACGTCTTCCCCTGCGCCGCTCTGCGCGCCTGCAGCACCCTACAGGCGGGCCAGTCAGCGAAAATGGCATCGAACGTAGCGGATGCACGGAACCCGACCATGCGTCCGCCACGGACAACGCCATCATTATAGTCCGATTGGACCAGTTTTGTGAAGCCCGCCTACCGCTCAGATGGAGGATGCGAATGGTCCGTTTGGATGGGTTGCTCGAAGATGAAGACGGACACCCCCATGTCCGCCTCCACTTTGAAGTCGGAAAACAGATACAGAAGCCGCGATCCCACCAGTTCCTCCATTCCCTCGGGCACCATCTGGGCGTACCGCTGCTGGATCATCTTGGTCCGGGCGGCGCGGACCATCTCGGCCCCCTCCGGCGTCTGGCTGATGAATTTCTCCGTCGGCGTGAGGTTGCCGTAGAGCAGCGAGATCGCCATGTTGTGGATGAAATAGGTCTGAATCCGCTCCGGCCCTTTCCCGAAACACTCTTTCCGCACGCGCCGCACAATTTCGTTAAAGGCTTCCTCTTTGCTGCGGGGCATCCGCACCCCTCCCTTCGGTGTCCAGCGCCCGGCGTGGTGTCGCGCGGATCGGCATGGCAGAGGCGGGACAGCGGCGCGGCAGCGGGTGCCGCGTCACACCCGCCGCCGCGCATCCTCCGCCAGGGTCCTCAGGCCTGGGTCTGCATCACCTGATCGAGCAGCGTCGCCTCTGGCGCCGCGCCCTCAAGCGACAACGCCTCGGAGTCGTTGATCACCGTCTTCGGCACCCCGTACACGTTGAACCGGTTCGCCCACTCTGGAAATTCCGTCGCCTCCACCATACTGGCCGTCACCAGCGGCGACTCCAACGCGAACTGGTGCGCCAGGCGGACAGCCGCCGGGCAATATGGGCAAGTGGGGGTGACGAACACCTTCAGATCCACCGGATGCTTCAGCTCGGCCAGCCGCGCCTTGGTGGTATCGGACAACCCGGATGCTCCGTCGGCCACCATCCGGATGTCCTCCAGCAACGTGGTAAACTCGTAGCCGGAAGGCGCTCCATAGAACCGGATGCCGTAATTCTCACCTTGCTCGTCGGTCAACACGATGGCCGGCGCCTTGTCCACGCCGTATCGCCGGGCCTCCTCGTCATCCGTGTACAGATTGTACACCTCGAGCGTCACGTGATCCGACAAATCGGCGACTTCCTGCAACAACCGCCGGATCTCCGGACACGTGGGACAGTCCAGGCTGGTCTCGAAGAACTTGATGACCACCGGACGGGCCAGGTCCGCCAGACGCGTCCGAATGGCGTCCTGTTGGCTGGTCGTGAACATCATCCGTATCACCCTTCCATCGTTTTCTCGGATCGTCTTGTTTATGGCTGTTGAATGAACGCTCTGCATGGTTCTGCCTCCATATATACCCCTGAGGGTATAAGGTGTCAAGAAGGCGATAGACAACGATTTTGATGGGATTCGGGCGGAGGGTCGGATTGATACGAAACATTTCGACGTTATCATGAGGCCCGCTCCGCCCCCGCTCCGGCCCCGCGCAAGCCCCACAACACCCCCGCCGCGCCGTGATATTTGATATAGTAAAGTATCAGGCGGAATGAGACAGGAGGAGGACACTTACCGATGTGGATCTGGGTGGCAGCCGTTGTCGCGGTGTACGTCGCGTATGCCCCGCTGGCGGAGTTGGTATGCAAGTACATCGGCATCGGTACGCTGAAGCGCAGCGCGCGGAACCAGCGCGTGATCGCCCTCACGTTCGACGACGGGCCAGACCCTCGCTACACGCCGAAGGTGTTGGACATCCTGGCCCAGCACGGCGTCCGGGGGACCTTCTTCGTCGTCGGCGAACGGGCGAAGGCACACCCGGAGTTGATCCGGCGGATGGTGTCCGAAGGCCATCAGGTCGCCCTCCACGCGCAGCGCCATGTGCACGCCTGGTTGACCGGCCCCCTCCGCTCGTGGCGAAATGTCGCCGAGGCCAAGCGGACCATCGAATCCCTCACCGGCCGGCCCGTGACCCAGTTCCGCCCACCCTGGGGCGGGTTCAACTGGGTGCAGCGCCTGGCGATGGCCCGCCTGGGGTTGACGCCCGTCTTGTGGTCCGTGCGGGCCATCGACTGGAACGCGGGCGATCACGCCGCCGCCATCACCCGCCGCGTCACAGAAGGGGCGCATCCCGGCGCCATCGTGCTCTGCCACGATGCCGGTGGCGCGGATGGAGCGCCCCTCAACACGCTGCGGGCGCTCCCTGACATCCTGACCTACCTCCGGCAGCTCAACTACACCTTCGTCACGACCGAGGAGGCGCAGCAGATCCGGCAGCGGCGAGAAGCCGAGGCGCGGTCCATGCACGCCCGTTACCCTTGGGGACGGCGGCTGCTCATCGGGTTGTGGCGCGTGATCGAATATCTCTTCACCATCGTCCACCACGTGCGCGACGTCAACTCCGTCTTTCGCTTCGGCCTCGTGCGCTGGTGGCTCGGCGAGCGCCGGGACGCGGACGGGCGGGTGGTGGTCCGGGACGGCGCCATCGCCCTCGACATCCACTTTCAGAACGACAGCGTCATCACCTTCGCGACCGAAAATCCCCGCGTCCTGCTGCGCGGCCTGCGAGAAGCCCGGGAGGGGTTTCACGACATCGCCCTGACGCTGATGCACGATCCCCGCTGCCGGGACGTCGAGGTGGTGTTCGCGATCACGCTGATCAACAAGGGTATGGACATGCTCGGTTTCCACATCGAGGACCTGCCCCCGACGTTCACCAACCGGTTTCTGAAGGCGTATATGAGCTTCCTGCTCGGCATGCATCACCCCGAGGGGTTCTCGCGGCTGCGCCGCGGGGCACAGCCGCTCGAGATGAGGCTGATGTGGATGACGCGGGAGGAGTTGTTTGAACGGTACGGATCGTTGGAGGCGCGCCGGCGCGGCGCCGGCGCGGGGGAAGGCCAGAGGACGCTGCGGAGCGAACGATAGAACGGCGTCACCGGCCGCCGTCCACGCCTTCAGTAACGCGCCTCGATGTCCACCCGCGTCGGCAGCGGTTCCCCCGCCCGGTAGGCCCGGTGGTTGGCGAGAAATACCTCGAGGAACCGGTCGTCGTGCGACGGCGTCCATCCACCGTTGTGCGGCGAAATCAGGACGTTCTCCATGTCCCACAGGGGGCTCTCCGCGGGCAGCGGTTCCTGGTGGAACACATCCAATCCCGCGCCGCGGATGCGGCCCTCCCGCAGCGCGCGGATGAGCGCGTCCTCGTCCACCACGTCCCCGCGGGCGAAGTTGATGAGAAACGCCGACGGCTTCATGGCGGCCAACTCCGCTTCCCCAATCAGGTGGTACGTCTCCGGGGTCAATGGCGTCAGGACCACCACGAAATCGGCCTCCGGCAGCACGCGGTTCAAGGCGTCCACGCCGACCACCTGGTGAAAGCCCGGCATCGGGGCCGGGTTCCGGCGCACCCCCGTGATCGTCATGTCGAACGCCTGCGCCTTGCGCGCCACCTCGCGTCCGATGCTGCCCGCCCCGACGATGACCAGGTGGCGGCCCGACAGCTCGTCCAGCTTGTACCCGCGGTCCCAGCGGTGCTCCAGCTGCCGGCGCACGTTGTAGTGGAGGCCGCGGGTGAACGAGATCATCATGCCGAGGATCTGCTCAGCCATCTGCTTGCCGTGCGCGCCGCGGGCGTTCGTCAGCAGCAGGCCCCGCGCTCGGATGAGATCGAAAGGCACCGTCTCGACCCCGGCCGAGATGGAGTGCAGCCAGCGGACGTTCGGGCAGGCCCCGATGGTTTCCTCCGTCAGGGAGGTTCCGACGGCCGCCAGAATCTCCACCTCCGCCAGGCGGGGATGGGCGGGGTCGAAGCGATCCATCACCTCAATCTCTTCCTCCGGCAACGCCTTCCGCAACGCCTCAACGACCCGCGGTTTCAGCCGATGGGCGATGAGAATCACCGCGATTCCTCCTCTCCCAGGTACGACAATCCCTCGTAGAGCGGGAACCGTTCCGTCAACGCCTTCACCTTCGCCCGCGCCACCTCGGCATCCGCCTCCGTAAACGAAGAGGCGAGCGTCAGGTGGAACACCTCGGCGATCTCCTCCATCGCCTGCTCGTCCATGCCGCGCGTGGTCACCGCCGGCGTGCCGACGCGGATCCCGCTGGTGACCATGGGAGACTGCGGATCGAACGGGATGGCGTTCTTGTTCACGGTGATGCCGACCTCGTCGAGGCGCCGCTCCGCCTCCTTGCCGGTCAAGTTGAAGTTGCGCACGTCAATCAGAATGAGGTGGTTGTCCGTGCCGCCCGAAACCAGCCGGAAGCCGCGCGCCTTGAGCGCCTCGGCCAGCGCCTTCGCATTCTTGATGATGCGGGCGGAATAATCCTTGAACTCCGGCTTGAGCGCCTCTCCGAAGGCCACCGCCTTGGCGGCGATGACGTGCATCAGGGGACCGCCCTGGACGCCCGGGAAGATGGACTTGTCGACGGCCTTCGCATGCGCTTGCGTCGTCAGGATGAGCCCCCCGCGCGGCCCGCGCAACGTCTTGTGGGTGGTGCTCGTGACAAACTGGGCGTGCGGGATGGGGGACGGGTGATGGCCGGTCGCCACCAAGCCCGCGATGTGGGCCATGTCGACCATGAGCATCGCCCCCACCTCGTCGGCGATGGCGCGCATGCGTGCGAAGTCGATCACGCGCGGATACGCGCTCGCCCCGGCGACGATGAGCTTCGGCCGCACATCCTTGGCGATGCGGGCGACCTCGTCATAGTCGATGGTCTCCGTCTCCGGGTTGACCCCGTAGGCGGCGAACTGGTACAGCTGGCCGGAGAAATTGACTGGGCTGCCGTGCGTCAAGTGGCCACCGTGGGCGAGGTTCATGCCGAGGACCGTGTCGCCGGGCTGGAGGGCTGCGAAGTAGACCGCCATGTTCGCCTGGGCGCCGGAGTGGGGCTGCACGTTGGCATGTTCGGCGCCGAACAGCTGTTTGACGCGATCGCGCGCCAGGTTCTCGACCATGTCGACGTACTCGCAGCCGCCGTAATAGCGCCGGCCCGGGTACCCCTCGGCGTACTTGTTGGTCAAGACGCTTCCCATCGCCTCCATGACGGCGCGGCTGACGAAGTTCTCCGAGGCAATCAACTCAATCTTCGCGCGCTGGCGGCCGAGCTCCTGCTCCATCGCCCGCGCGACTTCCGGATCCCATGTGTGCAGTGTGGTCATTCCGTCTCCTCCTCTCGGGTGCCCGCCCGGCCACAGGTGTGTGGGGACCGTCAACGAGCGTCGCCGAACAGGCGCCGTCGCGCCTCCTCCACGTCGTACACGGCGCGCGATCCGCCGACGAGCGGCGGCCGGGTTCGCGCCATCACCACATGCGCCTCGCCGATCCGGTTGCGCCGCCCGCGCACCGGCACCGCGACGCGCTTGAGATGCATGCCGATCAAGGTGTCGCCGATGTCCAGCCCGGCGTCCGCCTCCACGCGTTCCACCAGACAGGCGTCCGGCAAGGCGAAATACGCGTGGGCCGCCACCGATCCGCCGGCCCCTGGCACCGGCACGGCGGCGACCTCCGTCCAGCCGCGCGCTGCGGCGAGCGAATGCCGCACCACCAACGCCCGGTTGAGGTGTTCGCAGCACTGGAAAGCCAGATGGCATCCCGCATCGGCGGCAAACTCGAGGATGGTCTCGACCAGCGCCCGACCCACCTCGACCGACGTGTGCGTGCCGATCCGATGGCCGCACACCTCGCTCGTCGAGGCTCCGATCACGAGCAGGCGGCCCGGGCCGAGGTCCGCCGCCACCCGCAGATCGTCCAGGCACTCGCGGAGTTCCGACCGGATCTGGTCCAGCCACGCCCGGTCCAAAATCGGGCCGCTCTGTTCACTCATGCCTTCCTCATGCCTTTCCGTACTCCCGTTCCACCTGGCGCACCTTCTCCACGCGCCCGGCGTGGCGCCCGCCCTCGAACTCGGTCGTCAGCCACGCCTTGAGCACCTCCGCCGCCAGCCCGGGACCGATCACGCGCTCCCCCAGGGTGAGCACGTTGGCATCGTTGTGCGCACGGGACATCCGCGCGGAGAACACGTCGTGCGCCGTCACCGCGCGCACCCCCGGAACCTTGTTCGCGGTGATGCACATGCCGAGGCCCGTCCCGCAGACGAGGACGCCCCGGTCATACCGGCCCTCGGCCACGCCCTCCGCAACCTTGCGCGCGTAATCCGGATAGTCGACCGACTTTTCGTCGTAGGTGCCCAGATCTTCGTAGTCCACCGCCAACTCGTCGAGCGTCTGCTTGAGTGCCTCTTTCAGTCGGAATCCAGCGTGATCGCTGGCGATTGCGATGTTCACGGCTTGTTCTCCCCCAACAGGTGATTGACGAGCCCCCGCACGCTGCGCTCAATTTGTTGTGCGCATGCCTCGTAATGCTCGTCCAATCCTCCGAACGGATCTACAATATCACACCCGGAAGGGGATGCGGCATCCGATTGCGATGCTTCTTCCGCGGGTTCCGCAAACGCCGCGAAGCCTCCGAGCAGCCGGATCTTGTCCTTCGCCTCCGGGAATCGGCTCTCCAGGTCCTTGGCCTGGCTCTGCGTCATGACGAGGATGACGTCGGCTTTCTCGACCAGATCCGGCCGCACAGGCTGGGACCGATGCGGCGCCAAGGGGATGTGGCGGCGGGTCAGCGCGTCCGCGGCGGCGGGCGTCATCGGCATGCCCTCCGCCGCGTACAGGCCGGCCGATTCCACGGTCCAGGGCAGACTGCGGCGTTGGATCTCCGCTTGCGCAAAAAAAGCCGCCATGGGACTGCGGCACGTGTTCCCGGTGCAGACGAACAACAGGTGCAAGGACGACACCTCCTGGCCCGCCGGCCTGCGAAATTCCGGTGATGGATTCGATTGGCTTCAGTATATCCCGCCCCCAAAACCGCATGCAATGGCGCCGGTCCCCGGGGCAGATGCACCCCCAGGGTCGGCGCCGTGTTCCCGACTCGACGGTACCTCCCTATCCCTCCGCTCCGTCCGTGTCCATCACAAACCGGCCCCGCCGGACTTCGATGGACTGCTCCTGCATGCGCCGGCGCAGAGCCTCCAGCCGCTGCCGAGGGGCCAGCGGCTCCACCGCATCGCCCGCGATCGGATCCGCGCTGACTGTGGTCCCCGCAGCCTCCTGATATTCGTACAAGGTGCCGTTCTCGGGATCCCAGGCGGTGACATACAACGTCCACGTCACGTAATGGACGAACGACAGCTCGCTCGGGCGGATCACCCGGAACAGGTCCAACCGCGCCGCCCGGATCCCGCACTGCAACAGCTCGTCAATCAGGCTGTCCAGGTCCGAGAACGCCACCTTGACCGGCAATGCATCCGAACAACCAAACTGGCGGCGGTCAATCATACGCATCCTCCGCCTTTCTTTTCATCCGTATTTGTACGTGACGCCGTAGCCCCCCTTCGGGTACAGCCACTCGATGTTGTACTCCGGGCAGGCGATCCGGCAGGTGCCGCACTCGATGCAGTTCTCGTACGCCACCGAGGTCATGCGCTCCGCTTCGTGCCACAGGTACACATCCGACGGGCAGAACCAGTTGCACTCCTTGGTCGGGCAGGCCAGGCACACCTCTTGATCCTTGATGATCAAGTGAGACACCCGGTCTGCCTTGTAGCGAATGGTGAACAGCCGCTCCTCGATGCTCGCGCTCATCCGTTCATCGCCCTCCACCCTTTTAAGCCAAGGCGAATCAGATCCATATAAGCGCCCCCCGCGGCTTCCTTCAGGCGGCGGATGGCCTTGCGCTGCTTGTCGCGTTTCGGCACGCCATCCACCAACAGCATTTCGTAGGCGGCGTCGTTGAGCGCCTGCGGCAGATGATTGAACAACTGTTCTGTGTCCTCGTGAGCCAGCAGGCTGTGCACTCCGCGGTACTTTTTGAGGTCCTTGTAGATGAACGAAGCCCGGATGGCCTCGTCATAGGCAGCCAGGGTGCTTGCGGAGAAGTCGCCCACTTCGTGCGCCCGGATGGCCGCCTCCCCCGCCAAGCGCCCGGAGGTGATGGCCAGGTTCGTCCCCTCCCGGTGCACCGCGTTGACCAACTGCGCCGCGTCGCCGCAGATCATCCATCCGTCGCCCGCCAAGGCCGGGATGGAGTTGAACCCGCCCTCCGGAATGAGGTGGCCGGAATACTCCTTGACCTCACCCCCCTGGATGAGCCGGGAGATCATGGGATGCTGCTTCAGCCCGTCCAGCACCTCGTACGGCTTGACGCGCTTTTTCTTGAGATCGCTGACCATCACGCCGACGCCGATGGAGAGGGTGTCGGTGTTGGTATACAGGAATCCCAGCCCTGCCATGCCGCAGGTGTGGCCGATGATCTCAATCGTGCATCCCTCGTCGCCCTCCAGATTGAACCGGTCTTGGATGGTCTGCTTGGGCAGCTGGATGATCTCCTTGACGGCGAGCGACACCTCGTCCGGCCGCCACTCCCGGTGCACCATCAGCTGTTTGCCCAAGAGCGAGTTGACCCCGTCTGCGATGATGGTGATGTTGGCTTCCAGTTCGCCGTCGTCGCGGTCCGTGATCACCCCGCGCACCCGTTCTCCGGCGCGCAGAAGGCCGGTGACCACCGTCTCGTAAATGGGAACCGCCCCCGCCTGTTCCGCTTTGCCGGCAAACCAGGGGTCGAACTTCACCCGCAGTCCTGTCCAGCAGTTCGGCGGGTCATGGTACCGCTGGTTGCGATGCCCGAGCGTCACCGCGCTGTCCTCGGCGAGGATCCACAGGCGCTGTTCGACGATCTTCCGCTCCAGAGGCGCCTCCTGCCACCAATTTGGGATCAGGTCCTCGAGCTGCTTGCGGTATAATACGCCGCCGAAGATGTTTTTCGCCCCTGGAAACTCACCGCGTTCGATGAGCGCCACCTTCAGGCCGGCCTTGGCCATCGTGTAGGCCGCCGCCGTCCCCGCCGGGCCCGCCCCCACCACGATGGCGTCAAACCGTTCGTCCGCCACGCGCATTCCCCCCTGTCACTCATTCAGCGCCCCGGACCGGACCGCCGGAGCCTGCACCGGTCAAGGAAAAGCCCAGGCCCTCCCCGTCTGCACGAAACCGCCCGGCCGCCTTGCGCGCGCGCACCGCCTCCGTGATGGCCGGGACGATCTGGAACAGATCGCCGACGATGCCGTAGTGGGCGATCTGAAAGATCGGCGCTGCCGGATCCTTATTGATGGCGATGATGCACTCCGCGTTCTGCATCCCGACGACGTGCTGCACCGCGCCGGAGATGCCGATGGCGAAGTAGAGCTTGGGCCGCACCGTGGTCCCCGTCTGGCCGACCTGATGGCGGTGATCGATCCAACCGAGATCGACCGCCGCCCGGGACGCACCGACCACTCCGCCCAATGCATCCGCGAGCTCCTTGAGCATCGCGAAGGCCGACGGTCCGCCGAGTCCTCGGCCACCGGCGACAATCACCTCCGCCTCCGCCAGGTTGACGCGGTCCGTGGCGGCGATGAACTCCAGCACCTCCGTGGCGATGTCCTCGGGCGGAATCTGCGGCGGCACGGTGACGATCTCGCCGGTGCGCGAAGGATCCCGCGGCAGCGCTTCGAACACCCCGGCGCGAGCGGTGGCCATCTGCGGCTTGAACTGCTTGCACAGGATGGTGGCCAGCATCTTCTCGGAGAAAGCCGGCCGGCTGGCCAACAGCAGGCGGTCCTCGTCCACGTCGAGCATCGTCGAGTCCGCCGTGAGCCCCGTCGGCAGGTGGGTCGCGATGGCGCCCGCGAGATCGCGGCCCGTGTAGGTGGCGCCCATCAGAACGATCTCCGGTTTGAATGCGCGGATCACGTGCAGACACACGCGGCTGTAGGGCCTCGTGCGGTAGTCCCGGAGCTCGGGCGAATCACACAGATACACGCGATCCGCGCCGTGGTAGATGGCCTCCTGGGCCAGATGCCCCACCTGGTATCCCATGACCAGCGCCATCAGAGGCGCATCCAGCTTGTTGGCCAACCGGCGTCCCTCGCCGAGGAGCTGCCAAGACACGGGTTTGGCGACGCCCGCCCGCTGTTCCACCACGACCAAAACGCCCCGGTAGGACGACCAATCCACGTCTCCCTCCGGCTGCAATCCGACCATCGGCTTGCGCCGTTTGGGATCTCGCTTCGGTTCATCGCGCTGGAGTTCTGCCTGTCTCCCGTCGCTCATGCTCGCACCCCCTGCACCCAGCCCAGTTTTTCCGCGATGTCGCTCGCGAACAGCCGTTCCACCAGAGCTTCGGCGGCGGCCTCCGGATGATCCGCCGGGATGTACTCCGTGTTGACCGTCCTCGGCTCGGGCACCCACGTCTTGGCGACGATGGTCGGGGACCCACGCAGGCCGATCTTGCTGCGATCCAGGTCCGGAAAGTCGTTGGTCGTCCACACAATCGGTTTGTACCGGGCCGCTCGCAGAACGCCCGGGAGGCTGGCCCGGCGGGGTTCATTCAGCTCGGCGAGCGCGGTGATGAGTACCGGCAACTTCGCCCGAACCCGCTCGACCCCGTCCTCCAGGTGCCGATGCACGATGATCTCCCGCCGCTCGAGGTCCAGGTGCTCGACCTTTTCGACATAGGTCAACTGCTCCAGGTCGAGGCGGCAGGCGACGCCCGGGCCCACCTGGCCCGTATCCCCGTCGAGCGTCTGTTTGCCGCAGAAGACGATGTCGACCGGTCCCCACGCTTCCTCCACTTTGCGGATGGTCATCGCCACCACGTACGACGTAGCGAGGGTGTCCGCCCCCGCGAACGCGCGGTCGCTGACCAGGATCCCTTCGTCCGCCCCCATGGCGATGCACTGCTTGAGCGCCTTGTCCGCAGACGGCGGGCCCATCGTCACGACGGTGACGCGCGCACCATGCCGGTCCTTGATGCGCAGCGCCTCTTCCAGGCCGTGCAGGTCGTAGTAGTTGACGATGGCCGGCACACCCTGCCGGATGAGCGTGTTGGTCTTTGGATCGATGCGGATCTCGCGGCTGTCGGGCACCTGTTTGATGCACACCACCAGGTGCAGCATTCGGCTCCTCCTCTCTCAGCGCTCCCCCATCGGAAATCCGATGCGGATCCGCTTACATCGCGATTCCAGCGTATGCGCCGGGTTCTTTGATCTGAATGTTATCATAATTCTGTCCTGGCAGACAGCAGGGTGCCCGCATTTTCCCTGCATCATCCGGCCAGGAAGTGGAGGCCGTATCCGACCAGAATCAGCGCCCCAGCGAATTCGCCGATGCGGCCGATGCGAACCCCCGCCTTGCGGCCGATGTAGAGGCCCGCCAGACACAGGATGCCGCCGGCGATCCCGAAGGCCCCCGCCGAGACCACCCCGTAGGCGGTGCTGCGGAGCCCGAGGCTGAATCCAACGGACAGCGCGTCGATGGAGACGCTTGCGGAAAACGCGATCAAGGCGATGCCGCCTGTGCCGGTCATCACCACCTGCTCTGGAGCGAACACGCAGGTGTACAGCATGTGCAGTCCCAAGCCGCACAGCAGCAGTGCGCCAAACCAGTGCGCCACCGCCCCCAACAGCCCCTGCATGGCCAATCCAAGGTACAGACCGGCCAGGGTCATCAGGGAGTGAAACACCCCGATGGTCCCTGCCAGCCTCAAGGCGGTGTGCCGCCGAATCCCGTGCAGGCCGAGGCCGATGGACAGCGAAAAGGCGTCCATCCCGAGCGCCATGGACATCATCAGGATTTCGAACAAGTCGTGGATATGATCTTGCACCCGCCTCCTCCTTCCGGTCCCTTCCTGAATCTATGCGCCTGTCCCGCGGGACATGATGGGCGATCCGCTTGCCTCGGGCCGCCCGCGCCACGTACCATAACAAGCAAGAACCCGGGAGGATGGGAGAGGTATGAGGACTCGAGAGGACAGGCACTGGAGAGGCCGGGAGATCGCCGCAGTGAGCACGATACTTGCCGCCCTCCTGGGAGGGCCGGCGCAGCCCGTGCTCGCGGCGACGGCACCGGTGCAGCCCGCGTCCGCCAGTTCGGCCCCCTCGTCGGCCCCAGCCCCCGCAAAGGACGGCACCGGCCGTGCCCTCGCGCCTGGCCAGCGGCTGGTGGCCCTGGGCGATTCCATCCCGTTCGGTTACGGCCTGCCCGGCGCCGGGGCGTCGCCCGGTGCGCGCACACTGGCCGACCTGCACCCGGCCCCGGGCGCTTACCCGCTTCTCGTCGCCGGGGACAACGGCGCCCGGGTGACGGATTTGGCGGTGCCCGGCTGGACCTCGTCCGACCTGCTGAAGGCACTCGGGACGCCTCCGTTCCAACAGGCGCTGCGCACGGCCAACGTGGTGACTGTCGAGATCGGCAGCAACGATCTCCTGAACGCCGTCCCCGATCTCGCACGGGCGGCCGCAGGCGGTACCGTGCACATCGACCCCGCCCGAGTTCAGGCGGGGATCCGGCAGCTGAGCGCGAACCTGCCCCGCATCCTCGCCGCGGTGCGAAAGCAGACGAGCGCCCCGGTGATCCTCTTCAACCTCTACGATCCGTTCCCCGCCCCCACCCCGCTGCACGGCGAGGCGGAGGCCGCCATCCGGGCGGCCAACGGCGTCATCGCGGCCACGGCCGCCCAAGCCACCGTCCCGGTCGTGGACGCGTACCGGGTGATGGACGGGCGGCAGGAGGACCTCATCCGGATACAGGCGCAGGACATCCACCCGAACGCCGCAGGCCAACGGGCGTTGGCACAGGCGCTCGAAGCGGTGCTGATGCGGCCCTTGTGGTACACGCCGGCGTACTTCGTGACCGCCCCCAAAGGCGCAGTGGTATACAGCCGGCCGGCAGCCGGTCCCTTCGCCATCTGGTGGCTGCACGGGGACGCGGCCCTGTTGGTCACGGGGATGAACGGCGACTGGCTGCAGGTGGTGACCCCCTTGGGCCAGACGGGCTACGTCCGGCGCGATCAGGTGTCTGCGTCGGTACGCTGGCCGTGGGGGTCGAGGGGATGAACGCGCAGAAGCTGTGAAAGGTGAAGCGCACCGCATGCTGCCATGGGCAGAACATCCTGTATAATGGTGCCATATGTAAGGTTTGACGCCTTGTTTGAACTGGAGGGAACCACCATGTTGGTCGTGACCACCGAACGTGTCCCGGGCTACGAGGTGACGGAGGTACTGGGCCAGGTGTTTGGCGTGATCGTCCGCAGCCGCGGCCTCGGCGGCAACATCGCTGCGGGTCTGCGGAGCATCGTTGGCGGAGAGATTCACGAGTACACAGAAATGTTGGAGGATGCCCGCAAGGACGCCATCGACCGCTTGGTCCGCAACGCTCACGCCATGGGCGCCGACGCCGTCGTGATGATGCGGTTTGACTCGAGCGAGATCGGTCAGACGATGTCGGAGATCGTCGCCTACGGCACGGCGGTCCGGCTGCGCCGCGTGAGCGAGGCGTGATCGTCATGTTCGTGTGGCTGTTGGCGACCGCCGTGGTGGCGGCGCTGGCATTCGCGTACACCAGCCGGCGGCGACAGGCGCGCGTTCGCCGGCAGGGCGCCGTTCCGCACGGCTTCGTGCGCACGGACGAGGTGAACATCGATCCCACCACCGGCGTCCGCCAGCGGGTCTGGTACAACCCGTACACGGGCGAACGGTACTATGAGACGTTGGATCCATGAGCAACCCCGCCCGCGCGGACCGATGAGATTCCGCGAGCCGTAGCGGGCTTGGGCCAGGCTCCGGCGGGTCGCGTGCCGCCCCGCCGGCGCGGTATACTGAGTCTATGGAATCCTCTGTCTCCCATTCCGCACAGTCGCAACCTTCCGATCGCCTGTTGCAGAATCGCGACTTTCTCAAGCTGTGGGGCGGGCAGGCCCTGTCCCAGATCGGCTCCCGGCTGACCCGGGAAGGACTGCCGCTTGGGGCGGTGTTGATGCTCGGCGCGAGTCCCGTCGCCATGGGCTGGTTGGAGGTGGTCGGCACCCTGCCGGTGACGGTCCTCGGCTCGGTGACCGGTGCCCTGCTGGATCGCCTTCCGCGTCGGCCCTTTCTCGTCGCCCCCGACCTGCTCCGCTTCCTCATCCTGATGTCGATCCCGCTGACAGCCTGGTTCGGCCACCTGTCGCTGTGGCTGCTGTTCGTGGTCAAGCCGTTGGTGGACATCCTGTCCTTGGTATTCAACACGGCCTACCAGTCCTATCTCCCGCGATTGGTGGGCCGACATCACCTGCTCGACGCCAACGCCAAGCTGAACCTCACCCGCTCCTTCGCGGAGATGACTGGCCCGGGCCTGGCGGGCGTACTGGTGCAGACGCTGTCGATGCCGGTGGCGATCTTCCTGGACGCCCTGTCGTATTTCGTGTCGGCCCTGTCCGTCCTGTGGATCCGGCGGCGAGAACCTGCCGCCGCCAGCACGCGCCAGACGCAGACCGGAGAGACATCGGCCGAGAAGGCGGGGGGCCTGTCGTCCGTGGGAGGCCAGTCCCCCACGGCACCTGCGGCGCCTGCGGCGCAGTGCCAACCTCCGGTGCCGGCGGGGATGGACGCCCGGGCCATCGCTCGGGAGATCCAGGACGGGCTGCGGGTGGTCTTCCGTCATCCTGTCCTGCGTGCCCTGACCCTGACGGTGGCCACGTCCGGGCTCTTTCAAGGCATCCTGTTCTCGATGGACGTCCTGTTCGCGTTGCGCATCCTGCACCTCAGCCCGGGGCTGTTCGGCATCACCGTCTGTTGCGGCGGCCTCGGGGCGATGCTCGGTGCCGCGGCGGTGCGCCGCCTGGGCGAGCGGCACGGGTTCGGGCGATGGCTGATCCTGTCGCGCTTCGGCTTCGGCGCGTTCAACCTGCTGCAGCCGCTGGCGCACGGCCCTGCATGGATGGCGGCCCTCTTCCTGATGGGTGCGCAGGTGTTGGGCGATGGCTGCGGCGTCATCGCCGATACCCTGGAGACGAGCCTGCGCCAGTGGACGGCGCGGGATAAGGAGATGGGGCGGGTCAATTCCGTCTACAACCTGCTCGAGAACATCCTGGCCTCGGTGGGAGCGGTAGCCGGAGGGTACATCGCAGCCGGCTTCGGCCTGCGCGCCGCGATGGCGGTGGCGGCCGTCGGCATCACCCTGTCGGCCGCATGGCTGTTCACGGCGCCCATCTGGCGGATGAAATCGCCCCTCACACCCGATACACCCGCCCCTCGGCGGCCTTCTCCAGCCGGTTCATGACCGCCAGGCCGAGCCCTTCCGGGGGCACCCCTTCCACCAGGATCACATCCGCCCCCTGGCGGTCGAAGGCACGCAGCAGCCGGTAGAGGTGCCGGCTGAGGGCCGCAGCGTAGCCGCCGTGCGCTCCCGCAATGGCTGTCCACGTCCGGTCTTCCCGCGTTCCACCGCCGAGGTCCCCCTCCACCGCCGGCGTCCACACCCACGCCAGGTCCCAACCCGGCGGCACCGTCCCCGGCCGCGCAATCAGGGCGATCCGCGGGTCCCCGTCGTCGCCTGCGGACGCCCCGCGGACCCCGGCCCCGGCCCGTGCCATCGTCCGGTACTCCGCTGCGAACCGCGCCACCTGTGCACGCACCCGATCCTCATCGCCCCACCACACGTACACACGGGCCCGCGGTGCGTAGTGGCGGTATTTCATCCCCGGCGACTTCGGGGCCTCCCCGGCCGTCGGGCCCGCCGCCACACGCACCGGGAGTCCGGTGACGCGCGCGAGATCGTCCGGCGTCACCCCGCCCGGCCGGTAGATGACCACCTCTTCCTCGCCGATCCACGCCACCGTCGACTCCACGCCGATGCCGCACGGGCCCCCGTCGACGACGCCGTCGATCCGGTCGCGCATGTCCTCCGCCACGTCCGCCGCCGTCGTGGGGCTCGGCCGGCCCGATCGGTTCGCGCTCGGCGCCGCCACCGGACAGCCCGCCGCCCGGATCAGGGCGCGCGCCACTGGGTGCGCCGGCATCCGGACCCCGACCGTGTCCATCCCCGGCCGCACAGCCGGAGCGATGCGTGGGTTCGCCGGCAGAATCAGGGTCAACGGCCCCGGCCAAAAGGCGTCCATCGCCCGCCGCACCCTGTCCGAAACTTCCTCCGGGCGGTCGATCACGCCGGCGAGATCGCCCACATCCGCTATATGTACGATCAGCGGGTTGTCCGCCGGCCGCCCCTTGGCCGAGAACACCCGCCGCGCGGCTTCGTCCAACCACGCATTTGCCCCCAGTCCGTACACGGTCTCCGTCGGAAACGCGACGAGGCCGCCGCCGCGCAACACGGCCGCCGCCTCCGCCAACGCCTCCCGAAGGGCCGCTTCATCCGGCACCCGTGCCGCTCCCTGCGCCGCGGACGCACCGCCCGCCGCACGGCCGGCCGCGGCCTCCGGCCGCCCTGTGACTTCCGCCGGAATCCGCCACCACTTCATCCTAGATCCACCCCGTCGATCCGGTTTTTCACCAACCGCCACAGCTCCTCGCCGTAGTCTAGCGACGCGAGCCGCACCTGCACCTGGGTCGTGCCGCCGTCCATCGTCGGCATGTCGACGACCTCGAGCGGCGGCAGGTCCGGGAACTCCCCCGTGTTCGGCACCGCGTCGCCGTCCGCGATGTCCACGAAGCACAGCGGTGGAAATAGCACACACCACCAGTTCTGCCCCTGGCCGGCGCCGAGGGTGATGCGCAACGCCTCGTAGTTGCCGGCCGGGTACACCTGATTTCCGTACATCTTGGTCGGGAACGGCACCACCCCGACGTCCGCGCGCACAGGATAACTGTACCCGTGATGGCGGGCGACGTCCACGGCGGTGCGCTGGATGTCCGGTAGCGCCGCCTCCACCCGTTGGCGCGCTTCGGTGGCGTCCTTCGATCCCGCCACCAACCTGGCCACCTGCACCACCACGGCGTCCCGCACCTCGCGTTTGAGCGCCTGGTCCTGCGGGCTGTCGCTGTTGGCGATGATGCGCAGCCGCAGGGCGTCCTGCGGAATCGGCGCCGCGTGCGGCTCCGCCGGATTGTAGAGGGCTTCCGTCACCAGATCGGCCGCCGAGGCCTTGCCGCTCGATGCGCCGGAACCTCCTGCGGCACCCCCGGTCGTGCCGGCCGTGACCGAGACCGCACGCTCGCCGGCCGCCACCGTACCCGCTGCTGATCCGGTCGCTGCGCCCGCCGGCGCGGCGCCGGTTCCGAGCCACATCCGTCCCGCGCACACCACCACGGCCACCGCCGCCAAAAACCCCAACATCCGCTTGACCACCGGTTGCCCCTCCCTGCCGTGCACCGGTCTGCCGGTGCTCTAGCATGACTAGCAACAGTGTGGCCAGCGAAAGATAGAATTAAACCTCACGCCCGCCGGTGCTATCGGGCCCCTGCTCCCGCCCACAGCCCGGCGGTCCCCACATGGCCGCCCGGTGCTCACGCCAGACGCTCGCCCCACACGACGCGCAGGACGCCGCGCAGATCCGGTTCGGCGTCAAACCGCCAGCCCCGCCAGTGGCCGCCGTCCCGGAACAGCGCCATCACCGCCTCCGCCTGGCCCATGCCCACCTCGAGGAAGAGGGCCGCGGGGCCCGACGGATCGAACACCACCGGCCCGGCGTCCGCCAGCGCGCGGTAGAACGCCAGCCCGTCCGGACCGCCGTCCAGCGCCTCGCGCGGCTCCCAGTCGCGGACCTCCGGCGCCAACCCGGCGAGGTCCGCGCTTGGGATGTATGGAGGGTTGCTGACCAGGAGGTGCGCCGGAGGAGGGCCGGCCGCGCCCCGGAGCCAGGCCAGCCCGTCACAGCGCGCGAACCGCACCGTGGCTCCCAGGCGGCGAGCGTTCTCCTCCGCGATGGCAAGCGCGTCCGCCGACACGTCCACCGCCCACACCTGGGCCTCCGGCACTTCGAGCGCCAGCGTGACCGCGATGACGCCGCTGCCGGCGCCGAGATCGCACACACGGCTCGACGGGCGGTGCGCCCTCAGCCACGCGATCGCCCGGTCGACCAGCAGCTCCGTCTCCGGCCGCGGGATGAGGCAACCGCTCCGCACCGCGAAGACGCGGCCGTAGAATGGCGCCTCACCGGTGATGTACTGCAGCGGCTCCCCCGCCGCGCGGCGCAACACCGCCGCATGAAGCGCAGACTGGACCGCGTCCGGAAGCGGATCGGCGAGTCCGGTCAACACCTGCAGACGGGTACGGCCGCTCGCCCACAGCAACAGGGTCTCCGCCTCCGCGCGTGCCGCCTTGTCGCGCTCCGCCGCCGGGAGCGCCTGCCAGGACGCGCCCGCGGCGTGATCGCACAAAAATGAGGACACCCAGCGCAGGGCATCCCCGTAGGTCTTCCGCGGTACCGCTGTCACGCCTCCGCCGCCTCCAGCATCTGCGCCCGCTCCGCCACGATCAGGGCTTGGATGATCTCGTCCAGATCCCCGTCGAGCACCGCCTCCAGGCGGTGCAGAGTGAGCCCGATGCGGTGATCGGTGACGCGGCTCTGCGGGAAGTTGTAGGTGCGGATGCGCTCGCTTCGATCCCCCGTCCCGACCTGGCTGCGTCGGTTCGCGGCCAACTCCGCCTGCTGCTCCTGCTGGTACTTCTCATACAGGCGGGCCCGGAGGACCTTCATCGCCTTTTCGCGGTTCTTCAACTGCGACTTCTCGTCCTGGCAGGAGACCACGATGCCCGTCGGCAAGTGGGTGATGCGCACCGCGGACTGAGTGGTGTTGACGCTCTGCCCGCCCGGGCCGGTGGAGCAGAAGGTGTCGATCCGCAGGTCCTTCTCGTGGATCTCCACCTGGATGTCCTCCACCTCCGGGAGCACGGCGACCGTGGCGGTCGACGTGTGGATGCGCCCGCCCGACTCGGTCACCGGCACACGCTGCACCCGGTGCGTCCCGCTCTCAAATTTCAACTGGCTGTACGCCCCGCGGCCGACGATGGACAAGGTCGCCTGTTTCAACCCGCCCATGTCCGTGTAGTTGGCGTCGATGAGCTCCACCTTCCAGCCGTGGCGCTCCGCAAAGCGGGTGTACATGCGAACGAGGTCGGCTGCAAACAGCGCCGCCTCCTCGCCCCCCGCCGCCGCCCGCACCTCCAGAAAGACGTTCTTGTCGTCGTTCGGGTCCTTGGGCAGCAGCAGGATCTGAAGCGCGTGCTGCAGGTCCGCGAGCTGGCGGGTCTTTTCATCAATCTCACTCTTCACCAGCTCCCGCATCTCCTCGTCGAGCCGCTCCTGCAGCATCTCCCTGGCGTCCTGCAGCTCCTGGCGCACCCGCTTGTACGCCCGGTATGTCTCGACCGTCTCGCTGAGGTCCGCCTGCTCCTTGCTGTACACCCGCAGCTTGTCCGGGTCCCGGACGATCTCCGGCTGACACAGCAGATCTTCCAACTGCCGGTACCGCGCCTCTATCGCTTCGAGTTTGTCGAACATCGTCTCCAGCATGTCATTTCCACGCCCCTGTTCCCCCAGTATACACCGACACGGGGCCGGATTGTCAGGCGCGGAGGGCAGACCTGGAGAACGTCGAGCCGCCTGGGTGCGGAACCGATGTCAACCCCACGGCACCGGCTGCATCTGCCGCATCAGGGCGGCGATGCGATCCTGGTAGGCACTGAGGGGCTGGCCGCTGCGCAGGCCGTCCGCGATCCGGTTGATCTCCCGCACCTGCTGCGGGTCGCGCGTCACGTACACGTAGCGGAACTCGGGCGCCTGGGTCAGGATGCGGCGGCGGATCTCCTTTTGGATGTGCGCGAAGTCCGGCTGCGGGAACCCGCGGGGCGCCGGCGTCCGGGCGAGACCCACCCCCACCAGGATCACGCGGCCCGATGCCACGGCGGCCGATGACCGCACGTATGGGATGTTCAGCGCCAGCTGCGCCACCCGATCCGCTTCCGCGTTGCCGGAGTACCGCCCGTGCGTCAAATTGGTCCCGGCCCCGTGAGCGGGCGACACGCTGCGCGGGTTCGGCTGCGGGTTGTTGGTATCATTGTATCCGGACAGTTTGGCGCGATCCGCGTCCCCGTTGACGTCCACATCGCGCCGATCCAGCTGTTGTTCGATGCTTCCGGCAGCTTGATTCATCTGCAGCTTCGGATGCTCACGACAGCCGCTGAGTGCCAACAGACTCAGCACCGCGAGAGCACCGATCCACCCCGTTCGCTTTCGCATGGACCCACCTCCCGATGGTAGGGTCACCAACGGGATCGCGGTCCATGTGTGCCCGCGTGGGCATTTCACTCCGTTTGTGCTTCGCAAGACACTTCGTGAAACGCCCACGCGGCCTATGAGGATATGAAGCATGGCACTCCGTTGATGAAATGCCCGTCGTAAAACGCCAAACAGGTGAGGGAGTGGGGCGCTCCGCGAAGCGGCTTGCGAAGCACAAGCGGAGCGGAGCGCCCCACTCCCATAAAAATAACCGCGCCTGCCCAATCGGCAGGCGCGGCGCTGCGTCTTCGGATCACTCTTGAGCCGGTTTGAGACCGTACTTCTTGTTGAACTTCTCCACACGCCCGCCGGCGTCCACCAGCTTCTGCTTGCCGGTGAAGAACGGGTGGCACTTGGAGCAGATTTCAACGCGCAGGTTCTTCTTGGTCGAACCGGTTTCAAACGTTTCTCCGCAGGCGCAGGTGACGGTTGTCACATGGTACTCCGGATGAATCGCGGTCTTCATGTGGTTCACCTCGCTTTGCGGTGCAATTCGATGCACCCTGCTTCGACACTGTCGTCCAGTATATCATAAATCGCCCCGCGTGTCATACCGGACAGGCGATCTACCACAAACCGGATCTACAGGGTGCCCGGGCTCCATCCCTGTGTCCGCGGCCGGCGCGGCACCGACCGCCGGTTGACCAGCCAGATGCCGGCGATGATCAGCACCAACCCGATCAGCAAGGACTTGTTGAAGGGTTCATGCAGGAACACCACGCCGCAGGCCACCGCGATGAGCGGCACCAGGAACGTGATCGCCACCACGCGGCTCGCCTCCCCCGATTGCACGAGCCGGAACCAGACGATCCACGACAGGGCGACGCCGAACACGGCGCCGTACAGCAGCCCGAACCCATACGCGGGTGTCCAGTGGATGTCCGCCCAACGCTCCGTGCACAGCCCAAGTCCGGTCAACACCGCACCCCCGAGGGTGAACTGGATGGCGACCAGCCACAACAGGTCCGCCTTTCCCTGGATGCGCTTCAGGTACACCGTGCCCACCGCCCACTCGGCGGCCGTGATGAGCGCGATGGCGATCCCGGTGAATGACGCACCCGCCCGCAGGTTCCCTGCGCTGGCGGCGGCGACGCCGACAAATCCGAGCAACAGCCCGGCAATCTTCGCCGCCGAAATCTGTTCGCGCAGCCACAGCCACGCGAGGAGGCCTACCAAGACGGGCTCCAAATACACCAGGACGGAGAACAAACCTTCCGGCAAAAAGGTCAATCCGACCGTCTGCAGGCCGAAGAACAGGATCACGTTGAACACGCAGGAGATCAGGTACATCCGCCAGCACGCCCGCCACCGGATCTCGCGCCAGCGCGGTAACATCACCATCACCAGTCCAATCCCGCCGAGCAGGGTGCGCATCCCCGCGAACAACAGGGGCGGCGTGTCGTTCAGCGCCAATTTGTACACCGGCCAGGTGGTCCCCCAGACCAAGACGAGGAAGGCGATCAGGGCCACCGATCGAGGCGGCGGTGTACGCATCCCACCCATCGCCTCCTTCGCAAACCAATATTTATTCTTGCTAGAAATTATTGCCTCATGCGACGGCCGGACCTAGAATGACATTGTAATCCAATTCCACCGTCCATGGGGAGGGGTTCATGTGAAAAAGATCCTGTCCACCGTCGTCGCCCTCGTCACCCTGCTGCTGGGCAGCCAAGCGGCCTTCGCCGATACCGCCCCGCAGTACGTGGAGTGGCCCGACTGGCTGTCCATTCAGGCGCCTGCGGACATCTGACGGGCAAGGAGCCAAGGGAGCCGGACCGCCCGGCGAGGGCGATCGGGCCTAGATCCCGGGTGCGCTGAAGACGAAAGGCCGGGCGCGGCCGGCGGCCTGTGGCCGCGGTCACGCCCGGCGCCGCCATTCCGGCGGAGGCACGTGCGAGAACGACCCGATCTCAATCCCCGGGACCTCGGCGCGGAAGATATCCATCACCGCGCGCATCCCGTACAGTTCCCCCCGTTGGGGCGGGATCTGGCTGAGATAGTACTCGGGATCGATGTTCAGGTTCCGCATCTGCACCAGATGGACCCCCGTCCGGCGCAGGAACGCCACCATCGCCTCAATCTCCTCTTCCCGGTCGGTCACCCCCGGGAATACGAGATAATTGATGGAAGTGTATACCCCGTGGTCGGCCGCGTACCGCAGGGTGGCGGCCACGTCCTCCAGGGTATAGCCGCGCGGCCGGTAGTAGGCGTTGTAATGGTCGTCGATGGCGCTGATGAT
This sequence comes from Alicyclobacillus macrosporangiidus CPP55, assembly GCF_000702485.1. Taxonomy (GTDB): domain Bacteria; phylum Bacillota; class Bacilli; order Alicyclobacillales; family Alicyclobacillaceae; genus Alicyclobacillus_H; species Alicyclobacillus_H macrosporangiidus_B. The sequence goes on along the minus strand of NZ_JNIL01000001.1, from coordinate 2,593,132 downwards.
GCTCACGCGCATCAGGTCCAGGCCGACGTCGACCACCGCCTGCAACGGCTTGGTCAACCCGCCGTTGGTGTTGATGTTGATGTACCCGTCCTGCGTCTGGGCGCGCACCGCCCGGATGGCGCGAACCATGTCCATCCAGCGCGTCGCAGGCTCCCCTTCGCAGCCCTGGCCGAAACTGACAATGCCGTGCGGATTGCTGCGGATATGCGTCATCATGACGTCCACGAGCTCGTCCACGCTCGGCCGGAAATCGAGCCGCACCTGTGGCGACGGAAACGGCGCGTCTTCCGGCTGTTCCGAGATGCAGCCGACGCACCCGGCGTTGCAGGCCGACGAGACCGGCAGCGCTGCTTCCTGGCGGCCGAGAAACGTGTTCTTCGCCGTCATGCAGCCGTAACTCAACGCACAATGGGACAAGTGTTCAAACAGACGGTTGTCCGGATGCCGACGAAGCATTTCCCGGACCGCCCGTTCCACGTCCTCCTCCGGCACCGCGGCCGGGTTCCACATCGAGGGATCGTCGGTGGCGTCCGCCGCGACGTAAAACCGGCCGTCGTACCATCCCACAGCCGTGTATCCGAACAACGGCAGCGGCTCGGCGCCCTTCCGCTTGACGTAGCCGGGGAGCAACAGGCGCGTGAAGCCCTGGGGCAACAGCGCGCCGACCGCGTACGCGTCCGCGCCCAGGTGGACCATCTCGCCCGAGCCGGGATCCAGTCCGATGGCTCGCGTCCCCGGCAGCCAGACCAGGCTTGCCCCTTCCGGCAGCGGGATCCACTCCTCCGGGGGCACCTCAGTCAGGTACGATCCGGTTCTGCCCACCGGCTGCAGACGATGGTGATTCATGACCTGTCCCTGGTGATCGGCGAAGACCAAGAGAGGTTGAATGTCGGTGTTCAAACTTACGCCTTCTTCTCCTTGTGCAGCTCCAGGCTGTCGAGGAACTCCTGGTTGGTCTTGTAGTGCTTGAACTTGCGGATGAAAAGCTCCGTGAAATCGGGATTGTCCCCCATCGACTTGCGGATGGCCCACACCTTCTCCAACGTCTCGCGCGGGAGCAGCAACTCCTCGCGGCGGGTGCCGGAGCGGCGGATATCGAGGGCGGGAAACACTCGCTTTTCCGCAAGCCGCCGGTCCAGATGCAATTCCAGGTTGCCCGTGCCTTTAAACTCTTCGTAAATCACGTCGTCCATGCGCGATCCGGTGTCAATCAGGGCCGTCGCCAGGATGGTGAGGCTCCCGCCCTCTTCCACCTTGCGCGCCGCCCCGAAGAAGCGCTTGGGCCGGTGGAAGGCCGCGGGATCGATCCCGCCGGACAACGTCCGCCCGCTCGGCGGCACGACCAGGTTGTAAGCGCGGGCCAGGCGCGTGATGCTGTCAAGCAGGATCACGACGTCGCGCTTGTGTTCGACCAAGCGCAGGGCGCGCTCCAACACCAGCTCCGCCACCTTGATGTGATTGTCCGGCACCTCGTCGAAGGTGGAGGCGATGACCTCGCCCCGGACGGATCGCTGCATATCCGTGACTTCCTCCGGGCGTTCGTCGATCAACAGCACCATCAGCGTGGTTTCCGGATAATTGGTGGCGATGCTGTGGGCGATCTCCTTTAACAATACGGTCTTCCCGGCCTTCGGCGGGGCCACAATCAGGCCGCGCTGCCCGAACCCGATGGGTGCGAACAGGTCAATCAGGCGGGTTGCGATTTTGTCCGGAGTCGTCTCAAGAACGACGTGCTGTTGAGGAAACAAGGGAGTGAGTGCTGGGAAATGCAGGCGTTCTGCGGCTTCTTCGGGGCTGACTCCGTTGACGGCTTCTACGTGGAGCAGTCCGAAGTAGCGTTCGTTTTCTTTTGGCGGCCTGACCTTGCCGGAGACCAGGTCACCGGTTCGAAGGTCAAATCTTCGTATCTGGGAGGCCGCCACGTAGATATCCTCGGCGCTCGGCAGGTATCCCACCGGTCTTAAGAATCCGTATCCGTCGGGCATGATTTCGAGAACGCCTTCTGCAAACATGAGTCCGTCGCGCTCAGCCTGCGCCTTGAGTATTGCGAAAATCAACTCGCGCTTTTTCATATTCCCGTAGGACGGGATCTGGAACTCACGGGCATACTTATACAACTCCGTGAGTTTCTTCGACTCCAATTCACGGATGTCCAATAGGCGTCCCCCACATTCTTCTTTCCCCGCTTTGCGGGCGCTCGGCCCGGAAACCGTCTGCATTATAACATGTTTACCCGCTGGATCCTATCCTATGCTGGGTCTGGCGGTTCTTTCATAGAGGATGGTGTGTGGCATTTACCGCTGGCCCGTGTCGTCAGGACACGGGCACCATGTCGAGAAGGGGCTTGCGGGCGAGGTCGTGTACCGCTTCGATGAAGCGGACCGTCCCGGTCTTGGCGCGCATCACGATGGAGTGCGTCTTCGCCCTGGACTTGCCGATGAAGCGGACGCCGCGCAGCAGCTCCCCGTCCGTGACACCGGTGGCGGCGAAGATGGCGTCGTCCCCTTTGACCAGATCGTCCATCATCAGCACCTTGCGAACGTCCTCAATCCCCATCGCCCGGCAGCGTTCCAGCTGCGCCTCGTTCTCGGGCATCAGGCGGCCCTGCAGCTCGCCGCCCAGGCACTTGAGCGCCGCCGCCGCGAGGACGCCTTCCGGTGCGCCGCCCTGGCCGAACAGGATGTCCACGCCCGTCTCGTCGAAGGCCGTGTTGAGCGCCGCCGCCACGTCGCCGTCGGAGATCAGCTTGATGCGAGCTCCGGCCGCACGCACCTGTTCGATGATGTGCTGATGCCGCGGCCGATCGAGGATCACGGCGACCACGTCGGAAATGTCTTTGTCGGTGGCCTCCGCCACTGCGCGCAGGTTCTCCTCGATGGACGCATCCAGATGCACCCGGCCCTTGGCCTTCGGCCCCACGGCGATCTTATCCATGTACATATCCGGGGCGTGTAACAGCGATCCCTTCGGCGCCACAGCGACCACGGCCATCGCGTTCCACAGCCCTTTGGCGAGGATGTTTGTGCCCTCCAGCGGATCGACCGCCACGTCCACCGCCGGCGGCGCCCCGGTGCCGAGCCGCTCCCCGATGAACAGCATCGGCGACTCGTCCATCTCGCCCTCGCCGATGACCACGGTCCCGTCCATCTGCACCGTGTCGAACATCGCCCGCATCGCGGAGGTGGCCGCCTCATCCGCCTCGTTCTTCTTGCCCCGCCCCATCCAGCGGGCGCAGCTGAGGGCCGCCATTTCCGTCACGCGGACGATCTCCAGTGCCAATTCGCGATCCAAACCCATCCCCACCCTGCATTCATCTTTGCCTTTTCAGTATAGCACGATGCGAGGAATGGGCCATACGAATTGACGGGTGATCCTGTCTTCCATTTTTATATATCCTATGCGCAACGTCATGGAAGGTGCCGCCCTCCGGTATAATGGACTGGAACACCTCTCCGGAAAGCAGGCGAAAGTAGAGCATGGAACACCTGTTGAACCCACGCGTGAAGAACATCCAAATCTCCGGCATCCGCCGGTTCTACAATCTGGTGAGCCAATACCCAGGCGCCATCTCGCTGACCATCGGACAGCCGGACTTTCCCACGCCGGAACATATCAAAGAGGCCGCCATCTCGGCCATCCAGGCTAACCACACCAGCTACACGCCGAACCCGGGCATCCCGGCCCTGCGCCAGGCCGCGGCCCGCTTCATGGCCGACCGGTACGATCTGCACTACAACCCGGACGACGAAGTGCTGGTCACCGTCGGGGCCAGCCACGCCATCGACATCGCGCTGCGCACGCTCCTGACGGAAGGCGCCGAGGTGGTCCTGCCCGGCCCGGTCTATCCTGGGTACGATCCGGTCGCGCGCATCTGCGGCGGAAAAGTCCTGTTCGCGGACACCACGCGCAATGGTTTCAAGCTGACGGCGCGCCTGCTCGAACCGTATCTCACCCCGCGCACGCGCTGCGTGATCCTGCCCTATCCGTCCAACCCGACCGGTTGCGTCCTGACGCGCGACGAGCTGGGCGAGCTCGCCGAGCTCCTGCGCCCGCGGGACCTGGTCGTGCTCTCGGACGAGATCTACAGCGAGCTGCTGTTCGACGGGCAGCACGTCTCTATCGCCCAGTTCCCGGGGATGCGGGAGAAGACCATCGTCGTGAACGGCCTCTCCAAGTCCCACTCGATGACCGGTTGGCGCATCGGGCTGTTGTTCGCCCCGGCCAATATCACGCGCCACATGGTCAAGGTCCTGCAGTACAGCGCCATGTGCGCCACCTCCATCAGCCAATACGCCGCCGTCGAGGCCCTGACGCAAGGGGCCGACGACGCCCGCCCGATGCGCGAAGAGTACCGCTGGCGGCGCGACTACGTGTACGACCGCCTCGTCGCCATGGGACTGGAGGTGACGCGGCCCCAGGGAGCCTTCTACATCTTCCCGTCGATCCGCCGGTTTGGGCTGACCTCCCTGGAATTCGCGACACGGCTGTTGGAGGAGCAGCGGGTCGCGGTCGTCCCGGGGGACGCCTTCTCCCGCTTTGGCGAAGGGTATGTGCGCATCTCGTATGCGTGCAGCCGGGAGGACCTGAAGGAAGGCATGGACCGAATGGAGCGGTTCGTGCACGCACTGGAAGGGCGTGGGTGAACGAGGGGCAGCACAAACGCCTCAACCAAACCGTCCACGGGGGCCGTGTCTCGGCCCCCTGACTTGTCTCGAGGCGATCGCGACGGAGGCCCTAACCAGGCCCTCCTATCGCTCCGCCTTCCACGTGATGTATTCCGTGACCACGCGCACGGCGACGCCGATGGCGTCTTCGTTCGGCTCGAGCTTGGCGTGGTGCAGCCCGTAGGGCGTGTCGACACCGAGCCAAAACATGAAGCCGGGGATCTCGGCGAGGAAATAGCCGAAGTCCTCGCCCGTCATCGCCTCGCGGCACTCCACCAGCTCGGCCGCCTGCCGTTCGCGTACGAAGGCCATGAACTCCCGCGTCAAATCCTCGTGATTGTACACCTGCATGTAGTTGGCCCCGTAGTCGATCTCCGCACGGCACCCGAAACCTTCCTCAATCCCGCGCACCAACGCCTCGATGCGCGCCTTCACGCGCTGCATCGAGGCGCGCGACAGGGTGCGAATGGTCCCCTCCAGGCGCGCCCGCTCGGCGATGATGTTCTGCTTCGTGCCGCCCGTCAGCTTGCCGATGGTGATCACCGCGCTGTCGAGCGGATCGACATTGCGGGCGACGATGCTCTGCAGCTGCGTCACCAGATGCGCGCCAGCCACCACCATGTCGTTGGCCCGGTGCGGGTAGGCGGCGTGGCCCCCTTGGCCGATGAGATCGATGAAGAGTTCGGACGTATTCGCGAAGAGGATGCCTGGCTTGGTGGCGATGGTGCCGACCGGGTACTCGGGCGCGATGTGCAGGGCCAGCATCAGGTCAGGCCGCCAGCGGCGAAACGCCTCGCTCTCCAACATCGGCAGTGCGCCGCCAGGGCCTTCCTCCGCCGGTTGGAAGACGACCAGGACGTCGTCCGCGACCGGGTGACGGGCGAAATGATCGAGCACCGCCAAGGCGATGGTCATGTGCAGGTCGTGACCGCAGGCGTGCATGTAGCCCGGGTGGCGGGATCGGAACGGATACGACGTCTCCTCTTCAATCGGCAGCCCGTCCATGTCGGCCCGGTAGCCGATGACGCGCGGCCTCCCGACTGTCGATCCCGTCGACCGACCCGTCCCCCGCACCCGCACGAGGATCCCGGTACGCCACGTGGCGACCTCCAGCCGGTCCTGCGGCATCCGGGCGATCTGGTCGAGCAGGAACCGCTGCGTCTCAACCTCCTCGAAGCCCGGTTCCGGGATCTGGTGCAGAGCACGCCGGATGGCCACCCACCTCGGGTCCGTCGTCACAGCTGGCGCAGCTCCTGCTTGATCTCGACCTTGGCCTGCGTCTTCTCGTCGATCTGCTTGATCACGCGCGCCGGCACGCCCGCCACGACGACATTCTCAGGCACATCCTCGATGACCACCGCGCCCGCCGCGACGACCGAGCCGCGTCCGACCCGCACGCCCTCCAGGATGACCGCGTTCGCGCCGACCAGTACGTCATCCTCGATGACGACCGGCTTGGCCGATGGCGGTTCGACCACCCCTGCGATCACGGCGCCCGCCCCGATGTGGCAATTCTTCCCGATGGTCCCGCGCCCGCCGACGACGGCGTTCATATCAATCATCGTCCCCTCGCCGATCACGGCGCCGATGTTAATCACGGCGCCCATCATGATCACCGCGTTGTCGCCGATGGTCACCCGGTCTCGGATGATGGCCCCGGGTTCGATGCGGGCGCGGAGGTTCTTCGTGTCGAGCAGCGGGATCGCCGAGTTGCGCCGGTCGCTCTCGACGACAAAGTCCTGGATTTTGTCCTTGTGCTGCTCCAACACCGGCTGGATGTCCTTCCACTCGCCGAACACGACCCCCACGCCGCCCGTGGCGAACACCTTTGCCCCGGGGCCGAAGTCGATGCCGTCGAGATCGCCTTTCAAGTACACCTTGACCGGGGTCCTCTTCTCGCTCGTTCGGATAAACTCGATGATCTCGTGCGCGTCCATCTCTTTCACCTGACTCATGTGATATTGTGTGGGCGTGTCGCTCGTTGGGTGCGGTGCGCTACGCTTCTTGCGCTAACGCGAGACGCTTCGCGCAACGCACCCAACCTCTATGACGTCTACTCAATGGTGTGGACGCGTCGCGGAACGGCTCGCTTCAGCGCAAGAAGTGGAGCGACGCGTCCACACATCACTTACTTCTTCGCCACCGTACTCCAATCCGCCAAAAACCGTTCGATCCCCTGGTCGGTCAGGGGATGTTTGATCATCCGGTCGATCACGGCGTACGGACAGGTGGCGATGTGCGCCCCCGCCTTGGCCGCCTCCGTCACGTGGATGGGATGCCGGATGCTCGCGGCGATGATCTCCGTCTCGATGGCATGGATGTCAAAGATCTCCGCGATGTCGCGGATCAGCGTCAGCCCGTCAAAGCTGATGTCGTCCAGCCGTCCGATGAAGGGGCTGACGAACGACGCTCCTGCGCGCGCCGCCAACAGGGCCTGGTTGGCGCTGAACACCAGGGTCACGTTGGTGCGGACCCCTTTTTTCGCGAACCGGTGGACGGCCTTCAACCCTTCGGCCGTCATCGGCACCTTGATGACGATGTTCGGGTGGATCTCCGCCAACCGCAGCCCTTCGTCGACCATCCCGTCGGCGTCGAGGCTGACCACCTCGGCGCTGATGGGCCCGTCGACGATGGTGGTGATCTCCTTCAACACCTCGATGAAATCGCGGCCTTCCTTGGCCACGAGAGACGGGTTGGTGGTCACTCCGCTGAGGATCCCCATCTCGGCCGCGTTCCGGATCTCCGCCACGTTCGCCGTGTCGATGAATATCTTCAAGGCGCCATGCCTCCCTCCAGATTCCTCATGGTCATCATACCATTCTCGCCGGCCGCAGGCGGCCACCCGCCGCACGCGCGCTGCACGCCCGCCGGACGCCATCCGGCGCGTCCTGCCCTGCCTGGGCCGGACGGCGGTCCTTCCGCATCCGCCCGGCGCCGTCCGCTGTCAGCCGGCCTGGCGCGGGATGCCGAGGATGCGGCGGGCCTCGTCCGGTGTGGCCAGGGGCCGGTCCAGCTCCCTGGCGATCCGCGCCACCCGGGCGACCAGCTGGGCGTTGCTCTCCGCCAGCTCCCCTTTGCGATAGAAGATATTATCCTCAAATCCGACGCGCGCATGTCCGCCGAGGACCACGGCCAGCGCGGCCATCGGCAGCTGGTGTCGCCCGATGCCCGCCACCGACCAGGTGGCGCCTTCCGGCAACAGCTCGGTCAAGAAAAGCAGGTGTTTCGGCGTCGCCGGCATCGCCCCCGGGACGCCGAGGACGAAGTCGAAGTGAAAAGGTGGCTCCACCAAGCCCTTGCGCCACAGGGAGAGGGCGTTTTCGATCATGCCCGCCTCGAAGATCTCAAACTCCGGCCGCACCCCGTACGCTTTGAGTTCACGGGCGAATCGCTCGAGGTCATCGGGCGCGTTGAGAAACACCGCGTCCCCGAAATTGACGGTGCCGCAGGTCAGGGTCGCCATCTCCGGACGCAACGACACGGGCTGCAGCCGCTCGTCCGCCGTCATGCCGACCGCACCGCCCGTCGACACCTGGATGATGATGTCACAGCGGCGCCGGATGGCGGCGATGGTCTCCTGGAACCGCTCCCGGTCCTGCGTCGGCATACCGTCGTCCGTGCGCACGTGCAGGTGGCACACGCTTGCCCCCGCCTCCCGGCAGGCGTGCGCCGCCTCCGCGATCTCCTCCGGCGTCACGGGCAGATTCGGCTGCTGAGCGCGCGTGGTCTCCGCCCCCACCAGGGCCGCGGTGATGATCAACTTCTCCATTCGCCACCCCTCCCGCGCTGGCGCTCCTTCGGCACCACGCAGGTCCCCTCCGCTTCGCACACCAGGAGCGGGGGATCGAGGACCTGAGCCCTCGAGGGTGCAGCCGGATCCCGGCTCGCCGCAATCACTTTGTACGCTGCAAACACCATCCGGCGCGACGTGTTGCCGATCTTCGTGATGCGGCCGCGCGCCTCAATGTAATCGCCGGCGTACACCGGGGCCCGGAAGGCGACGTGATCGTACCCGGCGAACAAGCCCTCGTCGCCGTCGCACCGAATCAACAGTTCAGTCGCCACGTCGCCGAACAACGCCAGCATCCGCGCCCCATCCACCAGGTCGCCGCCGTAGTGGGCGTCGTGCTGGCTCATCCGCACGCGGATCATCGCTTCCCCTGCGTATGTATCCGTTCCATCCGTGCCATCGCTTCGTACCCCGTCCTCCGCCATCCTCATCCCTCCGGTCACATCAGATGAGCGTTGACTGCCTGGCGAAGCTCGTCGATGTCGAATGGCTTCGTGAAATGCGCCAAGGCGCCCATCTCCATCGCCTCCTGAATGAGGTCCAGCTCGCCGTAGGCGGTCATCATGATGACCTTGGTCTCAGCGCCCATCTTGCGCAGGTTGCGCAAGATCTCTAATCCGTCCATACCGGGGATCTTCATGTCGAGCAAGATGAGGTCAGGTGATTCCTGTTTCACGATCTCTAAGGCGGCGGGGCCGTTGGCCGCTTGGAACACCTGGTAGCCTTCTTGGAGAAGCACTTCTTGGAGCAGTACGCGAATGCCGAATTGGTCGTCGACGATGAGGACTTTCTTTGCCAACCTGGTCCCCCCTCCCGCCGGCCGCCCGGGCAACAGATGCCAGGGCGGCGGCGACCCGCTGTCCGATCATGCCTGGTGCCAGGCAAGGAATTCGCCGCAGGAGAGGGAAAATCCTGCTTGTGACTCGGCAATGGCATCAGCCGCGTTTGTGTTTCAATGTCGCGCGGACGAACTCGCGGAACAAGGGCTGTGCCCGATTGGGCCGGGAGGTGAACTCGGGATGGAACTGCACCCCCACGAACCACGGGTGGTCCGGGATCTCCACAATCTCCACCAGGACGCCGTCCGGCGAGGTGCCCGCGATGCGCAGGCCCGCCTCTTCCAAGCGTGCTCTGTAGTCGTTGTTGAACTCGTACCGGTGCCGATGACGCTCGCGCACCTCGGTCCGGTCGTACGCCCGGGCGGAGATGCTATCCGGTTTCAGCACGCACGGATACGAGCCCAGGCGCATCGTGCCGCCCTTTTGCTCAATCCCCTGCTGGTCCGGCATCAGGTCGATGACCGGGTGGGGCGTCTGCGGATCGATCTCGCTGCTGTGCGCCCCCGCCAGCCCGGCCACGTGGCGTGCGAACTCCACCACCGCCACCTGCATGCCGAGGCAGATGCCGAAATACGGGATGCCCCGCTCGCGGGCGTATTTGGCAGCGATGATCTTGCCCTCAATCCCCCGGTCCCCGAATCCGCCCGGGACCAAGATGCCGTCGACGTTCGCCAACAACTCCGCGACGTTTTCCTCCGTGACGTCCTCCGACAGCACCCAGCGCACGTCCACCTGTGTGCCAGACTCATAGCCGCCGTGCTGGAGGGCCGCGGTGACGCTCGCGTACGCGTCGGGCAACGACACGTACTTTCCGACGATGGCGATGGTCACCGATTCCCGGAGCCCCTTGATGCGCTCGACCATGTCCATCCACTCCGTCAGGTCGGGTGCCGGCGCCTCTACGCCCAGGTGACGCAGCACGGTGTCGTCGAACCCCTCTTGATGCAGCAAGAGCGGTACCTCGTACAGCACGTCCGCATCTCGCGCCTCAATCACGGAATCTACGTCCGTGTCGCAGAACAGCGCGATCTTCTTCTTGACCTCCATCGTCAACGGTACCTCGGTGCGGCAGACGATGATGTGCGGACTGATGCCGATGCTGCGCAGCTCGGCGACGCTGTGCTGCGTCGGTTTGGTCTTGACCTCTCCGCTCGCCCGCAGGTACGGGATGAGTGTGACGTGAATGTACAGGACGTTTTCCCGCCCGACGTCGCTCTTCAGCTCGCGGATGGCCTCGAGGAACGGCAGGCTCTCGATGTCGCCGACGGTGCCGCCGATCTCCGTGATCACCACGTCCGTTTCCGGCGTTGCCGCCTGGAGGATACGGTCTTTGATCTCGTTGGTGATATGCGGGATCACCTGCACCGTACCGCCGAGGTAGTCACCGCGCCGCTCCTTGGAGATCACCGACCAGTAGATCTTGCCGCTGGTGACATTGTTGGCGGCCGTCAGGTTATTATCGATAAAACGCTCATAATGGCCGAGGTCGAGGTCGGTCTCGGCGCCGTCCTCTGTCACGAAGACCTCACCGTGCTGATACGGGCTCATCGTACCCGGATCCACGTTGATGTACGGATCGAATTTTTGAATGGTCACGCGCAGGCCACGGTCTTTCAACAGGCGTCCCAGGGACGCCGCGGTGATGCCCTTGCCCAGGCCGGACACCACGCCCCCGGTGACAAAGATGAATTTCGTCATCGCCGTCCCCCCTAAAGCCAAGCATGGCACACAAAAACAGCGTTCCGGTGGGTGCACCAGAACGCGAAAATGCGCGACCGGCGTTCGGCCGGACCTCAATACTCGTCTTCTTCGTCCGTGTCCTCCGCCTCTTCTTCCGCCAGTTCGTCGCCGAGAAGGTCCTCCTCCGGTTCCTCCTCGTCCACGAACGGGAGTTCCTCCTCTTCCTCGCTGATATCGCCGTCGAACTCTTCGTCGGGTTTGGTCTCTTCGTCGAGGTCCTCCTCGACGATGTCATCGAGTTCCGCCTCGTCGACATCCTCCTCGTATTCGTCGAGGTCGTCGTCGTCGGAGAAGGCGTCGCCGCTGGCGCGGACGAACCGCTTGCTGGTCTGGCCCCGCTCATCGGTCTTTTCCGTGCTGTACCACCGCTTGAGTCCCCAGACATTGCGGCCGATGCAGACGAACCGCCCGTCGATGTTGATCTCGGTGTACAGCCGGGCGATGACGTCCATGACCTCGTCGTCCGACATGCCCCGCAGTTCCTGGATCTCCTTCATGAGATCGCGAAAATAGTACGGTTCCCGGGTGGTGCGCAGGATCTCCCACGCCAACTCTACCAACGGGAGCTCGCGGATCTCCTCCGGCGTCTTCGCAATGGTGACCGCCATCTGGCGATATTCCCCCTTCGACCGGCACGGTGCCACTTCTCAGACCGCCCGCTCAGCGGCCGGAACCTGACCAAGCGATGTGGCTTACATCATTGCCGTCCGTTACAAATACGAGGATTATATCACAACCTGCGGGCCGAGTCACATGTCAAGGCGAGGCAATCGAGCCAAGAGGCGGTCCGCCGCCTGATACGGATCGAACCCCCGGTGGTCAGCGAGCACGGCCCTCCACTCCGGATCCTGTCGGGCGCGCCTCAGGAGCTGCTCCCTCACGGCAGCTTCCACCAACCGCAGGGTCTCCCGCTCATGCCGGCGGCGCCGGCGTGTCTCCCAGTGCCCGTGCGCCTGAATGTGCGCTCGGTGGGCGGTGACCGCTTCCCACACCTCGGCGAGCCCCTCGCCCCGCGCAGCGCTCGCCTTGACCACCGGCGGGCGCCAGTCTTCTCGAAACGCTCGCTTGTCGTGCAGCATCATCCAGATCTCCCGGACCACCAACTCGGCACCCGGCAGATCGCTCTTGTTGACGACGAACACGTCGGCGATCTCCATGATGCCCGCCTTGGCGGTCTGCACCTGGTCCCCTGCACCCGGTGTCAGGACCAGCACCACCGTGTCCGCCACGGACATCACGTCGAGTTCCGCCTGCCCCACGCCAACAGTCTCTAATAATACCACATCACAGCCGTACGCCTCCAGAGCGTACATCATCTCTCCGGTCGACTTCGCCAGTCCGCCGAGGCTCCCACGGCTGCCCATACTTCGGATGTACACGCCCGGGTCCCCGCTGTGCCGCAGCATGCGCACGCGATCCCCGAGCAGCGCCCCGCCGCTGAAGGGGCTCGACGGGTCCACCGCCAACACGCCGACCCGCAGGCCCAAACCGCGCACATGGGCGATCACGCTGTCCACCAACGTGCTCTTACCGGCTCCCGGCGATCCGGTGAACCCGACCACGTGCGCCCGCCCCGCGTACGGGTACAGGCTCTGCAACAACTCCCGCTTGTCCTCGGCGTCGTTCTCCAGCACGGTCAAGGCGCGCGCCAAGGCCCGGACGTCGCCGCGGACCAGCCGTTCCGCCAACGGATGCACACGCTTCCCCCTCTGCCCCAACGGCCGGACACCTGTACGCACCCCGCCGGCCGCGGCGGTCCCGCATGCCGTCACTGCTGCGCCTGCAGGATGCCGCGGGCGATCACGAGCCGTTGGATCTCGTTGGTCCCCTCGTAGATCTGCGTGATCTTCGCGTCACGCATGTACCGCTCGACCGGATACTCGCGGATGTAGCCGTAGCCGCCGAAGATCTGCACCGCCTCCGTCGTCACCCGCATGGCGGTGTCGGACGCGAACACCTTGCTCATCGCCGACGCCTGGCCGTAGGGCAGTCCCTGAGACTCCAGCCAGGCAGCCTTGTACGTCAACAGCCGCGCCGCCTCTATCTGCGTGGCCATGTCCGCCAGCTTAAACTGGATGGCCTGCAGGTCGGCGATGGGCTTGCCGAACTGGCGGCGGGAGAGGGCGTAGTCGCGAGCGTGATCGAACGCCCCCTGCGCGATGCCCACCGCCTGCGCGGCGATGCCGTTGCGTCCGCCGTCGAGGGTCATCATGGCAATTTTAAACCCGAATCCCTCGTCGCCCAAGCGGTTTTCCACCGGGACGCGGCAGTTGTCGAACACCAACTCCACCGTCGTCGACGCGCGGATGCCCATCTTCTTCTCCTTCTTGCCGATGGAAAACCCGGGCATCCCCTTCTCCACGATGAAGGCGGTGACGCCGCGCGCCCGTTTCTCAGGGTCCGTCAGAGCGAACACCACGTACACCTCGGCGGGGCCGCCGTTGGTGATGAACACCTTGCTCCCGTTGAGGACGTAGTGGTCGCCCTCGCGGCGGGCCGTTGTGCGCATCCCGGCCGCGTCCGACCCAGAACCGGGCTCGGTCAGGCCGTAGGCGCCGAGCCAGCGACCCTCGGCCATCGGGCGCAGGTACTTCTGTTTCTGTTCCTCGGTGCCAAACTTGTAGATGGGCCAGCCGGCCAGGCTGGTGTGCGCGGACAAGCACACCCCCATGGACGCGTCCACCCGGGAGAGCTCCTCCACGGCGATCACGTAGGCCAGATAGTCCATCCCCGCGCCGCCGTATTCTTCCGGCCAGGGGATGCCCGTCAGGCCGAGTTCGGCCATCTTGTCGAACAGCGCGCGATCGAACCGCTCCTCCTCGTCCCGCTCCGCGGCCCCCGGCGCCAGCTCCCGCTCCGCGAACTCGCGCACCAGGGCGCGCAGCTGTTCGTGCTCCTTGTCCAACACAAAGTCCATGGATGTCCCCCCTCGTTATCCACGCGGCAGATGACGCGCGATGACCACCCGCTGAATCTGGTTCGTCCCCTCGTAGATCTGGGTGACCTTGGCGTCCCGCATGTAGCGCTCGACCGGATACTCCTTGACATAGCCGTAGCCGCCGAACAGCTGCACCGCGTCGGTGGTCACCTGCATGGCGGTGTCGGTGGCGAACAGCTTCGCCATCGACGCCTCGCGCGTGCACGGTTGCCCGTCCTGGCGCATCTGCGCCGCGTGGTAGACCAGCCAGCGGGCCGCCTCAATCTTCGTCGCCATGTCGGCGAGCATGAACTGCACACCCTGAAATTGGAAGACCTCCTGGCCGAACTGCCGGCGCCGCCGCACATAGGCGTGCGCCGCGTCGAACGCGGCCCGGGCGATGCCGAGCCCCTGGGCGGCGATGCCGATGCGCCCGCCGTCGAGCAGGCGCATGGCGATGGAGAACCCTTCGCCCTCCTGACCCAGCCGGTTCTCCGCGGGGACGCGCATGTCCTCGAACACCAGCTCGCAGGTGCCCGACCCGTTGAGCCCCATCTTCTCCAACTTCCGCCCGATGACGAGCCCCGGCGTCCCGCGCTCCACAAGAAAAGCGGTCAGCCCCCGGCTGCCCCGGCGCGTGTCGGTGACGGCGAACACGCAGAACAGGTCGGCATCGCTCGCGTTGGTGATGAACACCTTGTTGCCATTGATGACGTAGTCGTCCCCGTCCCGCACGGCGCGCGTCCGGATGGCCGCCGCGTCCGATCCGGCGTCCGGCTCCGTCAGCGCAAAAGCCGCCACCCATTCTCCGCTCGCCAGTTTCGGCAGATAGCGTTGGCGCTGCGCTTCTGTCCCGAAATACAGGATGGGGAACGTCCCGACGGACGTGTGCACCGCCAGGATGACCCCGACGGAAGCGGAGACGTACGAGATCTCCTCGATGGCGAGGATGTACGACAGGTAATCGGCTCCCACCCCGCCGTACACCTCCGGGATGGGCAGGCCCATCAGGCCGAGTTCCCCCATTTGCCGAATGAGATCGCGCGGGAACTGGTCGGTCCGGTCGATCTCCGATGCCCTCGGGGCGATGACGTCGCGCGCAAATGAACGCACCAGCTGCCGCATCTGCGACTGCTCGGCGGTGAGCGTGAAATCCACGAATTCGCCCCCTTTCTTCGATGTCTGCTTCGCTCCGGATGAATCCCAGAAGGGAGGGTGTCCGGGATGGACGCCCCGCCGGTGTACTCACGTGTATTGGTAGAATCCGCGCCCGGTCTTTTTGCCGAGCCAGCCTGCCTGAACGTATTGGCGCAAGAGCGGGCAAGGCCGGTACTTCGGATCGCCGAAGCCCTCATAGAGGACCTCGAGGATGGCCAGACAGGTGTCGAGCCCGATGAAATCGGCCAGGGTCAGCGGCCCCATCGGGTGATTCATGCCCAGTTTCATCACCTGGTCGACGTCTTCAACGGACGCCACTCCTTCGTACACGCAGTAGATGGCCTCGTTGATCATCGGCATCAGGACGCGGTTGGACACAAAGCCCGGGAAATCCCGCACCTCGACCGTCGTCTTGCCCATCCGCTCCGCCAGCGCCTTGACCGTCTCGTACACGGGGTCCGCCGTGGCGAGACCGCGGATGACTTCGACCAGCTTCATCACCGGAACCGGGTTCATGAAGTGCATGCCGATGACCTGCTCCGGCCGCCCCGTCACGGCCGCAAGCTGCGTGATGGGCAGCGATGAGGTGTTGCTCGCGAGGATGGCGTGAGCCGGCAGGATCTCGTCCAACCGGCGGAACAGTTCCAGTTTGACCTGCAGGTTTTCGGTGACCGCCTCAATCGCCATGTCGCACTCGGCGGCCTGGGCCAAGTCTGTGGACGTCCGGATCCGCTCCAGCGCCTCGTCCATCTCCGCTTGTGTCAGCCGGCCCTTCTCCACGCTGCGGGCCAGGTTCTTCCGGATGCCCGAGAGACCCCGTTCGGTGAAGGTCTCCGCGATGTCATACAAGAGGACCTCCAGGCCCGCCTGCGCCGCCACCTGGGCGATCCCGCTGCCCATCTGGCCAGCGCCCGCCACGAGCACCTTGCGAATGTCCATGCCAGCCGTCTCCTCCTCTTGCGCATGTCCTGCCGACCACGGCGCGGGCCGCACAGACTGAATCGATCAGCCCGGCACCTCCACCAACACGGCGTCCCCCTGGGCCGCGCCGCTGCAGATGGCCGCGATGCCGAGGCCGCCGCCCCGGCGGCGCAGCTCGTAAATCAGCGTGGTGAGAATTCTCGCCCCACTCGCCCCGATGGGGTGCCCCAGGGCGATGGCTCCACCATTGACGTTCACCTTGCTCTCGTCCCAACCGACCATCTGCCCCGAGGTCAGGACGACCGCCGCGAAGGCCTCGTTCACTTCGAACAGATCGATGTCCTTCAGACGATAGCCGGTTTTGTGCAAAAGTTTTTGAATCGCGAGTCCGGGGGTGGTCGCGATGTACGCCGCCTCGGCCGCCACCTCCGCATAGCCGAGGAGGTACGCCAGGGGCCTCCGGCCCGTCTCCCGGGCGTAGTCTTCCGACATCAACACCAGCGCCGCGGCCCCGTCGTTGACGCCCGGGGCGTTGCCGGCTGTGATGGTGCCGTCGGGATCGAACACGGGCGGCAGCGCCGCCAGCTTCTCGAGCGAGGTGTCGGGCCGGGGCGCCTCATCGTCGCGCACCACGTACGTTCCCTTGCGATCCTCGACGGTCACCGGGACGATCTCCTCCGCCAGCCGCCCGGCCTGGATGGCCGCCACCGCTCGCTGGTGGCTGCGCAACGCCCACGCATCCTGCGCCTCGCGGGAGATGCCGTACTCCTTCGCCACCCGGCTGCCGAGGGCCGCCATATGCACCTGGTGGAACGCGCAGGTCAACCCGTCGTGCGTCATCAGATCGACGACCACACCGTCCCCCATCCGCAATCCCTTGCGCGCGCCCGGGAGCGCGTAGGGTGCGTTCGACATACTCTCCATGCCGCCTGCGACGGCAGCACGGATATCCCCGGCCCGGATCAGTGCGTCAGCCAGGGTGACCGCGCGAAGGCCCGAGGCGCACACCTTGTTCACCGTGATCGACGGCGTCTCCCAGGGCAGCCCGGCCAAGCGGGCCGCCTGCCGCGACGGGATCTGGCCCGCGCCGCCCTGCAGGACCATGCCCATCAGGACGTGGTCGATCTCGCCGGGGTCCACCTGTGCACGCTCCATCGCCGCCCGGATGGCGATGCCGCCCAGCTCCACGGCCCGCTTGGGTGCCAGGACGCCCTGAAACCGTCCAAACGGGGTTCGGATAGCGCTTACAATGGCCGACCTTGCCATCGTCCATTCCTCCTCCCCGAGGGGGATGGGCGGCGGCCGAAAAGCCCCGCCCCTGGATCTTGTGCGGCCGCTTGCGCGACTCACACGGCCAATGATTCTGCCAACAGCTCCAGTACGTCGAACGTCTGCATTCGGTCCTCGGCCCCGTTGGCCTTGGTGCCGTCGATCAACATGGTCATGCAGTACGGACAAGCGGTGCCGACGATGTCCGCCCCGGTGTCGAGGGCCTGCTTCGCGCGCATGACGTTGATGCGCGTTCCGGTCTCCTCCTTGAACATCCCGCCACCGCCTGCCCCGCAGCACATCGCCTTGTTGCGATTGCGTTCCATCTCCACGAGTTTCACGCCGGGGATGGATTGGAGGATGTACCGCGGCGCGTCGTAGATGCCGTTGTAGCGGCCGAGGTAGCACGAGTCGTGGTAGGTGATGGTCTTGTCGATCCGCTTGACCGGCTTGATCCGCCCTTCCTCCAACAGCTTGGCGGCGAATTCGGTGGCGTGGTACACCTCCGCCTCGAATCCGAAGTCGGGATACTCGTTCTTGAACGTGTTGTACGCGTGCGGATCGGTGGTGATGATCTTCTTGACGCCGTACGTCTTGAAGATCTCGATGTTGCGCTGGACGAACTCCTGATACAGAAACTCGTTGCCCAGGCGGCGGGCGGAGTCGCCGTCGCTCTCCTCCTCTTGGCCGAGGATGGCGAAGTCGACACCGGCGGCCAGCAGAATCTTCGCGAAGGCCTGAGCGATCTTCTGGTTGCGCTGATCGAAGGAAGCTGCGGTGCCGACGAAGTACAGGTACTCGGCTTGACCGTCCACCTCCGCCATCGTCTTGACCGGCAGGTCCTTCGCCCACGCTGCGCGCTCGCGCCGGTTGATGCCCCACTCGTTGGACTGGCGCTCCAGGTTGGCAAAGACCTTGTTGACTTCAGGCGATGCCTTGCCTTCCGTCAGCACGAGATAGCGCCGCATGTCGACGATGGCCTGCACGTGCTCGTTGGCCACCGGGCACGCTTCTTCGCAGGCGCGGCAGGTGGTGCAAGCCCAGATCTCCTCTTCGCTGAAGGTGTTCACGAACAGCGACTCGGACTGCACGTTCTCTGCGCCCGCGGCCATCTGCGCCAACATACCGGGACCCTGGGCGACCAGGGACTCCTTCATCTTGATGATCAGGTACTTCGGCGACAGCGGCTTCCCGGACAGGGTGGCCGGGCAGGAGACGTGGCAGCGGCCGCACTCGGTGCAGGCGTACCCGTCGAGCAGCTGCTTCCAGGTGAACTGCTCGATGCGGCCCACGCCGAACTCCTCGACGCTCTCGTCCTCCAGGTCGAGTTTGCGGAGTTTGCCCGGGGGATCGAGCTTGCGGAAGTACCAGTTGAACATGGCGCCGATCATGTGCAGGTGCTTCGACCGCGGGATGAAGTACAGGAACGTCGAGATGCACAGGATGTGGATCCAGAAGCACACCTCGGCGATGGCGATCAGGGCGCCCTGGGACAGCCCGGTCAGGCCGCCGGCGATGGCGTTGACGACGGGCGACCACCAGCCAGGCGAGACGCCGTCCAGGACGAGGTCCGCGGCCGTCGCCACGTAGTACGTGATGACGATGGTGCCGATGAGGCTCAGGATGAGCCCCGCCTCGAAAGAGGCCTCGACGCGCATCGGGCGCATGGCGTAGCGGCGGATGAGGCCGAGCACGACGGCGACGAGCACGAAGGCGGAGAACATCTCCTGGATGAACAGGTACACGGGCGATGTGGCCCAAGGCAGATGCCAACGGGTCAGGTGAAAGACGATGAAATCGAGATCGCCGAAGACGAGGACGAGAAAGCCCCAGAAGATGAAGAAGTGCGCAATGCCCGACGGTTCGGCCAACACCTTTCGCTGGGCGAGCACGAATTCGAGAAACCCGGCGAACCGCCGCCCCGGATCATTGGTGCGGGATTCATCCTTTGCGCCCAACCGCAAAAACCGGTAGCGATCCCAGATGGCCTTGCCGAACAAGTAGAGCGCGGTGCCGAATACCAGGATGAACACCACACCCTGCACGATATACCCAGTGGTCGACACTGTGCGTCTCCCCTCCCAAATCCACCGACCCGCGGAAATCCCGCCACACGAAAGCCGGTGACACGACAGTCTCTACCGACCGGTCGGTACGATGAACTTCACAAAGAACCAGTGCGAGAGACTCCGGCATCCCGTGATGCATTCATTCTACCATGTGGGCCTCCCGGTCAACCATATCTGGTTTTTCCTGATCTTCCGTACCGCCGCTTCAGTGCAAAATCGTCGCCCTCATGTCGTCCACCATCTGGCTTGGCAGCTGCGCCCGCTGCGCGATCCACTCGATGCGGCGCGCAAACGAAGGATGCGTCTGCAGCCGCTCGTCCCAGCGGTGCAGGCGTACAGTCGCCTGGTTGAGCCGGGCGAGCTTGAGCAGCGCGGAGATGAACACAGGCGCAGGAATGCCCAACTGCAGCACGTACGCGTCCGCCTGCCGCTCCTGAACCCGGCTGACGTAGCGGACGGTGAACCCGAAGTAGGCGAAAAACAAGAGCAAGAGGACCCCCACCGCAGCCCAGTCGGGTGCGTCCGGCGCGTAGGTGTCCCCAAGCCATCCGATTGCTTCCACCAGCGGCACCCAGCCCACCACGAGCAACAGGCGAATCCACAGGTGATGACGCTTCACGTGCCCAATTTCGTGGGCGATGACGGCCTCCACCTCCTCCTGGGTCAGGTGATCCAGCAGGTAGTCGGCCAGGTAGATGTGCTTGTGAAGGTAACCCGACACCAGGGCGTTGGCCTGGCGTCCCCTGCGGGAGGACCAGACATACAGTCCGACCTTGCCCAGGCCCGCCCGGAGGGCGAATGCCTCCAGCGCGTCGCGCAGCGCCGAGGCAGGCATCGGGCGGGCACGCAGCGTCCACCTGAGGAACAACGGAAGCAACAGGTTCAGCACCGTCACGAACACCAACGGCAGCAACAGGCTCATCAGGCGATTGTTGTCGAGCGCGTTCTGAATGGAATCGGGAATCCACACCACGGCCAGGTTCCACAACACCACCGGCACCAGGATCAGCGCCAGCCAGCGCAGCGCCTGCCCCGCCTGCTCTCTGCGCGTCTCGGCTGTCTGCCGGATCTCGCGCAGCACCGGGTGTTGGATGGCCTGGTGCGCCAGCGTCAATCCAACCACAACGAGGGCCGGCAACACCACCGCGATGGCGCCGCCCGCATGGCCAAGCGGCCGCAGATAGCGAACCATCGACAGCGGCGCGGCGATGCACGTCGCCAGCATGACGACGCCGAACACGTACTGCGACAGCAGCCGGTGCCGGTACAACGCCTGCTCGGCAGACCCCAGACGCCGGAACAAACGCCGCGTGTGCCGGGCAATCCACACGGACAACCCGAGATTCAGCGCCACCAGTCCGATCCCGCCCACGACCGTCATCCATCCCGTCCACATACGCGCCCATCGCTCCGTTCCGTGTGATCGATCCGGCTCTCCGCCCGCTCCCAGCCCAAACGCCCGGCGCGGTGCTCCCAGCCCAATCCCGATCCGGCCGGGAGCGAAGCACCTGCTCCTAACGATAGAAGGCTTGTGCCGTTCCATCAAGCCCCATTTCAAGCTGTGGTATTCTGGAAGTGAAGACGGGAAGGGGTGCGTACCATGCCCGAATTGGCAAGACCAAGAGCCCAAGAATCCCGGCATGGCCTGCGTGTGACGGCGGGATCGAGCGTCACGGTGTTCGATCGGACGGGGCGCTTCCTGTGGTTGTCGGACGGCAAAACCGTGATTCGGCGTGGTCTGGACCATCGGTTCGTGCGGGTGGATGCGCACCCATCCGCGCATCCGGTGGACCGCCAGTACCGGAGGCTCACTGAGACGGAAGCGCAGTCCACGGTGGAGGCCGCGTACGAAAACGCCCGAAGGGCGCTGGCGAACGAGTTGGAGCCGACGCGATCGCGTTGGCAAGAGAGGCTGGCCTCGTGGACATGGGATCGGCTGGCGGAGGACGGGCCGCGCTTTCGGGCGGTGTACCGGCCAGTCAGCATCCTGCCACCGGACGCGTATCGGACCGTCGTGGTGCAGA
The DNA here is from genome assembly GCF_000702485.1 of Alicyclobacillus macrosporangiidus CPP55. Lineage (GTDB taxonomy): Bacteria > Bacillota > Bacilli > Alicyclobacillales > Alicyclobacillaceae > Alicyclobacillus_H > Alicyclobacillus_H macrosporangiidus_B. The sequence goes on along the minus strand of NZ_JNIL01000001.1, from coordinate 2,571,741 downwards.
TCGCGGAGGGATGTTCTTACAACCGGTGCTTGTTCTGCGACTTCTACCGGGATCGACCGTTTCATATCAAAAACCAGGAGGAGTTGGACCTGCATCTACGCGGGATCCGCGCGTTCTTCGGCGAACGCCTGATCGACCGCACGGGGGTTTTCTTGGGCGACGGAAACGCGCTGGTGATCCCCACGCGGAGAATTCTGTCGGGGATAGAGCAGATTCGGGCACATCTGGACGACTTCGTCGGAGAGGCCGGGGAATGGTCGACGTTCATGGACACCTTTCATTCGGACACCAAGGACGTCGAAGAACTGGCCGTGGTGCGCCGGGCAGGGCTGTCGACGGTGTACATCGGGCTGGAATCCGGGGACGACGAGCTGCGGGCCTTCTTGGATAAGCCGGGCAAGGCGGCGGAGGCGATCCGCGTGATCGAGCGGTGCAAAGAGGCCGGCATGCGCGTGGGAGTGATTCTGTTGGTGGGCGCCGGCGGCCGCCGGTTTGCAGAGCAGCATCTGGAGCACACCGCCGAGACACTGGCGGCCCTGCCGCTCACGGAGGGCGACGTGGTGTACCTGTCTCCCTTCGTCGATCCGCCGCATCCGGCCTACCGGGAACGCCTGCTGGCGGCGGGCTCTGCGTCGATGACCCGAGACGAGCTGAAAGCGGAGTTAAATCGGTGGATGCGGACGCTGTCCTTCGTGAAACCGGCGAAGGTGACGTTTTACAACATCCAGGAACACCTGTACTGATGCACGCTTCAATGGGGCCGCAGGCCAAGGCTGCGGATCACGGTGGGCGAACGACCTCCTCATGGACCCTTTATTCGCAATGGGCTGATTGAAGCCGAAGTCTATCCCGGGTTCCGTGTGAGTGTGGATCCTGTTATACTGCGCGAAATTCCAAAACCAGGGGATCGGATAACGGTTCGGATATTAGGACAAACAAAAACGGTTACTACGGTATGATGGTGGACCATAAGCACCAAGGGGCTTCGTGAAGTTAAGAGACGCAAATGCCCGCCAAACGCGGGTGTTTCTTGGATTCTGCGCCTGGTTTTTGAGTGATAGAGTAATATCTATTTTTAGAAGGATTGAAGCGGTACACCTCGAAATCTTTCTCCAATCGTCGTTTTGGACGGAGATTTTTCAGTGGACCGAACGAGTATCCCAGTCTATCGTAGCAGCTGCTCCAGTGTTTGCTGAACTGATTCTTCATAGGCTGGGTAGAGCGGATTGAACGCATGGTTTCGATCAATCCCGGAGAGTACCGTCTTTCCTGTACACCAAGACGGTGGCCGATGGAGTGTGACAGCGAGGCAGCGTTTGGCGGGCCAACTCGTTGAAGCATTATTCTCTGCAGCAGCGTAGGCACGCGGAGCCGGATGACCGTCATTACACCAATGTGTACACCCTGAGCAAAATCAGGAAGAATCGTCCATGACTGCGTAAATAGAAGAAATAGACCATCACGAAAATCTACGAGGAGCGGGACAAGACCGCAAGAACTGTTACAACATCTAGTGCCAATGACCAGTAGTTAATTCGTCAACATCATTGTTGGTCTGACGCCCGACCAATACGAATCCGGACGTTCCATTTACGTAGCAACACAAACGACGTAAAAAACCTTCGGAATTCGAGGTGTGTTTGGGTTGCCTAAACGTCGACTTCTGCTGAGAGTATGTACTTATCTTACGTCGGCGATGGTGTATATATGTGTGTCCTCCTCCCTACTCATATTTCACGGGCCGTTTACGGCATTGCGGTCCTACCTCATTGATTCGCTGGCGATTACGAGACACGCCTATCTACTGCGGCCGTTGTCTCTTTATACACTGTCTAATGCTGAAATCCAGAAACACAGCCAGGGGTGGATTTTATCGAAAAACGTCCCCTCCACGCAGGCGAATCGAGACTACAGCAGCATTTCACACACTACCATCAAATTCGACACTTATTCGACGAACATGTTCACCGCGAACATTATGCTCGTGTCCAATCCGAAGAGTGTCAAGGTTGCAGTGACTAAGCACATCTACTCTGTCGGTGAGACGGTTGAGCAGATGGTCCAGGATGCGCACGGCATTGCCGGGGTGAATGGAGGTGCCTTCTCAGATACAGAATGGCACGGAACGGGTGGGATACCACTCGGCACGGTGATCACGGACGGCAAGTTCGTGACGTTTGACCCGAAAGCACCTGTGATCGGTATCACTGCAAAAGGACAGTTAGTTTGTGGGACGTATACGAAAGACCAACTGAAATCTATGCAAGTTGAACAGGCTGTGACCTACGGCCCAATTTTGGTGCAGAACGGAAAGGGCGTCGCGCCCACGGATTACGGCCGGGCATCGCGTACAGCGATTGGCCAAACAGCCGATGGTACGATTATCTTTGTTGTGACCGACGGCCGTTGGCTTCCGCACCTTGGTGCCACCTTCAAGGATATTCAGGACTTGATGCTTCGTTATGGCGCCGTCACCGCGGCCAACCTGGATGGGGGCATGTCAGCGACGATGGTTTACAACGGTCGCCTCGTCAACACGCCAACGGCCATCCTGGGTGCGCGCCATGTTGCAACTGCCTTCGTCGTTGTGCAGTAACATACCTACGTGACTGGCTGCCGGAAGACGATTTGGTGTGGTTCGTCATCGATCGTCTCATTTCGTGTCCGAGGTTCTGAGGCGTTTGGGTATCCCCCTGCCGGGAAAGATGATAGAGCTTCGCGCGTCGAATGGCGAACACAGCAGAGCAGCAATACACGCACGGGCTCCATAATTCGATAGACAATTTGGCGTGTGGTGCAACACAGATTCCGCGCCGGCCAGATAGACTCGAAATTGTGGCGGCACCTTCGTCATGCAAGGTGGCAGTGGTAAATCAGCCATACAGCGGCGTGGACTTGACACATTTTTGCGTGAACCAGGTATAACAGCCATAGCATCCACGTTTTCCGGTGCTTCCATTTTAGTCTGCAAGGCGGCGGAAGTGCATACAGGACGCGGGTTTCATGGACTGCGCGAACCTCCATCCCTTGGGGTTCGCGCAGCAGGTCGATTCGCCCCCCGAGAACTGAGTGCCGACCGTTGCTGGTGTCGCCGCACCGTACATCACGGTGCGACGGACATCCGTGCCGCGGGTTCCCCGGCGAGGACTTGGTTCGATCAACCCGCGGAGGAGGCCACGCCTTCCTCCGTCTTTTTCAGGAATTTCATGAGATCGTGTTCCTCGTCACCGCGCGGCAGACCGGTGACATGAATGTGCCCGCGCAAACGGGTGTCGACCAACGCGGCGATCTGAAGATCCGCTAAACGCACCCCTGGCCTGCACACGCAGGCGGCCACCTGCGCTGCCAAACGGGGCTGCGTTTCCATGGTGATGGTGACGACGGGTTCGTACCGGCGTTCCGTCGCCTTGCTCACGACCCGGGTCGATCCTGTCCAGGTGAAACGGGCGCCGTCTTGGGTGAATGGTTCGGGGTGATCGCGCAAAGCCCGCTCGATGATGGTCTTGAGCACATCCAGACGAAGCACGTATTCGGGGTCTCGGCTCGTGTCCGAACCCCTTCCTCCTTTGCACGCAATCTGTGGTCACCGGATTGCCGGAGACACGCGCCGTCTTATTTTAGCAGGCTTAGTAGCGTTCATCCAATGGATCGAGCGCTCGGCAGGGACGTGCAAGCGTGGAAAGCCGCATCGCCGCTTCCCCTGAGGCGGTCGGCGGGTGGCGGACGACGGTTAACATACGTTTTGTGCTCAACTCATCGCCGACGCGCATAGATTGCGACCGATTTGCACGTAACGATCGCACCCAGTGACAAGTTACTGACGGTTTTGCATTCAGTTGGTCATTGTAGTTCGTCCCCGCCTCGGATTAAATCAGTATCTGACGTTATTCAATCCAGCGGGCGTGCCGATACTCGCATTTTTGTGTTTATGATTCGGGTTCCAGAGCACAGTAACGAAAACTTTGGCATAAAGGCCCGAACGAGAAGCAAAAACCCCGTGAACGCGCGTTGGCCAGCGGGTCCCCCGCCCCACACAGCCCGCGTCACGCCAATCCCCGCCCCGCACGCCACGCTCACGCCAACCCCCGCCGCACCATCTCCTGCACGATGAACGACGCCACGTCCGGCGCCAGCGTGCCCGGGCCGAAGCCCGCGTCGTAGCCCAGCTCCAGCGCTAGCTCGTGCGTGATGCGAGGACCCCCGCACACCAGCACCACCCGCTCCCGCAGCCCCTCGGCCTCCAACAGGTCCACCAACGCCGCCAGGTTGTGGATGTGCACGTCTTTCTGCGTCACCACCTGCGATACCAGGATCGCATCCGCCCCAACCTCGACGACTTTTCGCAGCAGGTCCTCGTTGTCCACCTGGCTGCCCAGGTTGTACGCCTGGATCTCCGGGTAGCGCTCCAGCCCGTACTCGCCGTGGTAGCCCTTCATGTTCATAATGGCGTCGATCCCGACGGTATGCGCATCCGTCCCGGTGCAGGCGCCGACGACCGTGATCTTGCGGCCAATTTGCTCGCGGATGAAGTGGTTGATCTCGTCGAACGTCATCCGCGGCGCGTCCACCTTCGGCACCTGGATGTGCGCGTAGTCCACCGTGTGCGTGCAGCGACCGTACAGGATGAGGAACGTGAACCCCTCGCCGATGTCCTCGTGGTGTACCACCACCGGCTCCGCCAACCCCATTTTGGCCGCCAGCTGACGTGCGGCCTCCACCGCCTCCGGCCCGTCCGGCACCGGCAGAGAGAAGCTCAGCTGCACCTTGCCGTCGTCCATCGTGTCGCCGTAGGGGCGTACCCGCGTCAGGTCCACCTTTGCGATCTCGCTGCGCCAATCCGCCATCACGCCTGCACCTCCACCAGCCCCAGCCGCGCCCGCAGCAGCTCCTCGAACGGGTTGAAGTACGTCGGCCCGCGCATCACCACGCCGGAGAGACCGCGGCCGCCCGTCGGCGTGCGCCGGACGTCCGCAAACACCCCTTCCGCCAGCGCCTCCAAGAAACCCATCCGCTCGATGCGCTCCAACAGCTCCACCGCCTCACGCAGCACCTGCTGGGCGCGCAGGGCGATGCGCCCGTCCGGCCGGAAGACCACTTCATCCCCCAGGTGCCTCGCGTTGCGGAAGATGTACTTCGCCGCCTCCAGCGACAGATGCCGGTCGGAGAGAAGCGGCGTGTGGATCTGCTCCGTCATCATGCCGAGCAGCTGAATCCCTTGCTGCGTCAGGATCCCCGCCAGGTTGAAGAGCGCGTCCTGCACGTGGCCGCGGAAGATGTTGCCCGTCATGTGCTTCGTGGGCGGCATGTACTTGAGCGGCGCCCGCGGGAAGATCTCCCGCGCCATCTCCGCCTGGGCCACCTCCAGCAGGAAGCCGTCCTCCAGCATCGGGTCCATTTCGAAGGCATGCCCCAGCCCCATCTGCTCCTCCCGCAGCCCGGCGCGCAGGGCGAACTGCTCGTTGATGAACTGGGACGCGAGCACCGTGTGGGCCGCCTGCACCGCGTCCGCGGTAGTCAGGTAGTTGTCCTCGCCGGTGTTGATGATGACGCCCGCGTACGCGTTGATCATGCGGGAGAACATCTGATCGACCAGCGTCCGCTGCGGGTTGATGTCGCGAAACAGGATGCCGTAGAGGGCGTCGTTGAGCATCACGTCGAGCCGCTCCAGTGCGCCCATCGCGGCGATCTCCGGCATGCACAGCCCGGAGCAATAGTTGCACAGCCGGATGTAGCGGCCGATCTCCTCGCCCACCTCGTCGAGCGCCTCGCGCATGATGCGGAAGTTCTCCTGCGTCGCGTACGTGCCGCCGTACCCTTCCGTCGTCGCCCCGTACGGCACGTAGTCGAGCAGGCTCTGGCCCGTGCTCCGAATGACGGCGATGATGTCCGCCCCCTGGCGCGCCGCCGCCCGGGCCTGCACCACGTCCTCGTAGATGTTGCCGGTGGCGACGATCACGTACAGCAGCGGCGCCGGCCCCTCGCCGAGCCGCGCCAGCAACGCTTCCCTTCGCCTGCGGTTGGCGTCGATGCGGTCGAGCGCTTGTTCCGCCCACCGCAGTCCCGCCTCGCGCACGGCAGCCTCGCCCACGTCCGGCAGCTCGTCCAGGCAGACGCTCCCGTCGGCAACGGCCTCCGCCAACGGTTGCGCAGACAGCCCCGTCACCAGCATGCCGTTCACGAACGGCCGCGCGATCCCGCCGGCCAGCCCGCCCGCCGCCTGCACCGCGTCGACGATCACGTTCGGCAACGGCACCCCTTCCGCATTCACGCCGTCCACGCCGAACAGGCGTAACACGGTCCGCTCCACCGCCACCGTCGTCCGGGCGGACGTGAACGCCTCCATCCAGTCGGCAATCCGCCCGGCTGCCGCCCGCCCCCGCGCGATCCACGCCTCATCCAGATGCAGTTTGGGGGTCATCCTCGTCCCTCCTCGCCCTTCAGTACTGCCCCACGCGCTCTGACGTTGGCGCGTCCACCGGTCCTTCCGGCGTCGCCCGTTCCCCCGCCAACACCGCGAGCGCCCGCCGCAACACCTCGTCCGGCAATCCCAGCCAAGCGGCCACCGCAATCCCTTCCTCCGGCACGCCTCCGCCCTCGACCCGCTCGATCCGGTAATCGATGGCCTCCGCCAGGGCGCGCAGCCCCGCCTTCGAATCGCCGCCCCGCGGACCGTCAGCCCGCGGATCGCCACCCTGCGGATCCCTCGCCGGAAAATCGCCCCCTTGCGGATCTCCCGCCGGCGGCCGCAGCCGATCCAGCCGCACCCCGCGCACCCGGTGATGCGCCACCCCCGGCAGCGCGGCCACCCGGCTGAAGTGGCTCGCGATCACCGCCGTCACGCGCGCCTGCCCGGCTTCCCGCAGCGCCTCTGCCCACGCGACGGCCATCGCCTCCCCCTCGCGCGGGTTGGTGGTCCGCCCCGGCTCGTCGAGCAGGACGAGTGCAGGGTGCGGGGCCACCGCCCACATGTCCTGCCAGATCCGGGTCAGCCGCGCCACCTCGCGCCCGAACGCGCTCAGCCCGTCGATGTCCGGCCGCTCCGGCTCCGGCCCCCAGCGGACGCACGCGAAGAGGCGCGTGCGAAACCCTGCCGCCGGCACCGGCAGCGCGTACTGTGCGAGCGCCTGGCACAGCGCGACCAGCTGCACCGCCGCCGTCTTGCCGCCCATGTTCATCCCGGCGATCACGTTGACCCCCGCGGCCACGTCCACGTCGACGGGGGTCACCCGCCCCCGCGTGCGGCCAGCCGCTCGGCCAATCCCGGGTGCACGCCCTGGCGCAGTTGGATGGACGGGTGATCGAATCCCCGAATGCCCGTGGGCCCCGCGTCCGAGAGGCCATCGTCGACGGCCGCCTCCGGCGCGCATCCGCCCCAGCGGCGGGCCAACGCCACGCGCGCGAGGCGCAGATCGAGCGACGCCACGTCGTCCACCAGCCTCCGCCACACGGGCCCCTCCGCCCGCAGCCCTACGGCCAGCCGTGCCATGCACTTCTCCTCCGCCTCCGCCAGCGCCGCCCGGCACGACGCCACTTCGGCCATCCAACGGGTGGCATCCGGCCCGGGCAGGCACTCGAACACCGACTCGAACGGCGTGTCCTGGCACCACCGCACCCCAGGCTCAGCCTTCAACCGCTCCGCCACCGCCCGTCCCGCCGGCAGCGGGATGTGGAGGAGACCGTTCGCATCGGGCCGCACCCCTGCCTCCTGCCGCCAGCGCTCGGCTTCCCTCTGCCGCTCGCGCGCGAGGCAGACCGACGCCTCCGCCAAGCGACTGCGGAGGAGGCGGTACGTGTCGTCGGCGACGGAATCGACCGAAAAGGATGGGCCCGCGTCTCCGAAGTGCTGGAGCAGTCGATCCCAGACAGCCGCGTCCGTCCACCGCAGGAGCTGCAGACCCGTGTCGCGAGCGAGCTCTCCGCCGATGCGCAGGAAGGTCTTGAGCGCGAGCGCGGCGCGGGCGGACAGAGGCCGGCCCTGCGCCAGAATGGCGAGGTCGTCCGCCACGTCCGGCAGCGATCGCAACCCCTCCCGCGCCCGCCGCAGCGGCCCGTCCGCGACGGCCGTGAGGTCGGCCGCAAGCTGGGCCAAGGCGGCCTGCCACGCCTCCTCCTCGCCGGGCAGAAACGGCCTGTGGGCCGCTTTCGCCCGCAGCCCGTACGGGGTGACCGGCGCCCACGCCGCCCACACCGCAGGCCAGCCGATGGAGGACGCGGTAATGTCGTCGAGAAACGGGATCGACTGCATCGTCACGCCTCCTCCGTACACGCGTCGATCACGGGCACATCCCCCGCCACGGCCTGCAGCGCCTCGATGAGCGCAGCCCGCGGCAGGTCCCAGCCGAGGATGTGATGCGGATTGGCGGCGATGGCCAGCAGCGGCAGCCGGGTCCACACGCACAGCGCGTGCCCGGCGGCGTACCAGGCCGCCACAGCGCGGGTGGTCGCGAACAGGTGCGCCGGGTGATCCGCCACGAGGTAGAGCGGCGCGGGGTGTCCCCGCAGCCCCTCGAGCAGCCGGTCGGTGACGGCTCCCGGCACGTACACCACACGCGCCTCGGTGGGCCAGCCGGGCAGCGCGGAAAGCGGCCGGTGCATCGCCGCCTGGGCGGGATACGTGTGGGTCTCCCCGGTCGGGCACCACACACCGATCTCGCCCTGCGCACGCGCGCCGGCGAGCGCGGTCCGCGCGGCCGCCTCCCATGCCTGATGCCCCGGCCCCGGCGTGCCCACCGCCGCGAGCCCGCCGGTCTGCACGGCTCCGCCCTCCGCCGCCTGGGCCCCCGCGGCTTCCCCCGCCAGGGCGGGCAGCGCGAACCTGGCCACGATCGGCGCCACCGCCTCTGCCACAAGCGCAGGCGTCCGGCCAAGCACGGGACTCACCGCCAGCACGGCTGCGTCCACGAGGCCTGGGATGGCGGCGGCAGCGCGATCGAACGCCCCGTCCACCAGGCACAGCTCCGCCCCGTGAGCGGTCAGCCGATCGAGCGCGAGGCGCACGTGCGCCCGCTGGCGGACGCCGGCCAACATCACCCGCCCGGGCTCCAGCACGCGCACGATGGCCACGTCCCCCAGCGGCGATCCAATGGGCAGCACCTCCAGCCACTCCAGCAGCGCGTCCGACTGGGCGAGGGCCTCTTCAGCGGACGCGACCAGGGCCCCGGCCGGCGCGACGATGTCCGGTTTCGGCACGCCGAGGACGGTGTCCAGCCGCTCGCCGTCGAGGCCAATGCTGCACAGGCCGACGGTGAGTGTCGTGGCCGCTGGCGTGTCCGCTCCCGTGCCTGCTTCCGTGAGCGCTGCCCTGGCCACCGCGGCGCGTTGCTGCGGCATGGCCGAGGATCGGCCACGTGCGGCCACAGACTGGCCGACAGTCTGAGCCTGGCGGATGACGAAGTTCAAGGCGGTCGTCTTGCCGGCGTGTTTGCTGGCGCCGATGAACGCGATGCGCCTCCAGCCCCTCATGAGCGCGCGTCCGACCAGATCCACGGACATCCCCCTTCCCCTGGAGGGCAACACGCGAGCAACGCTCGCATGAACGCTGGCAGTATTCCAAAACCACGCTTACGCCGCCTTACGCGACGCTACGATGGAGCGACGATTGTATTATCCGAAAACCACGCTTACAGCCCCTGACCGGTGTGTCAGACGATCCGGTTTGGCGAACCGCCCCCGCCTTACCGCCGCTTTCGCTCCGTCCGCTTCAGGCCCTTCGGCTCGAGCGACAGCTGGACATCGTTCAACAGACGTGCCACGCCAATCAGATTCTCCGCGTCCTGCGACTTGTCGTGGGTGCAGCTGGGCGGGCAGCCCTGGTCCTCATAGATGGGCTCGTGGTAAGTGGAGATGACGCCCTCGAAGTTGCGCAGCACCACCTTGCCGTGTCCCTGTGAGATGAGATACTGCGGCCCGACCGGGATCTTGCCGCCCCCGCCCGGGCAATCGACGACGAAGGTCGGGATGGCGTAGCCGGAGGTGTGCCCGCGCAGTTGCTCCATGATCTCGATGCCCTTCGCGACGCTGGTGCGGAAGTGCTCAATGCCCTCCGACAGGTCGCACTGGTACAGGTAGTACGGGCGGACGCGGATCTTGACCAGCTCGTGCATCAACTTCTTCATGATGTGCGGGCAGTCGTTGACTCCGCGGAGCAACACGGTCTGGTTGCCCACCGGCACGCCGGCATCGGCGAGCTTCTCGCAGGCTGCCGCCGCCTCCGGCGTGATCTCATCCGGGTGGTTGAAGTGGGTGTTGAGCCAGATCGGGTGGTACTTGCGCAGGATCTGGCACAGGTTGTCGGTGATCCGCTGCGGAAATACCACGGGCGCGCGCGTCCCGATGCGGATGATCTCGACGTGCGGGATCGCGCGCAGGTTGCTGATGATGTACTCGAGAATGCGGTCGTTGACGAGCAGCCCGTCGCCGCCCGACAAGAGCACGTCGCGCACCTGGGGTGTGCGCCGGATGTAGTCGATGCAGGCGTCCAGCTGCGGCTTCGGCACGGCGTGGCCGACCTGGCCGGAGAAGCGCCGGCGCGTGCAGTGGCGGCAGTACATGGAGCACTGGTTCGTGATGAGAAACAGCACCCGGTCCGGGTAGCGGTGCGTCAGACCCGGCACCGGCGCGTCGCCGTCTTCGTCGAGCGGGTCCTCCATGTCCCATGGGGATCGCTGCATCTCGTTGGAGAGGGGCACCGCCTGCATGCGGATGGGGCAGCGCGGGTCATCCGGGTCCATCAGCATGGCGTAGTAGGGCGTGATGCGCAGCGGAATGGACTCGCGGACCCGCGCCACCCCCGCCTCCTCCTCCGGCGTCAGGTGGATGACCTTCTTCAGGTCCTCCAGCTTGTTGACCGTATGCGTCAACTGCCACTTCCAGTCGTTCCACTGCTCGTCGGTCACGTCTTTCCACAGTTCGATCTCGCGGAAATGCCGCTGCTTCTTCCCGTACCGATGGATCAGTTGAGATTCCGCCACGCTCATGGATGATTCCTCCTCGATTTCCATTGACCCCGTCCTCAAGCGCTGCCGTACCGATCGCGAAACCACGCCATCAGTTCGGGGGTCTCGCGCAGCAGGCGCAGCGCGTGCTCAGCGTGCCCGCGGCAGTACCCGTTGCCGATCTCCATCCGCACATCCTTGCCCACGCCCTCCGCCCCGAGGGCCGCCGCCGTGAAGCTCGTCGCCATGCCAAAGAAGTAGACCGTCCCGCCTTCGCGGGCGCACAGGATAGACGCCAGTTCGGTGCCGGGAACGCTGACGCAGTTGATCACCACGTCTGCGCCGGACTCCGTTCCCGTGGACCTGCGGGGGGACCCTGCCGCCAGCACGGCCTGCACGCCCTCCATGACCGCCAGCGGATCGCGCGCGTCCAGCGGCAGTACCGCGTCCGCCCAGCCCCACGCCCGCAGCCGCTGGCACGCCCCTTCGTCCGGCTCCACCGCGATGACCCGGCCGGAGCCCGCCGACAGGCGGGCCTGGCGCAGCACCAGCGCCCCCGACTTGCCGCCGGCGCCGAGCACCACCACCGTGTCCCCCGGCCGCACCAGGCGCGCCGTCTGGGCCGGCGCGCCGCACACATCGAACAGCGCGAGCGCCACGCGCTCCGGCACGTCCTCCGGCATCCGGGCGTAGAGACCACTTTCAAACAGCACCGCCTTGCCCGTCACGTCCACCTGGCCCGTCCGCAGATCGACCCGGTGCACCCGCGCCAGCCACAGCGGCGTGAGCGACAGCGACACGAGCGTGGCGATCCGCTCGCCCACCCGGGGCCCCCGCCCAGACTTGGCCAGCGCCTCGCCCACCTGGGCCACCCGGCCAATGAGCATTCCGCCCGATCCGGTCACCGGGTTGTGGAGTTTCCCCCGCTCCCGCACGATACGTTCCACGACGGCCGCGACGCCCGCCGCGTCCCCGCCCGCCTCGGCCCGCATCTGGGCGAAGGACGCGGCGTCGACGTTGAGCGTCTCGACGTCGATGAGGACCTCGTCCTCCTGGCAGACGGGCGTGTTGTCCACCCGCCACGCCGGCTGCGGCAACACCCCCTTCGGCTCCAGCACCCGGTGCACCCCGTACGATCGCCCGCGCACCTCGCTCACCTCCATCCATCGAGGTTGCAATCCCGCCGCCCCCTCGTCCCCTCCCATCGGGACCATCCTCGGCCCCGCCGGGTCGAGTCGCGTTCGGGTCCGCCACCCGGTTCTCATCTCTGCATGGAAACCAACAGCAATTGGTGTGCCAACTGGCAATTCGGGGCGGCGGACGCGAATGGACCGCCGTACGGTGCTGTCACGCCCCGGCGTGCTGCCGAATTTTCGGCACAATAAGAAAACAGTGTGCCCACATCTCGGCACACCGCTGTGCTCAATTTTCGGCCCGGACACCGAATCCCGTCTGTCTTGCGAATTGTGAAGTGACTTCGGTCAATAAGAGTTCGCCCATAATTTTGCCCTTGCAGCCCCCGCAGTGCATCTGTTACTGTTGACGTAAATCGAACACGCCAACATGAGCTCGTATAATTGCGGGAATATGGCCCGCAAGTCTCTACCAGGCGACCGGAAATCGTCTGACTACGAGTGAAAGCGCGCCTAGGGTTCCGCAGGCTCCCGGCCTGGCTGGTCCAAGCGGCGCGAACGCCCCACAGGCGTACACCACAGGGACAAAAGCCCAGGTGGACAGGTTTCACTTGCGTTCAACACGCGTCAAGACCTGTCCGCCCGGGTTTTTTCATTTTCGGTCCATAAGGAGGAACCGAAGGCATGGAGCAAGTCAAAGAGCGCATCCTGCGCGAAGGGAGAGTGTTGCCGAACTCGGTCGTCAAAGTCGATTCGTTTCTCAATCACCAGGTCGATCCGCATCTCATCGCCGCCATCGGCACGCACTTCGCGGACCACTTCCGGGACCGCTCGTTCACGAAGGTGTTGACCATCGAGGCGAGCGGCATTCACCTCGCGTACGCCACCGCGCTCGCGGCGGGCGTCCCGATGGTGTACGCGAAGAAACGCAAGGCGTTAACGCAGGCGGACAGCGTGTATCGCAGCGAGGTCTGGTCTTACACCCGCCAGGAGACCTACCAGGTAACCGTCTCGCGGCCGTACCTCACCGTGGAAGACACCGTTCTGATCATCGACGACATCCTCGCCGAGGGCTCGGCGCTGGTGGGCCTGGTGGACATCGTCCGTCAGTCCGGGGCCACGCTGGCGGGCGTGGGTGTGGTGATTGAAAAGAGCTTCCAGGCCGGCCGAGACCGGTTGGCGGAATTGGACGTCCCGGTGTACGCGCTGGCGCGCATCGCGTCTCTCGCAAATGGAAGAATTGAATTCTCTGAATCCTAATCGAGCAGGAGGAGCCCCTGTGCTCAACAAGACACGAATTGTCACGCTGGGATTCCAGCACGTGTTGGCGATGTACGCCGGCGCGATGATTGTGCCACTCATCATCGGTGGGGCGTTGAAATTGAACGGAAGCCAAATGGCCTATCTCTTGGCAGCTGACATGTTCACCTGTGGCTTGGCAACGCTGATTCAGGTTCTTGGCACCAAATTCATCGGAGTTCGCCTGCCCGTCGTGCTCGGCTGTACGTTCACCGCGGTCGGGCCAGTGATCTCCATCGGCAGCACGGCCAATCTCGCAACCGTATTCGGATCCATCCTCGTCGCCGGCGCTCTCGTTTTCCTTTTGGCCCCTGTGTTTGGCAAGATCCTGCGTCTGTTCCCAACCGTCGTGACCGGGTCGGTCGTGACCATCATCGGTCTGTCGCTCATTCCGGTGGCCATGAACAACGCAGCCGGCGGACAGGGCAGTCCGACCTTCGGCAGCCCGGAAAATCTCGCCCTGGCGGCCGGAACTTTGGTCGTCATCCTGGTGATGCAGCGCTTCTTCACCGGTTTCCTTCGGTCGATCGCGGTGCTGATCGGACTCGCCCTGGGCACCCTCGCCGGCTACCTGCTCGGGCTGGTCAATCTGTCCACAGTGGCGCAGGCTTCCTGGGTGAACATCGTCCACCCGTTCTATTTCGGCCGGCCGGAATGGAATGCGGCGGCCATCATCACAATGTTCATCGTCTGCGCCGTCAGCATGGTCGAATCAACCGGTGTATACTTTGCGCTCAGCCGCGTGACAGACAGGGAACTGACGCGCGAAGACATCGTGGGCGGGTTGCGAGCCGAAGGACTCGCTATTGTCCTGGGTGGCCTCTTCAACACGTTCCCGTACACGACCTTTTCGCAAAACGTGGGCCTCGTATCGCTGACGGGTGTGAAGAATCGCAGTGTGGTGGCGGCCGCTGGGGTCATCCTCGTCGTGCTCGGGCTGCTGCCGAAGCTGGCAGCGCTTGCGACCACCATCCCCACCCCGGTGCTCGGCGGTGCAATGATTGCCATGTTCGGCATGGTGGTGGCATCCGGATTGAGCACGCTCGCGACCGTCGATCTGCGCAAGAACGAGAATATGCTCGTGGTGGCGTGCAGCATCGGGATCGGCCTCGGGTCCGCAGTCGTTCCGCAGATGTTCCAGTACTTTCCAGCGACGCTGAAGATGGTGATGCAAAGCGGGATCGTCACCGGATCGGTGACCGCGGTGGTGCTCAACCTCTTCCTCAACCGCACGAACCGTCCGGGGCGTGCACCGGGCATGGCGGCTACAGCGATGAAAACCTCGTAATCCACCGGACGAAAAGCACACTGAGAATCGCTTCGCGGACTGACGATCGAGGAGGAGGGAGAGCCCTCCTCCTCTCAAACCACCGCCCGTGGGGGGCCACATGCTTCGCCGAACCGTTCGCACTGCTTCACCCCTGCGGCCGTGCTTCCAGTGCGAGGTCCGGAGACTAAGACCGCTGACTCCCCGCCAACCCCAGCTGGCGCAGCCGGTACTGCAGCGTCTGGCGCGGGATCCCGAGCCGCTGCGCCGCCAGCTTGACGTTTCCCCCGCTCCTCGCGAGGGCTCGCTGCAAGACGATGCGTTCAAACGCCGCCTGAATGACCGGCCAGGCGAGCGCCGCCTGCGCCCCGTCCAGCCGCGCCCACAGTCCGTCCATGCCCGCCTCCCGCAGCGACGACACCCAGCTCATGTCTGCGCGTTCCCCCTGCCCAGCGTCCCCAGGCGCCCTCGGGACGGCCCGAGTCCCCGCATTAGGTCCCCCGGCTTCTTCCGTTCCGGCCACCGGGGACAAGCCGATCTCCGGCGCGGCCCGTTCGGCTGCGCCTGCCTCGGGCACACCCACATTCACGGCATCCGCATCCCCGACCGCGCGATCTTGCGCACCCAGCGCCCCAACCGACCCAACCGACCCCGCCAACCGCTGGCCTCCGCGCCACTCGCGCAGGTGGGCAGGCAGCGCATCCATGGGGATCTCGCCGCTCGTGACCAGGTTCATCGCCGACTCGATGGCGTTCTCCAGTTCCCGCACGTTCCCCGGCCAGGGATACTCCGCAAAACGCCGCGACACCTCGGCCGTCACGCCCGTCACCTGGGTCCCGAAGCGCCCGTTCCACTTGTCGACGAAGTGCGCCACCAAAAGCGGCAGATCGCCCCGCCGATCGCGCAGGGGCGGCAGGTCCAAGCGCACCACATTGATCCGGTAGTACAGGTCCTCCCGCAGCCGCCCTTCCGCCACCTCCTGCTCCGGCCACCGGTTCATGGCCGCGATCACGCGCACCTGAACGTGCCGCACACGGGTGTCGCCCACGCGCATGAATTCGCCCTCCTGGAGGGCGCGCAGCAGCTTCGCCTGCAGGTCCAGCGGCATCGACTGGATCTCGTCCAAAAACAGCGTCCCGCCGTCGGCCAGCTCAAACAACCCCGGCCGATCCTCCGCTCCGGTGAAGCTGCCGCGCACCGTTCCGAACAGGATGCCCTCCAAGAGAGGCGCCGGCAGCGCTGCGCAGTTGAGCGCGAGAAACGGGCTCCCCCGCCTGGGTCCCGCGTTGTGGATGGCCTGCACCAAAAGCTCCTTGCCAGTCCCCGTCTCCCCGTACACCAACACCGGCGACGTGGTGGCGGCCGCGCGCTGCGCCCGCCGCTTGATGTCCGCCACGCGCGGATCCTGGCTGATGATATGGGAGAATTGGTAGACGGCGCCGCCGGGACGGTCCGAGATGGCCCCTGCGCGCCCGGTGCCACCCGGCGCACGCGTCCCGATCTCCGCCACGGGCTCCCTGCGTACGCTCCGTCTGTGGCCGCTGGCCACCTGGGCCTGAAGATCCATCACCTGTTCCGACAGCCGCTTGACCTGCGTCAGATCCTTGGCGATCTCGAGAGCCCCCACCACCTCTCCGCCGGAGACGATGGGCAGGGTGGTGTTGACGGTGTGCACCTTGAATCCCAGGTAGTTGGTGTAGGTCTGGGCGCGGTTGTGGATGGCCCGGCCCGTCTCGAGCACCTGCAGCAGCGTGCTGGTGTCGTTCGCGAGCGACGGAAACGCCTCCAGGACGTGCTTGCCCAGCACGTCCTCCGGCGCCAAGCCGTCCAACCTTCCCGCCGCCCGGTTGTAGAGGATGGTGATCCCGGTGCGATCGACCGCGTGGATCCCCTCGTCGATGGTCTCGAGGATGTGCAACAGCCACTCGTGCGTCAGCGGACCCGCGGGCATGAACGTTCCTCCTCGCCGCCGGCGACGCCGGCCCATGGCGTTCACACCCGGATCTTACACCGGAAAAGGAGATGGACACAATTTTCTGGCGGGTTCACCCGCACCCGGCACACGCGCGCCGCATTCTGCCAGCGGTATGCCCGCATTCACGCGCGCCAGGTGATCAACAGGCGCACCGATTGCGTGCACCCGCCCAGGGTGAGGCGGTAGCGGCAGCGCACAGCGCCCCCCTGTTCCCCGACCCTCACCTGGAGGCGCTCGGTGTGCACTTGTAAGGGAATGTGCCCCGAACCCGCGTGGATGGAGGAGGCCGTCGCCCGCCCGGGGGCGAAGGTGTGATTCCACGCGATCTCGCCGAAGCGCGACAGCACCACCTGATCCGGTTTGAGGCGCAGCGTGGTCTGATCCGGACGCCTTCCGTCCCCCGGCCGGTCGGCTGGATCGGCGTAGGTGAGAAAGTGGGTGCCGGCCCGCTGCACCCAGACCCCTTCCGCCGCCGCGCAGCGCTCCACCTGCACCTCCGCGGTTGCCACGCCCTCCGGGGACGCCCCGGATTCCACCGAGGACACCCGGCGGACCCAGGCCACCGTCACCGGCTTGCGGAAGTCGTCCGCGGCCAACCAGTACATGTCCCCCCTCCTCCGCAAAAAGGGCGGCCGGACGGCCGCCCCTCACCGCACGAACGCAAGCAACGCTTCACGCACCAGCTTCGCGGCCAGGATCTGCGACAGTTCGCTCGGGTCGATGACCGGCGCCACCTCGACGATGTCGAAGCCGACCACGTTCAGACGGCTCAGCAGCTGCATCGCCCGGAACCCTTCGCGCGGCGTGATGCCCCCGTGCTCCGCCGTACCCGTGCCCGGGGCGTAGGCGGGATCGAACACGTCGATGTCCCAGGTGACGTACACCGGGTGGCCCTCCAGCTCGGGCAGCACCCCTTCCAGCGGTTCCGCGACGTCGAACGGGAAGAAGTGCGTGTGCTCGCGCGCCCAGGCGAACTCCTCCCGGGTCCCCGAACGGATGCCGAACTGGTACACCCGGTCCGGGCTGATGGCGTCGCACACCTTGCGGATCACGGTGGCGTGGGAATACGGCTCCCCTTCGTAGTGCTCGCGCAGGTCCGTGTGGGCGTCGATGTGGACAACGCGCAGGTCGGGATACTTCTCCCACGCCGCACGCATCGGCCCCCACGAGGCCAGATGCTCTCCGCCCAGGCCCAGCGGGAACTTGTCCGCCGCGAACAGCTGCCGCACAAAGGTATACAGGGCCTCCACGCTCTTCTGCGGGTTGCCGAAGGGCAACGGCACATCCCCGGCGTCGTGGTAGCGGATATCGCGCAGGTCCCGGTCGAGGTATGGGCTGTACTCCTCGAGGCCGATGGACACCTCGCGGATGCGGGCCGGGCCGAGCCGGGTGCCGGCGCGGAAGGACACCGTCCAATCCATCGGCATGCCGTAGATCACCGCCTGGGCGCTGGCGAAGTCGGCCGTCGCCCCGATGAAGAGGTCGCCGCTGTACGCGCGATCGATCGCGGAGATCCATCCCCCAGCTGCCGAAGTCGTGCCGCCTCCGGCGCCTCCTGCAGCCCCGCCGGCACCGTCGGCCGCCCCGCGCAATACGCCGGACCGCCTCATCCGCGCAAGAGCTCCTCGACGAAGCGGGGCAACGTGAACGCCGCCTGATGCACCGCTTCCGTGTAGTACCGGGTATCCGAGGTACGGGCAGGCTGGCGATCCCGCAGGGGATGGTACCGCTTGCTGCCCATCGTGAAGCTCCACATGCCCGTCGGATACGTCGGCACGTAGGCCAGGTACAACTCCGCGATGGGGAACACTCTCTTCACATCCTGGAACACACCGCGGACGAGGTCCTGGTTGACGAAGGGGGACTCCGTCTGGGCCACGAACAGCCCGTCCTCCTTGAGCGCGTTGTACACGGCCTGGTAGAAGTCGCGCGCGAAGAGGCCCGCCGCGGGACCCACCGGATCGGTCGAATCCACGAGGATCACGTCGTACTCCCCGGGGTGCTCCTGCACGTGGCGGATGCCGTCCGTCACCTGGACCTCGACCCGCGGATCGGAGAACCCCTGCGCGATCTGCGGGAAGTACCGCTTCGCGTTCTCGATCACCCGCCCATCGATCTCCGCCAACACCGCCTTTTCGACGGTCGGGTGTTTGACGACCTCGCGGATGGCCCCGCCGTCTCCACCGCCGACGACGAGGACCTTCTTCGGGTTCGGGTGGGTGTGCATCGGTACGTGGGCGATCATCTCGTGATACACGAACTCGTCCTTGTCGGTCGTCATCACGCACCCGTCGAGCACGAGCATGTTGCCGTACTGCACCGTCTCGACCACGTCCAGCGTCTGGTATTCGGTCTGTTCCGAATGAAGGATCTTGCGGATCCGCAAGCCGATGGTCAAGTTGTCGTTCTGCCGCTCCGTGAACCAAAGCTCCGCTGGCACCAATTGAATCACCTCCGGGTCTGCACAAACACGCTGTATTATACCAAACCACTCGCATGGGTAAACGAGAGAGCATCCCCCATCCGGCCACCTGCATTTCCATGGATTCTCTGGGCATACTACCGGAAAACCTTGGGCAGTTACCCAGCCATACCCTGCCGGGAGGGAATCGGATGACCTTCGAGCAGACGCCCGCCGGACGCGCGCAAGCGGGCGGGGGCGCAGCGCACTGGTGGCAAAGGACCCCGTGGTGGACCAAGTACCTGGCGATCCCGCTGGTCAGCGGCTTCGCAGGCATGACCGCGCTTCTGCTGATCCTTCGTACGGCTCCGCTGCCGGACCAGAGCTTCGTGCACCCCACACACATCGACGCGGCGGACGGGTCGCGCCTCGCCGAGTGGACCACCAAGGGTGCCCGCGCCGGCCACGTCCCGCTGCAGGACATCCCCGCCGCCCTGCAGGAAGCGACCATCGCCGTCGAGGACCAGAAGTTCTACCAGCACCACGCGTTCAATCCGAGATCCCTGCTGCGCGCCACGTGGGTCGATCTCCGCCACGGGGGCATCGTCCAAGGCGGGTCGACCATCACCCAGCAGTTGGCGAAAAACCTGTTCCTCACCCAGGACCGGACCCTCGGGCGCAAGCTGCGGGAGGCCCTGTACGCCCTGCAACTGGAGCTGCACGAGAGCAAATCCGCCATCCTGGAACAATACCTGAACACCGTCTACTACGGAGAAGGGGCCTATGGCGTCGCGGCGGCGAGCGAGGTGTATTTCAACAAGCCCGTGCAAGACCTGTCCGTGGCCGAATGCGCCCTGCTCGCCGGGCTTCCGAAGGGACCGGGTCTATACTCCCCCATCACACATCCGGAGGCCGCCAAACGGCGCCAGCGCGAGGTGCTCGACCGCATGGTGCAGGCGGGCTTCCTCACCCGGGAGGAGGCCGACGCGGCCGCGCTGGAGCACCTGTCGATCGCGCCGGTCCAACGCCGTCCGCTCGCCGCCCCGTACTTCACGGCGGCGGCCGTGCGCGAGGTGGAGCGACGGTTCCACCTATCCCCCGAGGATCTGGATCAGGGCGGCATCCAGGTGACGACGACGCTCGATCCCGTGCTGCAGCAGGCCGCCGAGCGGGCCATCGCCAGCACGCTGCCGCGAGACAGCGGCATCCAGGCGGCGCTCGTCGCCCTCGATCCGCAGACGGGCGCCATCCGCGCGATGGTGGGCGGCCGCGACTTCGCGCAAAGCCCTTACAACCGCGCCTTTGCGGAGCGCCAACCGGGATCGACCTTCAAGGCGGTGCTGTACACGGCCGCCCTGGAGCACGGCTGGACGCCCGACCGGCAGGTCGCGAGCGAAATGACCACCTTTCTGTACGACCAGGACAAGACCTACACGGTGCGCGACTACGGGGACATCTACGCACACCGTCCGCTCACCTTGCGCGAGGCCTTGGCGAGGTCGGACAACGTGTACGCGGTCACCGCCAACCTGGAGTTGGGGCCGGAGACCGTCATCGAGACGGCGCGGAAGATGGGGATCTCCACGCCGATGCAGCCCTACCCGTCGCTCGCCCTCGGCGTGTTCCCGGCCAGCCCGTTGGAGATGGCAGCGGCCTACGCGGCCCTCGCCAACGGCGGATTCGAAGTCACACCCTACACGGTGGAAGCGGTGCACGACGGCCGCCAGGGGCGCGACTTCACCACGGCGCCCAGCCGCCGGCGGGCGGTGCCGGAAGCGGTGGCGTTCCAGATGACCGACCTGATGCGCAGCGTCCTCGAGCCAGGCGGGACCGGCTACAGCGTCCACCACTACCTGCACGGGACGGCGGCGGCCAAGACAGGGACGACCAACACCGACGCTTGGATGATCGGATACACGCCGCGCCTGGTGTGCGCGGTCTGGGTGGGCTACGACGACAACCGGCCGCTCGGCCTCGCCGAGTCCCACCTGGCCGCTCCCATTTGGGCCAAATTCATGGGCACCGCCCAGCAGCGGCTGCCCGGCCCCTGGTTCTCGGCGCCGGCGGGCCTCGTCCGGCGCACCATCGATCCGGTGACAGCCAAGCTCGCCACCAGCGCGTGCAGCACCACGGAGACGGATTACTTCGTCCCGGGGACGGAGCCGTCGGCGTTCTGCCCGCTGCACACCCCGGCCCCTGACAGGCCTGGCGCAACCTGGTCGCAGTGGTGGCGGCGGTGGTGGCCGAATAGCAGATGAGCCGTGCCCGGGATTGGGCGGTTGTGATACAATGGCCACAACAATGGATAAGGAGCGTGGCACATGGAACAGCGACTGTCCAGCCGCGTGCGGGCCATCGCGCCGTCGGCGACGATGAGCGTGGACGCCAAGACCAAGGCCCTGATCCGCGAGGGGCGTCCGGTCGTCAACATGAGTGTGGGCGAGCCGGATTTCGACACCCCGGTCCCTGCGGCGTTCGCGGGCATTCGCGCCATCACCGACGGCAACACCCGGTACACCCCGTCTGCCGGGACGCTCGACCTCCGGCGAGCCATCGCGGCGAAGTTGATGGAAGAGAACGGGCTGCTGTACAAGCCCGAGCAGATCGTCGTCTCGAATGGCGCCAAGCACTCCCTGTTCAACGTGTTTCTCACCATTTGCGATCCGGGAGACGAAGTCATCCTGCCGGCGCCCTACTGGGTCTCCTACCCGGAGCAGATCCGGCTCTCCGGCGCCACACCGGTGATTGTGCCCTGCGACGAGTCGACCGGATTCAAGATCACGCCGGATCAGCTTGAGCGGGCCATCACCCCGCGCACGCGTGCCTTCCTGCTCAACTCCCCGAGCAACCCGACTGGAGCGGTCTACTCGGAAGCGGAGCTGCAGGCGCTCGGCGAAGTGCTGCTCCGCCACGACATCTACATCGTCGCCGACGAAATCTACGAGCGGCTGGTCTACGGGGTGAAACATGTCAGCCTGGCGGCCCTCGTGCCCGATCTGATGCCCCGCACCATCGTCGTCAACGGGTTCTCCAAGGCCTTTGCCATGACCGGTTGGCGCCTCGGTTACATCGCGGCGCCGCTGGACATCGCCAAGGCCGTCGACAGCCTGCAGAGCCACAGCACCGGCAGTCCGTCGACCATCTCCCAGGCCGCGGGCGTGGCCGCGCTGCGGTCCTTTGAACCGCAGATGGTGGCCGAGTTCGAACGCCGCCGCGACCGCCTGGTGCAGGGACTGCGCGAGCTGCCCGGCGTGGAATGCCTCATTCCCGACGGCGCGTTCTACGTCTTCCCGAACGTGTCCAAGCTGCTCACCGCCCGCTGGGATGGGCAGGTGATCGGCACCGCCACGCGCCTGTGCGAGCTGCTGCTCGAACAGGAACTGGTCGCGACCGTCCCCGGCGAGGCTTTTGGCGCGCCGAACAACATCCGCCTCTCCTACGCCACGGCGTACGAGAACATTGAGACGGCCATCGAGCGCATGCACCGCTTTGTGCAGCGGCTGCTGTGATCTGCTCGGAAACGTGGTCCACAGCGCACACAGCGCCGTAACGCCGATAGCAAGGGGCCCCGGTTCTTCGGGGCCCCTTTTCTGCGTTCGCCGCACACGCTCCTCCTCTGCACACGCTGCCCTGCGCCCCCATATGATGCCTTAGGTACGCACACCGTAAGGGAGGTGTGACCACGCATGGGGACGAACCCATCTGCGCGACGTCAGGTGTACGCTAAGCGCCTGCGCCGGCTGCGCCACCGGCTGCAACACCTGGACAAGAGCGCACCCGGCTACCCGCGCCAGCGTGAGGCGTTGCTGCGAGACATCCAGCTGGCACGAGTGCAGTGGCAACGGGCAGGCCGCACCGGTGCCCGCAGGCCGGCCAAAGCGGCCTCTCGTTCCAAATCCGCTTCCCCGGCCCGCAAGGCGCGGCCCAGCAACCGGGCGCCCAGTACACCCGAAATCGCCGGGAGGACCCCAGCCCGGCGAAACTTGGCCAACCTGTTGTCGCCGCAGGGCATCCAGCAGACGCTCAAGTCCGTCACCAATCTGAGAACGATGGTCAAGAACTGGCTCGGCTACCTTCAGCAAGCGGATCAACTGCTCGACACGCTGCACTCCACGACCCATTCGCTGCGCGAGACGGGTGTGCTCGACAAGTTGATCAAATACAAGGGCAGGAACCTGACGACGGACGATTACACCAACATCCTGATTGCCCTGATGAACTCGCCCCTGGGCAGCCAGATCCTGAAATCCGCCGGTGGAGGGAATCAGGACGCCACGCCCTCTGCAGCACCCGCTCCCGCGCCGAGCGCCACCACAGCCCCCGGGCCAATGGGCGCACCGGGGATGCAGCAGCACAATTGAAAAGACAGCCTCCACGCGTTCCGCATGGAGGCTGTTCCCTTCCAGGTCACTTGGTCTTTGGGACGAACTTCTTGATCTCCTTCAAGGTCTCGTCGTCGACGTGTTGGCCGTACTTCTTGACCAACTCGTCGACGTTGGCGTTGGGCCCGTTTTTGGTGGCGTCCTTGTACGCGGCGACGAACTGTTTAATCCGCTGCTCCGGGACTGGGATTCCCAGTTTTTGGGCGAATCCCTTCGCCAACTGCTCCACCTGGTTGGGGTCCTGCCACTGCTCCGGCTTGACTTTCTTGACCTCGTCGAGGATCTCAAAGATGGCCTTTCGTTTGCCCGAGAGGTTCTGCTTCAAGGTGTTGAGCGCGGAGCGCCCGCCATTCGGCGCAGCGGCCGGCATCACATTGGCTCCGGACGGCGACTGCTCCGTGGCCGCCGGCTTGGAAGCGCGGACCTGGCGTTTTGCGGTACTCTTCTTCAACGACTGTTTGCGCACGCGATTCCCTCCCTTGCCGAAAACACTCCTTGCGGAGCCTCACCATACTGTATGGCCGAGGAGGGACGGTTGCGCCTCGGAGCACGGAAAACGGGCACCCTCCAAAGCGTTTTGGGTGCCCGTCCCAGATCAACCGCCGATCAACCGGATGTACCACTGCATGTTGTACTCTACGAAGGTCACGTGATACTGGTGGTGTTCCACCGGCTCGCCCTTATACTGGACGTCCGCCTTGACCACAGCCGTAAAGTTCTTGTTGTCAACGGGCTGGACCTGCTGAACGTCGATGGTGTAGCGCTCAACCGGATGCGCGAAATCCACGCCTTTCGTCGCCATCTGGCCCACCACGGACGACAGGCCAGGCGCGAAAAAGCGGTTCAGGTCGGCCTTGAAGTCCGTCAAGGTCTTGTCATTATGAGACTGGATGTACATCTCGACCAGGTCGTGCGCGGTCTTTTTCATGTCGGCATCGGTCGGCGCGGCGTCTGTGGCGTTCCCTGCCGCATTGCCCGCCGCCCCATCTGCGCCCGCCGCGTTGGCTTCCGCCACCGCGTTGAACGGGGTGGTGGTCGCCGCCGGGGCAGTCGCCTTCGGGCCGCATCCCGTCGCGAGGATGAGCAGCGCCGCCATCCACCAAACTCGTTTCAAAAGGCTCACTCCCTCTTCGTGACGTGGACCGCTACCTATGTCCTATAATGTATCACAGACTTCGCTCTCCACTCTTGCACAATGTTTAGCAACCGGGTGTCCGAATCGCCGTATCGGAGGATTTCGCCGCACGGGAGGTCATGTATGTCCGCCGTCATCGCCCGTCATGCGCCGAATTGGGCCGCATGCCTTCTCAGAACGTCCGTCTACGCCGCGGCCGCCGTACTGCTGACGGGACCCGTGCTGCGCCACTTCGGCGACTGGTACATCGGTTGGCCGGGCGATCCCCAACAGTTCATGTGGTACCTGGGCTGGGTTTGGCACGCCCTTCTGACGGGCCAGAACCCCTTTTACACCCAGCTGCTCAATGCGCCCGTGGGCCAGAATTTGATGTGGAATACGTCCATCCTTGCCGAGTCTGCGCTCTTCGGCTGGCTCATGACGTGGCTTCCCGGTGCGGCCATCTACAATCTGCTGTGGCTGATCAACTGGATGGCTGCGTGCTTCCTCGGCGACGCGCTGCTGCGCCACCTCGGCGTGCGGTGGTGGCTGGCCGCCGCCGGGGGGCTGCTCTTCGGCGGCATGCCGTATTTTACCGCACAGAGCCTTTACCACTTGCATCTGTGGGCGACGAGCGTCCCGTTGGCCCTGGCGCTCGTCCTCCTGCGCGCCCTGCGCCACCCGCCCCGCCGTCCCACGGCGTATGGCATTCTCATCGGCGGGCTGGCCGCACTCCAGTTCTACACCTCCATCGAGATCGCGGCGACCTTTGCGCTCACGCTCGCTATCGGCGCGCTGTTTCTGATCATCACGTTGCGATCCCGCGTGCGGCAGACATTCCGCATCCCGCTTCGCACGGTCGTGGCCTCGATCCTGACCGCACTCCTCCTCGCTGCCCCCGGGATCTTTACGCTGCTCCATGGCCCCGCCCGTCCCCAGGGCAAGCTGTTGCCCTCCGAGGCCTATGTGAACGATCTGCTGAATTTCGTGCTGCCCACGCCGGTGTACGCGCTGCATAACGCGTGGACCACGAATCTGTCCCTTCAATACACGGGGAACTTTTGGGAAAACAACGGGTATCTGGGCATCCCCGGACTGCTGTGGCTGGTGTTCTCCGCCGCCCGGCTGTGGCGAATCGCCGAAGCCCGCGCGGCGGCGTACACGTTCGCGGCCATCGCCCTGCTGTCCATGGGGCCCAATCTTCACATCGCCGGCCGGGTGACCCATCTGCCTCTGCCGTGGATGCTGCTGGAACACGTTCCCTTCATCGACAGCGCCCTGCCCTCGCGCTTGATGCTGTATGGCGACGGAATCGCCATCGGACTGGGGATCTGCGCATTGGAGGAACAGTTGCGACGGTCCTCACGACCAGCCGTGACGCAGGCCCTGGCGGGAGCCTCCCTGCTCGTCGTCGGCGCGGCCTGGTGGCCCGTGACCCCGTACCTCCATTCGCCTACCCCCTCCGCCGCCCGGGCGCTCACCCGGCCCGGTCCGGTGCTGGACGCCGTGGCCGGCCGCCCGACCTACATCCTGTCGACCGACACGCCCGACGTCATGCAGGCGTTGGCAGACGGCGGGTATCGCGTGCCCATGGTCAACCCGTACGGCTATACAGGCAATCCGCCGCCGCGCGGTACGGCGTTGGCCCAGATGAAATCCGTTCTCAAGCCGAATTTACCGGAGTCCGACATCCGGGCAAACGCTGCCCGTGCCCTCCCGGTACTCGGCGCCGAGCGCTTAGTGTATTATCCGGTTGAGGATGGCCAACACTTGCCCGCCGCCGCGGAGAGGGCGCTCACCGCGCTCCTCGGTCCCCCGGTCGCCGAGGCGGACGGCGTCCAGGTGTGGCGGGTGCCAAACCCCCTGCCGCATCCCTGAGGCGGACAAGCATCCGGCCGGTGGACGCCGCCTCCGGAGAACCCTGCCGGGCGATATCGCTTGAAAGGAGAACGCCCATTGCCCCACGTGGATCTTGCATCCGCACCGACCTCAGACCGCAGGAGTTGGCTGGCTTGCGCCGGCGTGATCGCCGCCGCGCTGCTGGTCCGGCTCGCCTGGATTCGGTTCGTCCACCCCATCCCGGCCACCGACTTCGCTTGGTATCAGAATCAAGCGGTCCATCTGCTGCGCGGGGAAGGGTACCTGGTGGACGGGCACCCGACGGCGTATTTCCCGATCGGCTACCCGCTGTTCCTCGCTGGGGTGTACGCCATCGCCGGGGTGCACTGGCTCAGCGGCGTCCTCGCGAATGTGGTGCTCAACGCGTTGACGGCGGGAGTGGTTTGCCGGATCGGGGAACGGCTGCACGGGCTGGGGACGGGGATCTGCGGGGGTCTGGCCCTGGCCCTCTACGTGCCGCACGTCGCCTGGTCGAGCGTCCTGTGCAGCGAGATGCTGTTCACCTTCCTCTTTACGCTGACGGCCCTCCTGTGGGTGAGCCGGACAGGGGCGCGCTGGGGATGGCCGTTGGCCGCTTTGTCCGGCGCGGTGACGGGGCTTGCCTGCATCACGCGCCCGGTGGCGCTGCTGCTGCCGGGCGCCCTGTGGCTGTACCTGCTGTGTGCACGGGCCGGCTGGCGGCGGGCGACGCTGTGGACGCTGACAGCGGCATTGGCGATGAGCTTGACCATCGCCCCGGTGACGGTGCGCAACTGGGTGCGCCTGCACGCCTTCATCCCGGTGTCGACCAACGGCGGGGTCAACCTGTGGCAGGGCAATAACCCGCACGCCAACGGGGAGTACTTCTGGCCGCTCAACCCGCGCGACAATCCATTTCTCAACTACGTGTACGACGAGGTCAACGAAAACCGGGAAGCGCAGCACATGGCCGTCCAGTACATCGAACAGCACCCCGGCCGGACCATTCAGCTCGCCCTCGTCAAGTGGCGCAATCTCTTCCGCGGCGTGGACAACGCCTTCTTCTGGTCCGTGGGCCACGCCGAGCCGCCCGTGTCCGGGCGATTCCGGCGCGCGGCGTACGCCGCAGGCCTGTGGGAATACCGCGCCATGCTGCTGTTGGCGCTCATCGGGGTCGTCCTTCAAGCCGTGTGGATGCGGCGCACTGGGGATCGTCGCCCACTGGCCCTGTGGTGGATGTTCGCGTATTACGTCGGTCTGTTCTTCTTCTTCCCGGCATGGGATCGGATGCGCGTCCCGATCGATCCGTGGCTCGCCCTGTGGGCGGGCCTGGCACTGATGGCGGGCCTTCGGCGCCTGCGGACCTGGCCCCCCAATTTACGCGGAGCGCGAGCGCGGGCGTGACGGGGTCCGCGCTACGCCTCAGCGCCGGCTCGCGAAGGCGCTCGCCAACTTCGCGATGTCGGGGATGCCGAGGCCCGTGGCCTGGTTGTACACCGTCCCCGGAGTCCCGGTGTAGAAGTCGTTGTCGTTGGTCGCGCCGGTGGTGTTGAGCGGCGTGAACGGCGAATCCTTCTGTGTCGCGAAGCGGTAGATCTGCGGGTTCCAGAACCCGACCCGGGTGTTGTCCGCGTCGTTGATCAGGGCCGTCAGGCCGGCGAGCTGCGGCGACACAAAGCTGGTCCCGCCGAACGTGGCATACCCGCTGTTGCTGCCCGGCTGGCCCGGATCGCTCAGGTACACCAGATACCCCGTGTACGGGTCGGCGTTCATCGACAAATCCGGCATGTTCCGCCCAGATCCTTTCCCGGTGACGACGCTGAGCTGCTTCGCGCGCGTCAACGTCGATCCATCCGAGCTCGGAATCCACTGCAGTACGCCCGTATAACGGTTGACGCCCGGCACGCCCTGCTGGTAGGCGGGCGTCGGGAAGAAGGCGCTGAATCCGCCCCCGCCGCCGACCAAGTATCTATCAGCCCAATCGTCAGGGTCGTTGAAGCCGCGTGCGTCGAAGTACGGATACAGGTAATCCCAGCCCCAGGCGCGCTCCTGATCGTTTCGCACGTCGATCCCAGTGGAATTCGAGTGGAAGTGGAACGGCAGCGTCGTACCGCCCGCCGCGGTGATGTACGGGCTGTCCGCGGGGTTGTCGACGGACAGATTGGCGACCCCCGGAATCCCCGACTTCAGGCCGAACTCGCGGACCGCGTCATACGCCCCCTCATCCCCCGACGCGGCGAACATCGACTGCCCCTGCGCCGCCGCCTGCATGAACAACTGATTGTACGCGTAAGCGTACTGCGGCGTCTCCATCTGCAGATCGATGGCATACTGGATGCCTGGCTCGCTCCAGCCCCAGCTGACCGATATCTGCTGCGCCACATTGTCGTTGATGGCGCGGGCGAACGTGTCGATGAAACCGGTGTCTGAGTTCGGCCCCTCGTATACCCGAATGTCCGCCTGAGGTGCCAGCGCCCCCGCCTGCTGCACGTCGAGCGTGGTCTCCTCGTATCCGTCCCATCCGGTCCCGCCGTCGACGGGGATCTCCGTGATGCGGTTCCCCTTGACGGGAATGCCCATCTGGCTCCAGAAGGCGTAGGCGTCCTCCGCATTGAAGTCGGCCAGGGTCACGATCCCGATGGTCTGCCCGGCCCCTGTCGCCCCTTTGTCGTACAGCGGCTGTACATGATAGTGCTGGATGAGATCCTGCGGCTTCAGGTTGAGCGGGCCCACGGGCGTGTCATTGCCTGACACGTCGGCCCGTTTGATCAAACGCGCGGTGAAATCGGAATAATCGCTGAGCCCGAGCACGCACAGGATGTCCTGGGCCAGTGAGCTAGGAAACTTGGGGTTGGCCTTGGTCGCGTGGAAGCGCTTTCCATCGAACTGGGCCCACTTCAAGGCGATATTGAAGGCCCGGTTGAACTGCCCGGCCGTTCCGTTGGCGGTGATGATCAGATTGTCCGGGTACACGGTCGATTGGATGCCGAACTGCGCGAGATACGCGGTGATCTGCCGAATCTCGCCGTCGCTGGGTGCGTATCTCTGCTTAAACTGGACCGGCGTCAAATAGTGACGATAGTTTGGACTGCGCGGGTCCGTGGTCTGGGTGATGAATGCCTCCAAATCATCCTGGTTTTGAACCTTCATGACGATGTCGACGGTGACCGGCGTGTCGTCGGGCACATCCCCAAAATAGGACGCGTTTTGAAGGATACCGGAACCCACCCCCTGCGGGATCTCCTGCTCCGAATCGGCCATGCCGACGGACGGAAGGGCCACCATCCCCAAGGCCCCGGTCATCAACGCCACACCGAAAGCTTTCCATCGCGCCACCCAACGTTCCCCCTCGTGTCCTCCGTCAGTGTCTCCGCCGCGTTTGGCGGTTCGGAGAGTTCCATCCACCGGCATTCTATCGAAGGTTTGGTGCAAAGTATGTCGAACGGTGGTGGGGACCCGGCAAATGTTCGTCCCCTTCCGCCCTCTGCAGGTTCAGGCCTCCGCCGCCCGCGGGGCCAGCGGCGCATCCGCACGGGCCCGTACAAACTGGACCAGCCGTACGGTCAGGTCGTAGCGCAAAAACGGTGTGACGAGGTAGATGCCGTTGAAGCAGCGCATCGCCTCATCCAACAAGGTCTCCGCGATGGAGAGCCCCTCTTCGGCCGCCGCTTCCGGCGATGCGGCCTCCATCCGGCCCAGGATCTCGTCCGGGATGCGGATGCCCGGAACCTCATGGTGCAAGAAACGCGCGTTGCGGGCGCTCGTGAGCGGCATGACCCCCGCGAACACGGGAACGCCGAACGGCTCCGCCGCCCGGGCGATACGCTCGAACATCCGCATGTCGAACACAGGCTGCGTCATCACGAAGTCGGCCCCTGCGTCGAGCTTGCGGCGCAGGCGATCGATCGCCTTTTCAAAATTCGCCACGTGCGGGTTGAACGACGTGCCGACCACGAACCGGGAGGGGTGTTTCATCGGCTGGCCAGAGAAGGCGATCCCTTGATTCAGCCGCTTCACCATCTTCGTCAGCTCGATGGAAGAGACGTCGTACACGGAGGTGGCCCCCGGGAGGTCGCCGAAGCGGGACGGATCGCCCGTCACCAGGAGCACGTGGTGAATGCCCAGCACATGCAGGCCCATCAGGTGAGACTGTTGGCCAATCAGGTTGCGGTCCCGGCACGTGACGTGCACGAGCGGCTCCACGCCCGCCTGCTTGAGCAGGCTGGCGACGGCCATATTGCTGACCCGGACCTGACCCAGAGAATTGTCCGCCAGCGTGATGGCGTCCGCCCCCGCCCGCTGGAGGGCGAGCGCTCCCTCCAGATAACGCCGTACGTCCAGGGTGCGCGGCGGGTCCAGCTCCACCACCACCGTGCGGCCGCGCTTCGCCCGCTCGGCGAGCGATCCCGCCGGTGCCCAAGGTCCGGCGTGGACGCCGTGCCCCTCGGCCTCGCCGCGCCCGGCGGCAGGGTCCCCGCGCCCGCCGGCGATTGTCCCCGCCCCTCGTCCTCGGCACCTGCCCCGGACAGCTGCACCCGGACCTGCACCCGCTCGGGTGCCTTCGATCCCTCCGGTGCTCCGTCCGGTCCCGCCGCCTCCGGCGGGAATCCATCACGGTCACCGGCTGCAGCCCCTGTCCATCCGGCCGCCTGGAGCCGTTCCTTTAGCTTTCGGATGTGCGCCGGGGTCGTGCCGCAGCATCCCGCGATCACGCGCACGCCCCAGTGCACGAGTTGTTCCCCCACGGCCGCGAAGTAGTCCGGATCGCCCGTGTAGGCGATGTCCCCATCCACCAGGTGGAGCATGCCGGCGTTCGGCGCCGCCGAATACACCACCCCCGGTTGCCTCGCCACCCCTTCGTAAGTGCGCAAGACGCCGTTCGGACCCAGGCGGCAGTTCAATCCCACACCGTCCGCTCCCGCATGAAGCAGCGCGGTGAAGGCTTCACGCACCGGGACTCCGTCTCGGGTCACGCCGACAGCATCGGGGGAGAGGTGGGCCAGCACGGGCCGATCGGTGAGCCGGCGGACCGCATCCAGCGCCAGCAGGAGCTCGTCCAAGGCCGGGAACGTCTCCAATAGCAGGCCGTCTACGCCTGCCGCCAAGAGGGCCTCCGCCTGCTCCTCGAACAGCCCGCGCAGCCACGCCCGATGGCGCGCCTCCATGCCGCCGGGGGCGACGAGATCGAGCGCCGAACCAATGGTGCCCAAGACCGCCGCAGGCCCGGTGCGCCCCGCGCGATCGATCCCGTCCGCACCACCCCCGGCGTCCACGCAGGCCCTCGCCTCTGCGGCCCGCTCCACCGCCTGCCGCGCCACGCGGACCGCCGCACGGTTGATCTCACGCACCTGGTCCTCCATCCCGTACCGGGCGAGCGCGGCCCTGTGCCCGCCGAAGGTGTTGGTCTGGATCCAGTCCGAACCAGCGACCAGGTACGCGCGGTGCACCCGCTCCACCAGCTCCGGGCGGGAGACGCACAGCGCCTCGCAGCAGGCGCGGATCGGCACCCCCATCTGATGCAGTTGAGTGGCCATCGCCCCGTCGCCGACCAAGACGCCCGCCCGGGCCCGTTCCCACCATGACCGCCCCGTTTGTGTCATCCGTGCCCCCTCCTCACTCGACATTGAAATAGCGCGCCTCCGGGTGGGCGAACACCATGGCCGATACGCTCGCCTCCGGGTCCATCATGTACCCGTCGGTCAACCGTACCCCGATGTCCTCCGGCTCCAGCAGCCGGAAGAGCGGCGCCTGGTTCTCGAGGTCCGGGCAAGCGGGATACCCGAACGACACCCGGATGCCTTGGTAGCGGGCGATGAACCGCTCGCGCATCGTCATCTCCGGCGGATCGGGGAAGCCCCACTGATCGCGCAGGATCTGATGCAGGCGTTCCGCGAACGCCTCCGCCATCTCCAGAGCCAGTGCTTGCAGGGCGTGGCTGCGCAGGTAGTCCCCGTCCCGCTTCCACTGCTCCGCCAGTTCGCGCACCCCCCGGCCGGCTGTGACGGTGAAAAACGCCACATAGTCGAGGACGCCGCTCTCCTTCGGCCGGACGAAATCCGCCAGGCACAGATAGGGCGGCTTCTGTTGCCGCGGGAACGGGAAGCGTTCGAGGACGCGGGCGGGATCGTCCGGATCGCAGATGAGAATGGCATCCCCGTCCGCCTGCGCCGGGAAGAACCGGTACACGGCGTGGGCTGTCAGCCACCCTTCGCGATCGCACTGGTCCAACAATTCCTCCACCATCGCGAGCAGCGACAGAGCCTTCTCGTCCCCCTCGGCGATCCGCTTCTCCACGTTTCCGGGAAGCCCCAGGTGCTTCCCGAGGAGCATCTGCAGGTTCAGGTACGGCCGGATGTGGGACAGCGGGTAGTGGCGCAGCACGTGCCTGCGGCAGTCGGGCGGCACGAACACGGGCGCGTCCCGGCGCACGTCGGACACCCGATGCCCCTGCCCCGCATCGGCGTCCGCCGCGGGTGCTGTGCCCGCCTGCATCTGCGCCTGCACCTGTGCCACCTCCTCCCGCAACCGGTCCCGCTCCGCGCCGCCCGCGGCCAGCCGGTTGGCGTACTCCAGCCCCTCCATCGCGTCCTTGGCGTAGATCACCGTCCCCTCGTACGCCGGCTGGATCTTCGTGTACGTGAACTTGCGCGTGAGCGCCGCCCCGCCCACCAGAAGCGGCACGTCGACACCCGCGTGACGCAGGTCTCCGGCCGTCAACACCATCTGCTGGGCGGATTTGACGAGCAGGCCGGAGAGGCCGATGATGTCCGGCTTCACCTCCCGGTACGCCTGAATCAACTGTTCCGGCGGCACCTTGATGCCCAGGTTGACGACGCGGAACCCGTTGTTCGACAGGATGATCTCGACCAGGTTCTTGCCGATGTCGTGCACGTCCCCTTTGACGGTGGCCAGCAGCACCGTGCCCTTGGTCGCCGTCTCCTGCTTCTCCATGTGCGGCTCCAGGTAGGCGACGGCCGCTTTCATGACCTCCGCGCTCTGCAGAACTTCGGCGACAATCAATTCGTTGTTGTTGAACAGGCGCCCGACCTCGTTCATCCCGTCCATCAGGGGCCCGTTGATGATGTCGAGCGGCGCGTACTTCTGCAGAGCCTCGTCCAGGTCGGCGTACAGTCCCTCCTTGGTGCCGTCCACGATATGCCGGGCCAACCGTTCCTCCACGGGCAGCGACGCGGCGGGCGGCTTCTCCGCCGTCTTCTTGGACCGGTAGAACGCCGTGAACTCGGCCACCACCTTATCGCTCGTCTCAAACAAGAGCCGCTCGCACAGCGCCCGCTCCTCGGGCGGGATGGAGGCGTAGCGCTGCAGCCGCTCGGTGTTGACAATCGCGTAGCCGAGCCCCGCCTTGGTGCACTCGTAGAGAAAGACCGAATTCAACACTTCGCGCCCGGCCGGAGGCAGGCCGAAGGAGACGTTGCTGATGCCGAGGAGGGTCGGGCATTCCGGCAGGTGTTGGCGGATGAGCCGGATGCCCTCGATGGTCTCCTTCGCCGATCCGATGTACTTCTCATCCCCCGTGCCGACCGGGAAGGTCAACGGATCGATCACGATGTCCCGCGCGGCCAACCCGTACCGGTTCACGAGCAGGTCGACGCTGCGCAGGGCGACCTCCAGCTTGCGCTCGCGGGTCACGGCCATGCCCCGCTCGTCGATGGTCCCGACCACCAGCGCCGCCCCGTAGCGGCGTGCCAGCTCGGCGAAGCGGGCGAGGCGCGGCTCGCCGTCCTCCAGGTTGGTGGAATTGATGATGGCCTTGCCCTGCGAAAACTTCAACGCGGCCTCCACGACCGCGGCGTCGGTGGAGTCAATCATCAGCGGCACCTTGACCTTTTTCACCACGTGCGGCAGGAACCGGACCATATCCGCCAACTCGTCCCGGTCGGGGTCGGCCAGGCAGATGTCCACCACCTGCGCCCCGGATTTCACTTGCGCCCGCGCGATCTCCGACGCCGCCTCGTACTCGCCCGCCGCAATCAACTGGCGGAACTTGCGCGATCCGATGACGTTGGTGCGCTCGCCGACGAAGATGGGCCGGTTGTCCTCCTCGAGGAACACGGCCTCGAGGCCGGAGACGGCGTGTCCGTGCGGCGGCGCAAGACGGCGCGGCGCCCGGCCGTCGACCACCTGGCGCACGGCGCGGATGTGCTCGGGCGTGGTGCCGCAGCAGCCGCCGACGATGTTGAGCCATCCCTGGTCGATGAAATCGGCCAGCTTCGCGGCGAAGCTCGCCGGGGTCTCGTGGTAGTGACCCTCCTCGTCGGGCAGGCCGGCGTTCGGGTAGCAGCTGACCCCGCAGGATGCGAGCAAGGCGAGGGCACGAACGTGATCGCGCATGAACTCGGGACCCGTCGCGCAGTTGAGCCCCACCGCCAGCGGCTGGAGGTGCTCGACGGCCAGGTACAACGCCTCGATGGTCTGCCCCGCCAGGGTGGTGCCCATCGGCTCGATGGTGCCGGAGATGAGGATGGGCACCTCCCGCCCGGTGTCGGCGAACGCCTGCCGGATGCCGAGGCTGGCCGCCTTGACGTTGAGCAGATCCTGCGCCGTCTCGACCAGGAGCACGTCGACACCGCCTTCCAGGAGGCCTCGCGCCTGCTCGGCGTACGACGCGACCAGCTCGTCGAACGTCGCCCCGCCGGTGACGCTGAGGCTCTTGGTCGTCGGCCCCATGGAACCCGCCACAAACCTCGGCCACGCCTCCGTGCTGAACGCGTCGGCGGCCTGGCGGGCCAGCGCCGCGGCTGCCCGGTTGATCTCCCGGGCCCGGTCCGCCAACCCGTACTCCGCGAGCACCAGCGGCGTGCCGCCGAACGAGTTGGTCTCGATGATGTCCGCCCCGGCCTCCAGGTAGGCGCGGTGGATGGAGAGGATGACATCCGGCCGCGTCAGACACAGGTACTCGTTGCACCCGTCGTACGCCCTGCCGCCGAAGTCGCGTTCTGTCAGGTTCTGCTGTTGAATCATCGTCCCCATGGCCCCGTCGAGCACCAGGATGCGTTCCTGCAGGGCACGCTGAATGCTTCGTGTCATGGCGCCTCCCCCCATCCAAGGAACAGAAACGAAAAGCCCTTCTCACCAGAGAGAAGGGCACATGGCATCCGCCGGTTTGCGATGCTACATGCTTCTCATCTTCGGATCCGCTTCCGCGTTCCTCTGAAATTGGCACCGGGCAGCCCGCCCGCCGCACGGGCGATGGCCGCTGGTTGCCGAAGCGTCACAGGGTCAGTCCCTCAGCTTCTCTCGATAAGAATCACGTGAGCCGCTATGAAATTTACGACTAGTGTAGACAGAGGTGCCCCGGTTGTCAATGGCCGCGGCCTGCCAGAGGGGTCCCTATGCCCGCGCCCGTCCGCGCGGGAGACGCCAGCTCATCCAGAACACCCACACCGCCAGCGCCGCCAACAGGAGGCCGAGCACGCGCAACCGTCCAGTGGTCGGCGAGGCCCCGAACACGAGGCCGAGCAGAATGGACGAGAGGATGGTACCGAGGTACCTGGCGGTCATGAACAGCCCCGAGGCTGTGCCGATGACCTCCTTCGGCGCGCTGGCGAACAGGGCCGCCTGCAGGCCGACGTTGTTGAAGCCGCCCGCCAGCCCGAGCACCGAGAACACCACCACCAGCCAGCCCACCGGAGACGCCTCGTGCACCGTGGTCAACAGGATCGATCCGGTCGCCATGATGGCCCCGGCGAGCATCAGCGGTGCGCGGGAGCCCGCGCGATCGATCCAGCGGCCCGCCAAGGGCGACACGACGACGCCGAAGCCCGCGATGCAGAGCATCAGCAGGCCGGTGGTGCGCGCGTCGAAATGGCGGACTTCCTCCAGATAGGTCGGGACGCCGAAGAAGATGCTGTAGAAGATGATGTTCACCACGACGAACTGGATGTGCACCCAGGTCAACATGCGGCTGCGGGCGAACAGGCGCAGGTCGATGAATGGCCGGTCGACCTTCAGCTCCCATACCACGAAAAGCGCCAGGGCGGCGATCCCGGCCACACCCGGGACCCAGCGCACGCCCGTGCGGATGGACAACAGCCCCATCAACAGGCCGACGATCCCGATGGCGAAGAGCGCGACGCCGAGGGGATCGACGGCCCGGATCACCTCGCCGGCTTTCGCACGGGCGGGTGCCCGGTTCACCGCGGCCCCGGCCGCACCCGGCAACACCCACAGCGCCAGGAAGAAACTCGTGAGGATGAAGGGAAAGTTCACGAAGAAGATGGCGGGCCAGTCGCGCCAGTGCAGCAGAAGGCCGCCGAC
Source organism: Alicyclobacillus macrosporangiidus CPP55 (assembly GCF_000702485.1). Taxonomy (GTDB): domain Bacteria; phylum Bacillota; class Bacilli; order Alicyclobacillales; family Alicyclobacillaceae; genus Alicyclobacillus_H; species Alicyclobacillus_H macrosporangiidus_B. The sequence goes on along the minus strand of NZ_JNIL01000001.1, from coordinate 2,535,101 downwards.
GGTCGGGCCGAACGCGGCCGATCCGGAGGAGAACACGGCCAGAAACGCCAGCGCCCGGGCCTGCCCCTCGCTGACCGTGCGGCGGATGATCGCCATCCCCGCCGGGTAGATGGCGCTGGTGCCGAGGGATTGCACGATGCGAAACGCGATCAGCCAGTCGAACGACGGGGACACCGGCGCCAACAGACAGGACACCGCCACGACCACCAAGCCCGTCAGGAAGCTCCGTTTGGGGCCGAAGAGATCGGCCAGCTTCCCCATGACGGGCTGTCCAATGGCACTGGCGAGATAATACGTGGAGATGATCCACGACACTTGCTCGAAGCTGAGCCCATAGACGTCCTGGAAACGCGCGATGGCCACCGAGATCATTGAGGAGTTCAGAGGATTCAGCAGCATGCCGAGGGCCAGGGTGACCAGCAAGAGGTACCGGCGCTGTGCCAATGAGGTCCCTCCCCTCCGCAGTTTGACGCCCCTATGATACCCCTCGGGGACCGGCACCACAAACCGTGCCTCCGGCATAGGCTGCCATCCGGAGGCTTCAGCACATGAATGGAAAGTGGACGAAAGCAGCGCACGAAATTCCGAGGCCGGCCGCAAGGCGGCCCCGCGTAGGCGTCGCCCTATGCGGAGGAGAGCTGTTGGCCACCGTGCACGTCGGCGTCCTGCAGGCGCTGCACGACATGGGCGTCCGTCCCGACCTGGTGGCGGGCACCAGCGCAGGCGCCTTGGTGACGGCCTTGTACGCGCACGGATACAGCCCCGAGGCCTGCCTGCGCCTGGCGGCCCGCTTCCCCGGGGTCCGTCTCTTCGATTACGCCTTCCCCGTCACGCGCAGCGCGTACCACGCCGTGGTTCGACGCGTGCGGCCCGATCCCGACTGGATTGCGCCCGGTCTCTTCCAAGGGCGGCGGCTGCGGTTGTGGTTGGCAGGCTTGCTCCGGGATCGCACCCCCCGAATTCCCTTCGCCGTGGTGGCGGCCGATCTGGTCAGCGGGAAGCCCGTCGTCTTCAGCACCCACCCCGCGCTGTGCCAGAGGGGCGTCGCCGTCCAGCCGCCCGACCTGAGCCTCGCTCTGCTCGCCAGCTGCGCCATCCCGGGCGTCGTCACGCCGGTGCGTATTGCGGACTGGGTGTTGGCCGACGGAGGCCTCCGGGATCTCATCCCGGTCCGCGTCCTCCGCCAGGCGGGCTGCGACCGCATCCTCGCGGTGAATCTGCACCGCCTCCAACCCGGTTGGCGGCCGGATTCCTTGTTCCGCGTCCTGCGCCGGTCCGTGGACGTGATGCTTCAGGAATCGGTGGAGGCCGATCTGGCGGGCGACGATGTCCTGCCACTGCAGCCCGCCTTTGGCCCGGCATCGTGGTGGTCGAAACGAGGCCTGTTGGCCAACGCCGCCATGGCGCGGGCCGATGTGTGGGCGCAGCGGGATCGCATTCGGGCGTTTCTGGCGGCGTCCGCCAAGGGAGCCCCGAGGGGCTCCGCCAGGGAATAACTTTCCAGACAGCGGGTCATAACAGGAGGTGGAGGTGGCCCGTGTGAACGATGCACAGCGTCCGGCGAACCGCGGATTCAAACCTGCGTCGCTGCGCCCCGACCTGGTGGAGCGCATCCGCGAGTGGGAACGTCAACTGAGTGCGGAGACGGCCGAGGAGATCGTGCTCGTGGCGTACGACCACGAGGATCGGCACCGCAACTAGGAAATTGGCTCGGGCGCCCCGTCATGGGGCGCCGCGCCACTCGGCGACGAACTCCTCCAGCACCTCGTGCAGCACCCGGCCGATGGTGCGGTACGCGTCGTCGTCCAGGTTGGCCAAGGAGACGCGCACGGACCAGCGCGGCCCGTGAAATCCCCCGCCCGGCAAAAGCACGATGGCCGATCGCTCGGCGAGCCGGTAGAGCACCTCCAGGGGCGAGTGACGCGACGTCAGGTACTCCGTGAACGCCCGCCCGTAGTGGAGGTTTGACCACTCCTCCAGGTCGAACTCGGTGTAGTAGTCCGCGTCCAGCGGAAGCCGCGGCTCCGGCATCCCCAGCCCCTCGTACAAGAGGCGCATGCGCCGCCTGCAGATGGCCTGGGTCTGACGCTTGTACGTGTCGTCCGCGTCCAGGAGCGCGAAAACGGCCATCAGCGCCATCTGCACCTGCTGAGGCGTCGACAGCCCCGCCGTGTGGTTCAGGGCCACCTGGCGGCTGTCCGCCACCAGGCGATCGACGAAGCGAAGCTCTTCGACGCGCGGCGTCACGAAGGCGTACCGCGCCGCCAGTTCGCGCCGGACCTCCTCCGGATGCGCGCGGAGAAGGCGGTCGAACACGTTGTCCCGGTGCACGGCGATCACCCCGAGGCGCCAGCCGGTGACCCCGAAGTACTTCGACAGCGAGTACACGGCCGCGGTGTTATGCGGCAGCTCGGCGAGCAGCGAGCGGAACCCATCGACGAATGTGGCGTACACGTCGTCGGTGATGATCATCAGGTTCGGGTGATGCTCACGCACCAGTTCCACGACCCGGCGAACCGTCTCCGGCGCCATGGCCACCGACGGCGGATTGCTCGGGTTGACGAGGAAGAACGCCTTCACCGATGGATCGGCCAGTTTCTCCACCTCTTCCGGCGGATACTGCCAGGTGTGGCGGCCCGCCTCGTCCCTGCCGGTGGCGCGGACCTCCACCACGTCAAAGTCGTAGCGATGGAGCTGGGGAATCTCGACGTACGGCGGGAAGATCGGCACGCCGACGGCCACTCGGTCTCCCCGCCTGAGCAGCCGGTTGGCCAGCAGGGTGTCGAACAGGTAGCACATGGCGGCCGTCCCGCCCTCGGTCGCGAAGAGATCGAACGGCCCGCAGCTTTCGTCTCCCTGGCAAAGCTCCCGGATGAGGTACTGGTGCATCACCCGTTCCACCCGGGTCAACATGCGGTCCGGGGTCGGGTAGTTGTCCCCGACGATCCCGTCGACGAGCTCATACAGCCACTCCTCCGCCGAGAATCCGCAGCGGTCCACACCCCACTGGACGATGCGCTGCAGCAGCGCCACCCCGGGTGTGTCCCGGTGCGCGGCGGCGAACGCCTCAAAGCGCGCACCCATTCCGTCGCGGCGGGGTTTGCCCGCCAGATCCCCCTCGTCGCAAACGCGCCGGCACTCTGTCATGGCGAACTGGCCCAGCGCGAAAAACGCCTCCCGCGGCGCGGCGGCCACCCAATTCGGGTTGCCGCGCCCGGCGTCCAGCATCACCCGCGCGCTCTTGCGCTGGTGTTCCTGCGCCAGTTGAATCAGTTGGTTCTTCAGTTCGAACGGGCTGATCTCCGGCTCCATCCGAACCTGACCGGGCTCGGCCAGTGCCTTCGGCGTCCGGATGCGATCCATCCCCACCGCCTCCTTCGATTCCTCGTCATCCTCCATGATGGGCGGCGGCAGGGATTGTATGCGCCAAACCTTCATCCCGTCGCACGCCCCGCCGCCCACCACCGCCACAGAAACCCGATGGCGAGAATGACTGCCGCGGCACCCGCCCGCTCAACCAGCAGCGCCAGGTCTTGCGCCATCTGGTGCCAGCGGAGATCCGGCAGGATCAAGCCCGCGGCGGCCCAGGCCATCATGCCCGCGCCAAGGATGAGGATCCATCGGTGCCGCTCACATTGGGCCGACAGAAACAGGGCGATCACGATGAACAACGGGATCGTCGCGGTGGAGAAGAAGACCAGCCACAGGTATCGGCTTTTCAGCTCAGTGCCCAACCAGATCATGTTGTCCAGATTGCCGACCACCGTGTAGAGGAGGACGCGCCAGATCTGACCCCACAGGGAACATCCGCGGGCAGAAGACGGCATCATCGTCAGCGTCCGCGCGCACATCCAGGTCAGCATCAGGGTCGCGCCGATGCGAAACGTGAGCTGTTGAAGCAGGTGGCCCACTCCGATGGCCAGCAGGATCTGCACCAGGCCGAGCGCCATCCCTGCCGCCGTGATGATGACGGATTTCTGTTGCCTCGGCGTCCACGGCACAATCATTCCGGCCAGGAGGGCGTTGTCGATGGCCACCACGAAGCTGACCAGCGCGAGCGAGATCAGTTGGCTGTTCATCGGCCACCTCCACAAAAAGACTCCCCCCGGGCGGATGACCATTGTGGCACGCCGCCGGGCAGGAGCCATCGGTCTGTCGGACAGACGGTTGTGGCGAGCCTCATCGCCGATTCGCGTGGATCTTGTTACACCGTATGCGTGCGGGGGACGAGGTATGACGAGCGTCACGCGCCTCCGTCGGGCGTCCCAGGGGATACGGCGGGCACGGCCGGCTTGTCTGTGGTTTCGGACGCGCGTTTGCCGGGGAAGAAGAACACCTGGGCCACGAAGGTGGGGATGAGAGCGCTGAGGATGACCACCGTAACCAGAGCGGTGTACTGCGCCTCGGTGATGATGCGGTGGTTCAACCCATACAGGGACGAGATGGTCCCAAAGGTCAGCCCTGTGGCCATCATCGCCGTCGTGTAGTTGGCTGAACCGTCACGTGCATGACATTTCCTGCCAGTACACCGACGACGATCTCCACCAGCGCGACCGACACCCCGGTCCGGGCCGACACCATCCCGGCCGCCAGCGCCATCCCCATCCACAGGACGGCAGGCATCCATACGTCATTCACGTCTATCCCTCCGCGCTCGTTCTGGTGCCGAACGCAAAGGCGAAAGAGGACAAAAAGACGCCAAACACCCCTGGCCCTTGCGCTCGGCAAAGACAGGAGTCATTGGCGGGAACCGCGTTTCGAGTGGCACCGGCCACTCCAGTGGACTCCACCACTGTCACCGGAGGCACCGTGGCGCCCCCGGACGCCCTGCATCATTTGTGATACGGGGCGCCTGAGGCAATCCGAATGCCGCGGTAGATCTGCTCCAATGCCATGATACGCGCCAGTTGATGTGGAAATGTCGCGGGGCCGAAACTCCATCTCAGGTGAGCGCGGCCCAACAGGCGCGGATGTAGCCCGTAGGAACCGCCGACGATGAACACGAGCCGTCCAAAACCGGATTGCATCAAGCGCTGGTACTCGTCACTCCACTGCTCCGACGACAGTACCCGGCCGGCGATGTCCAGCACCACCAAGCCGTCCCGATCCCGGAGATACCGCTCTAACCGCGACGCCTCACGATCGAGCACGGCCAACCGCTGTGCATCGCTGGCCGAATCGGGAGCGGGTTCATCGTCGACCTCGTGGATGTCCAATTGAACCGTGCCAGAGAGGCGCTTGGCGTACTCCGCCTGCGCCTCCCGCCAATACCGCTCTTTCAGCCGGCCGACGGCCAGGAGGACGAGCTGCACGGCCGCCCCTCAGTCCCCGAACGGATTGGGCAACCCGAACGGGGTCTCTGCCTCTGCACCGCGCCCGTCCTCGCCCGCACCTGCCGCGGTGGTGTTCTGGGACTGCATCTCCCCCAGTTGCACGGTCATATCCAGCTGGCGACTGCCGCGGTACACCCGCAGCGTCACCTTGTCCCCCGGCTTCTTCTGAAAGAGGTAGGTCCGCAGATCGGCCATGTTCTTCACGGTCTTGCCGTCGATCCCGACGATCACATCTTGCGGCTGCAGCCCGGCCTGTTTCACGCTCGCGCTGCCGACGCTGCGCACGAACACGCCGTAGTCGACGGGCACGTCAGGCCACCACTGTTGAGGAAGCGAGGACAGCGAATAGCCGCTGATCCCCAAGGCCGGATGGGACGCGTGCCCCGTCTGCATGATTTCCTGGGCGATGGCGCGCACCGCGTTGGCGGGAATCGCGAAGCCCATCCCCTCGAAGTTCGGCGCCACGATCTTGCTGCTGTTGATCCCGATGACGTCCCCGTGGATGTTGACCAGCGGGCCGCCACTGTTGCCTGGATTGATGGCCGCGTCGGTCTGAATCACCGCCTGATAGTCGAGCGTCTGGTGCGTCTGCGGTTCCTCCACAGGCATGATGCGCTGTTTCGCGCTCACGATGCCCGCGGTGACGGTGTCCGCGAAATCCAGCCCCATCGGCGTCCCGATGGCGATGGCCGGTTCCCCCACCTCCACCTCATCGGAGTTCGCGAACTGAGCGGGTTGCACGTCCTTGAACGGCGCCACCGGCACACGCAGCACGGCCAAGTCCGTATACGGGTCGGTGCCGACGACGCTGGCCAACACGTGTTTGCCTTGTTCCAGCACCGCCTCCACCTTCGCCGCCCCTTCGACGACGTGGTTGTTCGTGACGATAAAACCGTACTGAGCGTCCTTGTGAAACAGCACGCCCGTGCCGACACCGGTCGCTTCCAATTTCGACGTCTGTGTGAAAAAGTCAGAGACGCGCGCGTAGTTGACCACACCGACGACCGCCGGCTCCACCTTCTTGACCGCCTGAGTGATGCCATCGGCCACCGACACGCTGACCGAGGTCACGGTTTGTCCGACAGGGCTGGTGGCCGGTTCCCGTGACACCGCAGGAACGGCTGGTTGATCCAGGCCTGTGCGCTCCAACGCAGGCAGGGCGGCGAGCGTCGCACCGGCGCCGGCCAATGCGGAGACCACCACGGTGGCCACCCACCGCATGGCACCTTGGGCACGGGGTTTCCCGGGAGTGTCGGGGTTGTAGAATCCCATTCGCCTCGACCGTCCTTTCTGTGTCAGGTGTAGTGTTGCCAGATCCCGGCACCCGTATGCCGGAGGCAGCGGACCGTCCAGCCAGACTTACGTACACCATCACAGGGCTGTCAACGGGGTCGGATGGGTCCGGCTCGTTCGGTGCAGACGGACCAGTTCGCCATACAAGGGACGGCATTCTTTCAGAATGGTGTGGACCGTGAGCTCCGCCAGATCAGGCAGGTTATTCTCCTCGCTGAGATGGGCCAGATACACGTCGATGGCACTGTCGCCGACGATGTCCGCCAACGCCACGGCCGCGTCTTCGTTGGACAAGTGGCCTTTGTCCCCGAGGATGCGCCGCTTGAGGTGCCATGGATAGCGCCCGGTGCGCAGCATCTCGACGTCGTGGTTGGCCTCCCAGACGTACGTCTGGCATCCCTGGACAACGGATTTGATGGCGTCGCTCACGTAACCGAGGTCGGTCAGCACGGTCAGCGCGGACCCGCCCGCGTCGAACCGGTATGCCACCGGCTCTTCGGCGTCGTGGGAGACGGCGAAAGGCGTCACTCGGATATCCCCGATGGTGAAGGGCTCCCCTGGTCGCACGGTGTGGTGCCGTTCCGCCGGCATGTGATCCGCCACTTCGCGGGCCACGTGGTGCCAGGTACCCTCCGTCGCGTACACGCGCGCTTCCGTCTGTTTGACCACCTGTTGAAAGCCGCGAACGTGATCGACATGCTCGTGAGTCAGCAGCAGCGCGTCGAGGTCGTAGAAGGCATCGGCGCCCGCCGCGCGCATGCGATCCCGGATTTGCCGGGCGCTGATTCCAGCGTCGAGCAGGAGACGCGTGGTCTCACTCTGTATGTATACGGCGTTGCCAGAACTGCCGCTGGCCAGGATGCTGAACTGTAACACGGCGTCCTCCCGTAAACGCGGGCGAAGCCTACGATTCCGTGGCGACCTCGCCCGTAAATGCGTTGATATAGTAGGTTTGACGAGTGGTGACGACCCGCCAGGCCGGGAACCAGTAATTTGGAGCAGGCATCTCCTGTGCGCCCGCCGGCGATTTGGTGACCTTGTGCACATACCCCAGGGTTACACTCAGAATTTTATTATCCGTCCCGTTGCTCGATTTGTCCACCGCGCTGGCCAGACTGTCCAACGCGTCCATCGCGCTGATGGTCGGCTTGGCGTCGCCCACGGGGGCGATGCCTGTCAGCGCTGTCTGCGTGAATCCGGTGGCGCGGCCCGCCGCCACATCGACCTGCACCTCCGCGTCGAACACCGGGAAACCCGCGGCAGTCTGCGCGAACATACGGATTCCGTTCGCGGGGCCGCCCGCTTTCCCGGCCGGGTTGGCCGGCGTGCGCCCGGTGTCCGGCTGGTACTGTCCGGCCTGCCCCACCCCCGGCAGGCCGGACAGGCCTTGGTCTGAAAACGGCACAGGGGTGGCGTAGTTGACCTGCCACTGCCCTTGGCCGAGGGTATGGATCTCCCCTTGGGCGCAGCGCACCATGCCGGCCTGCTCATCGATCTGCAGCGCCTTCGACTCGGGGAACGCCGCCCGCCCCAGATCCGCCAGAGAGACGCTGGCAAATTCCGCGCGGACGAATGCCATGTTCGGATGTTCCGAGGGAACGGTCGTATCCAGGATGAACCCGTGCTCCGACAGGATGGTCTTCGTGTTGGCCAGTCGATCGGAGGCGGAAGCCACGTAGCCCAGCATCTCCCGCCGGCTCTCATACACCTGCCAGCCGAGGAATAGATCGAGCAACAGAAACGCCGCCAACAGCCAGTTTTTCGCCACTTCCCAATTCATTGCGCTCCCATCCCCTGCAGCACCCGTCCATTGACCGCGTCGATCACCCACAGGGATAGTCCGCTCTGGGTGACGAAGAAAGCCGGCACAAGCCGCGCCTCTCCGCTCGCGGCAGAAGAGAGTGCGTAGCCGAGCCGCACTTCCAGGGTATTCACGGGTGTGGTCGGCATCAGATTGCGCAACACCTTCTGCAGCCCGTCAGCCCCCATGGTGGTGACCGTCCCCTCGGGCTTCGGGGTGTCCAGATTCGCCAGCGGCCGCCGGTAGGAGACGACGCGTCCGCCTTGCAATTCCAGTTCACTGGCTGCCCGGGCGGTGAGGACCGGAAATCCGTCCACATAAGGGTGCATCTCGTAGACGTCGGTCTCCCCCATCGCATCGCTGCTGTCGATCACGCAGAACGGCTCGGCACCGCCGTGGCCACGCACATATTGCAGGACCATCGAGATGTCCTGAATGTTTCCGCCCGTCGCCGGAGGCGGATTCGGATCGGTGTACGAGAGGGTGTTGTTCCCTTGGTCCCACCACACGACTCGGCTGCCGTCGGTCCACAGCACCGTGTGCGGACCTTCGTCAATCCGGGTGAGCGCCATTGGATTTACGAAAAACGAGTGCACCAGCGGGATGGTCTGCGCCGCTTGCCAGCGGACGCTGAACGTACGCATGTGCTGCCCGGCGCGCGGGATGTAGCTGCCCGCCGAGTCATTCCATGCCATCCACTCGTGCCCTGCCACCGCCGCCTCCAGGTCTTTCTGGAAGGCCGCGGGATCGACATCCGTGTCCGCTCCGTACACGCTCGAGCCGTTCGCCAGCAACAGCCGGACCGGTTTTCCGGAGGGCGGAGTGTAGAAGGTCACCGTCTGCGCTGCACCGAGCATGCCCAGGCTGCTGAGCCCAGGCATCCAATAGGACAGGATGCGAAACGGCAACGCGGTCCCGAATTCGACGCGCGCCGCCATGCCGCTGGTCTGGGGCGCAGCGGAGAGCGGATGCAGATTCTCCACGCGTGCAGTACGGAGCAGTTCCTGCCAACGCGTGTACGCGGCGCTGCCGGGGACAGCGACGGAGACCCGCTCGGGCTTGGGGATCATGAAGACCCAGCGGATGGGGGAGAGCGCCGTCTCCAGACGGGGATCGTCCGCGTTCGTCAGGGTATCCCCCTCGCTGTACGCGACCTCGCTCGTCTGCTGCCAACGCCCGCTCCACAACAGATAGCTGAGGACCACGCTCAGGACCACCAACACCGCCAGCAACGCGGTTTTGAATCTCGACCTGGTCACAAGCATCCCCCCTCCTCCAACGGGAGGGACACCACCACGGTGGTGCCTTCGCCGACGCGGCTGTCGATTCGAATCCTGCCTCCGTGCCGCTCCGCGATCTCGCGTGCCAGCGCCAAGCCGAGCCCCGTACCTCCCCTGCGCCGCGAGCGAGCCTTGTCCACGCGGTAGAACCGTTCAAAGACGTGCGGCAGGTCCTCCGCCGGAATGCCGATGCCGGTGTCTGCGACGGTGAGCCGCAGACAACCGCCGTCCCGTTCGGCGCGAACGGTCACACTTCCACCGCTGGGGGTGTATTGAAGGGCATTGCTGACCAAATTGTCGAGCAGTCGGTCCAGGAGATCCGCGTCTCCCCACAGGCAGCCGCGCGCGCGGGCCTCCACCTGAAGCCGGACGCCTTGGGACTGGGCCGACAAAGCGAAGCGCCGCTCGGCTCGGTCCAGCCACTGGACGATGTCCACCTGCACCTCCTGGTACGAACGTTCACCCGACTCCAAGCCCGACAATTGCAGCAGGTCCTCGGTCAACCGGACCATGCGGTCTGCCTCATGCTCCACCACGTGCAGAAACTGTTCCCGCGTCTCTGGATCCTGCTCGTTCATCAACAGCGCCTCCACGTACGACTTGATGGTCGTCAAGGGCGTCCTCAGCTCATGAGACACATTCGCCACGAAATCGCGCCGCGCCCGCTGCAGTTTCTCCTCACGGGTGACGTCGCGGATGAGCGCTACGTAACCGTCGATGGCGCCGTGTCGGCGGATGGCGGTCACATGCACGTGGATGAGTGCGTCATCAAACTCCCGAATGTACATCCGCTCGCCCGCCTCATCCGGCAGCGGACTCGGAATGCCGAGCACCTCGGCCACATCGTGCTTCGCCACCCCGGACAGAAGGCGCTGCGCGGCGTCGTTTTCGAATAACGGCTGCAGGTGGGCGTCAAAGGCCACGACACCGTCTCCCATGTACTTGAGGATCGCCTGCAGGCGATCCCGTTCGCGGGCGTTGGCCGCGATGGCATCCTCCAATTTATCCGTCAGGTCGTTGATGGCAGCCGCCAAGTCCCCGATCTCGTCGTCGCTCTTTACGTCCAAGCGCTGGCTGTAATCGCCTGACGCCAACTTGCGCGCCTGGCGGGTGACCGCCACCACGTGGCCGGTCAACGTGCGCGAGAGCGCGATGCCGAGCAATGCGGTGAGGACGAGGACCAGGACACTCGAGGTGTAGTAGATGGTCGTCACTTGGCGAATGGTGTCATAGGTCGATTGGATGGGCACGACGTTTTCGACGATGCCCGCGAACTGCCGCTGCCGAAACACGGGCACCGCGACGGCGAGCAGGTGCTGTTGTGTCAACGGATCGAACCGGATGGCCGTGGTCGTCTTGCGCTCGACCAGGGCCTGGGTGGCCACCGAATCCACTCGTTTCTGCCCAATGAGCGCGCTTCCGGCGGTGGTGTCCTTGACCACGCCCTGGGGATCGAGGACGTACACCGCCCCGTTGAACAGACGCGGCAGCGACCCGAGCAAGGACGGAGTGTCACCTGGCTTGCGATCCTGGGCGTCGAGCTCGGGCGCGACGATGGTGGCGGTGAGCTGAGCCTGGTTCTGAACGGCCTCCGTGTTGGTCCGAATCAAGGACGCGGTCAGGGCGCGCACGAAGTACGCCCCGATGAGCTCCAGCGCGAACAGGATCAGGAGCACAAAGAGGACCACCAGCTTGGTTCGGATGCTGCGCGCAATACCGCTACCGCGTGGCAAAGTACCCCACACCCCGCCTGGTCAACACGTACACCGGGTTGCTCGGATCATCCTCCAGCTTTTCGCGCAGGCGCCGGATCGTGACGTCGACGGTGCGTTCGTCGCCGCCGTACGCACTGCCCCACACCTGACGCAACAGCTGTTCGCGCGTGAAGACCACGCCGGGGTGAGAGGCGAGGAACGAGAGCAATTCGAACTCCCTGTGCGTCAGCGGGATGATGCGCCCCCGCTTGGACACGGTGTACGTGTCGAGATCGATGATCACGTCACGGAGGTGCAGGTGACCTCGCGCCCCGTCGGGCTGGGCCACCTCCTCCAATGCGGTGCGGCGCAGATTGGCCTTGATGCGCGCGAGCAGTTCCCGCGTACTGAATGGTTTGGTGACGTAGTCGTCCGCACCGAGTTCCAGTCCAAGCACCTTGTCGACCTCCGCGTTGCGAGCGGTGAGCATGATGACCGGTGCGGTGCTGAACGACCGAATCTCGCGGCAGACCTCAAACCCATCCTTTTCAGGCAACATCACGTCGAGCAGGATCAGGTGCGGATGGATCCGGCGCGCCAGCCGCACCGCTTCCGCCCCATCCAGGGCGGTGTGCACCTGGTACCCCTCCCGTTCTAGGGAGTATTTAAGAATGTTCGCAATCGGCTCCTCGTCTTCCACCACGAGGATGGTGGCCACGGTGCATCCCTCCCTTGCCGCTCGCCTGGCGGTGGCATGAGCGGGCGTGTGATCGTCCACACTAGGGACCAAGCCGGAGGTGGTCACATGGCGGAACGTACGGTTTTGTCCTCGTTCTACAGTGAAGCGGATGCCAAGCGGGCGGAAAGACAGATCCAGTCGCTCGGCATCGAGGCGACGCAGGTTTCCGAACTGCACGCGTACCCCGGAGACATGCCGGACAGGCGAGCGTTTCCCATCAGTGGCAAGATTCCGAGTCTGGCGTCATTGACGCTGAACACGGACCCGTCTTCACGCGACGCCGGTGTGCTGTTGGCAGCCGATCCCGCGGCCAGCGGCATGACGGACGGCGCGGACAACGTCACCGGGCGAAACTTCCTGCTGACGGTGGTCTGTCCGGAGGCGCAGGTGGAACAGGTGGTGAACATCATCAAGGACTGCGGAGGATACACCTGAGATCACGGGGATTTTTCGACCCACACAATCTCCGGATGCACCACGACGTCCTGGTACCGACCGAGTTGGCTGACCATCCGCTGCCATGGATTGGCTTCCCACAAGCCGGGATCGGACGCAGGCGGGCCATAGGCGCCCAGGTCAAACAGGGGCGGGCCAAACCACCACGGTTTGACCGTGACGTACGCCCTGACCCCGGTGAGCACGCCCTGCTGAGCATAATCCGGGATGTCGTAGACGAAGGCAAACTTCGCCCAGAACGCAACTGCAGCCACACCGGCGAACGCCACGCCTGTACGCGTCCAGAAGCGCAGGCTGAGCAGCGTCCGCAGCAGACGCAGGCGTCGCAGCCGGGCCCGGCGCCGTTTGCGGCGCCGCCTGCGCTCACGGGCCAAGCGCTCCTGATGGCGCCGGCGGCTCCCGTCGGGGCGTATGATCGACGACTCGCTGTACACGCCGGTCATCCCGCGCCGTGCACTCTTTCCAGATTCACGAATTTGTTGAAGTTCTTCAGGAAGACCAGTTCGACCTTGCCCGTCGGGCCGTTGCGCTGTTTGCCAATCAGGACCTCCACCACGTTTTTCTTCTCCGTCTCCGGATCGTAGTAATCGTCTCGGTAGAGAAACGCGACCACGTCCGCATCCTGTTCGATGCTGCCCGACTCACGGATGTCCGACAGCATCGGCCGCTTATCCTGGCGCTGCTCGACCGACCGGCTCAGCTGCGCCAGCGCCATCACCGGCACGTCCAACTCCCTTGCCAACTGTTTGAGGGAGCGGGAGATGTCCGAGATCTCCTGCTGGCGGTTCTCCGATGCCATGCGCCTGCCGTGGATCAGCTGAAGGTAGTCGATCACGACGAACGACAGGCCGACCTCCGCCTTCAAGCGGCGCAGCTTGCTGCGCATCTCCGCGACGGTGATGCCTGGCGTGTCGTCGATGTAAATCGGCGCATTGCTGAGCGTGCTGACGGCCATCGACAACTTCGGCCAATCGTCGGCGTCGAGCGTCCCGTTGCGCAACTTGTGCCCGTCGATGAACGCCTCGGCGCACAGCATCCGCTGAACCAGCTGTTCCTTCGACATCTCGAGGCTGAAGATGGCCACCGGCAACCCCGCCCGGACGGCCACGTTCTGCGCGATGTTGAGCGCGAATGCCGTCTTTCCGACCGAAGGCCGGGCCGCGACGATGATGAGATCCGAACGCTGCAGCCCGCTCGTCATCCGGTCGAGTTCGCTGTACCCGGTCGGCACACCGGTCAGTTTCCCTTCGCTCTCGTAGAGTTGCTCTATTTTCTCAAAGGTCGCCTCGAGGACCTCGGAGATGTGGGTGAAATCTCGGACGCGCTGGTTTTGCGCCAAGTGCAGGATGATCCGTTCCGCCTCCGCCAACACCTCGGCCGCAGCCAAGTCTGCACTGTACGCCAGCTGCGCAATTTCGCCCGCGGCCTGAATCACCCGTCGGAGCGTCGCCTTCTCCCGGACGATGGATGCGTAGTGCTGGACATGAAGCGCGGTCGGCATCGCGGCCGCCAAATTCGCCACGTACTCGGCGCCTCCGACGCTCTCCAGCGCGCCGTCGGCGGCCTGCAGCGCGGCCGTGGTGGTGATGACGTCCACCGGTTGCCCCTGCTCGTAGAGATCCGCCATGGCCTGGAAGATCACCTGGTGCGGCCTGCGGTAGAAGTCATCGGCCGTCAGAAGCTCCGTCGCCAGCGCCACCGCGTCCGGCGAGATCAACATGGCGCCGAGCACCGCCTGTTCCGCCTCGATGTGTTGGGGAGGAAGCCGGAACTCAGCCCCGGGCGCAGAACCCCAATCCGGCTTCACGTCCTCCCGCAATGTTCCCTGCGCTTCCATGATGGAAGCCACCTGCCTCCCGTCTTCTTCCACGGCTTCCTGCTGCCGGTGCCTCAGGGCGACTGCTCGACGAACACGGTGACGGTGGCGGTCACCTCAGGATGGAGTTTGATCTGTACGCGGTACCCGCCGAGCGCCTTGATAGGTTCCGGCAATTGGATTTTGCGGCGATCCAAGTCGAATCCCAATTTCGCCAACGCCTCACCGATGTGTTTCGTCGTCACGGCGCCGAACAGACGCCCACCTTCCCCTGCCTGGGCCGGGATGGACACCTTGAGGTCGTTGAGTTGTTCCGCGAGCCGGAGGGCAGCCGCCAACTCCTGAGCCTCCTTGCGCGCCTTCGCGTCCTGCTGGGCCTTCAGCTGCTGAAGATTGGCGTCGTTCGCCTCCACCGCGAGCTTGCGCGGAAAGAGGAAATTGCGCGCGTAGCCTTCCGAAACGTTGACGATGTCGCCCTTTTTCCCATGGCCCTTCACGTCGGCCATCAGGATGACCTTCACAAGACCCCCTCCTCTCGAATGTCAACCCAGCCTCCGCCGGGAATGGTTCATCACGTCGATCACGCCGAGCACGATATAGATGCTGCTCACGGGCCGCAACAACGATCCGGCCAACATCAACACCAGCCACAGGTGCTGGCCCGTTCGCCCGCGCACGCGGCGCCAGAGGAAAGAAACACCCTGGACGCCGAGGAAAAAGCCCGCCAAAAACGCGGCATTGTTGACCAACTGCCACCCGAACGGTGTCTCCTTTGGCCAGCCAAGCAACACGGCGGCCAGCGATAGTACGTATACCAGAACGACCGAGCTCGGCAGACGGACTGCGGACAACAGCGGTTTCGGCGCGATCCGGTCGCGAAGCAGCCAGCGGGCCGCGACCAGATTCACTCCGGCCAACAGCACGGAGACGACGCTGATGACCGCGGGGAACATCAGTCGGATCCACTGCGCCACGTCGGCCGCCAACGTCCGCACCGCCGCGTCGTCGAGCCCCATCATCCCCTGCTGTTGGCGCAAGGAATCCTGGAGGTCGCGCACCAATGCGTCGAAGATGTCGATCCCGCTCCAACGAATGAGCGCCAGCACCACCAGTTCCATCATGATGAACACCAGCGCACCGGTGATGATCGCTGCAAACGGGGACTCTACCGTCCGCATGGACTCGGCCATCACATAGGAGACAAACCCGACGCCCAGCGCCATAAATACACCCGCCATGCCCATACCGCCAGCCCACAGCGCCAACGCGACCACGCCCGTCAGCACCATGGCCACCCGCCTGTGGCCGAGCCGCCAGAAGACAATCATGGGAACGGGTAAAAGCCAAGCTGTCAACAATGTGAACGGCGGCACCAGGGTCATCCCCAGGAGGACGAAAAAAACCACCGCGGCCGTCCTGGCCTCGCGGCTGAATTGCCCGCCTTCGTTCATCCACTCACCTCGAGCTACTTGAAGCTCAGGTACCTCTGCACATGTTCGAAATCGGCCGCGTGGTCCGGGTCTTCTCCGAGCGCACGGGGCAATGTGGTGCGTGCGGCGCGGTCGATGCCCGCCAGGTCCACACCCAACTGTTGGCCGAGCAAATAAGCGATGGCGACGACCCCGCCCAGCGATTCGGCGATCTCCCGCTCATTGCCGCTCTGGATGACACGGAACACCTCCGCCACCTGGTACACCAACTCCGTCTTCGCGGTCTCGATGGAACGCAGCTTCCGGGCGATCCGCATGGGTCCATCCGCCTGCGACATCGCGCAGCCCCCCTTTCGCCAGGCGCTGCCGCGCCGCTCGCTGTGCTGTCTGATGATATTCCACGCCTGCCAGAAAGAATCCTGCCCCAGGGTATGGCAAAAAGCGAGAGACCACCGTCTCCCGCTTTTTGCCCATCACCGCCCGCCTCCGGGGCAGATGCAACATGGTGTTCGCGCATCCCGGCCGAAAATGCCGGCCGGCGCTTCACTCGGTCGTGTAGGCGAGCAACGCCATTTGGCGCGCACGCTTGATGGCCACCGTCACCTGCCGCTGATGGCGCGCGCAGTTCCCAGAGATGCGCCGCGGAATGATCTTACCGCGATCGGTGAGAAACTTGCTCAGGCGCGCGACGTCCTTGTAGTCGGCCTGATCGATCTTCTCCACACAGAACTGGCAGACCTTACGACGCTTGCCGCCACGTCCTTTGCGAGGCATGTCCATCCCTCCTCGTCGTATGCTGAAAACCGGCAGTATCGCAGAAAGGGTCAGAACGGTAGATCGTCATCGGAGATGTCGATCATCTGACTGTCGTCCGCGAACGGATCGTCTTCAAAGCGAGGGGCAGGTGCCCGCCGAGGATCGGGTGCGGCAGCCGGTGCCGGACGCGCCGCCGGAGCTGCCTGTCCTGCAGATGCGCTCTGGTCACCCCGGTCCAAGAAGCGGACCGTCTCCGCCACCACTTCCGCGACGCGGACCTTTTGGCCGTCGCGGTTTTCATAGGTGCGGATCTGCAAGCGGCCATCCACCGCCGCCAGACGGCCTTTGTGCAAGTACTGGGCGCACAGTTCAGCCTGTTTCTGCCAGACGACGATGTTGATGAAATCCGTCTCGCGTTCCCCGGCCTGGTTCGGACGCGGGCGATCCACCGCCAATCCGAACGACGCCACCGCAGTTCCGGAATTGGTGTAGCGCAACTCCGGGTCCTGCGTCAGCCTGCCGATGAGTACCACCCGATTCAACATGGGCACTCCCCCCAGACGGTTCTATTCGCCTACGCGCACGGTGAGATACCGAAGCACGTTGTCATCGATTCTCATCATGCGTTCCAGCTCGCGGGTAAAGTCCGTGTTGGCGTTGTACTGCATCAACACGTAATAACCTTCGCGATGGTGATTGATCTCGTAGGCCAGACGCCGCTTTCCGATCTCCTGGAGCTGGGTGATCTCACCGCCGTGCTCAGTCACGGCCGCCTTGTACTTCGCGACCAACTCCGCGGTCTTCTCTGGTTCAAGGTCTGGCTTGAGGAGATACATCGTCTCATACTGGCGCATTCCGGTCACCTCCTTTTGGTCTGAGGCCCTGCTTCTGGCAGAGCAAGGGGTGCGCATGCTCTGATAAAAACATGCCAAGTACTGATACTACCATGATGCGCCCGGTTGCACAAGACACGCACCGCGATTACGCGGCTGTACTCTCACACGTTGAAGCGAAAATGCATCACGTCGCCGTCGCGGACCACATAGTCTTTGCCCTCCAGCCGAACCTTCCCGGCCTCCCGGGCAGCTGCGTAGGAGCCTGCGGCGACCAGGTCTTCGTAGCTGATCACCTCGGCTCGGATGAATCCGCGCTCGAAGTCCGAGTGTATGATGCCGGCGGCCTGCGGGGCTTTTGTCCCCTGTCGGATGGTCCACGCGCGCACCTCCGGCTCCCCGGCGGTGAAGTAGGTGATGAGCCCGAGCAGCCGGTACGCGGAGCGGATGAGCCGGTCGAGGCCAGACTCGTGAAGACCGAGGTCGCGCAGGAACGCGTCGCGATCCTCCCCTTCCAATTCGGCGATCTCCGCCTCCAGTTGAGCGCTGATGACGACGACCTCCGCCCCTTCCGCGGCCGCCTTGGCGCGGACCGCCTGCACATGCGGATTCCCATCGGGGTCGGCGGCGGAAGCCTCGTCCACATTGGCCGCGTACAACACCGGTTTCGTCGTCAACAGGTGCAGGTCGCGCAAGACCTCCCGTGCCTCCTCAGGGAGCGCCACGCTGCGCGCTGGGCGGCCGGATTCGAGGGCCGCCTGCAGCGACTCCAGCGCCTCCACTTCGATCGCGAACCGTTTCTCACCCGACTTCATGTTGCGCCGTGCCTTTTCCAGGCGCCTTTGCACAGACTCAAGATCGGCGAGGATCAGTTCGAGATCGATGACCTCGATATCTCGCGCGGGGTCGACGGAACCGCTGACGTGCGTGATGTCGTCATCCTCGAAGCAGCGCACGACATGGACGATGGCGTCGACTTCCCGGATGTGGCCGAGAAACTGGTTCCCCAGCCCCTCGCCTCTGCTGGCGCCGGCCACCAGACCCGCGATGTCGACGAATTCGAAGGTGGTGGGTACGATTCGGCGCGGATGGACGATGGCGGCGAGCCCTTGCAACCGTTCATCCGGCACCTCCACCACACCGACATTTGGATCTATAGTACAAAATGGATAATTCGCCGCTTCCGCGCCCGCGCGGGTGATGGCGTTGAACAACGTGGACTTGCCGACATTCGGCAGACCCACGATCCCAGCCTGAAGTGGCATGTGGACACCTCTCTCCATGTGCTTGCGGCCTCATTATAGTGGAACGCGCGGCCGAGCAACAATGACGTTCAGAAAGAAAACGTGTGATTTTGCAAGCGCCGTCCATCCTGACGCGAGCCTCGGGCCGCCCACGGACGATTCGCCGTCAGACCCGCGTCTTCCGGCGTGGATAGTTTGACGCGTTTATGGCACACTAAAATTGGTCCCCGAATGCGAACGAGGAGGTGTACATGATGCTCAATCGACTGATGCGCAAACTCAGGGTGCGCAAACTGTCGACCAAAGCGCTGGCCATCGAGCTGATGCCGCATCAGAAGTCTTCTCACTTGGCTATGAGCGCGTAAAAAATGGCGCGGCATGTCGCCGCGGCCGTGCGATGATTGTGCGACTCCGGCATCATGTATCTCATCCCTACACCAGCCCGCCTCGGGCTTTTTTTATTGGCGATTTTGTTGTCCAACCGCCACTTACGATGGCCAAAACCGCCGGTGTTGTGGTGTTCACACGTTGCCCACGTCGATCTGCGCCCGTTGCAGAGTCCCGCTGAAGTCCACATAAATGGATTTCCATTCCGTGAACACGTCGAGCGCTGCTTGACCCGAGTCTCGGTGCCCATTGCCAGTGCCCTTGGTGCCGCCAAATGGCAGGTGGATTTCGGCACCCGTGGTCCCGGCATTGACGTACACGATGCCGGTGTCAAGATCCCGCATCGCCGTGAACACCCGATTGACATCCTGCGTGAAGATAGAGCTGGACAACCCGAAGGCGACTCTGTTGTTGACCTGGATGGCATCTTCCAGGCTGTCGACCGGAATCAAGGTCACGACCGGCCCGAAGATCTCCTCCTGAGCAATCCGCATGTCCGCGGTCGCGTCCGTGAACACCGTGGGCGCGTAGTAGAAGCCACGCAACCCCGACGGTTCCACGGTGTGACCTCCCGTCAACAACCTCGCACCCTCCTGAAGCCCAATTTGCACATAGTCATGGATCCTACGCAGGCTGACCGCGTTGATCACCGGGCCGATCCGAACGTGTTCATCCAAACCATTGCCGATGGGTAACCCCGGGATGCGGTCCAACAGCATTTGCTCCAACTGCGCCTTGACGCTCCTGTGAACGATCACGCGGCTGGTCGCAGTGCAGCGTTGGCCCGTGGTGCCGAATGCCCCCCACAGAATCGCATCCACCGCCAGCGACATGTTGGCGTCGTCCATGACGATCACGGCGTTTTTGCCGCCCATCTCCAACGAGACGCGCTTGAGGCGAGCGCCGGCCTTTGCGGCAATGGAACGGCCCACCTCGTTCGATCCGGTAAACGAGATCACCTGGACGCCCGGGTGCTCCACCAACGCCTCTCCGACCACCGACCCCGATCCATATACGAGATTCAATACGCCCGGCGGCAGCCCGGCCTCTTCATAAATTTTCACAAACTCTCGCGCCATGAAAGGTGTCTCCGTCGCCGGTTTCCACACCACGGTGTTCCCCGCGACGATGGCGGGAAGAGACTTCCAAGAGGCAATGGCAATCGGAAAGTTCCAAGGCGTGATCAAGCCGACGACGCCCACAGGTTCGCGCACGCTCAGCGCCATCTTGTTGGGCAACTCTGACGGAGTTGTCTGCCCGAACAGCCGGCGCCCCTCCCCGCCCATATAGAATGCCATGTCGATGGCTTCCTGCACTTCCCCGCGGGCTTCTTCGAGCACCTTGCCCATTTCCTGAGTCAGAATTCGCGCCAACTGTTCCTTGCGCTGCCTCAGGAGTTCGCCCACCCGGTACAGCACTTGGGCCCGCCGGGGCGCGGGTACCAGCCGCCACTTCCGAAAAGCTGCCTCGGCCGCCCGTACCGCCCTGTTCACGTCCTCGGTCGTCGACAGCGTCACCGTACCCAGCACTTCGTTGGTCGCCGGATTGATGTTTTCCGCAAATTCGCCACTGCTCCCCTCCTCCCAGCGCCCGTCGATGTAATTCAACGCCCGATCCCACTCCGTCACTCCGGGTCTCCCCTTTCTGCAACCGCCCCTGCCGCGGCGGAACGTTTCCATTCCTGACGAATCGGCGCTCACATGCCCTCCATCGGCGCTCTTCAAAAGAGCGTCAAATGATGGCGTCTTCCACCACCAGCTGGCCGACGCGAAATCGCTCTGGCGACAGGGCGCTGACGTCCAGTGTCTCCAACCGGCCCAACCGGATCAGTTCCGATACCGCTTTACCGGCGGCTGGGGCATGCTGCAGCCCGTGCCCGCTGAACCCAGTCGCCACATAGTAGCCCGGAATGTCGTCGTAGCCGTCGACGATTCCGTTGTGGTCAACGGGGTTATAGTCATACAGCCCGGCCCAGCCCCGCTCCAGCTTCAGGCGTTCGAAGTTCGGGCTGCGTTCAGCGAGAGATGGCCAGATCTTCTGCTCAAACGTGGCTTTCTGCCACCCAAAGTCATAGCGGAACGCCCCAACCTCCCCCCGTCCCGCAATCACTTTGCGGCCCTCGTGCCGAAAGTACACACCGCTGACGTCGACCGTGAGCGGCAAGGGAGTTTGGACTGGGTCGCCTGGATCAAAGCAGAACACCTGCTGGGGCAGCGGGGCAACCGGCAAATCCACACCGATGGTCCGGCTCAAGTCCCCCGACCAAGCACCGCACGCGTTGACCACGACAGGCGCCCGCCAGACCTCGCCGCTCTCCAGGCGAACGCCGGCCATCCGCCCCTGTTCATCCCGCATCAATGCGGCCACCTGTCCACGCACATATTCGACACCCAAGCTCTTCGCCTTCCGAACGTACGCCTGCATCACGGAATACGGATCCATGTACCCGTCATCCGGACTGTACACCGAGGCTGCCAAGTCGTCGACGCGCAGTTCCGGGATGAGCGACTTGGTCTCCTGCGGGGTCAACACCTCAACACGCACACCCAGCCGGCGTAACAGCGTAAGTTGATTCCCCATCGCCGCCAACATGCGATCGTTCAACAAAAAGAGGTACCCGCGCCGCTTGAAGTCGATGCGAGCCGCCTCTCCCCCAACCGCCATGTCTTCCTCGAAACGTTGGAACACCTCGAGTCCGTACTGACTCATTCGGACGTTGACCTCTGTGCTGAACACCTGCCGGATGCCGCCCGCACTGCGCGGCGTCGAGGCGTGCTCGTACACCGGGTCGCGTTCGAACACCACCACCCGCCCGGTGAACCCATCCGCCATCAGGTTGTAGGCGATGCTCGAACCCACCACGCCGCCGCCTGCGATGATCACGTCACACGAGTTGGTCACGCGGCACCCCCCTTTTCTCACAACGCAACCTTCTGCCCCAGCCCCAGCGCCAGAGCCCTGTCGTAAGCCAGCTTGCCAACCACGAGATCCATGACCGACAGCCCGACCGATTTGAATACCACCAACTCATTCGGTCTTTCCCTGCCCGGCCGGAGACCAGCCGCGATTTCGCCCAGTTCAGCGTGAATCCTGTCTGCGTGAAACACCCCCTCCCGGATGGGAATGATGAGATCCCCCGATTCGGAAAGCGCAGCCTCTCGCGACTCCACCACCACCTTGTCCGCACGTGAGACCACCACGGATGGAAGTTCCTGCATCGAGGGCGTGAACGATCCGACGCCGATCACCGTTGTGCCTCCACTGAGCGAATGTTCCAAAAACACCGGTCGCAAAGAGGTGGTGGCGGTGACGACGATGTCCGCCCCAGTGACGGCCTCCTCTGGGCTATCGGTGACAAAGACCGCCGGTCGTTGGCTTGCCCCTGTTTCTGTCGGTGTCCCTGATGTCGGCTCTTGCATCTTCCCTGGCTCGCCAGCCAAATGGGGTGTGTCCCCACCCCCTCCACCGCTGTTCCTGAGACGCTCGGCGAACGCCAGTGCCCGCTCCGGCGTCCGGTTGTACAGGCGGATTTCCCGAATCGGCCGTGCCGCACAAACCGCCTCCACCAACCCGTGTGCCTGCGCCCCCGTTCCGATCACCGCCACTGACGTGGCGTCCTCACGGGCCAAGAGGCGAGTCGCCACCCCGGCGGCGGCCCCGGTCCGCAATACCGTGAGAGACGACGCCTCCAGTACAGCCAACGGCTCCCCACTGGTCGGATCAGCGAGAACAACCAGGCCGTGGACTGTGCGTTTTCCGCGATCTCGATTGTTGGGAAAAACGGATACGAACTTCACTCCCAATCCGCCTGCTGCCTCCACAAACCCCGGCATGAAGAGGGCCGTTGCTTGCTCAGCCGCAACAGAGATGGACATGCGTACGGGCGCGATCGCCCGTCCCAGCGAAAACTCCTGCAGTGCAAGCGCCACCGCGTCCATGGCGAGTCGCATGGGAACGGCCCGCCAGATGTCGTCTGCCGACAAGAGAAGCAACTCTTCACCCCCCTGCTCACGTTCCATCGCACGTCCAACGGCTGGCGCGGAACAGGGAGAGATCATAAGGAATCTCCTCCTGTTCCACCATGCGGGCTAACACGTCTCCGATCACGCTTGCAAACTTGAATCCGTGACCGGAAAATCCCGCCCCAACCACAACATGTGCATGCTCTGGATGCGAGTCGACCACGAAGTGTTCGTCCGGCGTCATGGTGTACAGGCACACGCTACCACGCTGAAACTCGGTGGCGTGTGGCAGGAATCTTCCCAGGAATCCGCGCAGCACTCTCTCGTCTTGTGGGTAAGCATGGAAATCCCTGTTGACGGATTCCATATCGCACGGCTCTCCGCCATCGTGCCGACCCACCTTCACCCCTTCCCCGAAATCCGGAAACCCGTAAAACGTCCCCTCCTCGGTCTCCACCAAGTAACCCGGGAACGCATCTGCGCGGTAGTACGGCGCACCGGAGGAGGTGCGATGGGAACAGCGAAACCAGGCCACCGTCTTGCGAATCGGCTGCACAGGAATGCGCCACTCTGGAAACCACCGGGTCAGGAACGGGCCCGCTCCGGCCCCAAGGGTGATCACCAGACTCCCCGCCACCAAGCGGTGCCCTCCCCACTCCAACACCACTTCGCCAGGTTGCGCCTGCAACTCGCGAACCGGACCGCCGATCAGCAGCGTGGCTCCCTGCCCGAGGGCAGCCGCCTTCAACGCCGCCAGACAGCGTTCGCTGAACAGCACACCCCCGAGGGGATCAAACAACACCTCGTAATCGTCCGGCAGGCATAGACCTGGCCACCGCTTTGCCGCCTCAGCGGCGGTCAGCCACTGGTGAGGTACTTGGTACTGGTTCAGGCTCTCCCGCACTCCGCGCAACAGGTTCGCGCCCGGCCGCGCCGCGTTCAGCACTCCAATCTGGGCGAACAACTGTACCGCCCCTTGGCCAGACTCCGCCTCGGACGCGTGCGCCTCCAGCTCCAGCCACATTCGGCGCGCGTCCTGCAACAGCGGAATATAGGCTGCCCCTTCCGCATAGGCCATCCGAAACAGCCGCGTCTCTCCGTGATGGCTGCCAAAACTGTGGGGCGGGGTGTACCGATCCAACAGCGCCACCCTGCGTCCCCGTCGGGACAGAGCATAGGCGGTGGCGAGTCCCATGCTGCCTGCCCCCAGGATCACGGTGTCAAAATGGGACCATCCGTCGGAGCCGACTTCTATCATCGACCAGTCTCCAGTCCTCTGTGTCATGTCCTCCTCCTTCTCATTCGTTCTTCAGTGCGCCGTGCTGGCTCCAGCCTCAGGATATCGCCACCAATCTATGGTATCATAACATTCAGATTTATTTACTTTACTATCCATTCACCCTCATCTCGCTCTGCGTAGTGGTGATGAAATGCATCACAAGCAGGGGATGGCGGCACTGCAGTGGCCAGCCACCCCCTTACTTCGTCACGGTGCCAGTCTTGGGAGCGGTCATCACGCCCGTTTGATCAGCGGAGCGATGCTGCATACACAGTCGTATTGAGCGGTCTGACGGCCAAAATCGGCCTGATGGGCCTTCGTCAGGTGGTTGATGGTGATCCCCTGCCCCCACCACCCGGACTCCAGCCGAATGGTGCCAGGGTGGCCGCCCGACCTCACTTTCACCCGCACCACCAGTTCTGCCTGGTCATTCCACAGCCGCGCCAATTGTCCATCCTGCAATCCCTCGCAGGCAGCGATCTCGGGCGGCACTTCTGCGACCGGGTGCTCTGGAAGACGGGGTGCATCCCGGTGCTGAGAGTTTTGAGACTGCCGGGGATGAATGGTCAACAGGGAATACGCATGCTCCGAGGGCATCTCCTGCCTCGGCACGTAGACGGCGTGGCCTGGGTGGCCCTCCGCGACTGCCGTGGCCGAGAAGAATTCGTACTTACCGCTTGGAGTGAGGAAGCGCCGATCCGCCCATGGCACCTCTGGCACGGGCAAGCGGACCGTTCCCTCCTCGCGAAGCCGCTCCAGGGTGATCCCTTGCTTCGCTGCGGGTGCCAGAGCCAGCCGAAACCATTCGTCGACCGGTTTACGCATGTGGTCTCCAAACCCGAGCCTGTCCGCCAGTCGCGCGAAGATCTCCCAGTCTGGCAGGACCTGTCCCTGCGGCGCCACGACCCGATGCATATAGGTGACGTACCCGTGCCACATGGTGGAGTACACCAAATCCTCATCCTCCAGGGCGTGCGTGCAGGGCAGGAAGTAATCAGCCATTTCGGCTGTCCTCGTCAGAAACTGATCCACCACCACCTTGCACGGGATCGTGGCGTACGCCTTTTCCAGCGCCGCTGCGTCTGGCACTTGCGTCAGCGGGTTGGTCCGCGTGACGAACAGCATTCGAATGGGCGGGTCGGCCGACAGGATTTCCTGCGCCTGCGTCCCGCGAGAGAATTCTCGAACACGAGCGCGGCTACGGCCGGTCAGCGCGTCTTCGTCGAAGAACTGCGGCATCGCTCGGTTGGCATACTGCACACCGCCGCCAGGCAACCCAATCTGGCCCGTGGCAGCGCACAGGGCGTCAATGGCCCGAATGGCGTTGCCCCCGCCGGGATAGCGCTGCATTCCGAGGCCCAACAGGGTGGACACGGGGCGCGTCTGACCGTAGAACGCGGCCAGCGCGCGGATGGTCTCCGCCGGAACGTCCGTCAGCGCAGTGACCGTCGGAAGATCAAACGCGTCCAACGAAGCCGCCAGGCGCTCCCAGCCGACGCTGTGTTCGGACAAAAACGCTGCGTCCAGCCAACCTTCGTCACGGCAGACGCGGAGGGCACCGAGCGCCAAGGCGCCGTCGCTTCCTGGGCGCGGATGGACCAAAAGGTCTGCCCGGGCGTCCAGGTCCGTGGGCAGCGGATTGACGACGGCGAGCCGCGCGCCTTTTGCCAACGCCCGTTTGATGAACGGCGTCATGTGGATGTTCGTGACGCTGACGTTGCGCCCCCACACAACCACGGCGGCGGCGTTCTCCAGGTCCTCCGGCGCGTGGCTGCGCGCTTGCCCGAAGTCATACCGCTGCGCCTCCAGCCCCGCTTCCCAGCAGAGACTGCCCACCGTCTCCGTGCATCCGCCGAGCATGTAAAAGAAGCGTTGGATCAAATTCTTGAGCAGCGTTCCTGAGCCCCAGTCATATGCGTGCAGGATGGCGTGGTGGCCGTCATGGTCCAGGGTGTCCCGGATGCGATCCGCAATCTCGCCCAGGGCTTGCTCCCACGTCACCCGCTCCCAGCGGCCGTTCACTTTCTTCAGCGGATGGAGCACGCGATGCGGCGCGTACAGCCGCTCGTGTAACCGGCGCCCCTTCGTACAGAGGAATCCTCGCGTGACGGGATGGTCCGGATCCCCCTCCAGGCGTACCACGCGGCCATTCTCCACTTCGGCGAGAATGCTGCATGTGTCCCAACAGTCCAACGGGCAAGCCGTTTTCACCTTCATGTCGTCGTCCCTCCGGTCTCCGGCCGGGCCAGGACCTTGCGGACCAACCTTTCAAACCGGCTGCGCGGGATCAGCACGCTGTGTCCGCACCGTGCACACTTGACCCGGATATCCATGCCCATCCGGATGACGACCCACTCATTGGCACCGCACGCATGGGGCTTCTTGAGTTGCACGGTGTCTCCCAGCTGAAAAGGGATGGTCACTCTGGGCGCCCTCCTTCCGTCTCACGGGCGGCGGTGCCCACGCCACTCCCCGCAGGCATCGGATTGTGCACCCAGATCTCGCGTTGCGGCGAGGCCAGGGGGATGCCGGCGCGATCGAACGCTTCCTTGATGCGCAGCCGACACAGCCGTTCCACCCCAAATTGGTTCATGGGACGGCACTCGGCGGTGGCGCGCAAGGTCACCTCCGCCTGAGTGATGGCCTGTACACCGAGTACCTGGACCGGGCCGACCACGTCGTCACTCTCGGAGGCCACCTCCCGCATAACCGTCTCCATGACAGCCATGGCCCGCTGGAGGTCGGCGTCACTGCGCACGCCGACATCGACGACAGCGAGGGAATTGTACCTGGAATAATTCGTCACCTGCTGGATCTGGCCGTTCGGGATGATTTCGATCTCGCCGGTCCAGGCCCGGATCCGAGTCACGCGCAGCCCAATGCTGTCAACGGTCCCCGTGAAGTTATTGATCTTCACGTAATCGCCGACCCCGTACTGGTCCTCGAAGAGGATGAACAGGCCGGTCAGGACGTCCTTGATCAGGCTCTGCGCACCGAGACCGACGACCAGGCCGGCCAACCCCGCGCCGGCGAGCAACGTCTGCACGTGAAAGTTGCACAGTTCGAGAAAGATGAGAAAGTAGATGAAATACAGCGTGTAACGAACGACATTGTCCATCAGCGAAGCCAACGTGCCTCGCCTGCGTTCGTCCATCTTGACGGCCGGTGAATTCAGCAGCCGATGCACCGTCCGAACGCCGATCCGGATGGCGATGCGGGTGAGGATGAAAAACCCCACGATGCCGATGATCCGGCCGGCCACCGTCCGTGCCGCTCCAGACAGGAACAGGTCCCTGGCGGCGGATTCCAACGTGTGAATCATGATCCCCACCTTGTGGCCAGAATTCGCCGCTTTCTATGATAGCACACGCGTGTCCCGGACACCGCTCCATCGCCGTGCCAGGGGTGCGATTCCAGGGAATCGTGATCACGGAGGACGATCCGCTCCGGATGTGTCATCGGGTACCCTGAACACTCAGGACAGACCGCGCCAACCGGCGATCGCCGCCAGAAGGCGCACCGCCCAGGATTGATGCATTTCCACCCCCACCCAGTGAAAGGCGTCCATCCAGGCGAGATTGGCCAAGGTGACCGCGAGGAGACCGGCGACGTAGACGCCACACAACGCCGCGCAACCGGTGGACGCAAGGCGCTCCTTCCACTGGGCAGCCATCGCCCGCCGGTCCCACAGCGCGTCGGACAACGAGGCGCTGGTGACAAACATGGTGAAGACCGCGAAGGTCACGCATGCCGTGAAGACCACCTGCACGACGTGCCAAGCGATCCATTGCGTATGCGTCAGAGATGCGCTGGCCGGTTCTGGAGGGAGCCACGATGCGAGTGCCATGACACTGTCCGCTTGGTCTCGGATGTGCCGTTCCACCCACAGCATGGCTGGACTGGCCGGAGAAAGCCAGTGGGTCATCACCCAGCCTGATGCCTGCACGCCTGCGTAGCCGGCCGCCAACACACCACCGGTGTAGGCGAGCACCTCGTATACACCGCGCCCCGCCAACAGCAACGTGCACCAGGTGGCTACCGCCAACAGGGCGACGTCGACCATCGTCTTCCCCCTTCCTGCCGAGGCGTCCAGGTATAGTCCAAGGTACGCCTACGTATACTAGGAATATTCCGGTTTGGGAGGATTTCTTGTGCGCGATGACGCGTCTCGACACAACGCATGGGCGGGTTCGTTTCCGGGCTTTCGAATTCCCTTTGATGACGAACTGGCCGTTCCACGATTGAGCGCGGCGTTGGACCAGATGTTTCAGCGCGCCGATGATCGCGAGATTGTGGTGGTGTGCGTGGGGACGGATCGATCTACTGGAGACGCCTTCGGTCCCATCATCGGCACAAAGCTCCAGCACTCCACCGATGTGACGGTGTACGGAACCCTGGACGAGCCTGTTCACGCCGTCAATCTCGGCGCAACCTTGGAGCGGCTGCAAAAAAAGCACGGCCGGCGGCCGTTCGTGCTGGCCGTCGACGCGTGCCTCGGAAGATTCGATCACGTCGGTCAGATCATCCTCGAAGAAGGCCCCCTTCGCCCAGGGGCTGGGGTCAAGAAATCTCTGCCGGAGTTCGGCGACTTCACGTTGACCGGCGTCGTCAACGTCTGCGGATTCATGGAATACTTCGTTCTCCAGAACACCCGCCTCGGCGTGGTCATGCGCATGACGGACACCGTCGTCGAGGCGCTCCGCAACAGCCTGTACCGGCTACGCACCCGCCAGCGGATCATCGAGTCGGTGCAGGGTCATTGACGACCGCGGGGCAAGCAGACGCGCAACAGGTCCGACCGGCATTCCAATTCAACCCGCCCGCGCCCGGACACCTGCTCACCGTCGAACTGCCCGCGGTACGTTTCACCTTCAAAATCGAGCACGATGCGCTTGGCCCGGCCCATGAACACGCCGGGCAGGCGGACGTGCGTCCCCTTGTAAATGGTCGGGAAGGCCTTCAGTAAACCGGGTTTGGTGAAGCCGTGCGCGACGCACACGTCGAACATCCCGTCGAACTGGCTCGCCTCAGGCGCGATCTTCATCCCACCCGCCAATCGAGGACCGATGGCGGCCACGAGGATGGTGACCCGTTCGAACCGCATCTGTTCCCCGTCCAACTGCACCTGCACGTTGTAAGGGCGATGGCGAAGGATTACGACGGGGAAGGCGACCGCGTACCCGAAGGTGCCACGTTGTTTTACCCAGGAATGCCCTTCGACGAAGTGGACGATATCGGCGTCGATACCGAAACCCCCTGCATTGATGAACAACCGCTCCCCCACCTGCGCGACGTCCACCGGCCTGGGCTCGCCGGAAAGCAGAACATCGACCGCGCGAGCCGGGTCTTCCGGAATCCCGAGCGCCGCGGCAAAATCGTTGCCCGTCCCGGCCGGGATCACTCCGAGAGACAATCCCTCTCTTACAGCGATGGCAGCGGCGTGGTGCACGGATCCATCGCCGCCTACCGCGACCAGCACGGTATCTTTCGACAGTTGATCGAAGGGAAATGGCTGTCCAGCCTGTGAAGAGGTGTATAGCAGGTCTGGGTGAAGTTTTGCGTGCTCTTCGAGTCTCGCGCGCACGCGCTCCCAAACCCGGGCCGCGCGGCCTCTCCCGGCAATTCGGTTCACCAAGAAATGAAAATGTTTCGGCATCCGTCACACCCGTATCGGAGATTTTCTCTCTGGATTCGGCTGAAGCCCCTCAATCACCTGCCGCTCCTCGTCCGTGAGCGGATAGGCGGATTCGCCGGCCTTCACCGGTTTCGCGTATGTACGCGACTCTTCGCGGCCGTAGATGGACGAGATCACCACGCCGTCCGCGTGATCGTCGAGCAGCGCGATCGAAAAGCTCAAGTCGCTGCCCGTGTCGGCAAAGGCGTTGTACCGGATGACGCGGGCCGTGGAGATCTTTCGCTCCAACTGAGCCCGGAGCTGTTCGATCTCGGCACGGGCCGATTGCAGCGCCCCCTCGAGCTCAGACACGCGATCCAGCGTCCGCGCATAAACCTCCTCCAGATCCGCTGTGGCGTGGATGCTCTTCCACTTGCGAAACCGTCGGTTCAATCGGCTCCCAGTCCAGCACGCGACGCAAGAGAGGATGAAGGCAATCAGGGCAAGAACCCATGCGGCCAGGGATCCCCATTGTAGAACGCTCCAGGTGTCCGGCATGTTCCCTCTCTCCGTTTCTGTTCAGGACCCGCCGTCGCAGATCCCGGATTTTCTCACATCATGTTGCCCTCAGGATTCAAACAGGTTGCAGATGCCGGCGGGATATCACATTTTGGCATCCCGCGCGTGATACGATCTTCCTCATCCAAGGTGCCACCAGGCATGAAGGGCATAGTTCACGTGAGGCGCCAACCCTTTGAGCACCGCTGCGACCAGCATCGCCGGCAGCAGGTTGCCGACCGCGATTTTCTTTACCCCGAGGATGGTGAGGCCAATGCCGACGATCAACAGCCCGCCCGTGGCGGTGAGGCAGGCGATGACCGCCTCATTCGCCAACGCCATGCCGATGACGCGGGCTGCTAAAGCGATGGCACCTTCGTAGACGAAAACCACCACGGCCGCCAGATAGACGCCGGGGCCGAAGGTCGACGCGAAGATGATGGCAGTGAACCCGTCCAACATCGACTTGACGTAGAGCGTGTCATTCTGCCCCTGTACCCCGCTTTGAATCGCGCCCACGATGCTCATGGAGCCAACACAAAACACCAGGCTCGCGGTGACGAAGGCCTGTGCCACCCGCCCGGTGCCGATGGTTTTGAATCGCGATTCGATCCGCTGGCCGACGCGGTCCAACCACGGTTCAATGCCCATCCATTCGCCCAACGCGCCACCGATGGCCATACTGACGACGATGATCAGAAGGTCCGCGGTATCCGACAGCGCCATGCTCAACCCGATGAGGATCACCGCCAGGCTGAGTCCTTGCAGAATGGTCGACTTCGTGCGCTCCCCGATGCCCGGAATCCATGTGCCGATGGTCGTCCCGATCACGATGGCCACCGCGTTGACGATGGCACCCAACAACACCAACCGTCCCCACCGTCCTACTCGACTCGCGCTGAGAACAAGCCAAGAATACGTTCCAAATCTTCCTGGGAGAAGTATTCGATCTCAATCTTGCCGCGTTTCTTCCCGTGGCGAATGTGGACCGGCGTCCCGAGAAACGCTCTGAATTGGTCTTCGTAGTGCCGGACAAACACATCCACGGGGTTCGGTGACCTCGTCTTTGTCCCCCGATTTGTCTGTTTTGTTTCACGTGAAACATTTTTCTTCTGAGGATAGATCAAAGACTCCAGTTCTCGAACGCTGAGCCCCTCCTCCGTGACCTTGCGTACCAGCTCCGCCAGCCGTCCCGTGTCCTCCACCGCGAGCAGGGCCCGCGCATGTCCCATGGTCAGCTTCCCTTTGGACACCATCTGGCGAACCTCATCCGGCAGCTGCAACAGACGCAACATGTTCGCCACATGGCTCCGGCTCTGCCCCACCCGCCGTGCCAACTCATCCTGCGTCAGCCCCGCCCGCTCCATCAGGTTCTGATACGCTTCCGCGATTTCGATGGGATTCAGGTCTTCCCGCTGCAGATTTTCGATGACCGCGATCTCCATCAATTCGACGTCAGACAGATCCCGAACCACAACCGGCACAGTCGTCAGTCCGACCATCTGCGCCGCCCGGAAACGCCGTTCCCCTGCCACGATATCGTAGCCCCGAACGGCGCTCCGCCGCACGATCAAAGGTTGAATGATGCCATGTTCACGGACCGACTGCGCCAGTTCTTCCAGCTTCTCTTCGTTGAAGTCTCGGCGCGGCTGATACGGGTTCGGCCTCAGATCGCGGATATCCACCGAGGACACGGTGTCGTCCTCGGTCACATTGAGCGGGATCAGCGCCTCCAACCCTTTTCCGAGTCCCCTCTTACTCAATTCTCAACACTTCCTTGGCGAGATCCATATAAGTCTCAGCGCCCTTCGACTTCGCATCATAGAACACGATCGGCTGGCCATGACTCGGCGCTTCACTCAACCGGACGTTGCGCGGGATGATGGTGCGATACACCTTATCACGAAAATACTTCTTCACATCCTCAATCACCTGCAAACCCAGGTTCGTGCGCGCATCCAGCATCGTCAGCAGCACCCCCTCCACCTCCAGAGAGGTGTTCAAGTGCTTTTGGACGAGGCGCACGGTGTTCAACAGCTGGCTCAACCCTTCCAGGGCGTAATACTCGCACTGAATGGGGATCAACACCGAGTCCGCGGCCGTCAGCGCGTTGACCGTCAATAATCCCAGAGACGGCGGGCAGTCGATGATGATGTAGTCGTACCGGCTCCTCAGCGGCTGCAAGGCCCGGCGCAGCCGGACCTCCCGTGAAATGGTCGGCACCAATTCAATCTCGGCCCCGGCGAGCTGGATGGTCGCAGGCAAGACCCACAGGTTCTCCACCGCCGTCGGCAGAATCGCCTCCTCTACCGGGACGTCATTGATAATCACATCATAGACACAGTAGCGCACATCCGCCTTATTGATACCGATTCCAGACGTGGTGTTGCCCTGTGGGTCGATGTCTATCAGTAGCACTCGCTTGCCGAGACAGGCCATGCAAGCGCCCAGGTTCACCGTCGTCGTTGTTTTCCCTACGCCGCCCTTCTGGTTGCCACCGCTATTACTCGACCACTGGACACCAGCGCGACCTCCTTACAGACATCCAAATGCATAAAGCAATTCCCATTGTACTGCAAAACGATTCCGCGGGGGACGCATTCTCGCAAGGGATGATTCGGGTGGCACAATCCGGATCAGGCCGAAGGCGCCACCCGGCCCGTCCCCGCCGCTGGCGGAGTCGCGCCGGGCAGCTTGAGCGGCTTCCGTAGAGGAGATGACGAAGATAGATTCAAGAGGACTTCTTAGGAACGCGGATCACGAACTCGTAGAATTGCTCGGCGTCCTTCTCCTCGCACGTCACCGTCAGGCCGGATTTTTCAATCATCTGCAAGGATTGCCGGATGGTGTTCACCGCGAGGCGGACGTCCCGAGACAGCCCTTTCCGCCTGGGTTTCCTCTTTGGCTCCGTCTGCAGGGATTCGAGGACCGCCTTTACGCGTTCCTCCATCTGTTTGACGTTCCAGCCCCGCTGCATGCACTCACGCAACAGCTTTACCTGCAGTTCTTCCGAAGGCAGAGCCAACAGGGCGCGGGCGTGCCGTTCCGTGATGCTCCGTTTCAGCAGGGCATCCTGCACTTCCTGAGGCAAATTTAACAAGCGGAGCTTATTGGCGATGGTGGATTGGCCCTTGCCTAACCTCTGCGCCAAGCTCTCCTGTGTCAATCCGTGCAGTTCCAACAGCTGTTGATATGCGACCGCTTCTTCGATCGGCGTGAGCCCTTCGCGCTGGAGATTCTCAATCAACGCCGCCGAGGCCGTCTGCGCATCGTTCAGCTGGCGGACAATCGCCGGAATGGTCGCCCAACCCAACGACTTCACCGCCCGCAGGCGGCGTTCTCCAGCGATCAGTTCGTATTTGCCCTGATGCCGGCGAACCACGATGGGCTGGATCACGCCGTGCGTCTGGATGGTCCTCGCCAACTCAGCGATGCCCTCTTCATCGAACACACTCCGCGGCTGATACGGATTGGACACGATCTCGTCGACCGCGATGTCCATCACCGCCGTATCCTCTGCCTGTTCGCGCACACCAAGCAATCGACCCCATGTCTCTCTCATACCCGGTGTCCCCTCATTCTGTTTCAGTCTCCCGACCATCCGTCTTCCTCTTGTTGACTCAGAGTACGACTCTTGCGGGCGGATTCCTGCCTCTTCGACAAAAGTTCCCTTTTTTCGCCAACCTCCGACGGCATCTTCCACCTGGACCGCCGTCCGCAGACCATGGCCAAGTATCGACTGAGACTCCCATCCGCTCGCACCCTCTGCTACGGCCAGGGCTTGGTTCAAGCCAACGGATGGCGCTGCGGCGTACCCGCCTTGCGCGGGTAGCGCGCAGGAACCGCGCTGCGCTGTTCCACCACCACCAAGCTTCTGCGCCCTGCACCGCTGGGCAATTCCAGATCGATCACCGTCCGGACAGCCCCGCCCAAGAGATGCGCCGCTTGCTCACCGGAAGCCAACTCATCCACCACGCCGGGTCCCTTCCAAGCGATCGTCACCCCGCCCGGCCGGATGAACGGCATCGTCAACTCCAGTAACACCGCAAGGTGCGCCACCGCGCGTGAGACGGACACGTCGAACTCTCCCCTCAGACTTTCCTGCCTGGCCATGTCCTCCGCTCGTCCGTGTACCACCTCGACGTTTCGCAGACCCAACCGCTGCGCGACCTCTTGCAAAAAACGCACGCGTTTCTGCAGCGCGTCCAGGAGCACGAATTTCAAATCGGGAAAGCATATGGCCAGCGGCAAGCCGGGGAACCCCGCACCCGTACCGACATCAACCACCCTCGCCCCTTTGGACAGGGCCCTCCATTCGTCCAAGCCCGCCACCGTCACGCTGTCCACGAAATGCTTGACGAACACCTCGTCCCGATCCGTGATGGCGGTGAGATTCACGCGTTCGTTCCAAGCCATCAGCGTCTCATAATACACCGAGAACGGGCCGGCATGTGCTGCGACCAACGCCTCCGCCTGCCGCACGTCAAGCATTGGCCGCCTTGCCCTTCTTCTGTTCGAGATACACCAGGAGAATCGAGATATCCGCAGGCGTCACACCCGGGATCCGCGCCGCCTGGCCGACCGTCTGCGGCCGGATCTTCGCCAGTTTTTCCCGCGCCTCGGACGACAGCGCATGGATGTCCGCATAGATCACGTCGGCCGGAATCCGGCGCTCCTCCAGTTTCCGCAACCGTTCGATCTCCTGCTGCTGCTTTTCGATGTACCCGGCGTATTTCACCTGGATCTCCACCTGTTCCGCCACCTCAGCAGGCACCGAATCGTCGGCCGGACGTATCCGATGGACGTCCCCGTAGGAGACTTCCGGGCGACGGAGCAATTGCTCCAACGCCACCGCCTCATCCACCGGCCTCGATCCGATGGCCTCCAGCACCGGATTCGCCTCCTCAGGATGCACCCGCGTCCGGCGCAGCCGCTGGATCTCCACCTCGATGCCGGCGCGCTTGCGCATCATCGCATCGTAATAGCGTTCCGGCAACAGCCCAATCCGGTAGCCTGTCTCCATCAGGCGCAGATCCGCGTTGTCGTGCCGCAGCAGCAGACGGTACTCTGCCCGCGACGTGAGCAGTCGGTAGGGTTCGTTGGTCCCTTTCGTCACGAGATCGTCGATCATCACGCCGATATACGCATCCGATCGCGCCAGCACCACCGGTTCCTCGCCTTTCACCTTGCGCGCCGCGTTGATCCCCGCCATGATACCCTGCCCGGCCGCCTCCTCGTAGCCTGACGTGCCGTTGATCTGCCCGGCGGTAAAGAGGCCTTCTACGGATTTGCTCTCCAGGCTCGGCCACAGCTGCGTGGGGACAATGGCGTCATACTCGATGGCGTACCCCGGGCGCAACATCTCCACGTTCTCGAGTCCAGGGATGGTGTGCAAAAGCCGGATCTGCACGTCCTCCGGGAGACTCGTGGACAACCCCTGCACATACCATTCCGACGTGTTGCGTCCCTCCGGCTCCAGGAACACCTGATGGCTGGGGCGATCGCGGAAGCGCACGACTTTGTCCTCAATCGACGGGCAGTACCGAGGGCCCGTCCCTTGAATCTGGCCCGAGTACATCGGCGCCCGTTCTAGGTTCTCCAAGATCAGCTCATGGGAGTGTTCATTCGTATAGGTCAGCCAACAGGGCACCTGCTCGCGCGGCGGGATGTCCGGATCGTACGAGAAATGCTGCGGCTCCGGATCGCCCGGCTGTACGATCAGTTTGTCGAAGTCGATGGTGTTCCGGTTGACGCGTGGCGGCGTACCGGTCTTGAATCGGACGAGATCGAATCCCAGATCCAACAGGCTCTCTGTCAACTTCACGGCCGGCATCTGACCGTTGGGCCCGCTCTCGTAGGACACTTCACCGATGAAGATGCGCCCGCGCAGATAGGTCCCCGTCGTCAGGACGATCGCCTTTGCGTGATACTCGGCGCCCGACTTCGTCACCACGCCCTTCACGCGCCCGTTCTGGGTCAAGATCTCCTCCACCATGCCCTGCTTCAACGACAGGTTGGGTTGATTCTCGAGCGTGCATTTCATCGTCAACCCGTACAACGCCTTGTCCGCCTGGGCGCGCAGCGCCTGAACCGCCGGCCCCTTGCCGGTGTTCAGCATGCGCATCTGAATGTACGTCCGGTCGATGTTGCGGGCCATCTCACCACCCAGGGCGGCGATCTCCCGTACGACGATGCCTTTGGCAGGCCCGCCGATGGAAGGATTACACGGCATGTACGCGATGGTGTCCAGGTTGATGGTCAGCAACAGCGTCCGGCAGCCCATCCGCGCTGCCGCCAGGGCCGCCTCGCATCCGGCATGCCCCGCCCCAATGACAATGACCTCGTACGATCCGGCAAAAAACCGCATCCCGTTCCCCCCTTTTGGCCTCACTTGCCGAGGCAGAACTGAGAGAAAATTGCATCGAGGAGATCTTCCCCAGCCTCCTCCCCGATGACCAAGCCAAGCGACCCGTACGCCGCCTGCAGTTGCACCGCCACCACATCCAGCGTGGCGCCGATGGACGCCGCATGCACCGCATCTTCCAGGTCCCGCCGGGCGCGGCGCAGCAGATCCGCCTGCCTCGCGTTCGTCATGTACGCCGCTTCGGCGGTCCGCACCTCGCCCCCCAGGACCGCGCGCTCCATCTCCTCCTCCAGCATACCAAGGCCGCTCGCCGACTTCGCAGACACGTGAACCACCGGGTCACTGCCCGTCCACGCCCGGATCTCGGCGTCTTCCCACGCGGACGGCAGGTCGGACTTATTCACCACGACCACCCGCGGTCTGCCGCGCGTCTCCGTCAGCAACTGGACATCTTCTTCCGTCAGCGCCTCGCTCCCGTTCAGCACCAACAGCACCAGCTCCGACTGCACGACCATTTCCCGGGAACGTTCAACGCCGATGCGCTCGACCACGTCCTCCGTCTCGCGAATGCCTGCCGTATCCACAAGCCGGAACGGAATCCCGCGCAGGTTGACATACTCTTCGATCACGTCGCGGGTCGTCCCCGGGATGTCGGTCACGATGGCCCGCTCCCGGCGCAGGAGAGCGTTCAACAAAGAGGATTTCCCGACGTTCGGCCGGCCGGTGATGGTGGTCACGACCCCCTCGCGCAGGATCTGGCCGACTCTCGCGTCGGCCAACAGGCGATCGATCTCCGCCATCAACGATTCTCCCACCGCCACGACCTGTTCACACGCCACGGCCTCCACGTCGTGCTCCGGGTAGTCGAGCGTGACCTCCACATGAGCCTGCAATTCCAGGAGGCGACGGCGCAAACCGCGCACCACCTCGCTGAAGCGGCCCTGCATCTGCGCCCACGCCGATCGGCGGGCCAAATCCGTCTTCGCTCGAATGAGGTCCATCACCGCCTCGGCCTGGGACAGGTCGATGCGGCCGTTCAAAAAGGCGCGCTTCGTGAACTCCCCCGGCTCCGCCAACCGTGCCCCGGCCTGCAGGACAGCCTCCAGGACCGCCTCGATCACGCGGATTCCCCCGTGCACCTGCAACTCTGTGACATCCTCCGCCGTGTAACTGCGCGGCCCCGGCATCCAGAGCAGGATGCACTCGTCGATAGGCCGTTCCTCAAAGGGATCGATCACCGTTCCATAAAACAGCCCTCTATGCGCCGGCAGGCGTGCGTGCCGCCCGGAAGGCAGGCGGAACACCCGGTCCACCACATCGCGCGCCTGCGCACCGCTGACGCGCACCACACCGATTCCCGCCTCACCGAGCGCCGTCGAGATGGCCGCAATGGTGTCCGACTGCAAGTTCCTTCCCTCCTTCACGCCCCAGCACTCGTCCGAGTCACCGCTAAGCGGGTAAAGCCCTTCGCTCCATCCATTCCGGACAGAGGAAGGGCGATGAAATGCATCCAACACGCGTTGTCGAGTTTGCCGCGCGAGTCACCGGCTGTGGCGCCGCGTTCGTGCAGACCTCGCCGGTTCGGAGGAGACCACCGGGATGATCACGACCTTTCGGTGCGGATCCGAACCCTCGCTCGTGGTCGTGACGTCCGTCCTGCCCTGTAGGTATGTGTGGATGACCTTCCTGTCCGATGCCGGCATCGCCTCGAGCCAAACGGGGCGTTTCGTCCGGACAGCCCTCGCCGCAGCGCGCTCCGCCTTCTTCTCCAGGCTTTCCCGCCGCCTGCGCCGGTAATCGCCGCAATCCAGCGAGATCCGAATGTGCCCTTCCCGGCCTTGGTTCGCGATCACGTTGACCAAGTATTGCAGCGCATCGAGGGTACTCCCCCGGCGGCCGATGACCAGGGCCGCATCCTCCTCGGCGCAATCGACGTGCAAACACACGCTGCCGTCCTCGGAGAGTCCCGTTCGGACATGTACCTCCGCCCGTATCCCCATCCGTCTTAATACGCCTTCCACAAACTCCTGGCAGATCTCCTCCACCGTTGGGATGACGGATACCTCAACCCGCGCGTCTCGCCCGCCGATAAATCCGAACCTCGGTTTCACCGGCTCTTGGAGAACGCGTACCTGTACCCGTTCTCTTGGAACTCCCAACCGCACCAGAGCGGACCGGACCGCGTCTTCCACGGTGCGACCAGTCGCCACCACCGTCTTCACGTGACCATTCCCCTCTTACCGGCGCCGCCGGGATCAACGACCGCCCTGGGTACTTGCGGCGTTGGCCGGCCGAACGCGGATAAAGTACGTCTGCACGGTTGTGAAGATATTGCTGTAGATCCAGTATAGCGCGAGCCCGGACGCGAACCGGCTGCCGATGAAGAAGATGAACACCGGCATGACGAACAGCATCATCCTCTGTTGCGGATCGTTGCCCGTCATCATCACCTTCGACGACAGATAGGTGGTAATGGCGGCGATCAGCGGCAGGATGTAATAATGATCCGGCTGACCCAGGTGGAAAATCCCCAGGAAGGTGCTGCTATTCAAGGCGGGGTTTCCTTCGATGGCGCCAAACAGCGCATACAGAATGGGCAACTGAATCAGCATCGGCACACATCCCGCCATCGGGTTGACCCCGTACTTCTGATACAGCTTCATCATCTCTTCCTGAGCCTTTTGCGGGTCACCTTTGTATCGTTCACGCAGTTTCTGCATCTCTGGCTGAATCTGCTGCATTACCTTCGAGAACCGGATTTGGCGCACCATCAACGGGAGGATCAACAACCGCACGAGCACGGTCACGATCAACAACCCGACACCGTAACTGCCGCCCGTATACTTCGAGAAAAAGTCAATCACGGCGGAAACCGCCTTCAGGATGTCGCCCCACGTGTTCTGCGGCCAGTCCCCGGGATGCGTAGGATACATCGCGCAGCCGGACAAGGACAGCATGGCGACGGCGCCAATCACCCACTGCCACGCGCGATTCCTGCGAGTTTTTGAAGCCAACAGACGATTCCTCCTATTTTTGCGTTGGCACAGGGTCAAAACCGCCAGGATGCCACGGTCCGCACTTCACCAGCCGCCGCAGGGCCAGCAGACCGCCTTTCCACGCGCCGAAACGCGTGACGGCCTCCAACGCATATTGTGAACAACTGGGAACAAATCGACACCG
Source organism: Alicyclobacillus macrosporangiidus CPP55 (assembly GCF_000702485.1). GTDB lineage: Bacteria > Bacillota > Bacilli > Alicyclobacillales > Alicyclobacillaceae > Alicyclobacillus_H > Alicyclobacillus_H macrosporangiidus_B. The sequence goes on along the minus strand of NZ_JNIL01000001.1, from coordinate 2,495,082 downwards.
AGGCGGCGTCAAAGGGGAGATGGCCACTTGGTAGAACCGGATGAGCTTCAACATCATCCAACGCACCACGAATCCTCTTCCGCCCCCATTCTATCATCTTCCCCATCATACCATGATTTTGGCCCGTTTGAGCAATTTCATCAGGTCCCCGTACAGATCGGCGAACGATGCCTCCGCCGCTGCCGGCCGGCAGACCACAACCAGATCGACCGGCTTCGGCGCCAGCTCCGCTTTGAGCGTCAGGAAGCAGGCTCTCAGACGCCGCTTCACGCGGTTGCGCACCACCGCGTTTCCAACCTTTTTGCTCACCGAAATCCCGGCGCGGTAGTGCCCTTCCCGGTTCTCCAGCCAGTACAGGACGAGGCGGGCGGTCGCAGCCGATTTACCTCTCTGGAAGACCCGCCGAAAGTCCCTGTTTTCCCTCAACCGGTACTCCCGCTGCACCATGCGCCACCCTTTCCGCCGCCCGGATCCCACACCAACGGCGATATGAAAAAAGGCCACATGGCGTGGCCCTCTATCCCTTTATGCGGACAATACCTTGCGTCCCTTGCGACGGCGAGCAGCCAGCACTTTGCGGCCGTTTTTCGTGCTCATGCGCTTGCGGAACCCGTGCACCTTCTTGCGCTTGCGCACGTTGGGTTGATATGTCGGCTTCAAACAGGCCACCCCCTTTTTCACAAGAAAAACACTGGCGAACATTATACCCAACCCTGCGCCATACTGTCAAACAGAACCCATCGCATGGACGACTGTACCGGCTGGCTTCTCCTGGGCGTACCTCTTCGGGCACATGCCCCCCTGCGGGGCTTCCACAGATCGCCCACAGGTTGTCCACATGTGTACAACCCTGTGGAAGCCATCCCTTGCACACAGGGGATCCTGTGTATAACTTACCCTCCCAATTGCAGATGCGCTGCAAAATCTGATATGATTAGACACGCTACGACACCGTGGTCTTGTGGATAACTACAGACATCCACAATTTTATCCACAACCTGTGGATAAAATTGTGCACAACCTCGACACCAATCCACCTCCCCATCGTGGCCAGCTTCACCACGCCGTTCAGGAGGCTTTTCTTTTCATGAGTCCTGTGAGCAGCGCGTTTGACGCGGTCTTCTTTCAAAATCTGTGGGACAAAGTACTTGACATGCTCGGGGAACAGATGAGCGGTCCCTCCCTCCAAACCTGGTTCGGCGGCACGCAAATTGTCGACTACAACCCGGAGGAGAACTGCATCACCATCTTTGTACCGACCACCTTCGCGCGGAATTGGATCCATAAAAACTACAGGGAAGTCATCCGTTCGTTTCTGACCACGCTGACCGACCAGGAATACACGTTGAAGTTCACCACCAGCCTCGATCCGGCGCAGGATGCGGAGAAAGCGCCTTCAGAAGCTGGCGTGGAAGCAATGCCCGCCGCCGACGATACGATCAAGGCCGATGCCCTGCCGCTCAACCCGCGTTACACCTTCGAAACCTTTGTCATTGGCAACAGCAACCGGTTCGCACATGCCGCATGCCTGGCCGTTGCCGAACGTCCGGCCGAACGGTACAATCCGCTGTTCATCTACGGCGGCGTAGGCCTTGGCAAGACACACTTGATGCACGCCATCGCTCACCACGTGATGCGCCGGAAACCGGAACTGAAGGTCCTGTACCTCAGTTCCGAGCGATTCACCAACGAGTTTATCGCCGCCATCCTCGACAACAGCACGGGCGACTTTCGCAACCGCTACCGCAACATCGATGTCTTACTGATCGACGACATTCAGTTTATCGCCGGCAAGGAGTCGACTCAGGAGGAATTCTTCCATACCTTTAACGCGCTGCACGAGGCCCACAAACAGATCGTGATCTCGAGCGATCGGCCTCCGAAGGAGATCTCGACACTGGAGGACCGGCTTCGCTCCCGGTTCGAGTGGGGACTCATCACCGACATCCATCCACCGGACTTGGAGACGCGGATCGCCATTCTGCAGCGAAAGGCGAAAGCCGACGGGATCGACCTGCCAGAGGAGGTGGCGTATTTCATCGCCACGCAGATCGACTCGAACATCCGTGAACTCGAGGGCGCTTTGGTCCGACTCATCGCTTACTCGTCACTCGTCAACCAAGACATTTCGCTCGAACTGGCGGAACAAGCGCTCCAGGAGATGATCGCCCACCACAAACCGCGCATTGTCACCGTCGAGCAGATCCAAAAGGTGATCAGCGATCACTTCGGCCTCAAACCGGACGACCTGAAGGCCAAAAAACGAACCAAGAATGTCGCCTTCCCGCGTCAAATCGCTATGTACCTGGCGCGCGAGCTCACCGATCTCTCCCTTCCGAAGATCGGCGAATCGTTCGGCGACCGCGACCACACGACGGTCCTGCACGCGTGCGAGAAAGTCAGCCAAGAACTCGCGCGCGATCCGCAGTTAAAGGCCACGGTGGAACGGCTGGCGGAAGCCATCCGGACGCTGTTCTGAAGACATGCCAAAGGACACGGCCACCCGGGTTGTCAACAGCCCGGTGGAGAAGCCTCGCCTGATGATACAGCTTGTCCACAGGTTATCCACATGTGGATAACCTGTCATTTGCAAGGATCTGAGTCACATATCCACAAGATGCACAGGACTTATTACTGTTTTTACTTCTTGATCACGATATGATCAGATCCTGATCCTTATTCCTCGGCTCCGCGATTTCATCGCGCGCCGACACAGGCTGACAGGATTTGTCCGGCATCTCTCGCCAGACACTAGAGCCTATGCAGAAGGGAGCTCACCCATGCCATGAAATTCACCATTGCCCAACCGGCGCTGCTCAACGTCCTGCAAACCGCGTCTAAAGCGGTCGCCGTCCGGACGACCAAACAGGTCCTCACTGGCATCCTGCTGCAGGCGGAAGCCGGCCGTTTAATTGCCACCGCGTACGATCTTGAACTCGGCATCCGCGTCGAAGTTCCGGCTGACGATGTCAACTTGCTCTCTGTCCAAGAGCCCGGCGCCATCGTCCTGTCCGCCCGCTATCTCGCCGACGTCGTGCGAAAGCTGCCCAACCGCGAAGTCTCCGTCGGAGTCGGTTCCAACTACATGACCGAGATCCGCTGCGGCCAGGTGGAATTTCATCTGCATGGCATCGATGCCGCGGAATTCCCCTTACTGCCCGTGTTCCAGTCCAGTCAATCGCTCCAGGTCACCAGCGACCACGTTCGCGAACTGGTGCGCGCCACCGCATTCGCCTCGGCAACATCAGAGGTCCGGCCGATCCTCACCGGTGTGCACGTGGAACTCGGTACCGGCCGTCTGCAGTTCACCGCAACCGACGGGCTCCGCCTCGCCACCCGCTGGATCGGCTCCGCGGAAGCCGGCGATTCCGCCTGGAACGTCATCATTCCCAGCAAGTCGCTCGTCGAGCTGGCGAAAATCCTGCCTGACGACAACGTGCCCGTCCAGCTGTACGTATCGGACAGCCACAGCCTGTTCGTGGTCGGCACCACGCACTTTTACACTCGTCTCATCGAAGGCACATACCCGGACACCACCCGGATCATCCCGAGCACCCACCGCACCGAAGTGGCCATCGATGCGGGCCTGATGGCCGATGCGGTCGATCGCGCGGCCCTCATCGCCCGCGATCGCGAAAACCATATGGTGCGTTTCGAGATCAGTGGGACCTCCATTCAGGTGTCGTCGAGCTCTTCGGAGATCGGCAACGTCTCTGAACGCATTGAGGCCAACCGCATGGAGGGGGACGACCTGTCGATCGCATTCAATGCCCGGTACGTCCTGGACGCGCTGCGCGCGCTGAGCGCCGACGAGGTTGTGCTGCAATTCAATGGCCCCAACCAACCGTTCACCATCCGGGAATCTGGGGCCGAAAATGGCCTCCAACTCATCTCGCCAATTCTCTGGAGGTAACCTTCAACCGGCGGAACCGACGATGCACATCGAATGGCTGGAACTGACGCAGTACCGAAACTATACACACCAGCGGATCGAATTCTCCCCGGGGGTGAATGTATTCATCGGCGAGAATGCCCAGGGGAAGACGAACGCTCTCGAGGCCGTGTACTTCCTCGCCATGGGCAGGGCGCATCGGACATCGCGCGACGCCGATTGCATCCAGTGGGGAGCCGACGGTGCTCGCGTCAGCGCGCAGGTCATCACCGCGGGCAGGCCACGAACCCTGGCGGTCGAACTGCACCGCGGCGCCAAACGCGCCGAGGTCAACGGGGTTCTGCAGGCGAAGATGACTGATTTCGTCGGCCACTTTCAGGTGGTTCTGTTTGCACCGGAAGATCTCCAGCTGGTGAAAGGGGCGCCAGCCGCACGACGCCGGTTTATCGACATGGAGATCGGCCAGACCCAGCCCAAGTATCTCTACCACCTGGCCCAGTATCAGCGCGCACTTCAACAGCGCAACGCGTTCCTGAAACAGGACCGGGTGGATAACACCTATCTGGAGGTGCTCGAGGCGCAGATGGCCGACCACGGCGCTGAGGTGGTGGTGCGGCGCCACGGGTTTCTGACGCGCCTGCGCGGCATCGCGCAACGGATCCACGACGAGATTTCCGATGGCCGGGAGCGCTTCACGTTCCAATACCGAAGCCCTCTCGAAGGGTTGGGGGAGGCTGGATCGATTTCAGTCGCAGAGGTCCGCGAGGCCCTTCTGCAGGCCTTGGCAACCCGCCGTGCGGCCGATCTGCAAACCGGCCACACGTCGGTGGGCCCGCACCGCGACGACCTGTTGTTCTTCATCGACGGACAACCGGTGCAGTCCTTCGCGAGCCAAGGCCAGCAGCGGACCATCGCCTTGTCCCTCCGCCTGGCCGAGATGGACTTGATCCGGGACGAAGTCGGTGAGTACCCCGTGCTCTTACTAGACGACGTGTTGTCGGAGCTGGACAACACGCGCCAACAGCGGCTGGTGTGGTCGATGAGTGAAAAAGTGCAGACCATCCTCACGACCACGGCGCTGTTTCCCATACAAGGCAACCTCCGTCTGGCTGCGCGTTTGTTTCAAGTGCGTTCTGGTATAATACAGAAGGAGGGGTAGGTGTTTCTGTGTTTATACATCTCGGCGGAGACACCGCGGTGCGCGCGAAAGATATTGTCGGCATCTTTGATATGCGCGGAAGAGCCGACTCAGCCAATGAGGCCTTTCTCGGCCGAGCCGCCGAGGGCGGCCGGATTGTGACCGTGGAAGCGGGTCCGTACAAGTCCTTTGTGGTGACCGTGGACCAGATCTACTATTCCCCCATCTCTTCTGCCACCCTGAAACGACGGGCACGCCAGACCGGCGTGTGATCCGTCCGCGCACTGATTCGGCTTGACACCGTCTAGGACGACATACGCTGGAGGGAACGGTATTGCCAGAACCGCAGGTCTACGACGAAACACAAATTCAAGTGCTGGAGGGTCTGGAGGCGGTGCGCAAGCGGCCCGGCATGTACATCGGGTCGACAAGTTCGCGAGGATTGCATCACTTGGTCTGGGAGATCGTCGACAACGCCGTGGACGAGGCGCTGGCCGGGCGGTGTACCCGAATTGTCGTTCAGATTCACCCGGACAACAGCGTCACCGTGATTGACAATGGCGCGGGTTTCCCCGTCGGGATTCATCCGAAGACCGGCCGTCCGGCCGTGGAGACCGCACTGACCGTGCTGCACGCCGGCGGTAAGTTTGGCGGCGGCGGATACAAAGTCTCTGGTGGACTGCACGGGGTCGGGGCGTCCGTAGTGAACGCCCTGTCCGAGTGGATGAAAGTGGAGGTCCATCGGGACGGGAAGATCTACGTCCAGGAATACCAGCGCGGCGAGGTCATGTACGACCTGAAGGTCATCGGAGAAACGGACAAGACCGGCACCAAGGTCTCCTTCAAACCGGATCCGGAGATTTTCACAGAGACCACGACGTTTGACTCCGAAGTCTTGCAGAACCGGTTGCGCGAGCTGGCATTCCTGAACGCAGGCCTCGAAATCGTTCTGGAGGACGAACGGGAGGACAAGCGGTACGTCTACCATTACACGGGCGGCGTCGCCGAGTTCGTCAGGTTTCTCAATCGGACCAAGGACGTCTTGCATCCGGATCCGGTGTTCGTGTCCGGCGTGAAGGACGAAGTGACCGTCGAGATCGCCCTGCAGTACAACGAAGGGTACTCGACGACCCTGTTCTCGTTCGCGAACAATATTCACACCCACGAGGGCGGCACGCACGAGGCTGGCTTCAAGACTGCGCTCACACGCGTGATCAACGACTACGGGCGGAAGATGAACCTGATCAAGGAAAACGAGAGCAACCCCACGGGAGACGATGTGCGCGAAGGCCTCACGGCCATCGTCAGCGTGAAGGTGCCCGAACCGCAGTTTGAGGGCCAGACGAAGACCAAACTGGGTAACAGTGAGGTTCGGGGCATCGTCGACGGGCTGTTTTCCGAACGGTTCCAGGCGTTCCTCGAAGAGAATCCGGCGGTTGCCAAACGGATCGTCGACAAGTGCCTGACGGCCGCTCGCGCCCGCGAGGCGGCCCGAAAGGCACGCGAGCTGACCCGCCGCAAGAGCGCCCTGGAGGTCAGTTCACTGCCCGGGAAATTGGCAGACTGCGCATCCAAGGACGCGTCGGTCTGCGAGCTTTATTTGGTCGAGGGCGATTCCGCGGGCGGGTCGGCCAAACAGGGGCGCGACCGCAATTTCCAGGCCATCCTGCCGCTGCGCGGAAAGATCATCAACGTGGAGAAGGCGCGCCTCGACAAGATCCTGTCCAACAACGAGATCCGCGCCATCATCACCGCACTCGGCACCGGGATCGGCGACGACTTTGATATCACGAAGGCGCGCTATCACAAGATCGTGATCATGACGGACGCGGACGTCGATGGCAGCCATATTCGCATCCTGCTGTTGACCTTGTTCTACCGTTTCATGAAAGACCTGATCGATCATGGCTACGTCTACATCGCCCAGCCGCCGCTGTACAAGGTGCAGAAGGGCAAGCAGGTCCGCTACGCCTATTCGGACGCAGACCTCGAACGAGTCCTCCAGGAGGTCGGCCGCAACGGCGTCAACATCCAGCGGTACAAAGGCCTCGGCGAGATGAACCCGGAACAGTTGTGGGAGACGACGATGGACCCGGAAAACCGGACGCTCCTGCAGGTGACGATGGAGGACGCGGTGGAGGCCGACATGATCTTCAACATCCTCATGGGCGACAAGGTGGAACCGAGGCGGGAGTTCATCGAGGAACACGCCCGTTTCGTACGCAACCTCGACATCTAGGGATGGGAGTTGAATCCGTTTGCCGGAGGATTTTGCGAGCAAGGTTTTGCCTATCGATCTCAGCCAGGAGCTGAAAAACTCGTTTCTGGATTACGCGATGAGCGTGATCGTCAGCCGGGCCATCCCGGACGTCCGGGATGGCCTCAAACCGGTTCACCGGCGCATCTTGTACGCGATGTACGAGGTCGGCATGACGCCCGACAAACCGTACAAGAAGTCCGCCCGCGTGGTCGGCGATGTGCTGGCGAAGTATCACCCCCACGGCGATGCGGCGGTGTACGATGCGCTCGTGCGCATGGCCCAGGATTTCTCGACCCGCTATGTGCTGGTCGACGGCCACGGCAACTTCGGCTCCATCGACGGCGACTCTGCAGCGGCCATGCGGTACACGGAAGCCCGGATGTCGCACATCGCACTGGAGTTGCTGCGGGACATCAACAAGGAGACGGTCGATTTCGGTCCGAACTACGACGGCAACGAGCAGGAACCGCTCGTCCTGCCCTCGCGGTTTCCGAATCTGCTCGTCAACGGGTCCTCCGGTATCGCCGTCGGTATGGCGACCAACATCCCGCCGCACAACCTCGGCGAGGTCATCGACGGCGTCGTGATGCTGATCGATCAGCCGGATGCCACGGTTGATGACCTGATGCGGGTCATCAAGGGGCCAGATTTTCCAACCGGGGGCATCATTCTCGGCCGGGAAGGCATCAAGAGCGCGTACGAGACAGGCCGGGGCTCCATCGTGGTGCGTGCGAAGACGCAGTTCGAAGAGATGGGCGGCGGAAAGACGCGGATCGTCGTCACGGAGATCCCGTACCAGCAGAACAAAGCCCGGTTGATTGAGAAGATCGCCGAGTTGGCGCGAGACAAGAAGATCGACGGGATCACGGACCTGCGCGACGAATCGGATCGCAACGGGATGCGCATCGTGATCGAACTGCGCCGCGACGTCAAACCCCAGGTCGTGTTGAACAACCTGTTCAAGCACACGGGCCTGCAGAGCACGTTTGGCGTCATCACCCTCGCCTTGGTGGGCAACCAGCCCAAGGTGCTGAGCTTGCGAGAGGTGCTCTCCCTCTATCTCGATCACCAGCGCGAGGTGGTCACACGGCGTACGCAGTACGACCTCAATAAGGCGGAGGCGCGGGCGCACATCCTCGAAGGCCTGCGCATCGCGCTCGAATTCCTGGACGAGGTCATCGCGCTGATCCGCGGATCGGCGGACACGGACACGGCGAGAGAAGGACTTATGTCGCGCTTCCAGCTCTCCCACGAACAGGCACAGGCCATCCTCGATATGCGACTGCAGCGGTTGACGGGTTTGGAACGGGAGAAGATCGAGAGCGAGTATCAGGAGCTGCTCAAGACCATCGCCGACCTTCGCGCCATCCTGGCGGACGAGAAGCTCTTGATGGGCGTGATCCGCAAGGAGATCCTCGAGATCAAGGAGAAATACGCGGACGATCGGCGTACGACCATCGTCAACGCGGAAGGGGACATCACGGAGGAGGATCTCATCCCCGTCCAGGACGTCGCCATCACCATCACGCACGCGGGCTACGCGAAGCGGGTGCCGGTGACGGCGTACCACAGCCAGCGCCGCGGCGGGCGCGGCATGACCATGATTGGGACGCGCGAAGAGGACTTCGTGGAGCACATGTACATCACGTCGTCCCACCATCACCTGTTGTTCTTTACGAACAAGGGGCGGATGTACAGCCTCAAGGCGTACGAGATCCCCGAGTATGGCCGGCAGGCCAAGGGGCTCCCCATCATCAATTTGCTCAACATCGACGCGGATGAAAAGATCTCCGCGGTCATCCCGGTCCGCACCCTGACGCCGGACGACGCGGACCAGGTGTCGCTGTTCTTTGCGACGCGCAGCGGGATCGTCAAGAAGACGCCGCTGGCCGAGTATGCCAACATCCGCAAGACGGGCTTGATCGCGATTCACCTTAAGGAAGAGGACGAAGTCATCGGGGTGCACCTGACGGATGGCAATCGCGAGATCATCATGGCGACGAAGCAGGGGATGTCGATCCGCTTCCACGAGTCGGACGTCCGACCGATGGGACGCGCGGCGACCGGTGTGAAAGGCATTCAGCTTGCACCCGATGACGAAGTCATCGGCATCGACGTGGTGGAGCCGAACACTGAGGTACTGGTGGTCACCAGCCGAGGGTATGGTAAGAAGACTCCTGTCACCGACTATCGCATCCAAACGCGCGGCGGCAAGGGCATTAAGACGGTCAATGTCACGGAGAAAAACGGACCCGTGGTCGGACTGAAGATGGTGCGGGATGAGGACGACCTGATGATCATCACGAATGCCGGTGTGGCCATCCGGATCCACGTGGACAGCATCTCCACCCAGAGCCGCTACAGCCAGGGGGTGAAGTTGATCAACGTCCCCGAAGGTGAAGAGGTGGCGACGGTGGCACGGGTGGTGCAAAATGAGGACGATGAGGGTTGAACAGCATCCCGGCTGGTGAGTCGGGCGAAATACCTTGACGCACATGTCGGAAAAGGATGGTGCGAGGGATGAGTGGACTCGAGGAACTCCTGGTTCGCCAGGGGGCGATGTTCCTTGGTTTGATCGTACTGATTGGCGTGTCGTACATGGTCTTCAATGCGTTGGTAAAAAAGGACTGAAGAATGGATCGGTCATCACGGTGTCTCCGGGCCAGTGAGGGCGCGCAAATCGCCCACGCGCAGGCGGGCCTGGTGGGAGACGGCCCTGGTGGGAGACGGCCAGATTCGGTCTGTCCTTTTCACGACTCGCGCGGCGCCGGCGCGCACCGCGTGTCCCTCGGGAAAGTGGTGCACATGCCGGCCGCACCGCCGAGGAAACCTATGCTTATGGTGTGCATTGTTCTGCATCCCCGTGCGGAAACCACAAGGTTGGACAAGGTTGGACGATCATCCTGCGTTTGACCTGTTGATCTCACGGCGTGGGCGTGGTATATTACTCGACGTCGCTGCTGCGACGGCTGTGGCGTCGGCACCGTTGCTGGCGGCATGGCTGCGACGGCCACGGCGCCGGTCAGGCGCTCGGGTGCCGGGCAGCGGAGCCATCCAGAGAGGGTCATCTAAGAGGAAGCCTTCCAGAAGAGGCGGTCCAAGCGAAGGTCCTCCAAAAACCCCCACTTCCCATCGAGGATGCGGTGTGGTAAGATGGATGGCGCCGCCCAGAGCGGCGAAGTGAGAAAGCGACTGGTTCCTTGAAAACTGAACACGCCATGAGAGCGAACGTACGAAGTGATTCGCGAGAATCACAGGATAGGTTTGAGAGTTTGATCCTGGCTCAGGACGAACGCTGGCGGCGTGCCTAATACATGCAAGTCGAGCGGGTTTCAAGGGGCTTGCCTCTTGGAGCCAGCGGCGGACGGGTGAGTAACACGTGGGCAATCTGCCTGTCAGACCGGAATAACGCCTGGAAACGGGTGCTAATGCCGGATAGAGCAATGGGCAGGCATCTGCCTGTTGGGAAAGGCGCAACTGCGCTGCTGACAGAGGAGCCCGCGGCGCATTAGCTAGTTGGCGGGGTAACGGCCCACCAAGGCGACGATGCGTAGCCGACCTGAGAGGGTGACCGGCCACACTGGGACTGAGACACGGCCCAGACTCCTACGGGAGGCAGCAGTAGGGAATCTTCCGCAATGGGCGCAAGCCTGACGGAGCAACGCCGCGTGAGCGAAGAAGGCCTTCGGGTTGTAAAGCTCAGTCACCCGGGAAGAGCGACCTGCGGAGTGGAAAGCCGCAGGGGAGACGGTACCGGGAGAGGAAGCCCCGGCAAACTACGTGCCAGCAGCCGCGGTAATACGTAGGGGGCGAGCGTTGTCCGGAATCACTGGGCGTAAAGCGTGCGTAGGCGGTCAAGCAAGTCCGGGGTGAAAGACCGAGGCTCAACCTCGGGGTGGCCTTGGAAACTGTTTGACTTGAGTGCTGGAGAGGCAAGGGGAATTCCACGTGTAGCGGTGAAATGCGTAGATATGTGGAGGAATACCAGTGGCGAAGGCGCCTTGCTGGACAGTGACTGACGCTGAGGCACGAAAGCGTGGGGAGCAAACAGGATTAGATACCCTGGTAGTCCACGCCGTAAACGATGAGTGCTAGGTGTTGGGGGGGTTACCCTTCAGTGCCGAAGGAAACCCAATAAGCACTCCGCCTGGGGAGTACGGTCGCAAGACTGAAACTCAAAGGAATTGACGGGGGCCCGCACAAGCAGTGGAGCATGTGGTTTAATTCGAAGCAACGCGAAGAACCTTACCAGGGCTTGACATCCCCCTGACAGCGCTAGAGATAGCGCCTCCCTTCGGGGCAGGGGAGACAGGTGGTGCATGGTTGTCGTCAGCTCGTGTCGTGAGATGTTGGGTTAAGTCCCGCAACGAGCGCAACCCTTGACCTGTGTTACCAGCGCGTAAAGGCGGGGACTCACAGGTGACTGCCGGCGTAAGTCGGAGGAAGGTGGGGATGACGTCAAATCATCATGCCCTTTATGTCCTGGGCTACACACGTGCTACAATGGGCGGTACAACGGGAGGCGAGGCCGCGAGGCGGAGCAAAACCCTGAAAGCCGCCCCCAGTTCGGATTGCAGGCTGCAACTCGCCTGCATGAAGCCGGAATTGCTAGTAATCGCGGATCAGCATGCCGCGGTGAATACGTTCCCGGGCCTTGTACACACCGCCCGTCACACCACGAGAGTCGGCAACACCCGAAGTCGGTGAGGTAACCCTCGCAAGAGGGAGCCAGCCGCCGAAGGTGGGGCTGATGATTGGGGTGAAGTCGTAACAAGGTAGCCGTATCGGAAGGTGCGGCTGGATCACCTCCTTTCTACGGAGCAAGGAGCTCTCAGGCGTGTTCGGTTTTGAGGGGGCGAGACCCGTGGGGGAGACCATGGGGGTAGCTTTCTCGATGTACCTTGGAAACTGGATACCGAGAGAAGCTTCTGACGTGGAAACGTCAGGGGTGACCTGCGACAGGTGAAGATAGGAAGGGCGCACGGTGGATGCCTAGGCGCCAGGAGCCGATGAAGGACGGGGCGAACGCCGATATGCCACGGGGAGCTGTAAGCGAGCGTCGATCCGTGGATGTCCGAATGGGGGAACCCACCGGCCGTCATGGGCCGGTACCTTGCACTGAATGCATAGGTGCAAGGGGGCAACCGGGGGAACTGAAACATCTCAGTACCCCGAGGAGAAGAAAACAAGCGTGATTCCGCAAGTAGTGGCGAGCGAACGCGGAGGAGCCCAAACCAGCGCGGTGTGAGAGGTTGCAGCCGTTGCCGCGTTGGGGTAGCGGGGCATACAGGCAAGCCGCTGCAACGGCTTGACGGAGTGAGAAACTGCATAGGTAGCCGAACGGCATGGGAAGGCCGGTCGTAGAGGGTGAGAACCCCGTAGGCGAAACCGATGCAGCTCCGGAGTATGACCCCAAGTACCGCGGGACACGAGGAACCCCGTGGGAATCCGGGAGGACCACCTTCCAAGGCTAAATACTCCCTGGCGACCGATAGTGGAGAGTACCGTGAGGGAAAGGTGAAAAGTACCGCGGGAGCGGAGTGAAAGAGAACCTGAAACCGTGTGCCTACAATCAGTCGGAGCACGCGTTGGCGTGTGACGGCGTGCCTTTTGTAGAATGAACCGGCGAGTGATGTTAGCGGGCGAGGTTAAGGCGAAAAGCCGGAGCCGAAGCGAAAGCGAGTCTGAAAAGGGCGCAAGTCCGCTGACATGGACCCGAAACCGAGTGATCTACCCCTGGCCAGGGTGAAGTGCGGGTAACACCGCATGGAGGCCCGAACCCACCGGCGTTGAAAAGCCGGGGGATGAGCTGGGGGTAGGGGAGAAATTCCAATCGAACTCGGAGATAGCTGGTTCTCCCCGAAATAGCTTTAGGGCTAGCGTCAAGTGGACAGAGGCGGAGGTAGAGCACTGATTGGGTGCGGGGCCCGGCCAGGGTTACCAAGCTCAGTCAAACTCCGAATGCCGCTTCGTGGGTGCTTGGCAGTCAGACTACGAGTGCTAAGATCCGTGGTCGAGAGGGGAACAGCCCAGACCAACAGCTAAGGTCCCGAAGTGCCAGTTGAGTGGGGAACGATGTGGCGGTGCACAGACAACCAGGATGTTGGCTTAGAAGCAGCCATCATTTAAAGAGTGCGTAATAGCTCACTGGTCGAGTGTCGCTGCGCGGAAAATGTAACGGGGCTAAACTGGCCACCGAAGCTTTGGATACGGAGACGTATGGTAGGGGAGCGTTCCGCTTGCGGGGAAGGTGAGCTGTGAGGCGAGCTGGAGCGAGCGGAAGAGAGAATGCCGGTATAAGTAGCGAAAAGACAGGTGAGAATCCTGTCCGCCGAAAGCCCAAGGGTTCCTGGGGAAGGATCGTCCGCCCAGGGTAAGTCGGGACCTAAGGCGAGGCCGAAAGGCGTAGTCGAAGGAGAACTGGTGGAAATTCCAGTACCACCTTGGCACGCTTGAGCGAAGGGGTGACGCAGGAGGCTCAGGGGAGCGGCCGGATGGAAGAGGCCGTCCAAGCAGCAAGCGGGGTGTGCAGGCAAATCCGCACACTGGTAACCGTGAGCTGTGATGGGGAGGGAAGGAAAGTACCGAAGCCCTGGGAGTCACACTGCCGAGAAAAGCCTCTAGCGAGTGACAAGGTGCCCGTACCGGAAACCGACACAGGTGGGCGCGTGGAGAACACGGAGGCGCGCGGGAGAACTCTCGTTAAGGAACTCGGCAAAATGGCCCCGTAACTTCGGGAGAAGGGGCGCTCTGTGAGAGCAGAGCCGCAGTGAAAAGGCCCAAGCGACTGTTTAGCAAAAACACAGGTCTCTGCGAAGCCGAAAGGCGACGTATAGGGGCTGACGCCTGCCCGGTGCTGGAAGGTTAAGAGGAGGGCTTAGGGAGAGATCCCGAAGGTCCGAATTGAAGCCCCAGTAAACGGCGGCCGTAACTATAACGGTCCTAAGGTAGCGAAATTCCTTGTCGGGTAAGTTCCGACCCGCACGAATGGCGTAACGACTTGGGCGCTGTCTCAACGAGAGACCCGGTGAAATTGTAATACCTGTGAAGATGCAGGTTACCCGCGGCTAGACGGAAAGACCCCGTGGAGCTTTACTGCAGCTTGATATTGGAGATGGGTATGTCATGTACAGGATAGGTGGGAGGCAGAGAAGTGTGGGCGCCAGCCTGCATGGAGCCGGCGTTGGGATACCACCCTTGAGATACCTGTTTTCTAACCTGATACCGTGGAGCCGGTATGGGGACAGTGTCAGGCGGGCAGTTTGACTGGGGCGGTCGCCTCCTAAAGGGTAACGGAGGCGCCCAAAGGTTCCCTCAGCGCGGATGGAAATCGCGCGGAGAGTGTAAAGGCAGAAGGGAGCTTGACTGCGAGACGGACAGGTCGAGCAGGGACGAAAGTCGGGCTTAGTGACCCGGTGGTTCTGAGTGGAAGGGCCATCGCTCAACGGATAAAAGCTACCCCGGGGATAACAGGCTGATCTCCCCCAAGAGTCCACATCGACGGGGAGGTTTGGCACCTCGATGTCGGCTCATCGCATCCTGGGGCTGAAGTCGGTCCCAAGGGTTGGGCTGTTCGCCCATTAAAGCGGTACGCGAGCTGGGTTCAGAACGTCGTGAGACAGTTCGGTCCCTATCTGCCGCGGGCGCAGGATACGTGAGAGGGGTCGTCCTTAGTACGAGAGGACCGGGACGAACCGACCGCTGGTGTCCCAGTTGTTCCGCCAGGAGCACCGCTGGGTAGCCAAGTCGGGGAAGGATAAGCGCTGAAAGCATCTAAGCGCGAAGCCAGCCTCAAGATAACGTATCCCATCCCGAAAGGGAGTAAGACCCCTTGAAGAAGACGAGGTAGATCGGTCCGGTGTGGAAGCGTGGTGACACGTGGAGCAGACGGATACGAATCGGTCGAGGGCTTCACCAGAAGCAGGGAAACTCGGTATCTGGTTTCGAGGGTGCAAAGACACCCTGAAGTCTGGTGGTCATAGCGGAGGGGAAACACGCGTACCCATCCCGAACACGACCGTTAAGCCCTCCAGCGCCGATGATACTCGGGGCGGGAGCCCCTGGGAAAGTAGGACGCCGCCAGGCGAGAGAGAAGGCCCGGCATGCACGGAAGGTGCAGGCCGGGCCTTTTGCTGTGTGGTGTGCGGCAGGCGTAGGCTTGTCATGGGCTTGTCAGAATTGCCATGCGCCGCGGTGAGGTCGCAAATGGATGCAACCTCGGCTGCGTCGGATGGCGGCTGGTCTGTGTTAACGTGAGGGCTCAGACGGGCGCCATGTCAGTCGGGACGGCTCAGCGGGGGAGAATGGGTGGGAATGGGGGATGAATGGGGTGTCAATGGGGGCAAATGGGTGGTGAATGGGTGGTGAATGGGTGGTGAATGGGTGGTGAATGAGTTGACCGTGGCGCCGAGACGGCCCATTCGGTGAGCTGTAACAAACGAATTGCACTTATGGCACGCGAGGCTGGAATGAATACAAACCGTTTCGCCTTTATTCGCGGGCCTTGGGGCCGTGATAGAGACTGTTTTGCATGTAAGCGGGCGGACGGGGAGCCGGGGCGGAGCGGATAATGTAACGAAACCACCTTATGGCATCTGCAAGGTGCCGACATAACATCGAAACGTCCACTATCGTGCTGGGTCCCCAGAGAATTAAGGTGGAAATCGTTTTTACTGACCAACCCGGGGTCATGCCCTTGGAGACACTTGAGACATCCGGGTACCGACCAGCGCTGTCTGCACACCGCACCCTGGAGACACCGCCTAACCCAACCGTCCACCCATCCACCCGTGAGCCGTCCCCTCATCCACCCCCCACCCATCCACTCGTCCATCCGTCGACCTACAGCCATCCAGCAGAACGGTCTCCAGGACCACGATCCACGGTCGTGGGGGAGCGGTGTGGCGCACTCATTCGCGACGACGACCTTTGATGCAGCTGCACCTCCCCATCGGATGCCGCCTCCTCGGATACTCGCCTCTCAGCCACAGCCCCCTTTGCACATTCCCCCTTCACTCACTTCGCAGGCTGCTTGCAGCAGCGTCATCACTGTGCGCTGCGGGGGATAACACGAGAAGTACGCTTGTGTGATGGTCGCGTCCAGTTCATTCTGCCACTGTACGATGTCTAACCACTCTCTGGCGTTGTAACGGCACAGAGCGGCCAGCGAGTACAGGATCGCGTAGTGAATGCACCACTCCGGCTCACCGTCACCGTCCATCAGGTACCAGTTCCCCTGGAACTCACGAAGCCAAGGATGGGACGGACCAGGGTTGGGGATCACCATCCAACCATCCGGTTCTGCGCCGTCCGCTTTCAGACCATCCTGGCCAAATGGCTGCTCCGGGCCCTTGTACACTCCGTGGGTGCGTCGTGCGGTATCCTGTCCTGCGGTGTCCTGCTGTGTACCCTGTGATTCTGCCCGCGCCTGCACAGCGGCGTTTGAAGGAGGGCTGACCGGCGACGGCAGGTTCGCCTGGCACAGCCGTTGCGCGTAGGATGTCCGCCACTCTTCTAACGTGGCTCCCCTGCGTGACGCGATGGACCGCGGAACCCAGGCGGACGCCGGTGAAGCGGCAAACCCCAAGGAAGACCCACATGAGCCGTCCGAGTACGTGGCGTTTGAGGGGAACGGCGCGGCCAACGGCATGGCACGTTGCCCGGTCAACGCGGTGGCACCCGGAGTGGTCAACGGCATGGCACCCGGCGCGGCCCACGGCGTGGAATGCAACGCGAAAATCGGATCCGGAAACGGGACCGAACCGGCACCTGTAGCCCAGGAATCCGATCGTGGAGGTGCATCGGGGCGTTGAAACCGCACCGGATAGACGCGCAGCCGGTCCGGGGCGAGAACGGAGAGCACGGGACCTAAACCGGGGAGTTGGCCCAACAAGTCGCCGACGGTCCAACGTCCGGGGAGGTGGTATCCTGGCGCGAGGAGGGCACAGACGCTCTGCAACGCTCCCTCTTTGTAGACGTGCACAGGTTCATCGAGCCACCGGTACACAGAGCGTTTTTGCCGTCGCACCGAAAGGCCGTGTTGCAAAACCGCCGAGGACGGTGGATAGCCGGGGTCCAGTGCATACAGGACCGCCTTGACCCAGTGGAGCCATCCATAATAGGCAAGCAGCGGCATGACGCAGGATTCCGCCCGGAGGGCCGCGTCCAGAAAAGAGACTCCCAACTTGGCGGATGCCCCAGATTTTGACGCCATTTCGTACACCTGTGAAGGGGTGGCATCGGGATGCAACCGGGCTACGAAGCGGCGCAGCAGAGGTTCGCTGGTCCATTGAAACGGTTCGATCACGATGCCCTCCGGAACCATGTACTCCTCGACGCGTATACGCGAGGACTTGTGCGGGCGAGCTTCGTTGACACTCGCCAGGGCGGTTGTTATACTACGCGTAATATCCGCGGGCCGAGCACGCGTTATACGGCCCGCGTTATACGGTTCGCGTTGAACGGTTATGGATACGGAATCCGCACGCCTATACAAGAGACGCACAGGAGGGGAACGTGCATTGGCGGATCGTTGGAGTACCAAATTTGCAAAGGAAGGTCTTACGTTCGACGACGTGTTGCTCATCCCGGCGCGATCGGAAGTCCTCCCCCGAGACGTGGATGTCCGGACCCGCCTCACCACTGACATCCAACTGAATATTCCCATTGTAAGCGCCGCGATGGACACCGTTACCGAAGCGGCGCTCGCCATTGCTATGGCTCGTGAGGGGGGTATCGGGATCATCCACAAGAATATGCCGATTGAACGGCAGGCGGATGAAGTGGACAAGGTGAAGCGCTCCGAGAGCGGGGTCATCACCGATCCCATCTTTCTCACCCCGGATCATCCCATCCGGGACGCGGAGGCCCTGATGGCGAAGTACCGCATATCCGGCGTGCCCATCGTGGAGGAGGGCACGCGAAAACTCGTCGGCATCATCACCAACCGAGACCTGCGGTTCGAGCGCAATTACGATCGGCCCATCCGTGAGGTGATGACGCAAGGCGCCCTCGTCACCGCCCCGGTCGGGACGACGCTGGAGGACGCGAAGGAGATCCTGCAGCAGCAC
This sequence comes from Alicyclobacillus macrosporangiidus CPP55, assembly GCF_000702485.1. Classification (GTDB taxonomy): domain Bacteria; phylum Bacillota; class Bacilli; order Alicyclobacillales; family Alicyclobacillaceae; genus Alicyclobacillus_H; species Alicyclobacillus_H macrosporangiidus_B. The sequence goes on along the minus strand of NZ_JNIL01000001.1, from coordinate 2,476,723 downwards.
AAGATCGAGAAGCTGCCTCTGGTCGATGCCAACGGGGTGCTTAAGGGTCTCATCACCATCAAAGACATCGAGAAGGTCCGCCAGTTCCCGAACGCCGCAAAGGACGCCAAGGGGCGGCTGCTCGTCGGCGCCGCGGTGTCTACTTCGAAGGACATGTTCGATCGCGTCGATGCCCTGGTCCGCGCTGGCGCCGACGTGATCGTGGTCGACACGGCCCATGGGCATTCCGTCGGCGTGATCGAATCGGTGAAAGAGATCCGGAAGCGCCACCCGGACATCCAGCTGATAGCGGGCAATGTGGCGACGGCCGAGGCGACGGAGGAGCTGATCGCTGCCGGCGTGAACGCAGTCAAGGTCGGGATTGGGCCGGGCTCCATCTGCACGACCCGTGTGGTCGCAGGTATCGGGGTGCCGCAGATCACCGCGGTCTACGACTGCGCGACGGTGGCACGCCGCCGAGGGATCCCCGTCATCGCTGACGGAGGGATCAAGTATTCCGGAGACATCGTGAAGGCCATCGCGGCTGGGGCCAGCACGGTGATGATCGGGAGCCTTTTGGCGGGAACGGACGAGAGCCCTGGTGAGATGGAGATCTACCAAGGTCGGAGCTTCAAGGTGTACCGCGGCATGGGGTCCATCGGCGCGATGAAGGCGGGCGGCGGCGAGCGGTACTTTCAGGAGGACGCGAAGAAGCTGGTGCCGGAAGGCATCGAGGGACGTGTCCCATATCGCGGGCCGTTGGCGGAAATCTTGTACCAGCTGGTCGGCGGTCTGCGGGCCGGGATGGGCTATTGCGGGACGCCCACCATTCCCGACCTGCAGGAAAACGGCCAGTTCATCCGGATCACCGCGGCGGGTCTGCGGGAGAGTCACCCGCACGACGTGCACATCACCAAGGAAGCGCCGAACTACAGCATTTAATTCTCCTCCCTTTCGGCGGCCGTGCACCAGCTCGTCGGTGTGCGGCTGCCAGTACACCCGTTTTTCGCCAACCTGATGGTTCTTCCGCGTATGTTATACTGATGCCGGACTTGCAGACTTACGTCCGGATCGCTGGTTACCAAGCAATTCTTCTAGTAGATTCGCCAGTGATCCCCTGGAAACTGGACAAGGAGTGTAGCGGCGGTGAGGAAAGACGCACAAAAGTTGTTTGCAATCGCCTGCGCAGCCGCGGGTTTGGCGGGAATTGTGCCTGTGCAGGCGGTCCGCGCGGAGGTCATCAACCAGAACGCGCTCCAAACCATTCACGCGCCCGCACCGCCGGTCGTCAAAGCCCAGTCCGTCGTCCTGATGGATGCGGACAACGGCCAGATTTTGTACGAGAAGAATGCGGACGAACGGCGCGCGCCCGCATCGACCACGAAGATCATGACCATGCTGTTGGTCATGGAGGCGGTCGCCAATCACAAGGTCAGGTGGGAGGACGAGGTCCCGGTCACCCCGGACGCCTATCGGGTAGCCACCACCTCCGACGTATCCAACGCCTATCTGGATCCTCGCGAACATTTCACGTTGCGCGACATGATGGACTTCATCGCCGTGCTCTCGGCCAACGATGCCACCGTGGCCGTCGCGGATAAGATCGGCGGCGACAAGGACAATTTTGTCGCCATGATGAACCAGGAAGCGCAGCGGTTGGGCCTGACGGGCACACACTACACGAATCCGGACGGGCTGCCCCAGGACAACCACTACACGACCGCGATGGACTTGGCGAAACTGTCGCGGTATCTCATTGAACACTATCCGGAAGTACTGGAGTTCACATCAAAGCCGACCGTCACCGTGAAGAGCCAGGTGCGCAAGCAGTCGAACACGTGGCCGAACACGGATGAGATGATCGGCAAATATCCCGGGGTCGACGGGCTGAAGACCGGTTTCACCGATGACGCGGGCTACTGCTTTGTGGGCACCGCCCAGCGAAACGGCGTCCGGCTCATCTCGGTGGTAATGGGCGACACGAAGAACGACATTCACCAGCGGTTCGTGGATACACAGAAGCTGTTCGATTACGGATTCCAACAATTCACCGAGACCAAGGCGGCGACCCACGGCCAAACCTTGTCCTACACCGTGCCGGTGCCTGACGGGAAGACGACCCAGTTGCCCGTCACAGCCGCGGATGACTTGATTGTCGATCTCCCGGCCGGCGTCCAAGGCCAGGTGAAATTCGTCTCCCAGCCGGTGACGGCACCTGTTCATCAAGGGCAGAAGGTCGGGACGCTGGAGTATGTGGTAAACGGCAGCGTGATCGCCCAGACGGACGCGGTCGCGGCCGGAGAAGATCCGAAGGCCAACTGGTTCGTCCGCCTGCTGCGGGGCATCGGCCGGTGGCTTGGTGGATTGCTACATCGCCTGTAATGTACTAATGTAGTTGTCGGAACCGTCTTGGAAGGTGGCGATGGCGTGGGCTCGGCGCTGTGGTTGCAAATCGGCAGTCTGACGGTCTGCAGCATCTTGGCCCTTTTGTTCATCGTCGGCGCCTTTTTTGAAATGCGCCGCTTCCTGCGCAAACTCAGGAAGGAATAAGATACAGGCGTGAGCCGGAGGGAGAGAGGACCATGGCACTGACAGGAACGGACGTCGTCAAGCGCGGTATGGCACAGATGCAAAAAGGCGGCGTCATTATGGACGTGGTCTCGGCTGAACAGGCGAAGATTGCGGAGGCGGCCGGCGCAGTGGCCGTGATGGCTTTGGAACGCGTGCCGTCCGATATCCGCGCCGCAGGCGGCGTGGCCCGCATGGCCGATCCGACCATCATCGAGGAGGTCATGAAGGCCGTCTCCATTCCGGTGATGGCCAAATGCCGTATTGGCCACATCGTCGAAGCGCGCGTGCTGGAGGCCCTCGGCGTCGACTACATCGACGAGAGCGAGGTCCTGACGCCGGCAGACGACAAATTCCACATTAACAAGAAGGCCTTCACAGTGCCGTTCGTGTGCGGCGCCCGCGACCTCGGCGAGGCCCTGCGGCGCATCGCAGAAGGGGCCAGCATGATCCGCACGAAGGGCGAGCCGGGCACTGGGAACATCGTCGAGGCCGTCAAGCACCAGCGCTTGATGCAGGCGCAGATTCGCAAGATCCAGAACATGTCCGAGGACGAGCTGGTGGCCGAAGCCAAAAACCTCGGCGCCCCGTACGAGCTGGTGCTCGAGGTGCACAAGCTCGGACGGCTTCCGGTTGTCAACTTCGCGGCGGGCGGGATCGCGACTCCGGCCGACGCGGCATTGATGATGGAACTGGGATCGGACGGCGTGTTCGTCGGCTCCGGCATCTTCAAGTCGGAGAATCCGGAGAAGTTCGCGCGCGCCATTGTCCAGGCCACGACCCACTACCAGGACTACGAGCTGATTGCGCACCTGTCGAAGGGCTTGGGCACGCCGATGAAAGGCATCGACCTGAACACCCTGCGCGACGAGGAGCGCATGGCTGTTCGGGGTTGGTGAGCAATGAAGATTGGAGTCCTCGCCCTCCAGGGGGCGTTTCACGAACATGCGCGCATGTTGGGCGATCTCGGCGCCGAACCAGTGCTGGTGAAGCTGCCGCGCCATCTGGAGGGCATCGAAGGCCTTGTGATCCCGGGTGGAGAGAGCACCACCATCGGCAAGCTGCTCCGGGAATACGAATTGATGACGCCTATCCGGCAGATGGCGCAGGACGGGATGCCGGTGTTTGGCACGTGCGCCGGGATGATCGTGATGGCGGCGCGCATCCAGGGAGAACCAGAGCCACACCTGGCGTTGATGGACGTGACGGTGAACCGGAACTCGTTCGGCCGCCAGCGGGAGAGCTTCGAGACCGATCTCGACATCCCGGAGATCGGGGAAAAACCGTTCCGGGCGGTGTTCATCCGGGCGCCGCACATCGAGTCGGTCGGCGAGGGCGTGAGGACGCTGGCGACGTACGAGGGGCGCATCGTGGCCGTGCGGGAAGGAAAGTTCATCGCCACTTCGTTCCATCCCGAGTTGACCGCGGATGATCGCCTGCACGCGTACTTCCTGGACATCGTCGCGGGCAAGCGTTGAGCATCGGGATCGAGCGAAAGAAAACCCATCCAGCCATGAGGAGGTGCCCGATGAGGGCACCTCTTTCATAAGAGGCGGGGCGCACCGTACATCGGCCTCTGCCTTGCGGGAGCTCTTCACCATCTGCTATGCTCGATCCATATGTGTGCACGGACTTGGTTCCTCGTCGGTGTGACGGGGTGCCACCGGAAGGGGTGTTGGACATGCTGGATCTGCGCGCGATCCGCAGTCATCCGGATGAGTTTCGCCAGGGTTTGGAGAGAAAGCACGCCGATCCGACCTTGATTGATCAACTCCTGCGCGTCGACGAGGCGTGGCGCAACGCTTTGGCCGAGGTGGAGCGGCTCAAGAGCGTGCGCAACAAGGCTTCGGAGGCCATCGCAATGAAGAAGCGCCGCGGGGAGGACGCGAGCGCGGACATCGCACAGATGCGAGAGGTGTCCGACCGGATCAAGATGCTGGACGACGAGGTCCGCCGGCTGGATGATGAGGTGAAGGAACTCCTGTTGATCATCCCGAACCTCCCGCATCCGTCCGTGCCGGACGGGAAGGACGAGCAGGACAATGTGCCCGTCCGCTACTGGGGGGACAAGCCGTCTTTCCCGTTTGAACCAAGGCCGCACTGGGAGATCGCCGAGCGGCTCGACATCGCCGACTTCGAACGAGCGGCGAAGGTCACCGGATCGCGCTTTGTCATCTACAAGGGGCTCGGCGCCAAGCTGGAGCGCGCACTGGCCAATTTTATGCTCGACCTGCAGACCAGCCGCAATGGATACACGGAGATGTTTCCGGCGTTCATCGCCAACGAGACCAGCCTCATCGGAACTGGCAATCTGCCGAAGTTCGGCGACGAGATGTTCAAGTTGGAGGGACTGCCGTATTACCTGATCCCGACGGCCGAGGTGCCGCTGACCAACTACCACCGCGACGAGATCCTCGTCGCGTCCCAGCTGCCGGTGAAGTACGCGGGTTACAGCGCATGCTTCCGGTCGGAAGCGGGATCGGCCGGGAAGGACACGCGGGGCCTGATCCGCCTGCATCAGTTCCAGAAGGTCGAGCTGGTGAAACTGGTGCTGCCGGAGACCTCCTATGACGAACTGGAGCGGCTGGTGGATGACGCCGCGTCCGTGCTGGAGGCGTTGAATCTGCCGTACCGGGTGATCGAGATCTGCACCGGGGACCTGGGGGCGAAGGAGACAAAGAAATACGATCTCGAAGTCTGGATGCCGGCCCAGGGAGTCTACCGGGAGATCAGCTCCTGCTCCAACTTCGAGGACTATCAGGCACGCCGCGCGAACCTGCGCTTCCGCCGGGATGAGACGTCCAAACCGGAATTTGTCCACACACTGAACGGATCCGGGCTCGCCATCGGACGAACCGTGGCCGCCATCTTGGAGAATGGACAGCAGGAGGACGGCAGTGTGCGTATTCCCGAGGCTCTGGTCCCATACATGGGCGTGGACGTCATCCGCCCGGTGGAGTGACCGATGGCCAACACCCTGTGGGTCTCCTGGCTGTGGGACGCGGTGAAGCTGCTGTTCATCGCATTCCTTCTCTGGTGTGTGTGGATGCAATGGCGGGCGATGCACCGCATCGCGTTCGGCCGCTCCATGTTCATTTCGTGGACCGCGGTCTTAATGGGTTTCCTCGTCGGACTCCTGCCGACGGTGTCCGCAGCGGTCGTGTCCATCCTGTTGCTGATCACCGGGTTCGGGATGATGGCTGTCCTCGGCGTCAAGTCCTGGCAACGGCTGCGCCGAGCACGCGGGAGGACGTCCTCCGCACCGACCCGGCACAGTTCCTGAGCGTGCGGAGGGAGGTCCCGTGCGCGTTTCCCAAATCTCCATTGTGATGGACCGGGATGACTTGCAGGAATGGATGGACGAGCTGCTGCCGAAATCCGGAGTTCGCATCCTGTCCATCACGCCGGAGGGCATCCGAGGCCAGGTGAAACTGCTCTGGTGGTATGTGGACTTTCTCGCGGTGCCCTCCATCCCGGCATCCGACACCGTGGCCATTGACATTTCGGCCCACAAACTGGTCCCCATCCCGTCCGCGCTGGTGCAGCGCCAACTGAAGGAGGCGGTACGGGATGGGCCGCCCGGCATTTCGGTGATGGAGGAGTCGCTTCGCGTCCATCTGCCCTCGTTGTTGGCGGGGCTCGGGGTCCATCTGCATGTTCGCCACCTGGGATGCGAACAGGGCCGCGTCACCGTGTCCGTCGAGGGGCTGTCCGTACCCTGGCCGTTTCTGCCCGGGCGCCGTTGACCGTGGACCGTTGACGGCCGACCATACGGGGGCCACGATACATGGACGATTGACGCCGGAACCGGAGCTTTCCTTTGCTTGGATGCCGTCCGGTCCTGTATAATGAAAAGGAGGGCATCCGATCTCTCCATCATGCACCCGTAGCTCAGGCGGATAGAGCGGTGGTTTCCTAAACCGCGTCTTGCGGGGGTTCGAGTCCCTCCGGGTGCACCAAAAAAGCCAGTCGTGGCGCGGGTTCTTGACCCGCGCCATTTTCCACCTTCTCACGATCTTCTGCCATTCTTCTGCCCTTCGTGTTCCGAAATATATTTTTTGACATGCTTCGACACGGATATTAGTTCACTGAGTTGGTCGACGGCGCTCTGTTGAAGGTTGGGCAGCACGTGTGAGTAGGTATCCAAAGTGATTCCGATGTTAGCGTGACCTAGCCGTTCGGAGACTATCTTTGGATGCACACCCTGTTTGAGCAACAGTGTCGCGTGCGTATGGCGAAGGTCATGGAATCGGATCCGAGGCACGTCGCATTTGCCAAGCAAGTTGTACCACGACCGGTCGAGATTCCGAGGTGAAACCGGAGTACCCACTTCGGTCTGAACAACCAACCCGTGATCACGATACAACGGGCCAGCCTTCAGACGTTCTTCCTCCTGTCGAATCCGATGTATGTTAAGAGCTTCGATAATTGGGTCAGAGATCGCAACAGCGCGCCGCCCGTGTGCGGTCTTGGGCTCAAGGAAATAAAACTGTCCGTGAACATAACTGAGGTTCTGACGTACTGTGATAAGTTTTGATGAAAAATCGACGTCGGACCAGCGAAGTCCAAGAATTTCCCCCTTCCGAAGTCCTGTCATGATAGCCAAGACAAATGCGATGTAGTATCTGTCTTCTTGTGCGACGCTCAGGAATCGGTTCACGTGTTCGATGTCCCATACCTGCATGTCCACCTTGCGCGGACGCGGCGGGTCCACCAATTCACATACATTTCGCGGAGTCAGCCCCCATTTTACAGCACGGTCCAGGGCTTCGTGCAGTACTAAATGGGCATGCAGTATGGACCGGTTTGAAACTACACCTGGTTTGCCATCTTTCCGCGGCGCCTTTTGCAAGTCGGTATAGAGTTTTTGGAGCATCACCGGGGTCAGTTTAGAAATCTTTACATGACCAATATATGGGATGATGTGATGACGAACATGCCATGAATAGCTTCGCAGTGTGGACGGCCGCACTTGTGATTGTTTATGGTCAAGCCACTGTTGTAAGAACTCTGCAATCGTCATGTCGGTTTCCTCATGGAACTGTCCCGTTTGCAAATCGTGAAGTTTTTCAACGAGGGCCGCTTGAGCCGCTTTCTTCGTATCGTAACCCCCAAACCACCTTCGTTGTCTCTTGCCCATTGCGTCGCGCCCAAGCTCGATGACAACGTAATATTTGTTTCCTTTCTTTGTAACATGGCCATTCATATTAAGCACTCCAAGTCATAAGCCTCTGCCAATCCAGCAGCCGTGTAGTTCTGGGTAAATTCCTCCAACCGTCGTTGCATGGCTTCGTACGTCACGCAAAATACGTGAGCCAGATAGGTGACATTTGCCTCGTAAAACGGCGGTGCTTGTCGCAAATACTTGGCCAGCAGATACGTTGGTGCGAAGATGTGCCCGGCCAAACGCACTGCTTGGGCTTCCTGATAAATTCGAAACAGGTTCACCATGGTAGTCTGATTTCCACTATGCAGGAGCACGTGTGCAAGTTCGTGGGCGGCGTGTACACGTTGCACACGCCGTGTCTCGGTGCAATTCACTACACACAGGTGTTCCACGGAATTGGGAGCGTGGACAATTGTAACAGCGTGGGACCTACGCGGTTCATACAGAAGCGTGGCATTGTGCTCGGCAGCGAGTTCATCCAGGCAGAGATCCCTTGGCGACCAGATGTTACGCTCACGAAAAAACGACTCGACGTAGCTGATGACAATGTCCAACACGAACACCCATCTCCCATGGAGTAGTCTGATTGTTGTATGGGAACGTGTGTTCGTATTTTACTTCGAGCAAAGGAATATTTTAAGTCTTGATTTTCAGGGGAAATCAATTCCAAGGGAGCAAAATCCCAATTGAGGGTTTATTGGTTAGAGCCCTTGTTCTTTTTCATACGGGGTTTTTCGATGTTTTCCCAGTACCAGCGCAAAGTCTCCATTACGGCTGCTTTCGATTCCTCGGGGGCTTCATCGAACTCGGCAAAGAATACTCCGGTAACGTGTTCTCGAACCCATCGTAGGAATTCCTTTTCTTCGAATGAAATGTCTTCACCAACCGGAGTAGATCCATGTGGATCGTCGGTACGGCCAAGAAGATAATCCACACTGACACCGAAGAAGTCCGCGAATTTGGGCAGTAACTCAATATCTGGGGATCGGATCCCGTTTTCATATCCCGAGATAGTGGACTCAGCTAGGCCAAATATTTGGCCCAGTTCCTTCATTGTCAGGTGCTTCTGCTGCCGAAGGTAACGAAGCCTCTTTCCAAACACCGATTAACCCCCTGATCCACGCTTTCAAAACATCATTATACCTTCGCGGATTGCGAAACGAAAAGCACGAGAAATAAACTTCTCAAAACGCATTGACACTATTCATATCGCGTTGTACGATACATATGGACAACGCAATATGCGATGTGGGGGTGACAATTATGGCAAGCCTGGTGCGGCAAGCGAGAATCGCCGCTGGCCTCACCATAGAGCAGGCGGCGAAGCGGCTTGGGATTCCAGGTGGCTATTTGTCTGAGATCGAGACGGGAAAACGCCAAGTAAGTGCTGCACGTGCCGAGCAGATCGCGAACTTGTACGGTGTCAAGAGAGAAGAAATCTTTTCGCCCAGCCGCTTTGCAATTCGCAAAGCGGATACGGCATGAAGGAAGTGATGAGGACCGTGTCTCTCCATGAACAAGACCTTCCTTCGGTTCTGACTATGGAAGACGTGGCACGGTATCTGCGCATCGGTCGGACTGCGGCATACGAGTTGGCACGTCGGTCGGATTTTCCTGCCATTCGCGTTGGGCGCCTTGTTCGTGTCAATCGCGAAGCATTCTTGCGCTGGTGTGGTCACCCAACCTATCGGGCCAACGGACATGACGAAATGAACCCTGACGGTGCGGTTGGGAACGTGTGATCAGAGAAACAAAACGGAGGTGAATTTCTTGCCATCGACCTACACAGCCTGCGCATACTGTGGCTGCCAAGACACCGACACGCGCCGCGAATGCCTGTCCGAATATGGCATGGGCTGGTACTACGAGGAGTACGCTGTGTGCGCCAACTGCGGCACGGAATGGGTCGAGGCCGAGTGGTGCAGCGAGTGCAGCCAGCGGCTCGACCATTGCGACTGCAACCGATGCGACGAGTGCGGCGAGCTGATCGAGGACTGCTCTTGTGCTGAACGGTGTCCAGAGTGCCGCGAATGGATGGAGAATTGCCGGTGCGACAAGGCGCAACGCCGTTCGGCCTAGGCCAGACCCGCCGGGCGCTTGGGAGTGCGCCGCGGGGATGCAGCGGGTCAACGAGCGGGGTGCGAATGCTCTGACCACAGAGTACACGCAATCAGGGGTTCCTAGATAGATATGGGAATATTCCAGACCCTACATAATTCGACATGGAGAAGGGTGGATGCAAATGGAGGACTGGGAGATCGGCCGCGCGTTACGGGCGCTGCGTCTGGGCGCTGGAGTGACGCAAGAGTACGTGGCGTATCTCGCCGATACCACCCAGGCGCAGATCGCCCGGATAGAGCTGGGTTCGCGCGGGGCGACGCTGCGGATGCTGCGCGGCTACGCGCGGGCGGTCGGGGACCCGGAACCGGTGTTGAGGCTGTGCGAGTTGGCCATCGCCGAGGACCGGGTGAAGAAGAGCGCGTGAGTCAAGGACTTGCAGATCGTGGCGGAGGGATCGAGTTCGGATGAACGCCGGCTTGGTTGCGTTGTCGGCGGCGTACCGCGATGCCGCAAACAGGCTGCGGTGCATGAATCATCTGGAGGCGGCGATCATGGCTCGAACCTGCGAGGTCACTGCAGAGATGCTTTTGGGAACCGCTCCACGTCGCTCGGCAGATCCGACCAGCGAGTCACGATGAGACTCCAATCGGCGCCGTGGATGATGAGCAGCGTTGGGTGGCCGACGACCTCGGCGTTGGCGATCTGGAGGGCGCCGCCGTCGTAGGCCATAAGGACGCCGCCGTCGTCGAGGACGGTGATGTGGTCGATGACCGTATCGAACATGTTGATGACCTGCTTGTCGTGCAGGACAAGTTGGCAGCGAACGTCGCAGTGAAGGAACGTTGCGAGACGGTTTTCGAGCTGAGTGGACAAGGCTAGGGCTCCTTTCGGGGAGGGGTGGGATCGTCGGAAAGGCCGACAAGGTAGTCCAGGGAAACGTTAAAGAATTGAGCTAGTTTTACAAGCGTTTCCATTGTCGGTTGCTTAGTCCCGGCGACGTAATAGCGGATTAGACGCTCAGATACGCCAATCCCGGAGGAGAGTTCGCGATGGGTGATTTGTTTGGAACGCAAAAGTTCCGTCAAGCGCTGATGAAAAGGCACCAAAAGATATTACTCCTTAGCCCTTGACAGGAACCACAGTTCCTAATAATATGGTCATAGGAACTGAAGTTCCTAACACTAAAGGCGGTGGTGGTGATGAGAAACAGACTCAAGCAAGCCAGACAGTCCAAAGGCTGGACTCAAGCCGAGGTTGCACGTCGATTGGGTATGACGGAACGTGCGTACCGTCACCTGGAGGCCGGTACACGAAACCCGAGCTATGAGACCGTGAAGAAGCTCAGAAAATTGTTCGGCATTCCAGATGAGGAACTTCTAGAACCTGATCATGATTCTACCGTGGGCGCGGAGGTGAAACAAGCGTGAGTGTGGTTGACGCCCTGATCGCCCGTCTTTGCGACGGCGACCGCCACGATCCGCAGGAGCGAAGCCAGTACACGATTCGCGATGTGGAGGAAATGGCGGAATTGACCGAGAGCGAGGAACAAAAGAAGGTGTCTCTGTAACCGGAGACACAGGGAAAAGGATTTGTGACAAAGCCAGTATATCGCGGGTTTCGCGGTGCTGGCAAGGGAGGTTATCTTGCAATGAGCGTAGCGGTTCTGCAGGCCCCTGCGGCGGTGAAGTGTTTCATTTGTCACCAGCAGCATCCTGTGGACGCCATGCGGAGGCTGGCGACAGGCGAGTACGTCTGTGACGCGCCAGAATGCAGGGGGACGGTAGTGCAGTGTGACCGCTGCGAACAGTGGTTCTACGAAGATGACATCGCGTTTGAGCGTAGCGGTATCCACTTGTGCCGGAATTGTGAGCCGTACAAAGATTCGTTCGACTGGTGGTGGATTGAACAATAACAGAGGAAGAAAAGAAGGTGTCTCTCTGAACAGAGACACAGGAGAAGGGGGGCGCAATAGAAGCAAAGCCAGTATACCGCGAATCCCGCGGTTCTGGCAAGAAGAACTGCACATGGAAAGGCAGACTATTTCAAAGCGTTGGTAGGCGACACGGCCATGATTTCAGATGTGACGACACAGCCCTTTGAAGTGGTCCTGCGCCAGCACCACGGTTTGATCGGCCACGTGGCTCGCCGGTACATCAGGCTCCTGCCGGGCAGTGGGCTGGACGTCGAGGACTTGGATGCGGCGGGCATGTGGGGATTGTACCGCGCCCATCAGACCTACAGGCCCGAAGTCGCCAAATGGTCGACCTATGCGAGTATTTGCATCCGCGGTGAGATCAGCCGACTCTTTCGGAAGCTTCGTCCGAAGACGGTGCCGTTGGACGCCCCAATATCGGAGGATGACGAGCGCAACTGGCTGGACTTGCTTCCGGGGGGCGAGTTTGACGAGACACAAGCATTGGTCAATGAGTACATCTCGGGTCTCTCGCTCAGGGATCGCACCATTGTACTGATGCGACTAGCAGGATACCCGCAATGCGAAATCGCGCAAAGGGTCGGCCTCAGCCAAGTACAGGTGTCCAGGGTTCTGAGGGAAATAGGTAATCGGTATTTGAGCGAGCGCTACACCGCCTACACCGCAAAGAAAGGAGGCACAAAAGTGCGAACCGCGGCCACAGACGGTCTGCCGTCACTGGACGCATTTACCTGGGTCCGGCCACACGAACAACAGTCCGCAATCCGGATTACGCGCAACGGCATCCGCATCACAGGCGACGTAGCGCAACGGCTGGACCGCAACATGAGGGTAGAAGTGGGGTTCGCGCCCGGCTACCTGGCCGTGAGAAACAACGAGCGCGGATGGCGGCTGAAAACGGAGAAGGGCACATCGTCCCTCGTCATTCCCGGCAAGCGCATATCCCAAGAGGTTTCTCGGCACGGCATTGCACCGGGGACTGTGCTGCGGGCGGAATGGAGCGACAAGCTCCAGTGTGTTCTGAGCCGAGTCGAGTAGTCCGATGCATGCACGAAGATGAAGAACGGGAAGGGGAAGGCCCAATGGAGAAGCTGACTTTTTCAAGGATCTCCATGCGTGCCCGTTGCCCGCAGCGTGAGCACTACCACTACACCATGCTGCTTCGACCAAAGCAGGTTCAGTGGGCGTTAGACGTTGGTTCCGCTTTCCACGTCGGGATGGAGACGTGGAATAAGGGCGGCACCGAGGAGGAGGCTGTTGCGGCGACGTTGGCCCGGCTGGATGAGATCGCCGAACGGACAGAGCTATGGGGCGAGCGGGACAAGCTGCCCGTACAGAAGATCCGCGCCGAGGTCATGGTTCGGCAGGCTGTGCGGCGCTTCCCGCGGTACGAACCGGTCGTTGTGGAACATGAATTCGACTTGCCGATCAAAAATCCGTTGACCGGCCGCCCGAGCCGGACATTCCGGCTGGCTGGGAAGATCGACGGGATCGTGCGGACGCCGGACGGGAAATATTGGCTGATTGAGTACAAAAGCACCGGCCAGACATTGGAGCAGTTCAGGTTGCGGTACGGACTGGATTCGCAGATTTCGCTGTACACTTTGGCGGCGCGTGAGGCGCTTGGGATGGAGATTGAAGGTTCCCTGGTTCGGGTTGTCTTCAAAACCCGCTCGGAACCGCGGCGGGGTGAGACGCTGGAGGATTACAGGGACCGTTTGATGGTTATGTACGAGTCGGAGGCCGGGCAGTTCATAGCCGAGGATTTGGTTATCCGGACTTCAGAGCAATTAGAGCAGACGCGGCGCGAACTGTGGGCCGAGGTACAGAGCCGTCTGTTCGACGCCAAACTGGGCGTCATCCGGCGCAATCCGCAAGCCTGCACAGACTTCGGTGGCTGTCCGTTCCGGGCGATCTGCCTTGGACTTCCGGGCTGGGAGGACATGTACTACACGGCCGACACCCAACACGATGAACTGTCTAGCGTGCAGGAGGCGCAGACCGCGTGAACACAACAAATGACGACGACTACCAAGCACTAGCGAAGTTGGCGCAAGAGGGGATTGTTGGCGAACTCCGAGGAGAAGAGGCATTGAGGGCGTTGGAAAGACTTGTTGAGACTACAAGTCAACTCGAAACAATCTAGGAGGAATCGTGATGAGCAGTCTTGTGCAGTACGACGCGGCGATGTTGCAGAAATTGGGGCTTTCAGAGACAGAGGCGGAGGAACTGCGGCAACAGGGCATCAGCTTGGAAGAATACGCCAGCATGCTGGGCGAGGACTTGTCGAACGAGGTTCAGCAAGTCGAGGCGACGGCGATTCGTTATTCGATTGTTCACTCGGCCCAGGTGTGGAAAAACGAGGCAACCGATGAAACCCGGAAGACGCTGGTTGGAGTGCCGGTTTTCTTTCACGCCGTGAGAGGTTATTTCGCGGAAGGTGTCGAGCGCCCGATCTGCTCGTCGCTGGATGGCCGGACAGGTTACTACGTCAATGAAGACGGTGAGCGTGTCGGCCGCGAATGTGCGCGGTGTCCGTTCAACGCTTGGGGCAGCGCGCCGAACGGGCGCGGAAAACTTTGCAAGGAGCTAAGGCGGATCTACTTGCTCGAAGAGGGTCACGACTTACCTTCCGTGATTTCCTTGCCACCAACGAGTTTGCGGACTTGGGATACGTTCGTTGCCAGCGCGGCATACGAAGGACTGCCGGTTTCCGGACGTGTCGTAGAGCTGGCGCTAGAGAAGCAGTCAAACGGCGGACAAATTTGGAGCACGCTCGCGAAGCCCCGCACGGTAAGGCGTCTGTCGCCGACGGAGTACGTCCGTATCCGTGCGCTCAAGGAGCAGATCGAAGCCGCGGCGCGCCGGGCGGCGGTAACTGCAAGCGAGTACATGCAGCAGACGGAGCAGGCGGAACAGACAGAGTCTGCTGAGGCTGAGGCGCAGACGGCCTAAGCGAATCGCGGTATGGGTGGGTGGTTGGGGAACCGCGATTCTTACGGCACGGCCAAGCTGGCCAGGGCTGGGCTCGCCTTGGCATGGCGGGGCCAGGCTGGGCACGGTGTGGCGTGGGCGCTTCGCCGGGCTGTGCGCGGATCGCCGTGGCAGTGATCCAAAACAGTCCGGCACCACATCCGCTCGCGACAGCGGGCGGAGAAATTAGGGCACGGTATGGCAGGGTAAGGTCTGGCGTGGTCGGGTTAGGTGAGGTGCGGCAAGGTAAGGCAAGGTATGGGCGCTTCCCCGAGCTGTGCGCGGGTTGCCCTGGTAGCAACCCAAAACGGTTCGGGACCACATCCGTCCTATTGGACGGAGCAAGTGTGATTATCCGCGTCCGTTTTTGATGTGGCGAGGTAAGGTCAGGCACGGTTGGGCGGGGCGCGGTCAGGTGTGGTTGGGCAGGGCACGGCAAGGTGTGGTACGGGCGCTTCGCCGGGCTGTGCGCAGGTCGTCGAGGTAACGGCCTAAAACAGTCCGGTACCATATCCGTCCGGCATGGTTCGGGCGGAGAATCATGGCGCGGTCGGGTATGGCACGGCATGGCCGGGTGAGGTTGGGTGTGGCAAGGTATGGTTCGGCATGGCTTGGCGAGGCAAGGTGTGGAGCGTTTTGCCAGGCTGTACGCTGGCCGCCGCTGCGGCGGTCAAAAACAACCTGGCACCACATCCGCTCGCGACAGGCGGGCGGAGAAGACGTGGTCAGGCATGGTCTGGTGTGGCTCGGTCGGGTATGGCGAGGTTGGGCGCGGCGTGGTGAGGTAGGGTGAGGCGAGGTTCGGTGAGGTTTGGTATGGAGCGCTTTGCCGGGTTGTGCGCGGACTGCAGCCACTTGCGGCCGAAAACAACCCGGCACCACAAAAAAACGCGGCGAACCGCCGCAAAAGAAGGGAGAAGGATACATATGGCATCCAAATCATCCGCAACCATGCTGAACAACGTGTCAAACAACGCCACATTCGCGCTGCCGTATCGCGTGGAGGTGAAGCTTCACGGAATCGCGCCGATCTTGTTTCACAGATGGGATTGCGATGAAGTATCCGCGAAATCGCAAGCTGCAAAAGGAAGCACCATCAAAAAGACCGACAACTGGCAGAGTTACTTATATCTAGATGATAATCAAACGATCTGCGTCCCGTCAACGTATTTACATCAAGCCATCGCAAATGCAGCCAAGTTCTGGCAAGATCCGAGATCGCCAAGGAAGTCGCTGTACGACCTCGCGCGCGCGGCGTTCATCATCACGCCTTATTTGGCGAGCACAGGCAAGAAGGAACCAGACTACTTGGATCGCCGTCGAGTCCTTGTTCAAAGAAATGGAATTACAAGGGTTCGTCCCGCATTACTGCCAGGCTGGGAAGTAGAGTTTGTGATCGAATGCGTACTTCCCGAATACTTCCCGCCTGAAACGCTCCATGAATTGATTTCGCAAGCGGGGCGTTTGGTGGGACTCGGCGACTTCCGGCCAACATTCGGGCGGTTCCAGATAGTCAAATTCGAGCTCCTCGACGACCAAGACGAAGCCGTCGGGTGATATGCAAAAAACCATAGATCGAAATGTTCCATATGGTAAAGAACAAGCCGGGTGTGGCAAGGGATTTTGGGCGATCACGACAACACGTTTTTGCCATACAACGCGCGTTATAGATGAAGAGCGCTTCGCCGGGTGTGCGCTCAAGCAGCCCGGCACCACTCTCCGCATACGGCGCCATCTCCTTGGCGCGCAGTGCCTGATCAGCCCGTCGTCGCCGGGGAGGTTGAGTCCCTACCATCCATTTTGCGCGGCAGAAGGGTGAACATCGCGTGAGGAGGTCAAGGTATGGGCCAATGGAGCAATCGGCTGCGGCAGTACGACTCGGCGTACCAACAATCCGAGGCTGCCACAAACCATTTACCGGACGGGCGTTACAAGGTGGAGATCTAACGCGCGGAGATCCGCCCCAACACGTTCAGCGGCGATCTTGAACTGGTGCTGGACCTGGTGATTATCGACGGGGATTACGCCGACCGGCACATCTTCAAGCGTCACAACCTGGAGCAGGAGCAGCGGTTCCCGTTCCTCAAGGGCGACCTGGAGACGTGCGGATTGTCGCTGAAGACGTTGTCCGAACTGGAAGACCGACTGGACGAGCTTGTCGGGGTGACGCTGGAAGTGTCACAGCAGACGGTACGCAGGAGACCCGTGCCTGGATTGATATACTCAAATTTTATTGATAATGATCAAAACATGCTCAACACGTATAAACAGCGCTTTTGCAGTAATATCAAGGGTTTTCGGCGATCACGGGAACATGTGTTCTGCCATACAGCTCTCCATAAGGTGAGGGACACCGGATCGTACTCCACAGACCCGGAATGTGAGTGCCCAGGGGTTCACTCCTGCGCCGGGTGATGCGACCGCGTGCAGGTGGAACGGCTGCGACGCAGTGCCTGATCAGCCCGTTGCGGCCGGGGGTTCGAGTCCCCCGTGGCCACATCATCCGGCGGAGCGGCGAACCCGCTCACAGGGCTGCCTGGCAGCCCGAAAGCACAAGCCGAGCGAGGGGAGGGAAGCGGCGTGACGCTAAAGTGGCACGCAGACCGGAGGCCGGACATCGTTGCGAACCATGCGTTGTGGCAAACGCTGCTCACGCATGTAACGGAAGAAGAAACCGGCTGGCTGTTACACGGGGCACACGCGACGGGGACGACCATCGTGCGTGCTGTGCGAGGATGGCGTACCGAGGCTCGCGCCGCTCATCGACCCTGCGTTAGGCTTTGCGAGCGCTAAAGCGTGGCGCGAATTTCGCGACCGCTATTTGCGGCCGTATTCAGCGGAGATTGCATGGGCGCTGTCCGTGCTGACGGAAGACGGCGGCAAGGCGAGTGCGTGAGGAGCCCGCGTGGAGGCATGTACCTTGACAACCGAATACCGACATGGGCATGGAGGCGAGCGGCATGGCGCCGACCTGGCGGATGGATCCGAGGCCGGATCTCGTGATGGATCACGCGCTCTGGCATTTGCTCCTGAGTGAGATTGTGCAGGACGAGGAGTTGGGCTGGACGCTCAACGGCGCGAGGTGCGCGGGGTGCAGGCTTGTGTGGCATAAGGGCCGTCTCAAGCTGGAGCCGATCCTCGATCCGAAACTCGGATTCGACAATGAGTCGGATTGGCTGGAGTTTCGGGACAAATGGCTTGTGCCGATGCAGGCGAGAATCGCCGACGCCCTGCGGCGGCTGGCGCAAGCGCGGCAACGGCAAGCGTCGTAATGCCCGGCGTTGGCTGGCGCGACGGCGACACAGCAATAGCGCAAGCCTCGTAACAAAAAGGCACGCGGGATACACGCCGGGTACATACCTGGGTACACACGCATGGGTACAAGAGGCATATCATACAGAAAATGTATCCCATGATCGAGAAAAAGGAAACAACAGGAAACGTTATGGAGGTGGAAAGTATTAGGCAAAAAAGCATCAAAAAGGAAACAGGTACACAAAGGGTACACGTGGGTACACACCTGGGTACACACTGTTCAATAGCCAAAATCCGCGTCACGACGGGATTTTTGGGGCAGGGTACACAGGGTACACGGGGTTTTATATTCCCCTATATGAAAGTGTAACATAACGAATCAAATTTCCAGCTGAAACGTTATGTTACAAACTCATATAGGACTTTTTACCCCCCTAAAAAATGAGTACCCTGAGTACCTTTTGGTAGATATTGGTGGATGAAATAGATTACATTTCCATAGAGTGGAATAATATGGAACCGTTACGTTCCACCCAGGATGGAAAGGAAGTAAAAAAATAGTAGAGAAGGGATGATGAGGATGGCACAACGTGCAGGATTTGGTTATATAAACCAGCGCGCGGTTGTCGCGTAACATTTCCTCATAATACCAGGAACAAAGTGTCATGGAGGTATCTGGAAATGCCACGGGATTGCATAACTTGCCAATTTGAGAGAAGGGAGGAACTGGAACGGCTCTGGCTCGCGGGGAAAACGTATCGCGAGTTGGAAGCTTGGTGCAGGGAGAACGGGTTTGAGGTTTCGCACATGGCCATCCAGCGCCATATGACGTCGCACATGCTGATCGGGGACGCGCAGGCGTCTTGGTCGTTTTTGCGCTGGTGGTTCGATGCCGCAACCGAGACGGTGGCGTACATTGAAGTCCGTCCCCTGCCCAACGATCGGTCAGACCGCGAAGCGGCCCTGGAGGCGTTGAAGTGGCGGAGATCCTTCCCGACAAGCGACCTCGATCCGCTTTACGAGCATCTGCGGCGCGGTTATCAGCGTGCCGCGCTGGCGCGCTGCGGATGGTACTTTGGCGTTTGTCTTCGGAACAAGCCGGTGCGGCGTGTGAACGGCGAAGACGGGCAAGCGCGCTGGATTGGCGGCAGCGCCGAGGACGTCGAGATCGTCCACGGCGCGTGGGCGGACATCGACGATCACGGCGGCGCGGACAACGCCGGGCAAAACCAGCAAGCGGAGCGCGCGCTGGCGGCGCTTAAAGAGCGAGGCTTTGCGCCGTGCGCCGTGGTGAAGTCCGGCGGCGGAAACGGACGGCATGTGTACTACCGGTTCGCGGAGCCGGTCGATACAACGGCTGGTCGGCGGATCTCGCAGAAACTTGCGCGGTTGCTGGGCAGTGATCCGGCGGTGGCGGAACCGGCGCGGGTGATGCGGATCCCTGGTTCGCTGCACACTAAGTCGGGGAAACCTGTGTTGGTGTCTGTTGAGCGGCAAAACGATGCCAAGTACGATGCGGTGTCATTCGAGGCGGCGCTCGATGAGACGGCGGCGGCGCTCGGGATCAATCTGACGGCCCTAGAACCGACGACGCTGCGCACGGACGAAACGCGGAGCACGGAGGCTTGGGCGCCTGTTCCGGTGGAGTTTGTACGCGAACACCTGTCGGCGATTTGCCTGCGCATGGCGCGCTACGCGGCGCAGCCAAACACGGTGTCCGAGCCGGTGTGGCACAAGATGGCATCCTTGCTGAAATCGCTCAATCCGGATTCGGCGCTGTTCCACGAGTGGTCAAGGGAGTACGACCTCGGCCCTGGCAAGCGGTACAACTGGGCGGAGACGGAGCGCAAGTTCCGTTCGTCGCGCGGGTTGCCGATCTTGTGCGCGACGTTCGAAGCGCTCGATCCGATGCCTGAGTGCCGAGCGTGCCCTCTGTATGCGGAAGAGACAAGCCCTGCGACGGCGGTTCGACGCAAGTACGCGGAGTCTCTCGGACAATGCGGGATCTACGGGGCGCCGACTGAAGGTATCGAATTGGATGGCAGCGAGAGGGATGGAATTGTATTCGATGCGTTGCCGGTTGCCGAAAAAATAGCCGCTGGCGCGGAAGACCAGTGGCTGGCCAATGAAGGTTGGAACGAAGTTTACCGCAGCGATTTTAACACAGATGATTTTTATCTTCCAGACGTGGTAGACAATGAGTCGGTTTCGTTGACGGAGCGGAGCGACTACTGGGCTTTGCAAGGTTTCTCAAGAATAACGGTGGAACGATGGGCGAAGGCAAAACGCCGCGCGTTTTTCGATCAAGTCTTGACCTCAAAGGGCGACGTGAAAGAGGTTCTGAACCAAGAGCGGATGGCGACGATGCTATGCGAAGACTTCATGCTTGAACACATATTTGGCAATTTGTACTTCTTCGACGGGAAAATTTACCGTTCGGGGAATGAGGATGAGCAGTTCTTGCGGGCGTGCGTCAGCAAAGCGTTGTCGGCCATTGGGATGCACGATCGAACACGGGTTCAGAAAGTCGCGAGCGAAGCCTTGGATTATTTGGCTGGAAAACGGCTTGAGAATAGAGTTTCCGCAGAAACGACCTTTAATACATGGGATGCGCAACCTTTCATTGCGTTTCACAACGGGGTGTTAGATTTGAGCGACATGTCAAATCCAATATTGGTTCCGCACCACCCAAGACAAAAATGCACCTGGATGGCCAACACGGAATGGACATTTGCATGGGGCGCAAGTCAATCGACCTGGACGCCGGCGATGAAACGCGCGTGGATTGTGGTGAACAGTTTCATGGAGGCGATTCTTCCTTCGGATCTTGATCAAAGGTTTGATCCTTCCATACGCGGTTGCCCGACCCGGGACACGCTGCTGCAGTTTATCGGGTATTCGCTGGCTCGATTTGATCTGACGGAAGAATATTTCGCGGTCTTAAAAGGCCCGGGAGGCAACGGAAAGACACTCTTCTTGAACGTTCTTGAGAAGTTGTTTTCAGGTCACGTTTCAAAACTGACACCTCAAGATTTCGAAAATCGGTTTGCCGTGTACGAGCTGATGAATGCGGCGATCAACATTGACGCGGACATTCCGAACAAGGAAATGCAAAACACCCAACGCATCAAGCAGACAGTTGGCGGGGACTACCTGCGCGGGGAACGCAAGTTCCGGGACAGCGAAGTCTTCAAGCCAAGGGTAAAGGTTTGGTATGGCGCCAACGACTTACCGCCAACGCCGGACACAAGCTACGGATATTTCAGACGGCAATTGATATTCCCGTTTGAACAGCCGATTGAGCGATGGTTCCAGCAAGACTATCATCCTGACGAATTGTACACGCCGGAGGCTTTATCCTACTGGGCCTATCTTGGCATCACATATTACTGCCAGTTGCGGTTGCGAGGAGGGTTCATCAAGGAGTCGCCCTTGATGGAGGATATTCGGAACCGGTACTGGGCGGCCAACGACATTGTCCGCGACGCGCTTCTTGCGGGTGTGCTGGAACTGGATCTCGGCGCGGAAATCCCGGCGATGTTGGCGAAGATGGCGGTCAATGCTTATGCCCGTTCGATGGGGCGTGCGGAGATCAGCGGTAACAAGATACTGGAGCGTCTGAAGAACATCTCGCGCGAATTCCCAGTCAAAGAGGTGCACAAAAAATTCGAGGATGGATATCGCGAGTGGTATTGGCGTGGCGTGAAACTGGGGCCGGAAGGCGAGGCGATCGGAATCAGCGAGCGTCGCATCAACCCGGACGGAACGTGGACGGTGGTCTTCGTCCCGGTGTTGGAAGAGTACAGAAGGTATGCGGAAGCAAAGCGTCAAGCTTGGCGTAAGGCGCGGAAGGAGTGATGGATGTAATGCATGCGGAAAACAAATGGATGGTATTGGCTGAAGATGGGAAATTTGAGAATGCGATTGTGAGTTACGTTCATACTCATACGGGCACATCCTTCTCTGAGCTCTACAGACATTTCAAGAAGTATATACAGACAGAAGGCCCTTATGCGCTGAGGGTTGCCGAGAACAACTATGTCTGGGTTGGTATGAGCGAGCGCTTTGCCGGGATTCTGTACGACTTGATTCGAAACCGCGCGTTATATGTCCAAATGGCCGATCCCGAAGTGTATGGCGAGCGTTTGTTTGGAATCCTCTCCTACTTTGTGGATGGCGGCGGGCTTCCCTTCCCGCTAGCTCGACGCGTGCAAGCATACAGGCGTCCCCATTGGCTGATGGGCTTTCTCAACGTGAGGAAACCGTCTCATGCGCGCATTCTCAACGACAACATTGAGTTGCACATTGCCGAAGACTTCGATCCCACGACAGCCATTGAGTACCAATATCCCGACATTGAGCGCTTCATAAATGAGTATTCGGGGAAAGAGGATGTGGTGCTCGACTTCAAACTTCCGCATAAAGCCCAAGGCCACAGAACACGGCTTATGGGTAGGTATGGACCGTACGGCGAGGTTCTCAATGTTACAACATATGGAACCGTGGCGCGGTTTCATTCCAAATCGATCGTTCGCTACTTTGAGCCGATGTTCAAATCTCATGAGCCTCTGTGGTGAAGAAAACTCGCGAACTCGTTGAGACGTTTTTGACATCCACTCAGGAGGATTCACTCGACGAGGGGTGACATGAATTGTGGACGATCACGGCCAAACACCAAACCAAGCTGACGCTTCGAGACTATCAAGAAGAAGCGCTGAACGCCGTGCGGAATTTCCCGAAGCCGCGTCCCGTCCTGGTCGCGGCGACGGGGGCGGGGAAAACGGTCATCTCATCGCGGTTTGCGGTGGAGCGGCTGGAGCGAGGGCCGGTGTTGTTTCTTGCACACCGCGACGAACTCCTCGACCAGACGCTCGACAAGTTCGCGATGGTATTCGACGCATTTGCCGAACAGGGTCGCGAAGTCAAGGTCGGGCGGATCCAGGGGCCGGAGGACGACGTAGAGGCGGACTTCGCCGTCGCCAGCGTCCAGACGCTGTCGCAGCCGGAGCGGCTGGAGCGGTGGATGGCGGCGCACGAGACGACGCCGACGGTGATCACGGACGAGTGCCACCACGCAGCGGCGCGGACGTACATGCGGATCTACGACGCGCTTGGGTACCTTGGAGAGGTGCCGAAGGGACACGTGCACTTGGGGCTGACGGCGACGCCCTACCGGACGGACCGCGCGGATCTCACGCGGGTGTTCGACGGCGTGGCGTATGCGATTGGGATACACGATCTCATGGAGATCGGATTCCTGGTGCCGCCTAAGTCGGAACGGTTGGAGATCGTCGAAGGTCTTGACGATGACGACGATGACCGCGACTGGTCGGACGCCGAGGTAGCCGGGGCGGTGGACACACCGGGCGTCAACCAGCGGATCGTCGAGGCGTGGAAGGAGAAAGCGTCGGATCGGTTGACGATTGCGTTCTGCGCGTCGGTGGAACACGCGCATCACTTGGCGGACGCGTTCGAGGCGGCGGGTATTCCCGTCGCGGTGGTACACGGCGCCTTGCCCAAGCACGTCCGGCGAGAGACCCTTGCCGCGTTCTCGGATGGAAAGATCCGTGTTTTGTGTAACTATGGTGTGTTGACGGAAGGATTTGATCGCCCTGAAGTGACTTGCATCATCATGGCGCGGCCCACCAAGTCCCATAGCCTCTACGTGCAGTGCATCGGCAGGGGGTTGCGGATAGCGCCGCACATCGGCAAAGAGGACTGCCTGGTGCTCGACGTGGTCGGCGTCACGGCGATCCACAAGCTGATGACGGTGGACCGGTTGCTGGCGGAGGACCAGGACGCGGTGTCCGCAGCGAACTCGGAAGGGAATGTCGCGGCGCGCGGCAAGCGCGTGGCGAAGCGGCTGTCTGCCGCGGCGTTCCGGTGGCTGCGGGTACGCGAAGGCGTGTGGCTTGCGCGCGACTTCCGGGGGCGGTTCGTGCGCGTGCAACAGATCGACGGGGTGTGGTACGTCGCGTATGGCGCGTGGGCGTCCGAAGAGAGCAATGCGCGTCGCGTCACGGGCGGGGAGGGGCCGGTAGAGCCCAAGGCGGAGACGCTGTACTACGGCGCGGACTCGGAGATGGCCTGGGGCTACGCCGCGACATACGCGCAGTTGTGGCTGCAGCCCCGCGCCGTCGCAGTGGATCAAGACTGGATGACGCTCCCCCCGACGCTGAAGCAGGTGGAAGCATTGCAACGGCGCGGTCTGCCTGTGCCAGAGACGCGCTGGGAGGCGGCGGAACTCGTCACGCTGGCGACGCCAAGGCAGATTGAGGTGCTGGGCAAGATCTTCTCGGCGTACAAGGTACCGCGCCATCTGATGCCGGACACGCTGGAGGAAGCGGCTGCGCTGCTCGACGCGGTGCTCGGGAAGCGGATGGATCGCGATGAGTTTCTGGTGCGGTACAGCCGGGTGTTACCGCACCGGTGGCTGATCGCGCTGGAGAGCCATGTCAGCTACCCCATTCCTAAAAGGGAGGGGCTTGCTCAATCCCTCACCGGGAGAGCATCCGGGACGGCTGACAGCGCCCCCGAGCCGGGCGTCATGCGCTCCGGCTCTGCCGCATGGCCTCTGCGCCACGCTGGGCGATCACGCGGCTTGCGGCAAGGTCGTCGTTGCACTGGTACCCGCACTCTTTGCAGCGGAACCGATGGTGCTTCCGGCTTCGGTTCGCAGATTCAGAGTGCCCACACCGCGGACATGTCTCGCTCGTGCCCGCTGGATCGACGAAAACCACTGCGATCCCGGCTTCCTCCGCCTTGTAACGGATGAACTCCGCCAACTGACGGAACGCCCAACTCATTCTCCAATACCGGTCCTTGAGCCGGAACAGGACAGACAGGTTGGTGTGCGTCAGGTCTTCGAGAACGATGAGCGGACGCTTACCCTGGGCCTTGGCGAACCGGATCACTTGCCGGGCGATCTTGTGGTTCGTGTCCGTCATGAAACGGGATTCTCTTCGGCCGATGGCGCAAAGACGGCGCTTGGCCGAGCGAGTGCCTTTGCGCTGCAGAGACGCACGCAGACGGACGTACCGCAGGCGAGTCTGTTTCACCTGCCCTCCGCGGATGAACAGAACCTTGTGCCCGGATGAAGCGGTGACCAGAAACCGCATGCCCTGGTCAACACCGATAACGGCGTCAAAGTCCTGCGACGGCGCCGGGACGGTTTTCGAGACCGACATGTGCAGGTACCAGCGATTGCGCTTCTTGACGAGTTCGGCCGCGCCGAATGTCCAGCCGTCATGCAGGTAGCGAACATACGGAGGCTGGACGTGATAGGGAATCCGAAGACGTCCGGCCAACGTTGAGATGTGGAGTACCCCGCCGCGCAGAACATAGTCCTTGTTCCACTGGAACACGGGCTTTGGGCGTCTGAATCTCGCCTGGGCGCCAGGATTGCCATTGGACTTCATGCTCTTGTACGCCGCGGCGACAATGCGGCAGACGGTGCACGCCATCTGGGATCGCAGACCGAATTCCTGGCGAAGGACGCGGTACACCGCGCTCTGCAACTGGAACGCGGAGCGGATTCGCCGCTCGAACGCGACTTGGCTGGCGTAATCGAGCGCCCTACGGTTGGCGTCCATGGTCTGCTCAAGGATTGCGGCCTGCTCTTTGGTGGGCTGGAGCTTGAGGCGGATGGTTCTCGTCAGTTCCACAGACCTGACACCTCCCTTCACTCGAAGGAAGGTTGCAGGGCAAAAAAGACCCCGGCGCTCCTCCCCACGGCTAAAGCCGGGGGCTTCCGCGCCAGGGTGGAGGTTGGTGAGGAAGAGTGACCTTGACCTGGGACGAGTTAGACAAGTTGTACGAACAAACGGCTCCCGCCTCGGCGTGGACGGATCCGCTTCCCGACGGCGTGTATGTCTGTACGTTGGCGAAAGCGGAGTTACGTAAGAACAAGGCGAACAACGGGATGCATGTGTGGCTGTAGTTCCGCGTGGCGGAGGGCAAATACAAGGGGCGGTACATCATCCACTTGCGGGTGTTATCAAAGGACCAGACGAGCGTGTCTTGGCTGAAGAGGGATCTCCTCGCCATTGGATACGGCGGCAAGCTGTCGGAGTTGGGTTCCCGGCTGCCAGCGTGCGTAGGGCAGACAGTGCGGGTGACACTCAGGACGAGTCGGCGGGACAAGCGACAGTATGCGGTGCTGTCAAACTGAAGCCGCCACGCGCTTCTGCCGGACACGATGGAGGAGGCGGCGGTGTTGCTGGACGCAGTGGTGCGGGTACAGCACGGGGACCGGGCGGCGTTTTTGAGGAGTTACGCCAGGGCTCTGCCGCACCGGTTGAAGCTGTTCGCGGCAGGGTCGTCCGCGATGGAAGGCGGCGCAATTGCCATGCAAGACGCGGGTTGATAGGGGGACGGTCATGGGAGACACAACGCGAGCGGTGGCAAAAGAACCGGAATGTGAGCGCCTCGTGCGGGAAAACACGCGGAGGCAGGCCAGGAGGCAGTACGAGGTGGGGGACTGGACTGCACGAAGGAAAGGAGGTTCACAATGGGGCGCTTGAGCGAGTTGACGGATGACGCAGGCATGGTGCTGGTGTCCCGTAGGTATCTCGACGCGCTCCGGGACGTCGCGGTCGAGGCCAAGGCGATCCGCAACGGCTGGAGCCAGGCGGGCTGGGAGGACTTCTGCGAGGCGCTGGACACGCTGGACGTGGTGGAACTGTCGGGAAAAGTTGTGGCCGACAAGCGGAGGATTGAAGCGTTGGAACGGCTGTACGAGCTGGTAAAGCGGAGGCGCAGCGCCGAGCGGGCCTTCGATGAAGCGGGGGAAGCGGGAGACGCCGAGGCACAGGTGGTGGCGCTACCGTATGTTGACTACTTCGACAGGGAGATTGAGAAGACTTTGACGGCCATCGACGCGACGAGGAAAGTGGAGTGTTGACCATGCGGCTGTATCTTTCAGGTCCGATGACAGGATTGGCAGACTTCAACCGCCCTGCATTCCGGGAGGCGGCCGCGGTGTTGCGAGAACAAGGCCACGTTGTTGTCAGTCCGGCGGAGTTGCCAGGTGACGAGCATGACCCGTGGGCGGTGTGGATGCGCAAGGCGCTTACGATGTTGCTCACCTGCGAAGCGGTGGCGTTTCTGCCGGGTTGGCAGGCTTCGCGCGGCGCTACGCTGGAACACCACGTGGCCCAAGCGCTCGGGATGCAGCGGTTCGCCTATTATTCAGGGAAGTTAAGACCGTTGACCTGGGCGAGGTGAGCGAGTGTGGAATGGCTCCAATTTATTGCGTACGGAGTGGGGTTCCTCGCCTTGTTCTATTGGGTCGGGACGGTGGAAGCCAAAAACCGTCAGCTTATGAAAGAAGCCATCGTGGAGGTCTGCCCGGATTTGGTCGCAATGCAGGAAGTGAAAAACCAAGATTATCCTGGCTTGATCAAGTGCCGGGTGCTTACGAGTACGAGCGAATTCGACGTGTTTTTAAGGTTTCATGGCGGTGGCTACGTCGTGGTGAGCAAGCAAGGACGCAGTGACCTTTGATGCTCGTTGTCTTGCTTGGATTCAGACATGCGGTGCGGCGCTAGAACAAAGGGTGCGCGCAGTTGTCCACGATTGACGCGCCCGGAAATAAGGCACGATTGAGACTGCGACGGGGGTGTTAAATCATGGCGGGACGCGCGAGAACGGCGGCGGCTCGGCGCAGGTCGCTGGACATTCCAGATCGACCGCAAATGCCTGACGTTTGTTGGGTGAAGTTCCCGGCCGTGAAAACCGCAGGCAGCATGCGTGTTACGTTCGAAAGTCTGGCGGCGCAATTGGCTCACCAGCCTGCGACGCGAGAAGTTCGTGAGGTGCGGTTGGACGACGGAATCATTCGTGTCGAGTTGGACAAGGAGGCGGCAGAGCATGAAGCGGTTTGATGGGATCAAGGTGGACAAGCGCGGCGCCCGGTACAGGCTGTGCGGTGTGACGCTGACGGAGGACAACGGTTGGCGCTGGAGCACGCTGTGCAAGGAATGCGTTGCGGAGTACGCGGAGCCTGAAAACGTTTGGGCGTACGGGAGTGGTCTGGATGGTGGCAGCAGAACCGGGAAGGGTAAGTCTCATCCGGCAGCTTGAGCAGGCGGCGAACCGGGTAGCATGCGCTAGACGCCGGTGGGTCGACGCCTGGCGAGAACCGGAGCGCGCCAACCAACTGTACGAAGTCTACCAGACCAAAGCGGGATGTCTCGCACGGCTGCTGGACGCCCTTCTGACGGGCGATGGAGGGCGTGGAGGATACACCGCGACACCTGAGCAAAGAGAATGCGCCTCCTGCGGGGAGCCAGGGGGCGCAGAGGAGGGATGCGGATATGGTCATGGTGGTCGATAAGAACGGCACAATGGTGCGACCCGGTGACCGCGTGCGCTGGACGAGCCAGGCGCAGGGGACGTGGAAGGACAAGCGCGGCGAGGTAGTCGCCGTGATTCCGAAGGGAGCGTCGGCATTCCGGTATCTGCCATCCGGCAAGCCGAACAAGGATTGGAGGCCCATGTTCACTACGGACGTGGCAAAGATCGACCGGGTGTTGGTCAGGGTGCCTCGCGTCCGGAAAAGAGACGGGCAAGTGCTGGGATGGGACTACTACTGTCCCCGGTTGAGTCAGGTCGAAATCGCGGAGTCCAAGGGGTGAGGTGAGCGAACCTGCCAATGGCGCACAACGTGGGCGATTCTGGTAGCCGTCTGATCCTTCCGCTTCCGCCTACGCTCAACCATGCCTATCGCAATTTCGTTCACCCCTCCGGGCGCCGGATGCGGGTGTTGACCCGACAAGCGGAGCGGTTTCGGGAAGAAGCGGCGTGGTTGGCCAAGGCGTGGGCTATGCAAACGGGGTGGTCGATGCCGCCGCCCCGAACCAAGGTGTATCTGCGTCTGTGGTACTTCTGGCCGGACTGGCGACGGGCGGACGCGAACAACCGGGAGAAGGTGCTGTTGGACGCACTGGAAGGTGTGCTATACCCGGATGATCGTTGGGTACTCGTTTGGGAGATGGATTTTGACGTGGACCGGGAGCGGCCGAGGGTGGAGATTGAAATTTCGGCGGGTGATGCGCCATGCGCCATGTCTTCCTGATCGGCCCGATGGGTGCAGGCAAAACGACCGTCGCCCGGTACCTGTGCGAGGGGCACGGTTACACACGGTACGCCCTTGCCACACCGGTGGACGCGGTGGTCGACATCGCGGCGCCGTGGCTGAAAGGAGCGGGTAAGGCGGTACGGCGTCCGTACCTGCAGAAGGTCGGGCGGTTTCTGCGGGAGTTTCAGCCGAATCCGCTGTTGTTCGCGGCGGAGGAGCGGCTGCGGACAGTGGCGGGACCGTTGGTCATCGACGATGGCCGAACGCTGGAAGAAGCGGTCTGGGCGCATCAGCAAGGATTTGTCGTTATTGTGCTGACGGCGGCCAGGGACGTGCGCGAGCGGCGGGTATTGGCGCGAGACGGAGAGTTGCCGGATGGGCGGACGTTTGAGGACGAGACCGAGCAAGCTTGGCAGGATGCGCGGGGCATTGTGATCGACACGACTCGCATGAACGCGGAAGAGATGTGCGATGCGGTGTGGGACGTTGTGCGAGGAGGCGACGTGTGATGGCCTGTTTGTCGGATACCAGATTCGTTGTCATCGACACGGAAACTACTGGCCTGCTACCGCACGGGCGCGTCGTGGAGATCGCGCTCGTGGAGGTCGGGCTGAGTGACGGGCCAAGGGAAGTGTTCTCGACGCTCATTCATCCTGGGTGTTCGATCCCGCCCGAGGCGTCGGCGGTACACCACATTACGGATCGCGATGTTGTGGACAAGCCGACACTGTATGAGGTGTGGCCGAAGGTGTTGGAACATGTGGACGGCGCCATACTCGTGGCGCACAACGCGGAGTTCGACCGCGGAATGCTCCCGGAGACGGGGCGGCCGTGGATGTGTTCGAAGCGGTTCGCTCAACACTTGTGGCCCGACGCGCCGAATTTCCAGAACCAGACGCTGCGTTATTGGCTCGGGATCGACATCGACGTCGGGCTGCCCCACCGCGCGACGGGTGACGCCGTGGTGACAGCGCATGTGTTTCAACGCGAGCTTGCGACGTATCTGGCACGCGGGTACGAGGACGATCCAGCGGCGTTGTTCAATTTTCTGGCAGGTCCGGTTGAAGTGCGGACGATGCCGTTCGGGAAACACCGGGGTCAACCACTGGAGGAGGTACCAAGGGACTACTTGCACTGGGTGCTGGAGAACGTACAGAGGCTGGACGCGGACCTGGAGTGGAGCATTCGGCGGGTGCTGGGGAAAAGCGCATAGCCCCTGTGACAACTGTGGATAAGTCTGTGGATAACCCGTGCACAACCCGCGTTTGATTGTGGATAAATGGGGGTGTAAGGAATGTTGGCGACCGTGCGGAGGCAAAAAACGAGACGCGAAGTCGAAGTGGGAGTGGGACAAGCGTCTAAATCGCGCCGACAGGTCGAGACGTTTTCGGCGACGTTTGTCCGCACGGTGTTGGCCGGTCGGTATCCGCGAAACGCGGTTCGGGTGCTGTTGTTCGAGGTCCGGGACCGGGCGGGGCGCATGGTGCGAGACCACACATGGATTCAGGACGGCCGGGCATTTCTGCGGCTGCGGTTGCGGCCAGGGGACGTGGTGCAGTTTGAAGCTGTTCGGGTGCCGTATCTGCACAAGCGGCGGGTGAAGAAACGGGGTTTCCTTGGGCCGGACGTCGGTTTCGTGATTGTCGGGCCTGTACGGAGGTCGGAGTATCCGCACGGGGTGTTGGCAAATTGAACGGAGGTGAAAGCGATGGGGCGCCGGGGGCTGGAGGATTTGATTCAACAGTACGAGGAGACGTTGAAGAAGGTGAAGGAGGCGCGCAGCACATACAAGCGGCTGTCGCGGACGAATCCGCGGTACGAACGGGACGCGAAGCTGTGCGAGGGCATGATCAGGACGTTGGATTACGCGATCTGCAAGATGGAGGGGTCCACAAGGACGACACACCGGGAGATTCTGGTTGGGGACCATGAGGATCTGGATCGGTTGGCGGCGAGGCGAAAGGCAGGAATGGTGGACGAGGATTCGGAGGCGGAGGACGAGGGTTACCAGAGGGTGTTGGTGGCCTGGAGCACGATCATGACAACACGGGAGGCGGTGTGTCTGTTCGCGTATGAGCGCGGGATGACGTTCAGTGCGATTGCGGACGCGCTGGGCGTTTCGCGGGCGTCGGTGCAAAGTTACGTCGAACGAGCGCGGAAGAAGTTGAACCAGGCGCGCGCAGTGCAGTTGGCGTTGTGGGATGAAACTCCGGGGTTGGGGGCGTGAGACGATGACGAACAGTGGTCGATTCATCACGAGGCAGGTTCAGCGCGAGCGAGAGGCTGTTGTGCGGTTGTACGCGAGGTGGGGTCTTTTGCGGAGGCGTGATTGGCGATGGAGCACAGCAGAGATCCGAGTCGGCAGCGTTTGCTCCGAGTCTTGTATGAAGATACTCTAGACACGGCTCGGGATGTAGACAACTGTGTTTGGGCACGGTGAGCCATCTGTGATGGATGACAGTTCCGCGAACAAAACGCGTGGGTGCTGGGACAAGTTGCTATGCACGGAGTGTGCCGCTTGTAGTCTTACGCACGAACATCGCGGATAGGGGGAGGTTATATGGTGAAAGAAAACGAAAAGGCACAGATTATGATCGTTGCACCTTATGAAGGTCTTGCTAGGATGGCGGAACAACTGGTGAGTAGGTATCCGTTTTCTGTAGGAATATGTGTGTTGGACTCGACTCAACTGGAGAAAGACGCGGGTGGCGTAGCGATGGACAAGTATGAGGGAATCCGAGTCTTCGTTTCTCGCGGGGGGACTGCAAATTATCTCAGGAAATGGTCAGGTCGACCGGTAATAGAGATTCCAGTAACACCCTATGATGTGTTGTATGCAATAAGTCAAACCGCACGTCTAGGTTATCGACGAATCGGAATCGTGGGCCCAGCCAACCTTATCGTAGAATCCGAGCACTTTGTCCATCTTACCGACTTGTGTTTGAGGTTTGAAACGTGCGACGACGTCACAAAGTTGCCACAAGTTGTGCGTTCCATTGTTGAGCGAACTGAGGTCGATGCAATTGTTGGTGACCGTGTGGCCACACAGCTGGCCTCGCAGCTCGGCCTGTACGGCCAATTACTGGAGTCAGGCGAATCTTCGCTTCGCATCGCTTTGGATTCTGCTGTAAATGTCCTGAACGCTCAAAGGGATCAACAAGTCAAGCTGGAAGAAACACGTTTCATTTTAAACGTGATTCAAGAATCCGTGATTGCAACGGATAGAAACGGTCGTATAACGATGCTCAACAGTGCTGCAGAGCATGTGATAGGGCGGTCGAAGGAGGACATTTTGGGGACAATGATCTCGGAATCCATTACGGACAATTCCTTTCAGCAGATTATGTCGAGTGGTACGGTTACAGAAAACGCGTTAGTAAGAATACGTGACAAGCAAGTTGTTCTGAATCATTTACCTATCTTCATCGATGGAACCTATGAGGGTTCTGTAGGAATTTTCCAGGAAGTTCAGCACATTCAAAACACCGAACTCAGTATTCGGAAGAAGTTGTATCAACGGGGATTTTTGGCAAAGAACAGTTTCAGTGATATAGTGACACATAGCCCCAGAATGCGCAAGATGATCGAATGGGCGTCACTGATAGCTCGTTCAGATGGAACGGTGCTGATTCATGGAGAAACGGGGACAGGTAAGGAACTATTCGCCCAGAGTATTCACAACGCCAGTAGTCGTAGGCAAGGCCCTTTCGTTTCCGTGAATTGCGCGGCTGTCGATGGTGATCTGTTGAATAGTGAATTGTTTGGATACGAAGAGGGTGCCTTTACGGGGGCGGCCCGTGGTGGTCGCATGGGGCTGTTTGAGATGGCGCACGGGGGCACGATTTTTCTTGACGAGATAAGTGAGACTTCGTTGGCGTTTCAAGCCAAATTGCTGCGGGTGATACAGGAACGGGAGATTAGACGCGTAGGAGGTACACGCATCATTCCAGTGGACGTCCGAATCATTTGTGCTACCAATCGTGATCTTGTTCGCCAGGTACAGATTGGACAATTTAGAGAGGACTTATTGTATCGATTAAATGTTCTCGAGATTCACTTGCCACCGCTAAGGGAGAGGCAAGAGGACATAATTCCACTTGCCATTTCCTTTTTAAGGATGGAAATGAGGCGACAAAACAGGGAGTTAGTCTGGGAGAATGAGCAGGTGTTTACTCCCTTGAAGTCGTATCGCTGGCCTGGTAATGTTCGTGAACTACAAAACTTTGCACACCGGTTGGTGGTTTGTTGTCCAACAAATCGAGTAACCCAGGATATTGTGGAACAATTTCTGACATGGAACGAAGCTGACCGTGCTCCGACAGTTTCCTTCGTGTGTAACACACCTCAGCCAAGCCCATTGGATGAACATTCAACGTCAATCTCTGTCCCCATATCCGATTCGTGGGACGAGATGGAAGCCGCACTTTGGGAAGGACTTTTAAGGGCCTTCGGAGGAGATAAAGAGAAATTGTGCCAAGTTTATCACATCAGCAGATCGACTCTTTGGCGCAAACTCAAAATGCGGCGTTCAGAAAGGGGTGATTCATACAACAAACGGTGAGTAAACATCACTTACAACCAAAGTTTTATTCAAATATGAAACTCGTTTCAAATATGAAACGACCATCTTTGTCTGATAACCCCGTGCATTGTCTGCGATGCGTTTTTTTGTGCGATCTTACAGGCATACGTTCGTTGGCACGCAACATGCTATGAGGTATGGATCGAAGGCTTCTGCAGACGAATCGAGATGTGTCAGTAGGCGGAAAGGGGGTATGAAGGCCTGCCTGCAGAGATTCGTTTACAGGGCCATTCCATGGATGACAATGATGGGGTGACAAGCTTGAAGATTGTAGACATCCGAGAAGTTGCCGTACCCATTCAATCCGATATCCGCAACGCTTACATTGATTTCAGCAAGATGACGGCCTCCGTCGTGGCGTTGGTGACAGATGTTGTTCGCGATGGAAAGCGAGTGATAGGATACGGGTTCAACTCCAACGGGCGATACGCGCCTAGCGGATTATTGCGTGAGCGGTTTATTCCCCGTCTTATGGAGGCGGATCCGAAATCCTTATTAAACGAAGAGGGAACAAATTTCGATCCACATCGGATTTGGGACGTTTTAATGACAGGTGAAAAGCCCGGCGGGCACGGCGAACGCTCTGTGGCAGTTGGGGTACTGGATATGGCAGTTTGGGACGCAGTGGCTAAAATTGAAGGGAAGCCTCTCTATCGTTTGTTGGCCGAACGATACCGTGGTGGACAGGCCGATGATAAAGTCTTTGTTTATGCCGCTGGGGGATACTATCAGCCTGGAAAGGACCTTAAGGCGCTCCAGGACGAAATGAAGCGTTATCTCGATCTTGGTTATACCGTAGTCAAGATGAAAATTGGTGGCGCTACATTGGACGAGGACATTCGCAGAATTGAGGCAGTACTAGAAGTGCTGCCGAGTGGGCGACATCTTGCTGTTGACGCGAATGGCCGTTTTGACTTGCAGACTGCCATCGCCTATGCCAGAAAGCTGGAGCCTTATAATCTCTTCTGGTACGAAGAAGCTGGAGATCCTCTGGATTATGAATTGCAAGCTGAGCTTGGAAAACACTACGCTAACCCCATGGCGACCGGAGAAAATCTGTTCTCGATGCAAGATGCCCGCAATCTCATTCGGTATGGTGGATTGCGCCCGGAGCGCGATTATCTGCAATTTGACTGTGCGTTGAGCTACGGGCTTGTTGAGTACATGAGGATCTTAGACATGTTGAAAGAGTATGGTTGGTCCTCTCGACGCTGTATACCGCATGGTGGGCACCAAATGTCATTGAACATTGCGGCAGGCCTTGGGCTGGGTGGAAACGAATCGTATCCGGGTGTGTTCGAACCATTCGGTGGATTTGCCGACGAGTACGAGGTTGTGGATGGTTATGTTGGACTCCCTGATATACCCGGTGTAGGGTTTGAGGCGAAATCGAATCTTTATCGGTTGCTAAAAACCGTTGCGGAGTAACATGTGTTTTTCAGGTTTTGGCCGGCAATCTGTTGCCTGAAGCGGTTCGCGGGTAATGGATTATAGGACACGTTTACCTTCAAGGATGCCATGCATGGTGTCCTTGAAGGATCGTTCGAATGGAAGCGATTTCGTTTCGTTGTAAGCCTCATTAGTGAAGACTGTGATAAACAAAGACCGCTTAGGAGGAGGGCTCACCATGCGTATTCTTAAGGGAATTCAGCGAATTCCTGGCGGGATGATGATCGTTCCTCTTGTGTTGGCAGCTCTTGTCAATACATTCTTTCCAAAGGCCTTGCAGATCGGTTCGTTCACGTCAGCGATTTTTTCGAACAAAGGTCTTGACGCAATGATTGGCTTGCAATTATTCTTTGTTGGAACTCGTCTTCGGTTGCGTCAAGCACCTGAGGCGCTTAAACGTGGTGCAGTATTGCTCTTGGCCAAGTATGCGGCGGGTGCACTACTTGGATTGCTAGTGGCAAAATTATTTGGGTTAGGTGGATTGTTTGGCATCTCTGTTCTAGCTATTGTGTCTACGGTGACGGGTGCCAATGGTGCTCTCTACTTGTCTCTGATGGGTGAGTACGGAGATACCGCCGATGCCGCCGCAATGTCTTTGTTGAACATCCATGATGGACCCTTTCTTACCATGCTCACACTTGGCGTGACAGGCCTGGCACATATACCGGTTGTGAACTTGGTCGCCGCGATTGTTCCTCTGGTTGTAGGTGCAATTTTAGGTAACATGGACGAAGATTTTCAAAGGTTGTTCGGGCCTGGGTTGCCCATTGTGATTCCGTTTATCGGATTTACGATTGGTGCTGGAATCAATCTCGGCAATGTGGTCACTGCCGGTCTGCAGGGGATCCTGTTGGCATTAATCGTAATTGTCGTCGGAGGAGGCTTCACTTTCCTGGCAGATCGCTATATTCTTCGACGTCCCGGATACGCCGGGGCAGCTCTAGCCAGTTCATCGGGTAATTCCATTGCAAATCCGGCAGCCGTTGCTCTTATAGACACGAGTTATAAACCATTCGTACAGTCGGCGACGGTTGAGATTGCGTCAGCTGTCGTTTTGACCGCGATACTGGTTCCTTTCATCACGGCGTTCGTTGCCAGAAGATATGGACGAAGTGAACTGGCGGAGAGGCGGAATGAGGAAATTCAAGGAGCTGTGGCAGAGGGGTATCATTGAGGTCGGTCGATTTGATTTACGTGCTTGTGTTTCCATCGGTCAACTGTGTGCCAGTAGGTTACGCCGCTGCTTTTTAAACACCCGTGGAAAAGTTTCATCTACGAGGAATCGAGTGTGCTGTCGGAATGACGACGGGTTAAGAACGTTACTGCCCGTTCAGGCTATCCACGTGCATGTCACTTTTCTAGTTGTGAATCTAAAGTGGATCGTAAGCTTGATACAAGGGTGTAGACAATCAGGCTATTTGGCGTTTTTCTCACCGACATTGGCGTGAAAACTGTACCGACAACCATCCTGTCAAGTGATTGTTGTACTGACACTCATTTGTTGTTAGGGCTGAATCCACAAGTATGTGGATTCAGCCACCAAAACGAGTGTGGGCGGCTCTAATCGCCTGTCAAGGCTGGAATGATTACCTTGACAGGCTCACCTTGATTGTCGGTACGAGGCCCACTGCCTACCGCCAGCCACTGTGCCGAGGCGCCGACATGGAATTCGGCAAAACTACCGTCAAATAGCGTGAACGGTTACAACAAGGTCGACCACGAACAAGCGCACCGGGATGCCTTTCTCAAGCTGTTGTATGTGGTCATCGGCAACCCTAAGGCTTTCATCGAAGGAACGTACCACAGTCTGAGTGCGTGGCTATTTATTGGAGTAAATGGACGAGTTATATCATAGGTTAAATTTCTGGTAGAACCCCAACGAACTGTCCAGAAGGTTACTCAACGCTGTTTCAAGCGTTCCTGAGGTCTTCTGACAGAGTGCTAACTAGAAGTCTTGTTTACGTATCCAGTCGTTACTGAATTAAAGGAAGAACCACAATGCACAATTTCTACGAACAAAGATCTACAAGACCTGATGTGGCGATACTCATCGGCTTCTAAATTGGTGCCGTTATGTGCCCTACATGCCCCCTCTATACGGAAGGGGGCTCTTTTTCATGCACACGCTCTTTTGGCACGACAACATCCTGTTTCTCGACAACGGCATCGCATACGGCGTGTACCGTCTGCCCGCACTGCCATATGAGAACCAGCCGGACGCCGTCAAGCGCAGCATCTACCGCCAGCTTGAGGTGTTCTTCCAGACGTACCGTGGCAACGGCCAGATCCTGAGTGTCGCGGTGCCGATCCCGGTGGAGGAAGTTACCTCGCGCATGGCGGCCTTCAGCAAGCATCCGCATTGGCGCGCACACATGGAGCTGGTGGCCGAACAACTGCGCGGGCATCCTTCGTTTGAGCGTTTGACATTCCTCATCCTGCCTCTGGCTTCGCCGCTTGCCGCGGCCTGGAGCCAGGTCCTTGACCGCCCGGATCGGATTCGGGATCGGGTCGCCGACCAGTTCCTTCGGTTCTGGGGCTACACCAAACGCAAGGTGGCACGGGTGGGGTCTCCCGTGTTGACCAAACACGACATCGAGGCGGCGGCGCACGCTGAACTGCGCACGTTCAACCGCCTGCAGGCGGTCATCCCGGCGCTCGCGAGAGCCACGCCGCACGAGCTGGAACTGCTGCACCGCGCGCCATATTATCGAGGCTTGGCGCCGTGGCCGGTTGTGTTACCCGATCCCCTGCCTCGGACGGTGACCATCGAGAGCGGGGAGGTAGTCATTCGGCCGCGTCCGCTGCGCCTGGCACTTGCCTCGGCGGCGGTGCGAGAGGACACGTTCCGGATTCGGGTGGAGCACAGTGACAAGCGGGTATCGTACCAGTCGGTGATGGCCGCGGCGAGCCTGCCGGAGCGGATGGAGACCATTGGAGATGAGTGGTTGTATCTGCCCTTGGAGAAGCTGAACTTCCCGGTCGACGCCTGTGTGCACTTCGAGATCCTTTCCTCGCAGCGAGCGCGTGAGATTGTCTATCGGCGCAAGAAGATCGTCGC
Source organism: Alicyclobacillus macrosporangiidus CPP55 (assembly GCF_000702485.1). Classification (GTDB taxonomy): domain Bacteria; phylum Bacillota; class Bacilli; order Alicyclobacillales; family Alicyclobacillaceae; genus Alicyclobacillus_H; species Alicyclobacillus_H macrosporangiidus_B. The sequence goes on along the minus strand of NZ_JNIL01000001.1, from coordinate 2,438,618 downwards.
TGCCCAGGGCGAGGAGTACGCGCAGGCGGGAGACGTCCCGTGGGACATCTATGACGGGCTGGAAGATGCGCAGGCTCTGGAAGCCAAACTAAAAGCGGGCATGTCGTTTGCGGTCTTTCACGCGTTCTTTGCCGTGGCGGCAGGCAGCGAGTTGGAGATGCTGCGCCGGGAGGAGCAGTTGAAGGAGAAACTGCAGGGGGCCATTCAGCTTGTGCACCCGCCGGGTGACGCGCTGAAAATCTGGCAGGCGTTCTTTCCGGGACAGTCCGGGGGAGTGGACAAGGCGTGGTCGATCCCGGCGGACCCGACGATGCTTGCGGCGTCAGGCGCCTTGGGCACGGCGCAGGTGGGCGACCCGGCGGGGATGTGGTTCGCCAGGATGGCCCACAGCGGCCGGCCGGTATGGGTGGACTGGTTCCGGGCGATGCGGGAACTCAACCGCAGCGGTGCTGCGGCGTTCGTCGGGACGCTGGGCAGCGGCAAGTCGGTCGGGATGAAGTATGCCTCGGACACGATGCTGCAGTGGAACGCGATGGGGGCGGTCGTAGACCCGAAACAGGGAGAGTACGGGGCGCTCGTTGGGCTTTGGCCGAAGGAAAGTGTGTGGTGGACGTTTGGCGCGGGAAGCGACCTGCGCTTCTCCCCGTTCCGGCTTGGGCGTGATGCGAGGGAATCCAGGCTCATCGCGGAAGGGTTCCTGAGTGTGCTGCTCAACGTGACGACACGCCGTGAGGACCAGCGGGCGTCGCTCGTGCTGCAACGGGCCTTGGCCGCGCTGTACGAGGGTGAGAAGTGGGACATGGACCACTTCCTGCTTTGCCTTGACGCCGAGCGAAGGGATGAACAGCGCCGGGAGGAAGAGCGTGACGTGGCTGACCTGTTTCTGGGCTTGCTTGAGCACTACCGAGATGGCGAGACGGCCCGGGCGCTGTTCGGCAAGGATGGCGAGGACAATGTGATGGACGACCGGGCGCGGTTGGTGGTGGCCTCCATCATGGGGCTGGAATTCCCGGATCCGGGAAGCGTGCCGGACGCGTGGCGCGACTCGCAGCGGTTCGCGGTGGCGATTCTGTACCTGGTGACGCAGATCGCGTTCCGGCGCTTGGTGATGGCGCCGCAATCTGTGAAGAAGTTCTTCGCGGTGGACGAGGCGTGGATTCTGCGCTCGATCCCGGAAGGCCGGGCGCTGCTCAACCGCATGCTGCTGCTTGGCCGGTCGATGAACTTGGTGTTGATGATGGCGGTGCAGAACCCGGACGTGCTGTTGCCGAGGGAAGGGTCAGAGAATGACGACGTGTCGGCGAGCCTGGGCTGGTGCTTCGTGGGGCGCATCACGTCGCGCGCCCAAGTACAGCACGCGGTCCGGCTGCTCGGTCTGCCGCTGGAGGAGGAAGAGGACCTGAACCACTACGTCGAGGTGTTCCAGGCCTTTGAGAAGGGCAGGGGATTCCTGCGCGACCCGCTGGGGCGGATTGGAGAGGTGCAGATCGATGTGGTGGATGAGGGGCTGTTGAGGGCGTTCAGCACGACGCCGGAATGAAGCAGATTGCGAAATCAAACGAGGAGGATGTCGTTTTGTGTCGAATTCTTTCTAAACGTCTTTTGTATGAGCAATTGCGCTCGTTGTAAGAAGGTGAGAGTTGTTGCCCTTAAAGGTACTGGATCTAACAGAGTTGGCGACGGGAAAACAGGTCTGGATTGTGGGAGACATTCACGGGTACTACGGGCTGTTCCAGCGCTTGCTAGAACTTATCGGTTACAGTCCCGATACGCACTTGATCGTAACCGTCGGCGACATGGTTGACCGCGGTGAAGATTCTCCGGCTGTGGTGCGATGGTTCCAAGAGAACGGATACGCGGTCCGAGGCAATCACGAGGATATGTGGCTGGAGATCCGCTTTTGGGCCGAGGGCCTTCCATATGACGACGGTGGCAGGCTGAACCCCGCTTGGTCGCCGAGAATGCGGAAACAATCGTTTGTGAAAAACGGCATGGCAAGGACGTTGCGGCAGTTTCTTGAATCGGGGATGTCGGCCAATGAATGGCTTGATTACTTTGCTGAGCTGCCGTACGCCATCATCATCGGAGACTATCTGATTGTGCACGCAGGTGTCGATCCGCACCGGCCATTCTCTGAGCAAACGTTCCAGCACTTGACGTGGATCAGACATGGTTTCGTTGATTACCGGGGTCTCATTCCGCCGGAAGCGCGCCTGGGCAAGCGGGTTGTGTGCGGTCATTGTGAAACGTTCTGGTTTGCGGAGCCGGGCAAGCCGGTGATACGGCCGGATCGGGTACACATCGACATAGGCACGGCGAACGGATTGGCGTTGGCGGCGTTCTGCCTCAACACCGAGGAAGTCGTGATGGTGGACGCGCCAGGAAAGGATGAGGTGTTGGGGAGGCTTCGACCACTGTCCGCCATATAAATGCTCTCGTCATGAAAGGGGTCTCATTGTGCAGTCCGTTAATGTGTACCGCTACCCCGGACAATCCCATTCTTACTCCGGCCGACGTGCCTCCACACAGGGAAGATTATGAGGTCATTGGCGTGTTCAACGCCTGGGTGGCGGAAGTGGGGGACGAAGTGCTGCTGGTCTTGCGAGTCGCGGAGCGTCCCCGCGCTCCCCGGCCAGACATCGTTTGCGTCCCAGTCTGGGACGCGCCGGAACGGAACCTTACGACGCGAACCTTCACTAGATACAACCCGTACTACGATTTCGACCCGATGAGTTGAACTGTGGCGCGACGGCGCCCCGTTCGCCTGTCCGAGAGACTTCCGGGCCGAACCTCAGCAGGTTCGGTCCTTTTTATTCTGCGGGTCTTTACAAAAATGCCAATAAGAAGTATATTAACGCTAGAAAAGGAAATGAAGGGGAGACGGTGTAATGAATTCCAATCATGTCGTATTCGTCTACGGAACGTTGCGAAAGGGCCAGAGCAACCGCCGGGTGATGAAACCCCATCTGGTGCGCGAATTGGGTGAGGGAGTCATTCAGGGAGAAATGTACGATCTCGGTGCGTACCCGGCTGTGTCGTTGGACGGAGACGGTGTGGTGGTGGGTGAATGGGTCGAGGTGACGGACGACGGACTGGCGGCGCTGGACGGGCTGGAGGGTTATCCGCGATTCTACGACCGAACTGTGGTGAGGGACTTACACGGCGCGGTGGAAGGGTGGGTTTACCACATGACGGGCCGCATTCCGGCGGGCGCGCCGCGCATTGAAAGCGGGGACTGGGTGGCCTGGCTGCGGGCGCGGAAGGAGGTGCGGGTATGAGGCGGGTTCCTCTGCCGCCGTTACGGGGGCTGAACTTCATCACGTTGTTCGTGTTTGTCGGCTTCATCGCACTGTCTATCCACTACTGGGTGATCCCGATGAATTCGTCGGAACTGCCGGGATTCGCGCGCCACACTCTGGGGCGGTGGTTTTTCTATCTGTTTCTGGCGTTCTTGTTCGCGTTAATGGCCCTGGTCTACACGGGAATGTTTTGGAAGTGGTTGGCGCGGTTTGCCGCACGGGTGGGGGGGTTCGCGTTGCGGACGGCTCGGTGGATGACGGTATGGGTGCTTCGTGGCGTGGTGTTTGTCGCGTGCGCTGCGGTGTGGGCGGTGCGGCGTGGTTGGATCGCCGCCCGTGACGCGGTTCGGAAGCGGAGAATCGCGAGGATGCCGAAAGGCGAGACGATTGATGTGGAAGCCGAATGGCTCGACGAGGAGTACGAGAAGACGCGGTGTGCGTGAAAACTGCTCCTGAACGTGCCTGGCGGCGTCGGGTGGCCCGGTTTATACTGATGACACGGAGGGAACGATGAGTATACCAAGAAACGCCAATGACATCGTTGCAAAGCATTTGACGGGCGCGGTGCCAAATGGCGCCCTGGATGTGATCGGCATTCACGATGCGAACGTGGTGCGCGCGCTGCCGACGGAGATCCCGAAGATCGAAGTGCGGCAGGAGTTCGTCGACATTCTGTTCGAGCTTGACGACGGCCGCCTGCTGCACATTGAGTTTCAGTCCACCCGCGAGTCCGCGTTGTACCGGTTCGCTGCATATGACCTAGCGATTGGCGAGAAGCACCGACGCAAGGTGCGAACCGTTGTCTTGTACACGGGCGATGTCCATGATGCGCCATCCGAACTGGACGTCGGGACGGTTCGGTATCAGGTTGAGAACGTCTATTTGAACCGGATGGACGGCGATGCCGTGCTGGAGACAGTCAAGCGGCACCTGGGCACCGGCGAGTGGACAGAACGGGATCGGGTCCGGTTGTCGTTTGCGTTCCACATGCGGTTCGCGCGCCGGACGCGGGACGAGGCGTTCGGGGAGATTGTGGAGTTGGTGCAGCGTCTGCCGGATCGGGAGGAGCAGAATTACCTGGCGGCGCTGATTCTGGGATTCAGCGCGCGGATACTGGCACCGGAGCAGAAGGAACGGCTCAGGGAGGTTTTGAGGATGACGGACTTGCTTCGGGAGTTCGAAGAGGAGTTCAAGGAGAAGTGGATGCAGCAAGGCAGTGTCTCGAAAGCCAGGGAGATTGCCGAACGAATGTTCCGCAAAGGCGCATCCGTTTCCGACGTGGTGGAGTTGACGGGTTTGTCAGAGCAAGAGGCGGAGGAGATTCGGAAGAGGACTCTGGATGCGTAAAGTTTCTCCGAATGAGGTGCTTCTTATGAGTGAATTCATGCACTCGGAGCGTGCGGAAGTGCATGCTCTTTTGGACCAGTTGCCAGTTGGAGATGTACTGAAGGTAAAAAGGTTTTGCGAAGCATTGATAGCTGGACGGGTACAAGCGGACTGTGGAGTAAGTCATCGGGGGTTGAATCAGGCGAGTATTCGAGCCTTGAAGCCTCAAATTTTGGATATTGCCCGTCGGTATCATGCGACAGACATCCGAATATTTGGATCGGTTGCGCGTGATGAGGCCGATTCATTCAGTGACGTGGACCTTTTGGTGCGGTTTGACAAGGACGTGTCGCTGTTTGAGTTGGTCGGTTTGCAGGAGGATCTCGGAGATTTGCTTGGATGTCCGGTACATGTGACGACAGAGTGTTCCTTACGTCCAGAGATTCGGGCTTCTGTGTTAAGTGAGGCAATACCACTTTGAAGACGGACAAGACATATTTGGAAGACATATTGGAGGCGATTCGTCGGATTCAAGAATATACTTCGGATGGAGAAGAGGCGTTTTTTCGGTCGACAATGATCCAAGACGCTGTGATTCGAAATTTTGAAGTAATAGGAGAGGCTGCTGGGAAATTATCGCTTCGTGCTCGTCTTAATCGGAACATCCCGTGGCGACAAATCATTGCATTTCGCAATGTACTAATCCATGATTACGGAAACGTCAACCTTAAGATCGTGTGGCGAACGGTAAGGGATGAACTTCCTACATTAAAACGCGAACTTGAGCAATACTTACAAGGAAGACTTGAAGATGATGAACCTGTTACGGGACTCTAATAAGGACTTTAAGGGTTGCCGAGAGGGCAAATAGGAAGTAGCCGAGCATACAAAAGGGTCAATTGGGAGAAGGTTCGCAGCAACACAACACATAAGACTTTGTTCAGCGCGTCGTCCATTCCCGAGTGGACGGCGCTTTCGTTTTGCCGTACAGTCCCCCTCTTCACGAGGAGGGATCATCGTATGCAACTTGAACTCATCGCGTGGTATGGGGTCTTGGGCGGGGTGATTGTCAGCGCGCACTTCTTCCAGGTCGCCGTGGTTTGGCGCGTATTGGCCGGAATCGGGTACTTGGTTTTGTCGTATCTCTGGTACCTGTCGCTGCGCCGCAACGATCCGTCCGTCAGCGACCCATTCGGGGCATTGATGGGCGCGGGGTATACTGCGGCGATATGTCTCGGCTTGACGTTCGCGGCCTTTGTGCCAGTTCCGGCGCTCGTTGTTGGGTATATGCTCTGGTCGTGGGCGGCCAGTTCGTACGCGGGCACGTTTGCCTTTCGGAAGAAGGAGGGGAATCGGCTGGAGATGCTTGCCGTGGTCATTTTCCCGCACGTCGTCGTTTGGGAAGACTGGTGGCTGAGGAAGCAGGGCGTATGCTGAGCGGGCTGAAGGGATTGGTGGTCGGGCTGTTTTTCTTGGAATGGAACCTGCTGCCTCATACGCGGCAGGGATGGTTAGCGGTTGCGGTGTCGCTGCCGTTTATTTGGCATGCCCAGATTCTGATTCACGAACTCGGGCACTACGTGTTTCGGCGGATGTTCGGCGTGCCGACGAGGCGGATGGTAATCGGGTCGGGGCCGCTGATGTTTCGGATCAAAGGCTTCGAGGTTCGGTGGATTCCGGCCGGCGGGGAGGTCACTCCGGAGATCTACTGTTTCGACATTTCGGTAAAGCGAAAGATTTGGGTGTACCGGGGCGGGGTTCTGGCGAACGCTGTGACGATGCTGTTGTGGCTCAAGAATCCGGTCTGGTTGGCGCTGAATCTGGCCGTGATTTGGGCGAATACCCGAGTGGATGTCTATCCCGAGAAGCAAACCATGACGGACGGCGCATGGATCGCGCTGCTTCGCGGCGGGTTTGGGCTGCCGGAGGGATTCGACCCTTGCGGGAAGCGTGAGGAAAATGCACTGGCGTCGAGGGGGCGGAAACATGAGGACAAACGCCAATGAAGGTTTGTATAATCTCCTTTTCAATCCCGCCTACAACATCATCCGGGTGTTTATCCATCCAGCGAGCACATCTGATGTTGTTCCGAGAACCGGAATACGAGTTGCACAAGCGTGCGGCACTTGAGCGTCTGCGGGTGCTGTTTTCGGGCGAAGGCGGCAGGGCGTTCGAGTGGTATGCGGCGCTGGCGCAGGTTTCGTTCGACCGGCCGGATGGAGATGCGCGGTTTCGGGACCTGTGCAGAAGTCTTTTTGCGATGAAGTGGGTGTATATGGGAAAACAGGGCATCTGCGCAAAGTGATGTCGTTGCGCGAGCGAATGCGGTATCGTTGTCGATACGGCCGGGCGCTAATGGGTTGCCACGGGGAACGGTGTTGCGGTGGAAGCTGTTCAACCTGATCGACCTGCTCGACGTGGGCGCGGTGTTGTCCTGGGCGTTGGTGGCAGGCTGCGCGGTGTTGGTGGCGTGGTACGTTATTCATCAATCCGCATAATCGTGCTACAACGAGAAAGGCCGCTCCCGATTAAACAGGGCGGCCTTTTTGTCATACAGTGCGCAATGGAATGAGCGGTGTTCATGCAAGTTGACCACATCATCACAACGGGAGGCTGAATTACGATGAATGGTGTATTGGCTCGCTTTGAATATCGCGATGACGTCCGCGATATTGTGGTGTACCCCGAACCGGAACCTGTCATTTTGGAGAGCAAACACGAACAACGTTTACCCTTAACGGTTCTCCATCCTGCACGTATGGACGAAGGGCAAAGCGGTGTAGGGAGTTCAATTACTGGAAAAATTTTTTCACTGCTAACGGCAAAAGGGTCGGAAGATCATCCAAAAAGTTCTTTCCCGAGTTAGGATCTTTTCTAACACTCTCATGGGAAGTAATGAAGCACATGAGCAACGTCGCTCCCCACACGGAACCATTCAATGTGAAATCAACGAACGGATCTTCGCGACATAGCCGGGGATCGGCGAACGAGAAATATGTACGACACGCGCTAGGACGGACTGGATAAATAGCACATGTCTTTGATTCGGTTAAAAATGGGCAAGGGATGTGAGCTTGAAAATAACGTCGTTTATATTCATCCGAGTCGTCAAAGGTATTAGAGAATCCAGCTTTACGGAACGATGCAATCCACGTTTTTAACCTTCTTTTAACGTATCTGGTCAGATTTCTATCATGCTGTTGTTGGAGCCAATAGGTAATAATTTCGGCTTCGATGGTTGACACGTAAATGGCTTGATAACAACAGTATGAGCAGCCTTTAGAGCATGTGGGATGAATGCCTGTATTTTGTTCGATTTCTTTTATTTGCTCATCTACTAAATTTCCCAGTCTGATGAAGGCTTGTACCTTTTTTTGCTCAATATTTTGTGGGTCACTAACGTCGGGAACCATCACTATGTTTCGCTCAAGAAAGTTACGAAGGAACATCGACGCCTGTCCCCCATGAATTCTTTCTAACATTTGCATGTCAACACGCATTAAAAACACATCCTTTGATTAGCGAGGGGTTCACATGACAACACAAGTAGTACGTCAATTCCTTCGAGAACACAAACAAGAGGTCAAACCATATGAGTATTTACTTGTCTCCTGTTGCATGCACGCCTATGTAAATCGGCGCACTCGCGATATACAACAATTTATCAATAACATACGCGCTATCCTTCCTCCAACGGAATTCAGTGCCAAGGTTGTTGAACTTTTGTCGGACGGTCCGGAAGAGAATCGAGCAAAAAGCAACGAAGGAGATGTTGGTTCATGCGAATGCGGCGTTTGGCATTGACGATAGCCGCCTGTCTGGTGCTCGTTCAGCCCACGATTGCTGACGCGGCCACCTATCGAGGCGGAAGCACCTACTCGTCTAGAGTGTCGAGTTCTTCCACGTTCAGTGGCGGTTCCGCGTATCACTCCAGTTATACTGCTCCGTCGTTAAGTGCTGGCACTGTATCGGGAAGCCGGGGTGCAGCCGGGGCGACGGCGGGTTCCAGTTCTTCGTACCGTTCCGGGTACACCGCCCCGTCTTCGAGCGTTGGCACGACAACCGGTTCGAGTTCCACTTACCATTCCGGCTACAAGGCACCGTCGCCCAACGTCCGGACGCCCAATTCCGGATACACGTCTGGCACGGTGCAGAGGCCGTCGCTGTCGGCCGGGCACGTGGCGGCATTCGGCGCCGGGATGTTGCTGGGCAGCATGCTGCACCCGTTCGGTTGGGGATGGTCTGCACCATACGCCGCAGCTCCTGTGTACGCGTCCGGGGGAATCGGAGCGACACCTGCGGGGATGGCAGCGGCTGCTCCGGGGTGGTCATGGGTCGGCACGATTCTTGACCTGGTTTTGTTGGCCGCCGTGGTGCTGGCCATCGTGGCACTGGTGCGGCGTCTGCGCCGCAGGAAGCGCACGGGTGTCTTCGCAACGGCGTCAACGGATGCGGCGGATGATTCGGGGGCTGGTATGGCGATGTATCTGGACGAACAGGCGATGGTGGATGCCTGCTGCGAGTACGTCGCGCGGCGGGAAGGCTGTCCACCTCAGCAAGTCGAGGTTGACCTGCAGTTCGACAATGGCCGGTTTGCGGCGGATGCGAGAATTGGCGGCTGGCGGCACCGGCACCTGAGTCAGCAGGACATGGTGGACGCCGTGGCGGAGTTCGTATCGGAGCGGGAATCTGTGTCGCCGCACCGGGTGCGGGTGGACTTGCAGTTCTCGGAACAGAACGGGGTCACCGCGGATGCCGTGGTGGTGTAGGGGAAGTCAGTAAAGAGTTCAGGGCGCCGTGAGAGACGGCGCTTTTCTTTTGCCCTGCAAGCCTCCGACAAATGGAGAACATTGTCCAAACAGGAGGCTGGCAGAGATGAATGCGGATTTGCTGATGGAGGTCCGAGAGCTGCGTGACCGTTTGTCGGATCGGGTGGACGTGTTGAACAAGGTCAAGGCGTTGTCATTGCTGCCGGACGGTGTGCATGCGACGATTGACATGGTGGCGCAGTACTACGAGGTCGGCAAACAGACGATTGTCAGTTTGATACACGACAATAGGGACGAATTAGAATCTGATGGTCTCAAGGTATTACAAGGCGATGCTCTTGCAGAATTTGCCGCTTCCTTTGAGGAACTGACAAATAGTGGGTTTATTTCTCCGAAAGCCAGATCGCTAACCCTTATTCCTCGTCGTGCAGTCCTGCGCATTGGCATGCTGCTGAGAGACAGTGTGGTCGCTAAGACGGTTCGAACGTATCTGCTCAACGTCGAAGAGGAAGCGCGGGCGTCCGTGCCGCAGGTTGTGGCCCGGGCCGTCAACCGCATCTCGTGGCGGAACATTGTCACTGCGGTCAACCAGAAGAAACGCCTCTGCAAACTGTTGGGCGTGTCGGACGGGACGGCGGCGCTCGTCGCGTTGTCGCATACGGAGCAGGAATTCGGAGTTGATTTGAGCGAGTTCAAACGACTGGTGCGCGAGGACGATGCGGAGGAGACGTTTTCGCCCACGGAGATTGGGCGAAGAATGAATCCGCCGATGTCCGGCAAACGGATGAACCGGCTTTTGGCGCAGGCGGGATTGCAGCGCTGGGATGAGGCCAATAGGGAATGGAAGTTAACCGATGCGGGCAAGCGGTATGCGAAGTTGATGCCGGTAGAGATTTTCCACCCAGATCGCCGGGTTTCGACGACGAAGTATGTGATTCGGTGGAAGGCGTCGGTGTTGGAGGTATTGGGGTCTCGGCTGTAATGCTTGCTGTGGTGGACGGAATTTACAAAAACATGCTAGAATAAGGCCAAAAGTTGCAGGTGGGATTAGTCCCCTGCATTGCGGATGGGAATCCCGCCTTTTGCTTCCCAGCATGGCGGGGTTCGCATTTTATGGCGCTCGTGATGTTTGGACACTAGACCACGTTAACTAGACTCCCCAGAAGCACCGTGAGCATTAAGGAGAAGAGTCGATTTGACTGATGTTCGTGGTAGCGATTCGGAGCGCAAAACCGGCAGCAAACAAACGTCTCATACGGAATTCTCCGATCTAATGAATATGTTGCAAACGTACGTGGCAGAAGCTTCTACTACAGGCATCTCATATAGAATCACCTAATCGTTATGTTGATCTTAAGGAACTGATGTCAACAGTAGAAGCCCTCAATGACATGCTGAGGTTACTGGAGAGTACAGGGGTGGGCAAATGGATCGATTCCATCTTGGCAAGTACCCCAAGTATCTCGCATTCTGCAGACAAACCGACAAAATTTGCACATTTGGGGTTTCGAATAATTTATACTTTTATTTCATGGGTTGTACTCGGAAAAAGTGTGGTTGAAGGGCAAAGTTTTTTTGTATCAGTTTTCCTATTTGCCATACCGTTGCTCATGGACTATCTCAAGTTTGATACATCAGACCGTCGATGGATTCGTAATACTGGAATAGCAGTATCAATGGTTTGGGTCGTTTTCTCCTTGATGGGCTTATTCGGTGTTTTGTCGATTGTATCTACAAAGATGGGGTTTGTGGTAATGGTGTCTAAGGATTATATTCAATTTGCCGGTATGTCCTGTTCATTATCTTTCGTTTGGTGGCTCCTGCTAAGTTGTGTTAGTTTGACGGTGTTTGATTGGTGGTATCATGAGGCGAATGTTAGTGCGACTGGAGGGAAGGAAAGTGTTTAAGACCCATCTCTGGATCGCGCTTTGTGTCGTCTATGTCTCATCTGTTTTGGGGATTGCAGCTAAATTCTGGCGGAATGGGGTTAGAGGAAGGAGTCTATGGGTTTGTCTGTGGCTTCCGTTGCTTACGGTAATTTTACCTGCTATGGTGTTGCTGACTATATATGTACCCGGATTCAATAATGATGTTTATTCAGTGGCTTCTAAATTGAGGAAGTTGCGTAGGGGGAGGATTACATTTCCAGTTCAGGCAGTTTTCACGTCTGTTCAGTATATACCGCTCTTCACTTCTATCTTGGCGAGAAAAATCGTTGAAATTCAGAGAGAGACCGCTGATGTACGAACCAAAGATGTGTGGGTGCAGACCGCAAGACAGGTGGTTCCGTATCTTGCTGTGAAATTAGAAATGAACTTACTCTGATTGCCCATATGTACCCACGACTGAAGTCGTGGGTACATGACGACCTTCTACAAAGTGGCTGTCCACAAAAATTTGTGGGCGGCCTTTTTCGTTTTGCCATGCTGTCGCCATAATGATGACGAAAGTGTGCTTAGAGGTTTTGGGTAAACAAAGGATATTTACATACAAATGGAATAGTAGTATACTGTAGCCATAAAGTACAAGAGCAAATAGACGGTCTGGCGTTCGCCATACAGCACGACTCTACATAGGAGGGGATGAAGCATGAAGACCAAACTTGCAACGCTTCTGGCAGGAAGCGCCGCGATCCTCGCCACGACTTCTTTCGTTCCGCAGGCGATGGCGGCGAGCGCTCAGGCGCAGTATGCGACGAACATCATCTACAACGGCGTGGTCGAGTCCTCGCCAAAGCACACTGTTGCCCCGGATCCGTGGGGTGGAACTTCGACAAGCTGGCTGCCAGTGTGGTACGTGTATACCGCGCTGACGCAGGCCGGAATCCATACCACATGGGACGGCGTGCGCGGTGTGCTGTCGATGACCGCGCCGGATGGCATGAGCGTTGACCTGTCGAACCTGCCGACGAGTGGCAAGGTGACGCCGCAGACGATGGCGGTGCAGATCAACGGCAAGACGGTGCTGTACGCGCCGAGACTGGTGGCAACGGACCCGGCCAGCGGCCAGCCGACGACGTATGTGCCGATCTACTACCTGGAGCTGGCCGTTAAGCGGCTCGGAATCACGCCGGGGTGGGACGGCACGAACTGGACGATGACGCAAGGTACGCAAACTCCTGTCACGCAACAGGACATGGCGAACGAGATGTGGGCGACGTTCAACGCCACGCCGAACTGGGACATCGTGAAGTACGCGACGATGCAGGATGCGGGGGTGACGCCGACCCCCGCTCCGGTAACGGGGGGCGATATTGCGAACTGGCTTGCGAAGTGGGCGGCGGCGTCGAAGGGCGTCACGTACGCGGGCCAGTTCCATCCGTATGACCTACAGTACGAGGCGTCCAGTGACCCGTTCACATGGGCGCGGATCAACGGGCTGTATGACGGAACCGCTGTGTCCAGCGCGAGCGACCAAATCAACGCGGATGAGGCGGCGCAGATCATCGACAACCTGAAGTGGTGGCTGAACGGGTACAAGGTCTCGAACGGCGTGTACACGTTGCACGTACCGTTCTATAGCAATTGGCTTCCGTGGTCCGCACTCGTTGCTCACAATCCAGTTCCGTTGTCCAAGTATCAGGACGGCATGGCTCAGGCGACCAAATACTTTGACCAGGTGCAGGTTTGGGGTAACCCGGACTGGTCGAAGATTTACGTTAAGCTGCCGGACACCAATGGGACGAATGTGACGTTGGGGGTGGCGGCCAAAAACTTCATTTACGGAAATATGGCCGGCTTGTATCCACCAGGGCCGGACCACGGAGGTACGACGCTGACCATCTCCAACACCAACGGGAACTACGGATTCATGCTGAAGGTGTTGACCATGAACGAAACGTCTCTTGGAGGGATTGGGTTTACTGTCGGTTATCACGATGATAGTAACGGCTCACCTATCTTCACGAAACCATTTGATTTCGGTGCTGGCCAAGACTTGAATGGACAAAGTATTGGAACATGACTTCCGGATCTTGTGCCTCCTGCAACCGGGCAGGGGGCTTTTTCTTTGCCCTGCATGTCACCTTGTTGTGGAGGTGAGGCCTATTGCTTGGAAGGAGACGACGGCTTGCCGCCGCTTCCGCGCTGACTGCTGCGCTGTTGGCGGAATCGGTGGCGACGCCAGCATACGCGGATAATCTTGGCGTGTTCTATTACGATGCTTCCGGAGGTTACTACGCCATCGGTGGGGGTGACAATTTCACTGTAAACCCTCCGTCCACGCCGCCTCCTGGGTGGCAGAATTTCTGGGGGAACGTAAACATTGCTTTCGCTCAAGCTAATGGGCGAAACATCCTCCAGATTGACACTCAGAACGCGTCAGCCAACAACGGCTACTTGGCGATTTATCAGGGGGATGTCGCGTCGTGGGTGAATAGCCTACAGGGAAATTTGGACTTCGTACAGGCACAGGTACAACGGCAGGAGTTCAGCATAGTGGATACAGATACCTGGAGCCTAACCCACCTCGTCCCCTTCGCCACCGTGGTCAACGAGTCGGGGGCCATATTCACGGGCGACACCTTTACCCCAAATGGCGGAACATACACAGACCCGAACGGCAAGAACTACCCGACGTACAACCACAATTTCTCGATTAGTCCGAGCGCGCCGCCGACGGCGAACAGCATTTCGGCGACGGTGAACGGCAACACCGTCACCCTGCATTTCAACACCACTGTGCCGCTGTGGAACCAACTGGCCACGCACCACTTCGACCAGATCACCATCCTGGACGCAAATGGCCAGGTGGTGTGGCAGCCGAACGGGACAACCAATGCCGGCGAGCCCAACGTAGTGACCAAAACTGGGAGCCAGTATTCCGATCAATCGGAAGACATCACGCCGACGGACGGAATCGGGAACCCGATTTCGTTCCAAAACGGAACGTACACGGTGATCGCGTCCGTGTTCGACGGCGTTGACCGGCAAAGCAACACGGTGACGACTACGTTCACCGTGGGCAACGGCGGTTCGGGCGGTGGCGGGCAGTGCCCTAATCCCCCGTCGCTGTCGGCAGGCTCGGTGAGCGGGAACAGCGTCCCAATCAACATAAGCGACCCAAGCGGGGACACGCTGCAGCTCGCCGTGAACAATGGCGGTACGCTGTCGCAGTACACGGTCAGCGGTTCACAGACCGTGACGCTCACCGGCCAGCCGGGACAAACCTACGTTGTCACGGAAACGGACCTGAGGCAGAGCGCTTGCTCGAATCAATCGGTGACGGTGACGTTTCCGGCGGCGCAGTGTGATGCGAAGTGGTCCATTGGTACGGTGAGTTCGACTTCCGCCACGTTGTACTTTTCCAACCCCACGGCGGACATCTATACCTTGAGCGTGAACAATGGCGGTTCGTTGAGCGTGAATCAGGTCGGCAACACGCAGGGCTTCCCTTACGGGGTGACGTTATATGGACAGTCTGGACAAACGTATACGGTGACAGCACGGGATGCGTCTACGGGATGCACAGTGAGCGTAACCGTGACGTTGGGTTCGCAGGGTCCGATTACCGGAAACAGCGTGGCTGCCGTGGTGAGCGACAAGTACACACAGGAGATGGGGGCACCCGGTGCAACCACGCTGATAGCTCCCGGACCCAATGTCGTGATTGGAGCAGGAACACAAGTTACTTTTTCGATTGATATGCTCCAAGCGCCTTCGCCGGGCATATATTACTCGAACTTTCAGGCTCCTGGTCAGGGCAATGCGATGCCGCCCGTGGACACGGGCTGGTCCGTTGTACTGCAATCAAGTGGCGGAACGGACGGGGCGTCTGTCAATTACACGGTGACGAACATTGGCAATACCACGAATGGCAGTGTCAGTGTTAAAACAAATACGCCACAAAAGGTGCAGTATACGGCGTATCTGATTGATAACAACGGGATGCAGCAGGCGTCCGAGACGTTCCAAATCACATGGGTAGGTGCGACACTCTCCGCAAATCCGACCTCACTACCGGTGGGCCAGACATCCATGCTCACAGGGACGGTGTACTCCGGTGGAGAGACGGCGACGTTGGTTGCCACGCAGAACGTGTTGGCGGGTGGACAACCGGAGATTGCATGTACCGGCAAAAAGGATGATTACACGTGTCAACCGGATGGGAACTACTATGTGCCCTTGAGTGACGGTGTGTTCAGAGTTCAGGCCACGTCCAGTGTTGCGCAATCAGTGAGGTTTTGGGTGAAAATCACCCCGAATCCCAATGATTCGACTCAGGTTGAAGGTGCAACAAGTAACACGGTGTATGTCACCTGGACCCAGGCCAATCAACCAACCATCACCATGTCGGCCACGCCTCCCACGACCACCTATGGTAATCCAATCACGGAGTCGTTTTCTGTGACCGGGTGGCAAAGCGGGGATTACGTTCTGGTTCGAACACTGTCGTGGTCTCCGTTCAATGAGGCATTCATGCAAATGTGGAACACCGTCACGATTACCGGGAACGCTCCAGCTTACTATACCCAGCCTTCGGCAACACACACAGAAGCGGAGCAACCATCTGGCCCGGCTTTTCAAGGCGAGACGCTGACTGTAACGTATGTGGCTGAGTTGTATAATTCTGCGGGCCAAATGATCGCTGTGAGCAACCAGATTACTCCGACTTGGACACCGCCACAAGAAGGTGGCAGCGGTGGCAACGCAGGCAAGGACAGCATTACTCTGACCGCCAATCCAACCAGTCTGCCGGTCGGTCAATCCTCCACGTTGACCGCGACAACGGGCGGGTTGTCCAATGGCGACGCGTGGGGAATCGAAATCGTGGACCAGGGCGGTGATTGGACCCTGGGCGGTTCTAACCAAGTGTCGTCGAACTCGAATGTCACAACGTTCAACACCACCGCTATGTCGCAGACTCCGCTCACTGACACGTACACCGCATATCTCATGGACACGGTGACGGGTCAGGTGAGTACCGCGTCAAACTCTGTCAGCGTAACGTGGTTGAACACAAGCGGAGGCGACACCGGCGGTGGCGGACAGTGCCCGGCGCCGTACGACTCGGACGCGCACTGGGTGAATCTCGGGAATGGCGATGAGGAACTGGTGTGGACGCACCATGAGCCCTATCCCATTTACCAGACCGTGGAACAGTGCACGACGGACGAGAACGGCCAGCAGAACTGCACGTCGGTGCAGGAGTTCGTGGGTTGCGGCGACAACACCACCCAGGAGAGCCACACCTATACTCATAGCGTGACGAACGGTCAAATCTCCGGCCTGTCGTATGACCCAGGCACACCGAACAACATGTGGATGCCGGTTCCGTCTTGGCAGTGGGACCCGGCGCAGTGCCCAGGTCTTTTCTGTGACCTGTACCAACGGCATGGTTGGACCGGGTGGGAGATTGGCGGGCCTGACGCCAATCAAATCAGCAGCAACGTGACGATCAACGGTCAAGTGTTCCACACCTACGGCCCGCCGATTGGTCAGCAGACGCCGACGGTGTGGGTGAGGGTAGACGGTGGGTTCGGTTTCAGGTACGTGTGGACCGGCTCACCGGACGCGATCCCCACGGGCGGCACGGTGACGTTCACGATGACGAACCCGGACGGTGGGAGCATCACATGGACGAAGCCGCTGATTCTCAATACGGAGACGCTGCAAACGCAGGGGACGGGTCTTCTGGGCTTGGACGAGCCTCCGCCGCCCGCGTCGGAGGTGTTCAGTTGCTGGACGGACATCCCGAAAGGGGTGTACAAGAACGGTCAGCCGGAGGAGGCGGCTTGGAGCTTGAGTAACGACCCGGCGACGGCGTTTGCGCAGGGCGCGCATATCTCGTTCACCATCACGGTGAACACCCCGGCGGGTGAGTTCACTGTGAGTGCGCCTAACGTGGCGAGCACGTTGGGTGTGCCCGCATATTGGTTTACCCGGCTGGAGGATGACAGCTTGCTGCAGGCGGCGCATAACCAAACCAACGCGCCGTTGGGGATCATCTACGGCGACCCGTCGGTCGGACTGCCGCCGGGCAACAGTTCGAGGCTCGGGTATTGAAGTAGGGCCGCTCCGTTGAGAATGCGGGGCGGCTTTTGTTTTGCCGTGCAGGGCGCCTTGAGGTGAAGGGAGGATACAAGATGGCTCAACAAGGGACTTGCATCATTGCATTCGGCGACGCGCAGTCCGGAAAGAGTTTTTGGGTTCGTACACATATGGAAGAGTTGAGGACTCAATGGTTTGGAACAGAGCGGATCAGATATTGGGACGGTTACGCATCGAATGGGCCTGAATTGTCGTTGGCACTGAGCGAGAATTCTCTTGCATCAACAACGATTGTGGTGGATCACCCACACACCGATGATCATTGGTCCACGCTGCTTTCTGAGATTCCACGACTGAAAGTCAAAGGGTTGCATATTCTTCTGGTAACGCAAGCAGATCCAGCACGGATGATGAAATTGATGTCCATGGCGGAATGGTGGATGTTCTTTCGGATCAATCAGGCTTCAGAAGTGTTTGCCGCCCCTGTTATCCGAGAGATATGTCCGTTGCACGCATATGTGGCGAATGAGTTGCCCCGTCTTCCAATGGGGGAATTCAGAGTTGTAGCGAATCCGACGGCACATCGTTTACGGGACATCGTGCCGCTTCGATAAGATGGCGGACGGCTTTTGTTTTGCCATGCACGATTCCACCAGATGAGAAATGTCCAAGCGAAAGAGGGGGAAAACGCATGGGTCTGTTTTTTCTGCTTGGTTTTCAGTGACTCTGCTGCAGGAGCACTACAGACGAATGCAGACCAGGAGAATCGCCTGAGAGTGGGTGAAATGGATGCCGACGGTGGACGCGGACGACATCCTTATAGAGTTCTGTGACTACGCAGGTATCGCCGATGATAGAGCCCCCGAACTGAAGGACTTTCCCAATTTCATTCGATTTTTGGAAGCTAGGTACCCCGATTTTGCCGGGTGCGCGTTCCTCATCTGGCGATAGTGGCATTGATCCGAGATTTTCCGGTACAACGAGCGCGGAAGGGCTAAGATTTTTTAGGGATCCTGGAACGGGAATTGGCTGATGAACCAGAGGGAATGCCGCTCCGCTGAGAAGGCGGGGCAGCCTTTATTGTATATTGTATACAAACAAGCCGCTCCCGTTCTTCTCAGGAGCGGCCTTTTTGATAACTGTTGGTCAGCTTTGGTTGGCGTTGGTGTTGGCGTTTGACGTACTTTGTGTGGCTTCTTGGTTCGCATTGTCGCCAGGATGCCCAAATGGTCCCTGATTCTGGACGAGTTGCGTCAGGCGCTGCTGCAGGTTGTCAAGTATCTGTTGTTCTTTGCCTGCAGTGAGTTTCCCGCGTTGGACGGCTTGGTCGAGCTTGGACTTGGCGTTGGATACCAACTGTGAGACTAAGCTGTCAACAGAGATTCCCTTGCTCTCTGCCACCTGTGCGATGGACTGTCCGTTTTTCAGGTCCTGAAGCAGGGTTTGTTTATCCACACCAAGGATTTGGGCGATCTGATTCAGGTCACCAAAGCCGCCGGGTCCCTTCGGGAGTGGGGCCGCGAACTTGCTCTCGACGAATTTCTGAGCATTGGACTCAAACTTCTGCAGCATCTGCTGTTCTTGCTGCGACGTCAGCTTACCATTTTGCACCGCTTGGTCAAGCTTCTGTTTTAGTGCCGATTCCAAGTCGGAGATGAGCGTCTGTTCCGAGATGCCCTTGGAGTTCGCGATCTGCGCCAGCGTCTGGCCGGATTGCAGGTCAGACTTCAGCGTGGTCTGGTCGATGCCGAGGATGTTGGCCACTTCAGCGAGTTGCGGCATCGGGCCGAATCCTTCGGGTTTCTTGGCAATCTGATTGAGTTTGCTTTCGACCAGCTTCTGCACGTTGGCGTCGAACTTCTGGAGCATGGTTTGCTCCTTGTCCGCCGTTAGCTTTCCA
The DNA here is from genome assembly GCF_000702485.1 of Alicyclobacillus macrosporangiidus CPP55. Lineage (GTDB taxonomy): Bacteria > Bacillota > Bacilli > Alicyclobacillales > Alicyclobacillaceae > Alicyclobacillus_H > Alicyclobacillus_H macrosporangiidus_B. Next base: position 2,419,336 of record NZ_JNIL01000001.1, on the reverse strand, counting down.
TTTTGCACGGCTTGATCAAGGTGCTGTTTGAAATCGGCCTCCAGGTCAGAGATGAGGGTTTGTTCTGAGATGCCTTGGGCCTGTGCAATTTGCGCGAGCGTCTGGCCAGCCTGGATGTCCGATTTCAGGGTGGGCTGGTCAATGCCGAGGATCTTGGCGATCTCCGCAGACGCCGCGCCGAAATCGAAGCGCGAACCCTGGTGACTACGCGGAGCGTGCTGTGCCGGAGTGGACCCTGTGCCTGAGGACGAAGTGCTGTTGGTTGTTGCCGCGAATGCGGTCGCCGTGCCGAGCGTTCCAGCCGCCAACATCGTCGTTGCCAGGATAGCCTTTGCCCTGAATTTCATCCGCTTTGACCTCCTTGGATCGATTGGGATTTAGCGGGCTACGGTTTCAGGGTAGGACACTTGAATTGAATTTTGCTTGAACAAATTCCGGTGCTTAATGAGACCTTTGCGCGGGGCCTCCTGGACGGCTAAAGCCAGGCGTTCTTCCTTTCGCCGTGCAATTATCGAAGTTGTGAGGAGTTCCGCGTTAAGGCCAAGGAGGTAGAGACACAGTGGTACCGTCGCGCGGCAGATGGTGTGCGGCTTTGGGCGTTGCGTTGACCGCTACGACGGTCAGTCTGTATTGGAGCATCTTTAATGGCTGGATCCCCTGCGAGCTGTGCTGGATCGAGCGGTTGTGCATATACCCGCTGGTATTGGTGTGTCTGCTCGGCCTGTTCCTGCCGAAGACGGCGCGTCGGTTGGCGGCGCCGTTGTTGGCGGGTGGAGTTGCGGTGTCCCTGTACCATAGCCTGCTGCAGTGGCGCGCCGCGGCGGCGCCCGTCTTGATATGTTCGCCGAACGCGTCGTGCGCGGTGCCGGAGTTCGTGTACTTCCATGCTGTTACGCCAGCGTTTTGTGCGTTGGTGGCGTTTTGCGTGATTGCCGCGTTATTGTTCGCGCCGGCGCCGATGGGACTGACGAGTGGCCGGGTTCGACGGGAACGGGGAACCGCTTGACGGGGGCCGAGCGGGCTTGTGCTCCATCGGTCTTAGTTTGGCGCAGACGTCGCGCGCCTTGCCGTCGGAAGACGGCGGGGCGCGCGTTTTTGTTTTCCGGGTGGTTTTGTCCTGCGCCTCTCCGTTGTTTGGAGGGGTATGAGCGATGGAATTGAACATGGTCAGTCTTTGCAGTGGTGTCGGTTGCATCGATCTCGCTGCTTCATGGTTCGGTATCCGAACCGTTCTCTTTTGCGAGATTGATCCGTTTGCGCGGCGCGTGTTGGAAAAACGATTCCCCGGAGTGCCGATAATCAGCGACATCCGCGATGTGAACGTACAGACCGTGAAGGAGGCGACGGGGCTTGAGCGGATCGACATCGTTTGCGGAGGCTGGCCTTGCCAGCCGCACAGCGTTGCAGGGGAGCGCCAAGCAAGCAAGGACGAACGGGATCTTTGGCCCGAGTTCCGGAGAGTGCTTCGCGATCTTAGGCCCAGATGGTTCGTGGGCGAAAGTGTACGGGGACTATTGTCAAGTGAAACTGGACGGTTCTTTGGAGGAGTTCTGCGGGACCTGGCCCAGCTCGGGTTTGATGTACGGTGGTCGGTGCATGGAGCATGCGACGTGGGTGCCCCGCACAGGCGTGAGCGCGTCTTCTTGCTGGCCTACACCAACGAAAAGTGATGTTGAAGGAGGGCGCGCACTGCCTGCGGGGACTTCCGTCACGGGCAGGCGTCCGAACGGTACGAAGGCCACGGTTGGACTTCCGAACGCCGTTGCCATGTGGCCCACTCCTACGGCGAATGGGAATAACAACCGCAAAGGGGTATCTGCAAAGAGTGGGGACGGGCTGGCGACGGCAGTGAAGATGTGGCCCACGCCGCACGGGAACTGCCACACGGGAGCCGGGGGGCACGGAGAAGGCGGAGCGAATCTCCAGACCGCCGTGATGTGGAACACACCTGCGGCGCAGGACGCGAAGAACGCGACGCTGCCCGAGAGCCAGAAAACAAGGGATACATTGCCGGGGGACGTGGCACGAAGCGGTGCGAAGGGCGCGCTGAATCCGGACTGGGTTGAGGCGCTTATGGGGCTGCCAGTCGGTTGGACGGATGTGTTTTGCGACAACGACGATCTGCGGCAGGTTCCGTGGCCAGCCGGGTACGGCCAGGAGCAATATCCTTGGGAACCACCGAGGACGACGACAAAGAAGCACTACCGCGCCAAGAGGTTGAGGGCATTGGGGAACGGCGTGGTCCCGGCCCAGATCGCGCCGGTGTTTGCGGAATTGGCGCGGATAGAATCTGCCCTGCGCGACGAAGGTAATGAGGTGGGAGGGGATTCCATTGGGCACTGAACTCTTCACCGCGCCCAATCCGCCGTTTCCCGGCTGGCAGAACCCTGCGCCGAACGTCTACACGTTCACGCTTCCGGCGCAGGGCTGGTGGAATACACTGTTCGGTGGCGGGGCCATGAAGGAATTGGCAAACTTTATCGCAAATCTCGTCATGCAGGCCCTGGCCTGGGTCATGCACCTTGCCATTTTGCTCGCCGCCCAGTTCAGCGACCCGGCGTGGGTGGTCAACCCGGTGGCAGACAAAATCGGCACCGTCTTTCAACTTGGGTACAAGAACGTGTTTGTCCGGCTGCTGCCGTTTCTCGTGCTGGCGACGGCGCTGTATGTCGTGTGGCAGTTTCTGCGCGCCCAGCATACGAAGATTCTCACCGCCGTGGTGAGCACCGCGCTTTCCGGGGCGCTCATCTACGTCTTCTTCTTCAACTTTGCGCCAGCGTTCAAGACGGTGAATGGCCTCGCGCAGGCGGTGACCGCGCAGCTTGGAACGGCGGTGGAATCGACGGGCGGAGTGCAGGCGGGCACCCTGTATGACGCGTTGTGGGACGTGTATGTGCTGGAGCCCTGGGAAGCGGCGCAGTTCGGGCACGCGTCGCAGAACCTGAGCGACTTTGACGTATCGGGCGCTGCGGTGGGGCAGAAATACACCAATGATCAGGGCCTTCAGCAGACCATCAGCGCGGGCGACAACTGGGTCAAGCTCTTCATGACCAACACGACCGAGCAAGCGAGGCAAAGTCTGCTCGGGATCATGACCAGTGTTTCGCAGCCGTTTGCCCATTCCGGTTGGACAAGCCAGGATGTGCAGAACGCGAACCCGTACGACAATATCGTGTTCTTGCTCGTGTTGTTGCTGCTCTCCATACCATGCCTTGCGTTTCTCGGGATGATGGCATTCCTGCTCTTTGCACTCGCGTTCATGTTCTTGCTCATGGTGTTCCTAGGCATTGTGACGGTGCCGGTGGCGTTCGTTCCCGAGGTTGGGTGGTTCGTGACGCTGCGCTGGCTGCGTGAGGCCGCCGGGTACTTGCTGCTGCGTTTGGCGAACGTGGTGTACATGGCGTCGACGTTTGCGTTGGCGCAGATCGTGGTCGGCGCGGTGGCGGTGACTGGGGACGAGTCGTCGCTGGTGCTGGCCGCTTTGACGAACGCCCTGGTGTTTTTGGCGGCGCTGTTGTTCCGTGAGAAGGTGTTTCACGCGTACATCCGGCCACACGTTGAGGCGGTGCAAGGGATCGAACGAAAGGGCGAGAACGAGGCCCGGCCCGAGGCACAAAGCGGCGACACGCGAGAGGAACGTACAGCGGACGGGGCGCGCAGGCCCGGACGCGGAACACTGTCGGGCAGGTTTGCCGCGGAACGCGGGGCGACGGCAGAGGGTGTCGGCATGTCCGGAATTGGGGCTGCTGCTACCGCGGCGAGGAGAACCGGCGCTGGAGCGACATCGGCCACGGGGACAGGTGCGGCGCGGCAGAAACTCGCTGCGGCGTTCGCAACGGTGGTCGACAAAGCGCGTAACCCGAGCCGCGCGTCCACGTGGCAGGAGCGAGCGCAAAGCCGTGCAGACCGCCTGATTGCGCTGGAGCGTGCGGCACACGGGAGGACGTTGGACGCGTTGGCTCACGGCGGGAAGCTCGCCGTGAAGGCCGGACGGTCGCTTTACGACTCGGCGTCTTCGCATCCCGAGCTGAGCGATTTGCCACCTGACCAGGGAGATTCACCGCCTTTTGAGACCCAGGAACCCACAGGGTACGCTGCGGCGACCGAACAAGACCAGGGGCCGCGTCAATTCGCAACAACGCCTCGTGCGCATGGAGAAGCGCGTCAGAGGCGCTCAGCAGTTGAGGACGACGAAGGTCAGAGATTGTCCGAGGCGTTCGAGGCGGCGCCTGTGACAGCCACAGACACCGAGGAGGAGCGGGCACCACGTGATGCCTCGCCTGATACGTCTGATACGCACCGTGAAGCGGACGCTGGGGCCGGGCAGGCTGCCGGAAGCGCAGAGGTACATGGGAGTGAAGATGTATCCGGCGCTGCCCGTGAGACGAGTAACCAGACTGAGCAACTTGCGGAATCCTGGGCGCCGGGTCAACTAACCGGGCGGCGTCCGTTGCAGCCGGAGCGGACGATGCGCGGCGGTGTCTCGGTGCCGAACCGGCCAGACGCCGAGCTTGAGGATCACCGCCTGGCAGAGGGCTTTTCGATGCCACAGGCGAACCCAGACACTTCGCGTGAGCCGGGTGGCCGGGAAGTGGAACACGGCCCAGAGGAGCAACAGAGTGAACAATCAACACGGTCAGCGTCCCGGTTTGAGCGCCAGCGTGTTACCGCGCCGACCCCGGGGCGTCCCGAAGCGGACGTCGAATCCCATAGCTTGGCTGAAGGCTTTTCGATGCCACTGCCGGATTCGGTTCCTGCACGGGGTGCGGAGCCGCGTGAGCCCGTTCGCGGTGAAACGACTTCATCTGATCGGCAGGAATCCGGCGCAGCACCGCAGGCAAGCGGCGGCGAGTCCGCAAGCAACAGTGTTGGCAGCGCACAGCAACGCAACAGCGTTTTGCACCCCCCACCGCGCTCCGGCCGCGAGGAGACGGAGCGGCGTGATCATGAGCGGCGCGGCTCGGAGGCTGAGACGCCGAGACTCGGGGATGGGTTTGGAGTGCCCGGTGTTACCGGGACCGAGAACGCAGCCACGATGCAAACGGGGCGTGACCAAAGCCAACCAGACAACGCTCAACCGTCAAACAGTAGGAATGGTGACGAGAAAATCCGCAGACAGTCGACGCCTCGTTCTCTGCCGAGGCAGCAGACATCTACACTGCCGCCAGATCCACGCGGGCCTCGGCTGAGAGAGCCGAGAGAGACGCGCGGGCCGCGAGAACCGAGAGTGCCAAGGCCGAGGGCGTGATGTCGTGATTTGTCATGCACCCCTCCTTCATGCGGAAGGAGGGGTGTCGTATTTGATCCACACCACGCACGCGGCCTTCGGCGCCGCCCTTATGGAAACTATCCTTGTCTCCGAGCATGCACCGGTCACGTGGCAGGCCGCGGCCGCCATCGCCGCAGCCTTCATCGTGGCGCCGTTCCCCGACATCGACCAACCCGAATCATGGGTTTCCCGGCACGTGCCGCTCGGTTCTGTCGTGTCCATGTTCATCCGCCACCGCACGTTGACCCACTCATTGGCGGTCACGGTGGCCTTGTACTTGGTGTTGTTCGATATGGGCTTTTACGTGCCGACATGGCTGGCGACGGGCATTGTGGTCGGGTGGACGAGCCACTGGCTCATCGACCTGCTCAACCCCATGGGTGTTCAACTGTTCTACCCGCTTCCCATATGGGTGCGGCCTCCCATACCGTGGCTGGCCATTGGTGTAGAGAGCGCCGGAGAAGCGATCCTTCGGCTGTTGATCCAGGTGTACGCCGTCGTGTTGGGGGCGAGCTACGGGTTTTTGCACCTGCCGGGGGCGGTCAGGGAAACTGGGAGGTTTATGTTGCCATACGCGTCGCGATTGGTTGAGGCGGTCTCATTGCCCTGGTTGGCGGACGCCTGCCGGTGGCTGCACTTGACCGCCTGAATTTGAGTCTTGGAAAGGGTGATCGATATGGGGGCCAACGCGAGTGACATCACGAGCAATCCCGCATGGAGCCTGGTTCAACCGATCTTTGACCTGCTCGCGGTTGGGATTCTGGTCTGGATGACGGTCTTGATCGTCAGGAAGTATTTCAAAGGCGAGCACCACAACATCATTGTTCAGGTGCTGTTCGGGATGATCGCCCTCGTTTTCCTCATTGACCCCACGGTGTTCTTCGGGGTGTTGAACTGGCTGATTGGAAAACTGCCGCACGCGTGAGGACGGGCCGCTCTGTACGGGCGGCCTTTTTGTGGAGAGGGGGAGGGTTGCGGTGCCGCGCAGCTATCAGAAGCTGTTCAAACAGAAGACGGTGATCACCAATCTCAATCGTCACAACCTGGGTTTCAGGCTGTTTGCAGACGACCTGGTCACGTTCCTTCTGGCGGCGTTCATTCTCATGCTCCTCGATTCGTACACACCGCTGATTCTCGTCAACTTCGTCATGAATCGCTGGTTGTTCATCGCCGGAGGCGCTTTCTTGTTCACGTGGGCCGCACGAAAGCTCGACCCGGACGGCAAGCCGTTGGTGCGGTATCTGTTCGGGGCGGTGGCGTATCCGTTTCGGAGTCATGTCAGCGACGGGTGGACGAAAAAGGCACGGCAGTTGGTGTGGCGCCGAGGCAAGGTAACACGACGGAAAGAGGCGGCGAAGGTTGTGTGGACGCGCGGGGACTTGCCGCTGTCGGTGAAAGTGTACGGGGAGAATTGGAGTTTTGAGAGTGGCATACACCTGGATGTCTACCTGCGGCGTGGTAGAACGGTGCTGAGGAAGGCCGGCCGGTTCCGAAGACCGGGGAGGCACCGGGTGTCGGGGTTGAGGCCGGGTAGGTATGAGATCCAGGGACGGAGGCTGTTGCGCCGGGAAGATTGAGTCCTGGCGCTCTTATTTTGCCCTGCAAGCCGCGTTGGAGTGGAAACCAGTGTACAGGAGGTGTGCGCAAAAGATGCGCAGAGTTGTCCAAACAGGGACTGTTTTGGCTGTGGCCGGAGGGTTGCTTGTGGGATGCGGAGGAGCGGCGCCCAACAACTCAGCGACGCCCAACAACGTAGTGGCAAACAGCGCGGCGCAGGCGGCGCCGATCAAATCCCTTCCGTCCGCCGTTGAGTCGCATTTGTCCTCGTACTCCAGCCGGATTCAAAAGGTGGACAAGCTCCCGGTGCAGGTTCCGTCGTCCGTGGATCGGGTGCTAGTGATCAGCCCCGCGACGGGGTACGCGATCTCGCAGTTTGAGTCGGTCTGGCCGAAGCTGAACCCCAAGCCCGCAGTTGTGTGGACTGGGATGACGGAGGAGCAGACGAAGCAGATGTGGTCGAAGCTGGGCTATCACGGCGATCCGTTGCCAAGCCCAGTGACGCTGTACGAGAAAGCCTCAGTGCCGGTCCCAGCGGCATACCGGAAGGTATCCGGCGGCTGGGAAGAGGTGCCTGGGGTGCTCAAGAGCAGCGAAGTCAACCAATGGGTGAATTTCTTCTCCAAGAACTGAGGGGGTCTTATAAATGCGCAAAAACAAGGTGATTGGAACTGCAATTGGGGTCGTCGTGGCGCTCTTCGCAGTGGGTGTCGGGTATGAGATTGGGCACCATGCCGGCGCCTCACGTGCCTCGACCATCCCTGGGAACGCGATTGCCAGCTCTGCGTCTTCGCAGCCAGCGTCGGCGTCGACTTGGAAAGGGCTGTCACAGGCCGACCCGAAGTTGGAGTCGGCCCTGCGCGGTGCGACGGTGGAGACGGCGGACGGTAAGACGGCGCCTTTCCCGGTGAACAAGCCCGTGCTAGTGTTCGCGCCGTGGTGTGAGTATTGCCACAAGACCTTTCAGTTGCTGCAGCAGGAAGGACTGGTGAACAAGTTTACGCTGGTGGCGGCGGGGCTGGAATACCAGGAAGGCGGCAGCCCGTCTTCCGCTCCGCAAACGTCGTTGACTCTGGAGCAGGCCAAGCAGAAGGTGCAGCAATCGTTTGACAGTCTCGGCGTGCATGTGTCAGCCAACGACGTCCTGTATGCCATGCCGGGCACGGCGGTGGACAAGGCAATTCCGGGGTATCCGGAGATTTTGATTCCGCACGGCGGGCATTTGTACGTGCAGCCGGGGTACGTGGCGGACTCGAAGTTCTGGCACAACCTGCTCGACGCGTGAGCGAAGGCCGAATGCCATACACACCCCCTATTGACGAAGGGGGTGTTTTTGTGTGCAGGCGCTGCTGCGTTTGGCGTTTCGGCGGTCATTGTGGAGACGTCGCGCCGCGTGGATCGTGCTCGGAATCCTGCTCCCGATGTTTGCTCCGGCCACGTTCGGGCTTGTGATGGTGGTGGCGGTCTTGGGCGGAGGAGCGGCGTACATGGCCGATCCTTGGGATGGCGAGATTCCCAAGGACGTCTCGCCCGCGCACGGCATCCCTTCGATGTTTGTGGCATACGTCCAACAGGCGAGTCTCACATACCGTGTTCCCATGCAATTCATCGCGGGTGAAGTCATGGTGGAGTCCGCTTGGGACCCGACCGCGTACACGGACTACGGCGGGAGTCACGCGATGGGTCTCATGCAATTCGAGCCCGAGACCTGGAGCGGGTGGAGCAATCCGTACTGCCGGATTGACGAACCGGACACCGACGCGCAGCGCATTCAGCAATACGGCGGGTACGGTGTGGACGCGGATGGGATGTGGGCGCCGATAGGCACGCCGTCGCAGGCGGCCAGTCATATCGCAACGCTCAATGCCCAGTGCCAAGCCAGGGGGAACACAGGATGCGCGCCGTATGCGAGCCCATGGGACCCGGCGGACGCTCTGGCCGCCGGGGCGAAGTACCTGTCGACCCTCTACAACCAGTTCGGCACCTGGGCGTCGGCCAGCGCCCATTACTACGGCGGAGCGGGCCAGGACCAGTATGTGGCGAGCGTCATGCGCTACACCTACGCCTACGTGTTGGACACGCCGCCCCTGCAACTGGATGGAGGCGGGTTCTGGCCGTTTGGCGAGGCGGATTTGGCCATGAGTTCAGCGGAGAACGGCTGGTGGTCGGTCAAAGGCGAGAGCAAGAACCCGGTTGTTTCGCAGTTCTTGCCCTCGCTGCCGATTGTCGCCCCGGCGTCCGGGGCGGTGACGTGGAGGACGTCCGGCGGCACGACGACCATCGCCCTGCCGCTGCCAAGCGGCGGGACGTTGACGATCCGCGTGCCTAACGAAGGGATCATCAAGTGGGCGCTGGCGAAGAACGAGCAAACAGGGACAGTCAGCGCCGGTGACATCGTAGGATTTATAGACGCTAAAGACGGTTTTGAGGTGTCTGGGGATTTGGACCGGATGGTTCCTGGCGGGAAACTGACCGGCGGTGTTTTGCACCCACCGGGGCATGCCGTCGCAGGAGGTGACAATGGGTGACGGAGGTGTTCACGCGGTTTTTGGAGCGGCTGGCGCAGGGCATGTCTTGGCGGGAAGCGCACATGGCGTTCTGGATGGATTTGCGGGCCTTTGGTGTGGAGGTCCACGAACCAGACGGGACGGTACATGAGCGTGGAATCCTCGCGGGGCAGCCGGATTGGAAATCGAGATTCGCCGTATTGGACGTCCCCTGTTCGGATGGGGTGTACCGGGTGTATTTCCGGGCGGACCACTGTGCGGAGTATTCGGAGGCGGTGCGGTTCGCGCAGGCAGTGGACGCGCTTTTGCATGACCGCGAACGGCTTATGACGGAGGCGCGTCATGATGCGTTGACCGGGTGTTTGAATCGCAAAGGCTTGCAGGAGTGGTTCGCCGACCGGGTGCGGCGGTACACCGACGACATGGGGTTTGTTTTGGTGCTGCTCGACTTTGACCACTTCAAGCAACTCAACGACACCCAAGGGCACGCCAAGGGTGACGAAGCGTTGCGAGTCATCACCAACGCGCTGAATTCGGAAAAGCGTACGCACGACATACTGGCGCGTCTGGGCGGGGATGAATTTGTGCTCATCTTCGAGGCTTGTGCCTGTCATCCGGGGATTGTGCAAAGGCTTGAGGGCATCAAACAACGCTTGCCTCTCAAGGACTATGGACTCGACCTGACGATGGGCGTGGCGTGTTATCCCCGGCATGGGCAGACGCTCGAACAGCTTTTGGCACGGGCAGATTTGTGTTTGTATCGCGGTAAGCAAGAGGGGCGCGGGAAGATTGTGTTTGACATCGACGGTCATGACACGGGAGAGGAGGGAGCAAATGGCGGTGGAGATTTGGATGGATGCCGAGGGTGTCATTGAGAGGGCAAACGGCGATACGGAATCGTTGCTCGGGTTTCGGAACGAGGAGCTGGCGGGACTGCCGGTCGCGCTTTTACACCTCAGACTCGCCGAGCCAGGGTTGCACACGCTCTTTGTTCGGCGAAGGGACGGGCAGACAGTACTCATTCACGCGTTTGTGGACAAAGATCCAACGTCCGGTGGGTGCACGGCACACCTGCAAGACGTGTTTGGCGGGGAGACAGAGCGAGCGCGGCTGGCGTTTCAGTATGCTCTGTTCAGGGGGCTGGCGTTTGCCGCCGAGTATGGAGACCCGGACTTGCTTGATCACCTGCGCCGGGTTGGGCGCTACACGTCGTGGGTGGCGCGAGGAGCGCTTGGTCTGTTGGACGAGGATGTGGCGCGCTTGACGGTGGCGGCGTATGTGCACGATGTGGGCAAGTCTGCGATCCCGAGGGAGATTCTGTACAAACCTGCGCCACTCAACGAAGAGGAGTATGCCCTGGTTAAAACCCACACGGACAAGGGATTCGCCGTATTGCAGGAGGTCGAACGGCACGTTAAGCGCCAGGCCCCGTGGCTGTACGACGAGCTGACTTGGCGGTGGGCCAAGGACGTAGCCCGATACCATCACGAGAACTGGGATGGCAGTGGGTACCCGGAAGGCAAGGTGGGCGAGGACATCCCGCTGGCAGCGCGGGTGGTGAAGGTGGTGGATGTGCTGGACGCCTTGCTGCATGTGCGCCCGTACAAGTCCGCATGGTCCAATGAACAGGTCCGCCGGGAGATCATGGCCAAGACCGGGACGGAGTTTGACCCGGAACTGGCGTCGTGGTTGCTCTCACACGAAGCGGAATGGCGAAACGAAGACAGGTCCGGTTCAGGGGGTGATGAGTTGTGGTGGCCTTAATCCTCGGGGTATTAGGGTTTCTGGCGGTGTTCGTCGTCGTGTGGGGGTTCGCCCTGGTGCAGGCACAGGAGGAGGCACTTCGCATCCGGTCCATCCGGGGCACGTACAGGCAAACCGGACAAAGGACCGGGTTTCTGGAGGCCATGCACCGGGATATGGTGCGGTATGTCCAGGAGATCGGCAAGCCGGAATGGGCGGACATCGCCTATCGGGTGTCGTTTGCCATGCCGCTGATTGTGGTGGCCATTGTTTTGCTGGTCGGCTGGTACTGGGCGCTCCCCTTGGCGCTGCTGGCGTTTTTTCTCCCGTACATGTACTTGGAGCGGACGTACCGGCGGGCACGGCTGAAACTTCGCGGCCAGCTTCGGCAGGCAAGACTTCTAATTGCCCTGCTGGCGGAGGCGGGCGCGCCAGTTGAGCGCGGGATCGTGGCGGCCGAGACGGTGAGCGGGTATCCCCTCAAGCCGTATCTGCGCGACGTGTGCATCGCCATTGGCCAGGTTCCGGAGAACACGGACGAACAGCAGAGGGACACCGGGATGCGGGTGCAGACGGTGGTGGAGGCGTTTTTGCAGATGGCAGAGCGGCTGAAACTGCCGGAGGCCACGCAGTTCGCGCAACTTCTCGCCCAGTCCACCCGGTACAACACGCCGCTGACCGACATGATGTTCACGTCGCTGGAGATCGAGGAACGCATCCGGGACGCCGAGGCGGAGGCGAAGTACAACAACGCGATCTCCAAGATCAGTTACCTGTCCACCCTGGGACTTGGCATTCCAGTGTTCGCGTACATGTTCCTGGCGATGTTTTCATACCTGTTACAGTTGCTTGGCGGCGCATTCGGGTTTGGCTCGCTGTAATCGCGCTGCCATACACGCCTCCCTGGATTGAGGGAGGTGTTTTTTTTATGCGCGTGATGATTCGAGACCCGGTATGGCGAGGCCATATGATTCGCCGCTGGCTTCGCCTGAGACGAGCGGGAACCGGCACGGCCGCCCAGTTGTCGAGCATCATCTGGACGGTCGCCTCGATCACGCTCGCCACGGCTGGGGGGTTGCTGCTTGGCAACACTCTGCTGAATGGTGTGTTTCCGGCGGCGATCCAAGCGTTTACCACGATGTTCGGAGCGTGACGGTTTGCCATGCACCACTCCAACGTGTGGAGGGTTAATCCCACAATCCAACTCACAAATTCAAGGAGGAATGCGAAGTGATGAACAAGTTGGGCACTTTGGCGATCCGGGCGTATCATTCCACGCCGTGGCTGAGGTGGCGGCGGGCTGACGCGGAGTCGAGCAACATTACGAAGCTGGCGTATGTGATGTTCGGCGTGGTGATTGTGGCGTTCATGATCATCGCGCTCGGTGCGCTGATGATCTTTGGCATCAACAAGGCACAGACCAGTGGTCAGAACGCGCTCAACTCCGTGAGTTCCACCAGCGGCACCACGACCGTCGGCGGATACACGGGGTCGTACACGGGCGGCGGCAGCATTTCGCTTCCGGCGCTTGGCAGCGGACAATGATTGGACAGCGGGCCGCGCATGGAGTGAACGGATGGGGCGGGCGAGGATTCTTGCCCGCCCCGTTGCGTCAAAGGGGGGATTTTCGGTGCGCAATTGGATACGCCCGCGACGCGCCGGAACGGGGACGGGGATGCTGTACGCGGGCCTGGTGTCCACGTCCGCCGCGCTGGTGGTGTTGGGACTGCTGATGATCTTCGCCTCTCTGCTGCATGAGCGGCAGGTGCTGGTCACCGCGGCTGAGAACGGGGCGCGGGTGGCGGCGCTGACGGGGGACACCCAGACGGCGCAGGAGGCGGTGGCCGATATCTTGCAAGAAGCGAACCTGCCGCAGACGTATCACGGCCAGACGCTGTGGACGGTCTCATCCACCTCGGTGATAAACGGCCCGGCGCAGCCCGAGGCGAAAGTGACGATTCAATACCAAGCGCCCATCCTGTTCCCGGACCTGTTCGGGGCGCTGGGACATCCCAACAGCCTGCCCTTGACGATTCCACTGAGCGTGAGCGCGTCGGCCGCGAACGAGACGTATTTCACGGGGCCTCCGAACTGAGGAGGGATGCATCATGGGCGAGATTTACAAGGGACTGGTGTGGGTGACGATAGGGCTGCTGTTGACGGTCATGCTGATGACGTTCGGGGCGACGCATACCGCGTACCGGCAATTGCGCTCGGCGGCGGAGGCGGCGGCATGGTCCGGGCAGACCGCCATTCACCACGAACCTGCCGCCACCACCGGGAATCAAGGATACTTTCTCGTAACGCCCAAGCAGACGAGCGACCCGGTTGCGGCGGCCCAGGCGCAGTGGCAACAGAGCGTGCAGCAGTTGCACCTGTCGTCCATGTTCTCGGACCTGAATGAGACGACGACGGTACAGAACAACCAAGTCACCGTGACGGCCTCAGGGGTATTTCATGTGCCGTGGCTGGATACGGCGTCACGGGCGCTGTTTGGCGGCCAGTACGCGGTGACATTTCAAGTCCCGATGCGGGTTTCCGTGACGGGTTCGAGCCAATGAAGCAGGAGGTGGGCAGGCGTGGCCCCACTGTTTGAACACATTTTGGCCGGTGCTGGCGCTGTTGGGCTGGCTAGTGCCGTGGGATATGGCGCCGTGCGAGACAAGGACAGGGTGACGGTGGAGCGAAAGCGCTGGAGGGGTGAGCCGCGAGCGCTCATCGCCCGCTCAAACCACGTTTACAACGCGCAGGAGACCGCGGCGTGGCTGGCGCGGCTCACGCACTTTCGGCGCCCGAAGGCAGAGAGATACACCAAGGGCCGGGTGTGGTTCACCTTCCGGGTGGAAAAGGACGCGTACGGTGAGGTGTGGTTCTGGTTTATCGTGCCGGACGACCGGGTGCAAGGGGTCCGAGGGACCCTGCCGCCCACGCTGGAATGGCATGAGGTGGCGCAGGAGAACCGCCATGAGGCTTTGAGCCCTGAGAGCCGCAAGGCGCGAATGCGCGTCGTCGCGAAACACCCCATGTTGCCGTTTGCCCGCCCCGGCAAGTCCGACCCGTTGGTGACGCTGCTGCGGGCGATGGGACCGAAGACCGCGGTGGAGATCGCGTTCAGTCCGATGGACGACGGCGAAGCGTTTGAACGAGTGCGCAAAGCCCACGCCAAGGTGGACCCGGAGGCGGCTAGAGCCCATTCAGGAGCGGCCAGCACCCGTGAGGCTTTTGCGGAGATCGGGCGGCAAACGCTCGCCGAGTTGGGTGCGGCGTTCACGGGGAAACCGGCGCCAAAACCGGGGCAAAGCAGGGCGCAGTCCGTCAAACCTTCGCTTCTCCCCCACCAGAAGGCACGGATGCAGGGGATATTGCGGCGGTACGAAGAACTCGACGAGCTGTTCGAGGTGACGATTCAGTTTGAAGGCGAGGGCACAGGGCGCGCCCAGCCGTGGTTCCAGGGGATGCTTGGAGCGCTGACGGATGTGGCGGCAGAGAACCAACTTGTCGCGTCGCGCGGGCTAAGGCCGTTCGTGATGTCGGCGGAAGAACTGGCGCAATTGGTCCATGTGCCGTCGCCGGACGAATGGCCAAAGATGCCGGTGATTCGTGAGCATGCCCGCACCCTGGGCGATGAGGAGTTCAACACGGGGGTCGCGATTGGATACCTGCGCCACCCGACACAGGCGACAAGACTTGTGCGGATTCCGTATGAGCAGTTCACGAGACATTTCCTCATGACAGGTATGACGGGCTCGGGCAAGTCCTCGACGCTGGTGTTCATGATCCAGTCCATCATTGACGAGTGGGCGACGCAGAAGCCCGGTGAGCCAAAACCCGGTTTCACGCTCATTGACCCCGCCTCGGAGACGGCGCTCATCATCCTGTCGCGTCTTCAGGCGGCTCTACCCCAGGATAGTCCGCTGTGGAAGAAGGTCCACTTTGTGTCATTCTCCAACCGGGACTACCCAGTCGCGATGAACCTGCTTCAGGTGTTGTCGGTGGATGCGCTGGTGGCCACGATTAGCAAAGCGTATGGAGGCGGCGCGCGAATCGACGAGATCGTGGACAAGTGCGTGGCGGCGTTCCAGGAGGACGACGAGGTGGTGCATGTGCTGGCCGGGATGATCCCGATGTTAAAGGACGAGAACTGGCGGCTGCCGGTGGTGCGTCGACTCAAGACCCCGCTGCTTCGGTCCTACTGGGAACAAACGTATCCTGCACAGGCCAAGAACCCAGACTACTACGCCCCGGTGGAGCGGCGTTTGCGCCCGTTTGTCTCAAGCTCCACGGCACTGTATTTCGGCCAGCCGGAGTACGCCCTGCCGATCCGGGAGTGGATGGACGAGGGTCATATATTGATTCTCGACGTGAAGGCCCTGGGCGGGGAGTTGATGGGGCTGCTGATGGGCGGGCTCATCGAGCGGTACTACCAGGTGGCGCTCACGAGGCTGGAGAGCACAGCGCTGACGCACTTTCTGCTCGTTGACGAGTGCCACCGGGTTCAGACCGGCGTGATGGCGAAAATCATCGCAGAGACTCGGAAGTTTGGGTTGAGCCTGGGGATGATCACCCAGTCCGTTGAGCAATTCGACGGGGAACTGAAGAAAGCGATCAAGGATGTGCTGGGCAACTTCATCTCCCTTCGCGTTGGCGCGGACAGCGCCAGGGTGCTGGCGGAACTCACGCAGGGGCACTTTTCACCGGATTACCTACGGGCGCTGGATGACAACGTGGCAGCGGTGTTCACGACGGTGGGCGGGAAGTCCTCGTCGTGCGAGACGAAGACACCGCCGCCCGACGTGTACGAGGGCTGGCACCCAAACTGCAAACCTGTGAATTTCTTCGACAAACCGGCGCTGCGCAGGCGGTATGACGAGTTGCGGACGTTTGGATACGAGTTGCAAAAGGAACTTGGCAGGCCAGCCGCAGAGGCGGAAGCGCGGCTCAATTTCTACCTGGAGCGCGGGTACTGGCCAGACGACGAGAAGGCGAAGACTGGCAGCCCTCGTCGTCGGCGGGGGTTGTCGGCGGATGATTTGTACTGACGGCACAGGCCGCGCCGCCCTCGTTTGAGGGCGGCGTTTTTGCCATGCGGGGCGCGCATAGATGGGAGGGAGAATCGGAATGCAGCATTGGCAAGTTGGCGACTGGGTGCGGGTGCGAACGGCGAAGAAAAAGCGTCCGACGGACGACGATATGGAACGCTCGGTACAAGAAGGCGAGATCGTGTTCATCCACCGCCGGTTCGCTGTCGTTCAGCTTTCCCGTTACCGTGAGACGTTCTGGCTGGACGAGCTGATGCCTGTCACGACGGTGGAGGATGAGGAAACGGTGGAGCGCGAACAGCAACGTCGGGTGCTGGAGTGGCTGGGCGCTTAAAGCGCTGTGGGACGAAAACGCCCACAACTCCGTTCCGGTCAAACCAGTCGGTTACGGAATGTGGGCGCTTACGTCCCACAAAGGGACGGTGAGGCAAAGTGCTGCGAATGCACGTGTATTTTCGTGACCCCAGAGTGATTGATTTCGTTCGGCGATTGCCTGCTCGACAACGGTCGAGGACCCTGGAGGACATGCTTCTTCGAGTCCTTGATCAAGGCCAGGAGGACGGGGATTTTGCGAAGCGGGTGGCGGAGAAAGTGGGCCGGTGGCTGATGGAGCATGGGTTGATCGTCACCTCGGGTGCGCAACAGGAGGGAGTGCACGAAATACATGAGACGCGGGATGAACGGGAAGTGCCCCGCAACCCCGTGACGTCGTTCTTGCAGAGGTGGGATGACGATTGATTTTGCAGTGGCGGGACAGTGATTTCGCGCCGGAACAGCAATTGCTCGGAGTGGTGTTCGACGCAGGTGTGATTCTTCGGGACGATCTGTTGTTCCTCCTTGGGTGGAGCGTTCACAAGCTGAAGCGGAACTTGCGGCGGCTGCGAACCAGACATGCCGAGCCCTTGATACGCGGCGTGAAAAGCAGCGAAAACCATCACATGTACCTCCTGACGCAGGAAGGGGTTCGATACGCCCACCAAATGCTTGGCATCGAAGTAAAAGCCGTCACGATGGAAGCGCAGATGAATCATGCCCTGGGGCTGAACGCGATTCTCATGCGGTACGTTCGGGCGCACGGGGTTGAGGGGGTACGCTGGTTCAACACACGGGAAGCAGCGGATGAACTCTGGTTTCTGAGAAAGTTGGTGACGGGAGAATCTGATGTTGACCTACGTGGAACCGCCATACGACCTGACGCGATTTTACGGACGGCAACCGGATTTTGGTGGATAGAATACGACAACGCGACGGAAAATTCGCGTCAGATCTGGCGCAAGTATCAGATGTACGTGACCAATCTCGCGTCGCTGGACGATTCATTTCGGCATGTGGTTTGGGTCACGAAGACCGATTCGAGGCGCGGGTTCCTGGAGACGATTTGGCGGCGGGTGGACCATCCTGATGTCCACATGTCGTTTTACAAGGAGACCGAAGAGGTGTTTTGATCCGCGCCAATCCCCGCTTCTGACCATCTTCCTGACCATGAACCCCCCCTGCACTTGACGTGTCTCCAATGATCTCGGGAACACCTGAATTTGCGTGGATTTTACGAGTGAATTGGTTCCACATAAACACACCATCCCGCATGTCTTCTGCCGGTTGGAGACGGATTCCGCATGTACCGCTCAAGACCTTGCCATACATCCCTCCCCTTGATGAAGGGAGGGGTTTTTCGTTTGGCGCACCTGTGGTCGAATTCGGCTGCTTGGATGACGGTTGGATTTCTTGCGCTTTGTGCGATAACGGACGTTCTTTACCGCCGGGTGAGTGAGACGGCGATAGTCTTTTTCTCCTTAGCGGTGCTAATTGACCAGTTCTCCTGGGTCTCCGTGGCGTCCGGGCTGCTGTGCGCCGGATTGTGGTGGGTGTCGGATCGCCGCAATGCCGCCTTAGGTGACATTGAGATGGCCGTCCTCACTGGCCTTGGCCTCGGGCCGTTCAGTCTCATCACGATTGCTGTGTCTTGTCTCCTGGCATTAGCGACCAAACCCTGGTGGCCACGGCTGTCGAGCCGTCATACGCCGCCGGGTGAACGTCACTTGGCACCCATGGGGCTCTACCTGGCGGTTGGGGCTTTGGTGACAGTCCTCATGGTGCCGTGGCTTATACGGGGTGAGTGGCTGCGGGCATAACGCAATGATTCGGGAGGTGAATTCGAATGTTCGAGGGCCTGAAGGGGCCTCTACGCTTGCGGCCCGCCGGCGGAGAAAATATGGTGCCACGCATCGCCTTGATCATGGCGGCCATCGTCCTTACGGGCGCCGCCGTGACGGGCATGTGGGTGACCTACGCCAACGGTGGGCACAAGCAGGCAGTGGCCGCGGACGACATGGCCAATAAACTGTGGGGCAGGCACATCCCAAGTTATGGGGTAACCGTTAGCAACGGCACAGGGTACGTGGCTCAAACCGGCATCACAGGCATGACCGTGGACTTGACTGCCAATCCTCAACAGGTGTTTGTTGGGCAAGCCGTGACACTCACCGCTACTACGAGCGAGGATGTCAGCGGATATGAGCTGGTTATCTTCGATCAAACAACCGGCCAGTGGGTCGGTTCGACCGTTACCAGTGGAACAACAAACACCGTGACGGTGACTCAAACTTCTGCTGGTTCGCATACCTACGTCGCATACGTGGGGCTTCCGGACAGCCCAGCCGATACGGCTGCAGCCTCGCAGCCTGTGACGGTTACATGGGCCGCGCTGAGTATTAGCGTCCAGGCGAGCCCGAATACGAATGTCTTTCCGGGTCAACGTGTGACGATTACCGGGCGCGTCACATCCGACGGAAATGGAGTGTTCGGCCAAACGGTGACGCTCTCTGCGAATGGAGGCAGCCTGTCTCCGACATCAGTAACCACAGACGCGAATGGCAACTTCACAGCGGCGTTTACGCCGAATGCGCAAGGGACGTACACGATCACGGCGTCGTGTGTTGGAAGTACCGCCACAGCGACGATTCAGGTGCGCCCAACGTTCACTGTGTCGTTGCAAGCCAACACTCAGACACTGGTCGAGGGGCAAAGCGCCATCCTGACGGCGACGCTAAATCAGGATGTGTCTCCGTTTGTGCTTGACATCTACGACCAGACCACGGGCCAGTTGGTCGGTTCACCCATGACCAGCGGTACGACGACTGCGGTGACAGTCTCCGTACCTTCGTATGGCACGCACACCTACGTGGCCTATGTGGAAGATCCGAACAACCCATCGACGCCCATCGCACAGTCTTCTGCTGTGACGGTGACGTGGCTGATGAAGCTGACCTTTGCGTTTGATCAAGTCCCCACAATCTATGTCGGCCAGCAAACGACCATCTCGGGCACGTTAACGCACAACGGCCAGCCGGTGCCGAATGAGACCGTGGCGCTGTCGGTCAACCAGGGCACGCTGAGTACCCAGACCGTCACGACGAACTCTTCCGGCGGGTTCTCGGTGACGTACACGGCGACAACACCAGGGACCGTGACAGTGACCGCGACCTGCGAGGGTCAGTCGGGATCGACCACGTTCCAGGTGATTCAAGGGGCGACGTCCGTAACACTGACTGCCACACCGGGATCTTCGAGTGCGGGAGATACGACGGTGAAATTGACAGCCACGGCGAATGCGCCGCTGGCGCCGACGCAAACGCTGACCATTTTGGACCTCACGACAGACCAGATTGTCGGCGGGCCGACGAATCAGCAGACGTTGACCGTCACAGTCACGCTGCCACAAGGCGCTACACACCAGTTTGTGGCGCAACTCAACGGTTGAGGAGGAGTGAGCCATGAAACGGAAGCATTTAGGATTGCTTGCGGGAATGGCGCTTCTGGCCGTACCGTCGATGGTTCAGGGTGCGACGATTCAGAGCAACGTCGTGACCGTGACGGCGGGGCATTACGTGCAGACGGGTACGCAGCAGGTGCCAGAGACGGTCACGGTGCCGAAGCAGCAGTGCCAAAATGTGCAAGTGCAAACCGGGAGTGGAATGTGTACGGAGATATATAACCCTTTTTATGGATGGACATCAACTTGTCCAGCGGGAGCATCTTTAACGAACATAGGGTTTTTTTATTGCTTCAGTGACGGTTCTTCGTCGGGCAGTGGCATCTATGCAAGTTATACAAATTTTAATCCAGGTACTTGCGGGCCTCCTGGAACTATGGCATTAGCATATGATTGGGTAACTTACCAAGTCGAACAGCAATGCCAAACGGTCTACGTCCAACAAACTCAGTACGTCACGCAGCCCGTCTACTCCTGGGTCCCAACGAGCGTATCGCAATGACACACGGAAATCCTCGCCGCCTTCGGGCGGCTTTCTTTTTGACGTCTTTGCCATGCACGCCGCCATGGAGTGGAAGGAATCCAATCTCACAAAAAAGGAGTGGCTAGTCGTGACGAAGACGGAACTGATCGAGGAACTGGCCGTGCGCGCAGAGTTGCCGAAGGCGAAGGCCGGGCGGGTGATCGACACGCTGTGTGAGGTCATCGGAGAGCGACTGCAGGCGGGTGAAAAGGTGATGCTGCCGCCCCTGGGCCGTTTCATCCACGTGCACCGCTCGGCACGCAAGGCCAGGAACCCACTGACCGGCGAGAAGGTGGATGTGCCGGAACGCGTGGCGGTACGGTTTCAGGCGTCGGCGACTCTGAAGCGGAGGCTGAACTGACGTGCGGGTACACCTGGCGCTGGGCGACGCGGCGACCGAAGCGTGGTTGAAGGATGCCTTCTCTTCGCGCGTGACATGGGTTGACCTGGAGCATGCCGACGTCGCGCTTGTATCTCGTCTTTCGGACGCTAAAGCGGCGGTAGAGTCCGGGGTTCCGGTCCGGTTCGTGGCCGGAACCCTTGACGCGAAGGGCCGAGACATTGTGGCAAAGGTAAGGGAACTCGGCGTCCGGGATGTTCTTGCGTGGCCAGAAGGAGATGGGGCCACAGCGGCCCACGTGTTCGCATTTCTCGCAGAGGCGTTGCCGGGGGTGCCGCGGGTGCAGATCCTGCGCGCCCCTTATCGTGTCAAGGTCATCTCAACCCGCCAATCCGGCGGGACGTTTTTTGCCTGGAATTTGTGGCATATGCTGCGCGAGCAAGGGATCGACGCAAAGCTCATCAGTGTGTCGAGCGCGAGTCCCTTGGCGTCTTGGCTGGCGCCGCCTTACCGGGACATCGTGTTCGGGGCTGTGCAGGCGGATGGGGGCGATGTGTGGGTGCTCGACGCCAGCGACACCACGGTGCCGGTCGAAGCGGACACGGTGATCGCTGTCCGGGACTGCGATCCGGCAAAAGCCTTCTCTGCGCCACCGGGGCCAGATGCGTGGATGGTCGTTAACCGGGTGCCAGCGGGAGTTTCGCTGCCGGAAGGCTCAGCGCACCTGGTGATCGAGGATCTGGGCTCGACGGCGTACGAGGCCATGACCACCGGGACACCGGTTGTGGCGCGGTATCCGACATTTGCGGAGGCGATGTTGGGGTTGTGGCGAGCGATTGAAAAAGGAGATCAAGGATTCCGGACTGTGGTGTTCGCCCCGGACATGGAAATGGTGGCCCCAGTGGAGGATGCAATAGCGCACGGAACTGGCGTCGGTGAGTCTTCGGACGGATTTGTGTTCGACGACGAGGCCTCCAGCGACAACGAGGACGGAGGATTCGTTCTTGACGACTGACGCGATGGGGAGGTGATACGCGGTGTTTGCACTGGTCTGCAAGGACGGGGCGAGCGACGTGCAGGCCCAGTGCGCCGGGGTGTTCGACGTGCGCGTGGTTACGGCCATGAGTGAACTCAAACGGCTTGCGGCGCAAGGGGATCTGGAAGGCGTATTTGTCGACGCCAGACTGGGTGTCACGTCCGCGATACAGCAGCGGCTTTCGGGGACGGCGGTGTACGAGTACACCCCGCCGTTTCGGATCGCGGACGCGATGCGATGGCATGAACAGACTCGACGGGCGGCGCCGAAGACCGAGGCGCCGCAATCCGTTTCTCCGCCTGTTTCTCCGGTGCCGGAGCCGCCGCCGAAACAGGAAGAGACCGC
This sequence comes from Alicyclobacillus macrosporangiidus CPP55, assembly GCF_000702485.1. Classification (GTDB taxonomy): domain Bacteria; phylum Bacillota; class Bacilli; order Alicyclobacillales; family Alicyclobacillaceae; genus Alicyclobacillus_H; species Alicyclobacillus_H macrosporangiidus_B. Next base: position 2,397,205 of record NZ_JNIL01000001.1, on the reverse strand, counting down.
CGTTCGGTCTGCCGCGCCAGCGCCTTTGGCCTTGCGTCGTACGGTTTCCGCTCCGGTGCGTCGCCGCACGGTGCCGGTCATCCTGCTTGACAGCCCGAAAGGCGGCGCCGGCCGCTCGACGCTCGGTGCGCACATGGCGTACTACGGGGCACTACGTGGCAAGCGGGTGGCGGTGATCGACCTGGATACCAACGGGGACATCGCCCAGAAGTTCGGATTTGCCGACGCACCGGATGTGCGCGGCTGGCGTGGTCAGAGCGTGGAGGAGGCGGTGCGCGACGGAGTGTGTCTGGTTCACGAATCCGGCCTGCATCTGTTTCCGTCAGCACAGAGCCCGGAAGTGGTGCTCCAGGACCCGGAGGACGCGGTGTATCTGCTCCAGCTTTGCCTGGAGGAGATGGATGCGGTGCTGCTGGACATGCCGCAGGGATGGACGCCGGTGCACCAGGCTGTGCTGCCGTACACGACGCAGGTGCTGTTTGTCGTCGTGCCAGCGGTGGACCAGCTCGCCCGGATTCAGGAGCACGCGGACAAACTGGTGTTCGCGGGACTGTCCAAGGCGGTTGTGTCGCCGATCCTCAACAAGAGCAAGAAGGCACGGTCAGACGAACGGGCGCTGGCGCAGTACCTGCTGCCGTTCTCCGTACGGGCCGTGGTCCCGTTCGATCCGACCATCGACAAGCGCGGCGGGATAAACGGCAAGCGGATCGTTCGGGCCATGAAGCCGTTCTGGGACGAGGCGTTTGGGTTTGTGGCACCGAGGAAGCGGCGGCGGTGGTTCGGGGTGTTCGCCCGGTGAAGCGGATGCCATACACGGTGAGATGTGTTGGAGGGGGATGCGGATGATTCTCGGTGTGGACCTGGGTTATGGATGGGTGAAGGCGACGGATGGAGAACGCCAGGTGCGGTTTCCAGCACTGGTTGGGGAAGCGCACGAGCTGGTGATGCCGGAGATGTTCGGTTCCCGCGCCTTGGAGTACGACGTGACGATTGAAACAGACTCCGGATCGCGGCGGGTGTTCATCGGTGAATTGGCCCGGCGGGAGAGCCGGGACGCAGCTTTGAACCTGGCCACGCGAAAGTACGAGGACGCGGACACACAGGCGCTGTGGTTGACGACGCTGGCGCTTTTGGCCAAGGACGGCGAGCCGCTGGACGTGGTGACAGGGTTGCCGCTGGCGCACTACGAGACGCAGCGGCATGCGTTGCGGCAACGTCTGGAGGAGACCACCGGGCGGGTGACAGTGCAGGGGCGGACGGTGGACGTACAGGTGCGAAGCGTGCGGGTGATCCCGCAGGCGATGGGGGCGATGATCGCGAGCCTCCTCGATCCTGTTACCCTGGAGCTTCGCAATCCTGCCTGGACGGAGCATGGCGGGTACCTGCTGTTGGTCGACGTCGGGACGCGGACAACGGGTTTCGTCACTTTTGAGACACAGCCCGAACTGGCGCTGGTCAACCGCCTGTCGGACTCGGTGGACGTGGGGGTGCATGACCTGCACGTGGCACTGGCCGGGGTGTTCCGGCAACGCACAGGAGAGACACCGCCCTTGTCTGACCGAATCTACGACGAACTTCTTGCCCGAGGCGAGGTGGCGTATGGCGGCCACATGGTGTCGGTGGAACCGGAGCGCACACGGCATATGGAGCGGCTGGGAGGCCTCATTGTCCGGCGGATCGTCGAGCGCATGGGGGCGGAGGCGGTACGCCGGGTGCAGACGGTCTTTGTGGCGGGAGGCGGGCATGCGATTGCGCTAGCGGCCTTGCAACAGACGTTCCCGCGGGTGTACACCGTGCCAAATCCGCAGATGGCCAATGCGCAAGGGTATTGGATTTATGGCGTCACACGCTCGGGGAGGGGATAAGGTGGCGTTGCGGCAACAGGTGATTGTCCGCCTTGCGGACGAAGCGGTGTTCGGGCACGAACTGTTGCTCGCCCATCCCCGGGATACGCTCGGGCTGTTGGCGGATGCGGGGCTGTTGACGGATCTCGACCGATACATCCTCGATGTGGCCGCCAGGCGTACGCTCGACCGCGGGGAGCGGGTCTTTGTCAATGTGACGTCGGAGTTGTTGACCCGGAAAAGGCTGCCGTTTGCACACGACCAGGACTTGTCAGGACTTGTGCTGGAAATCACGGAGCGAAGCCGCCTCGATATAGGGGCGGTTGCTTCATATCTGGAGCCGTATCGTAAGCGGGGCATGAAGGTGGCCCTGGACGATTTCGGAGACGGGTTCAACGGGCTCTTCCGCTGGAATGTGCTTCAGCCGGACTTCGTGAAGGTGCGCCTGACGGAAGGAGTGGAGGTGTTCTTGCCTATGTTGGTGCAGGTTGCGGCGGAATCAGGAGCCCAGTTGGTGGTTGAGCGGGTAGAAACACCCGAACAGCATGCTTGGCTGCAGAAACTGGGTGTTGGGTACGGCCAGGGGTTCTACTATGGACGCCCCACCCCGATTGAGGGGGGTGCCGCATGAGAAAAGTCGGCTTTGCGGGTTTTGGCAAGAGCTTTCTGGCGTGGAACCTGGCCGGGGCTGTGGAGGGAAGCGTGATTTACGCGGACCACCGCGCGCCGTACCGGGTGTGGAACCGGACCGTACCGGTGTATGAACGGTGGGCGGATGTTGAAACGGCTCGCCCTGAGCTGGTGTGCATTGACCATGAGGAGTCCGAGGTGGCGCCGGACATCGTGGTGTACGGCGTCACTCCGGATTTGGGTCGTATTGAGTTGGCGCTGCGGGCACAGCGGCAGAGCAACCGGACAGTTGTTTTGGTGCTCGTGGGATACGAGGAAACGGGGGTGCCCTGGCCTTTTCCGCCCGAATTTCGCCCTGCAATCACCGTACCGTGGGACATGCGCCAGGCAACGTCGCCGCTTGTCGGTGCGCCGTTGACCCTGCGCGACCCCGTCTGGCGGCTCCGGTTTGAGAGGCTGTGGGAGGTGATCCGGAATGTTGACGCTGTTTGATAAGGACCCGGTGCGTGGTGAGCGATTGAGGCGGTACCTGGAGCGGCAGGGAGCTACGGCGCAGCTTGTGGCGCGCGAGGAGGACATCCCTGCCGACGATTGCGGTGTGACGGTGGCGGTGTTCATGGCGGGCTGGGACGAGGCGACGGTACGGCGTGTGAAGGACAGCTTTGGCGTAGCGGCGCTGCTTTGCACGCCTGATACTGTGTCGTCCGAACGGTACACCGAACTGTTGCGAGCCGGGTATGACGACGTCATCCCGTACCCGCCCTCTCCGGAGTATGTCCGGCGGTGGGAACGCGAGCCCGAGACCGACGGCAAGGTGACGCTCGAATCCCTCGTTGCGGGTCCCAAAAAGTCTTCCTACACTGACCTGCGCGACACGCGGCCGTTTGCCACCACGTCACTGACCCGTCAAGCCAAGGTCATCTGTGTGGCCGGGGTCAAAGGCGGCGTGGGAAAGACGACGCTGGCGGTTCTCATGGCAAACGCGCTGATGGCCAAAGGCAGACGTGTGGTGCTGGCGGAGCTTGATCCGAACGGCAACCTGTCAGGGCTGCTCAAGGTGGAACGCGTGGTGACGGTCGACCGGTTTGAGACGCTGCCTGACACCCTGGCAGACCCCGAACTGGAGCAGAACATGATGCGCACCGAGGGGGGCTGGTGGCTGATCCCCAAGGGTGAGCGGCCACTGGGCCTAAGCCGTGACGGGACGGGGCGACTGATACATCTGACCAGTCAGTACGCCGATTACGTTGTGCTCGACACACATGCCTCATGGCTGGTGTCCACGCTCGTTGCTCTGCAAGTGGCGGATGTGGTGATAGGAGTGACCACCACCGATCGCACGACGTGGACAGACTTGCGGCCGTTCCTGCAGGGGACGGACAGGCCCGCGTACCTAGCCATGAACCGCGTACGGGAGCGGTCGCGGCGTGTAGAAGAGATTGCGAGGTTTTTGGAGCGCGAGACTGGGTACCGGGTACTGGGCGTCGTGCGCGAGGACAAGACGTTGTACGAGCGCGTGCAGCAGGGCCTGACGCCAATGGGTTCTCGAAAGACGGACGATGCGGTGCGGGCGCTGCTGCGCGCGGCAGGTGTGACGGATACGGCGTCGGACGCTCCGGAGAACTTCGAGAAGAAGGGACGGTGGAGACTGTGAAACGAAGCACGTTTCTCTTGATGGGTGTGGGGCTTGCCGTGGTAGCGGGAGGACTCTTTGCCTTTGGCTACAAAATGGCTACTGACACAGTGCCCGTGGTAACGGCCAAATCGTTCATTCCGGCGGACACGCCAGTGCAGGGTGGTGACCTGACCACCACGCAGGTACCGAAGTCGTTTGCGCGGCAAATGGGTGCCCTGACCCGCGCCGGGGATGTGACGGGACACTACTTGTCGGTGTCCGCGGTGCCGGGTGAACCGATCACCCGGGGGATGCTCGCGACATCCGATGATTTGCAGGCGCTGGCGTCGCAGTACGCGGCGGAACACCACACGGATGGGGTGTTGGTGGACTATGCGGCGAACTCTGCCTTGGCGAACGCCGCGCAGCCGGGGCAGGACGTGGCGCTCGCGGTGACGCCACAGGGTCAGAACGCCGCACCGAAGTTGTACCCGGTGCATGTGCTCGCGGTGTCGGCGCCGCAGACACAGCAGAGCAGTCCCCTGAGCCTGAACAACAACAGCTCGGGCAAGACGCTGTTTCTGTTTATTCCAAGCACCGAGTACAAAGAGATTGCGCCCGCGTTGACGGCGGGGCAGGCGCACGTGGTGTTCTTGCCGATCACAGCCATGGCCAATCCGGTTCAGCAAAAGACTCAGAAGGCGGGGGCATCGGAATAAAACGGGGTGTAGTGAGTTCAGACTAGATATCGCGGAGCGGATTGATATTGGCTGTGATTCAGATAGATTATTTTGGAGGCCGTCGGCGTGACCAAGTGGCACATGCTGACAGGTTCCTGCCAATGGGGTTGCGCTTGGACAGGCGTTTAACCACGGGGTGTGGGGAGTTGTCGTTGGGGGTGTCGCTCCTGGCGCGGCGATCGCGTATCCCTAGAACTCCCTTGTACGCCGGGAGTCGGGCTGCTGGCCATTGGCGTATCGTGTGGGCAAAGTATGAGTAATGAGGGCTGTTGGACATGTACGACCCGTGCATCGGTGGATGCATGGGTTTCATTTTGCGGGTGAACATTTATTCAGTCATCGGAGTACTGGAGGAGGTGGACGACAAACTGCCTGTCCGAAAATCGTCGAGTGTTCGAGTGTTGGAAAAGGAGATCCAAATGACGCTGATCGAACTAGTGTCCTCGTTGGAAGTAAGCGAAAACCTGTTCATCCGGCCAAACGTCATTGTAAGGGTGGCTGAACAGCACGTCCAGAACTACCGCGATGTCTGTCAGACGCCCAGCAAGAAGAGTTTCGACTCCTCTCAGCCCACGGGAATACCCAGTGCCGTCCCAACGCCCATGCCTTGCACGCGGGCGAACATGCTGTAGAGACGGCTGCGCAGACTTTCCTGTCCATAGTGGATGATTGACACACCAGGACAGGTTCACTCGAAAGATCCAGGCAGCCATTACGGACATTCACCGGCGGAACATGTTGTGAATCAGCTGATGGTGGCGATCGTCCGCTCGGAAGAACAGCAGACCTCTGCTGTGGAAACGATGACTGCGGTAGTGAAAAACAGTTCGCCATGATGATGGAAAAACTGGTGGAGGGTGCAGGAGAGATCACACCCATCTCGGGGGGATTGCGACAGCTGCTAAACGCACATTCGCTATCTTACAACCGTATACAGATTTGATTTGAGGAATTGACATATCAAATATGATGACATACTATTAATATAACAAATTTTCAAGGAGGCATTCTTATTCTCGACAGGCAGTCTGGAGTTCCCCTGTACATACAACTCAAGCGGATTATCGAGGAGCAGGTTCACACTGGAACATTTCCACCTGGAACCCGCATTCCGACGGAACACGAACTAAGTCAGCAATATGGGGTGAGTCGCATTACCGTCCAGCAGGCCGTACGGCAACTGGTTCACGAGGGCCTGTTGGTGCGTCAAGCTGGCCGTGGAACATTTGTGGCCAACCAGCCAGTGGAGGACAATTTGTTGAAATTTATAAATTTCGTCATGGAAACCCCGGCCATCGAGGGCGGGCATCAAGTGATTTCGGCCAAAGTCACTCTTCCGTACGAGCACGAAGCGGCGGTCTTGAAACTAGAACCCACTGACCCCGTGGTACGTTTGGAGCGACTGAAGTTTGAACGAGACCGCCCTGTTGCATATGAGCATACTCTGATTCCTTTTAGAGTCTGTCCCAACCTCTTGGAAGAAGACCTCGGTGTGCTCAATCTGTACGACTACTTTCGTCGCATTGGTGTACGGGTGGTAGACGCGCGCATGTATCTCGAACCTTACGTGCTGCCTCAGGATGTGGCACGCCATTTGCGGCTCGATCCTGGAACTCCAGCCTTCCTGTGGGAACGCATTTCATGGGATTCCAATCGCAGCCCGGTGGAGTTGAGCAAGTTTGTTATTCGAAGCGACACTCGCCGCTTCTATGTGCACTACTCGATTTAACGACGGTCCGAAGTAGACATTTGGGTAGCGGGTGGCCGTGCACTCAACGGGTTTGCGCGGGCGATCCCTGACTGGGGAGGACGGAACGTGGAACAGTTCGACGTCACAAAAGAAGGAGCGAAGACGCTCCGTTTTCGGTTCGATGGGAAAGAGTTCCTCGCATCTTCGGGGCAAACCTTAGCTGCGGCGCTCATGAGTGCAGGAGTATGGGGATTTTCGAGTAGCCGCACGTTGAATCAGCCTCGGGGGACGTACTGCGGCAGCGGTTGGTGCTGTGGTTGTCTAGTCGTGGTCGATGGTCAACCGCGGGTACGAGCATGCATGACCTTGGTACAAGCGGGCATGACGGTCGAACCACAATGCGGTGATCCGGCGTTCGAAAGGAGGGATGCCCGTGGTTGAGCACGGGGGCGTGCCGCAAACGATCCAGGTTGCGGTAATCGGCGCTGGAATGGCTGGATTAGCGGCGGCGCGTGAACTGGTGTCTCTGGGCCTGAGTGTAGCCGTGTTCGACGAAGGGCTCGATCCGGGTGGGCGAGCAAGGTCCAGTCAACTTCCTATAGATACCCCACGCGGCCCACTGCCAATTTGCGAATGGGTCGAACAATTGGCAGACGAGGTGGTGCGCGGCGGGGCGAAATTGTTTTTGGAATCGGCCGTCCTGGGCCAGTTTGCGGACCGAACGCTGGCTGTGCTGCGCAAAGACCGCGTGGAGACGGTGCGGGCTGACGCTGTTGTGTACGCTACGGGAGCGAGGACGGACGGGCTCCTGTTTTCCGGGTGGACGCGGCCGCAGGTGATCACTGCCGAAGCTGCGCGGCGGCTGGCTGTCACCGACCGGGTCGCTCTAGGAAGAAGAGGCGTGATTGTCGGTTATGTGGACGAATCCTTGGCCCTCGCGCGGGAGCTTGTGGCATGTGGAGTAGACGAGGTAGTGATTGTGCGAGCGGACCATCCGGTCGAAGACATTCCTGGTGCAGCAGACTGCTTGGCCGGACGACCGGAGGTAATGCATGATTGGGTCATTCGGGAGGCTCATGGTGGGCGTCTGATGACGCACGTTACGTTAGTGCATCGACAGACTGGTCAGGTCATTCAACACCCGTGTGATTTCGTAGTATTGAACCATTTGGTGACGCCGGCTATCGAGGGATTGCAACTAGCCGGGGCGCGGTTTGTGTACGAGCTTGCGCTCGGCGGTTGGGTACCTCTGTACGACCGGGGACTGCGTACCACAGTGACAGGTGTGTATGTCGCGGGGTCCGTCACTGGAGTAGAGTCTCCCGAAGTCGACCTGCTCAGTGGGCTTATCGCAGGTTTGACCGTGGCGAGTGACCTGACGAACACATTCAAGGAGAACGGTGCCAATCCAGCACGAACCGGTCCAGAGGTCGGGATAGCTGGTGAGGTCGAGGCACTCTGGGACCGTATAAGGGCCGCCTCCCCAGAACGGAAGGTTCAGGCCAGAGAACGGATTTTTGGAGCGTTCGCCCATGCCAATCGCTCAACGGAGGGGAACGCGTGGAGCCGTGACGGGTTCCACCCCTATAAAGCTGTCGCGCACGTCCACAGGACTTCCACGCGTACCGTAGAACCGTGGGTAGTGGTGTGCCGGTGTGAGGATAACAACCTGGCGGACATCCGAACCGCTTTACGGCAGGGCGCACGATCCCCAGACGACGTTAAGCGCCTGACGCGTTGCGGGATGGGGTTGTGTCAATGGCGGGCTTGCAGAACTCTGGTGTCCGAGGTGATTTCGGAAACGTTGGGGATCCCGATGGATGGTGTTCCTTTTCCCAACGTACGTTTTCCGCTACGGCCGGTTTCGCTGGGTCTGCTCACGGCAGGAGCTGTGGAAGACGGTACCGTGCGGTCTGTGCTGAGCGAGGTGGAAGATAATGTCTGATGCACAGATCATGGTGGAACATGTCCCACCACGCATGAATGCCGATGTGGTCGTCATCGGAGCGGGCGTGGTAGGCAACGCGATTGCCTTTCACTTGGCCGAGCAGCGAGCGGACGTGTTGGTCGTGGACAAGAATTACCCTTTGTCTGGAACATCGGGTTCCACACAGGCTTGGGTGTGGGTGCACTCGAAGACCCCGGCATCGTACGCCGAATTCAGCCATCTGAGCGCGCAGTTGTATCCGTATCTCAAGCGTCGAATTGGAGATGTCGAATATCAGCGCACGGGAGGCATCTCCCCGATCTTCACGCAGGCGGAGCTGGAGAGGGCGAAGCGGTTCGTGGAGGCGTACAGTAAACGTGGTATGGACGTACGTCTGCTCACAGGCGACGAAGCGAGGCAGCTAGAGCCGTGCCTGTCTGACCGCGTGATAGCCGCCACATATAGCCCCATCGACGGTAACGTCAATCCGCTTCGTCTCGTGGACGCATACCGGCGAGCGGCGGTAAAGTTGGGAGCCAGGTACTCGTTTTACAATCCCGTGCGGAACGTGGAGTACACTTCAGGACGGTTCTTGGTACATTCGGAGCGGTCAGAAATCACCTCCCGACAACTGGTTATCGCAGCTGGCATCTGGTCGCGGGAAATTGGGCAATGGCTGGGCGTTGATATTCCAGTTCGGCCGGTACGCGGACAGATTCTGGTGACCGAACCCCTGCAGCCTCTGCTCAGGCACACCCTGAGCGGGCTACGCCAGGCACAAAATGGGGAATTCTTAATCGGGTACTCACACGAGGAGATTGGTTTCGATCGCCGGAATACCCTGCCTGTCATTCAACAGACCGCCGAAATGGCAGTGCGCTATGTGCCAATATTGGCACAGGCGCGATTGGTGCGTGCGTTTTCCGGTCTTCGGGTCATGCCGGAGGATGGACTTCCGATTCTCGGTCGGGTTCCCGAATACCCGGGATTGTATGTGGCCGTGATGCACAGTGGATATACACTTTCTCCCCTTGTCGGCACGTTGATGGCCGAACTGATTCTGACCGGTGAGACTTCGGAACCCATGGACGAATACACCATCACGCGTTTCTCGTAAATCTATCACGAATCTATCACGACCTTATGTCTGGAGGTGTATCAAAGTGAAGAAAGTTGTCACATTGACTATGACCGTGATGTCTGTCGCTCTGATGATCACTGCCTGTGGAACAAATGGAGAAAGTAATGTATCCACCGGAAATGCTGCAGGGGAGCAGTCTGGTGCTGGAAAGCAAATGCTGATCTTCGGCCGTGGTGCGGATTCGACCACGCTCGATCCGGCTACCACGTCGGATGGCGAGTCGTTTCTCGTCACACAGGAGATTTACGACACTTTGCTGACGTATAAGCCGGGCAGTTCTGAGCTCACGGGGGACTTGGCTTCCAGTTGGGAGGTGTCAGCTGACGGTCTGACATGGACATTCCACCTTCTCAAGGGGGTCAAATTTCAGGACGGAACGGAATTTAACGCAGATGCTGTGGTGTTTAATTTCAAGCGCTGGTGGGATCCACAGAACCCTTACCACAAGGGAGCTTTCCCTCATTTCAAACAGGACTTCGGCGGTTACAAGGGCGATCCGAATTGTGTCTTTAAAGGCATCGAAAAGGTGGACGATTACACCGTGAAGATCCACCTGACTCATCCTTATGCCCCGCTACCTCACATTCTTACTCAGCAAGAATATGGCATCGCGTCCCCGGATGACGTGAAGAAATATAACGGAGACATCTCGAGACATCCAGTTGGTACGGGGGCGTTTGAATTCGTCAGTTGGTCTCCAAACGATAAGATAGTACTTAAAAAGAATCCCAACTACCGTGAGCCCGGTTATCCCAAGTTGGACGGAATAATCTTTGAGGTGATTCCAGATAACTCCGCACGCCTGAACGCGCTTCGAGCTGGACAGATCGATTTAATGGAGGGTCTCAATCCATCCGACGTCCAATCAGTGAAGTCGGATTCCAACTTGCAGTTGTTCACCGCGCCGAGTGTAAACGTTGGCTACTTGGCATTCAATACGCAAAAGCCACCGTTCAACAACGAAAAGGTCCGTCAAGCCATTAATCTTGTGATCGACCGCAAGGGAATTGTTGACGCGTACTTCAACGGTTTGGGTGTACCGGCATCATCGCTCCTGCCTCCACTGAGCTGGGCATATAATTCATCCCTCAGTGTGCCACAGGTGGACGTCGCGAAGGCAAAACAACTATTGGTGGAGGCCGGTTATCCGAATGGTTTTCGCACCGACTTCTGGGCCATGCCGGTACCGCGCCCGTATATGCCACAACCGCAGCAGATTGCGACCGCTATCCAGGCAGATCTCAGCAAAATTGGGATCCAGACAAGAATTGTCACGTTTGACTGGGCAACTTATTTGAAAAAGACCCAGTCTGGAGAAGCGCCCATGTATTTGCTGGGATGGGGAGCTGGTCACTGGGATCCGTCCAGCTTTGAAGATACTCTGTTGAACAGCAAAAATACCGTTCCCCCCGCGGGTAACCTTGCATTCTATAAGAATCCACAGGTCGACAAACTGTTGGCGCAAGCACTTAATGTTGCCGATCAGCAGAAACGTGCGGATCTCTATCGTCAGGTGGAGGCCATCGCCGCCCAGAGCGTGCCGTACGTGCCGTTGGTTCACGCGGCACCTGCGTTCGTCGGCAGCAAGTCGGTGCAGGGATTCGTTCCAGTAGCAACAGAAGGTGCGCAGTTCACGCATGTAAGTATTAATCGGTGAGGGGGGATTCGATGAACGACTGGAGACAATGGGCACGTGAAGAATTCGAAGCGTCCCTGGCTGATCTGCAGCGACTATGTAGGCAACCTAGTGTGAGTGCTCAGGGGCTGGGCATCTCTGACATGGTAGATTTACTCAGTTCATTGCTGGAAGACGCCGGTGGTCAAGTGCATGTGTTCCGTGACTTTGGGAATCCGCTCGTGTTTGCCGAATTCGAGCCCAGTTATCCGGTATCCGATGAGCGCACCTTACTATTCTACAATCATTACGACGTCCAGCCTCCAGAACCGTTGAATGAGTGGAGCGTACCGCCATTCGAAGCCGTGGTGCGGGACGGACGGTTGATTGCGCGTGGTGCGGCTGATAACAAAGGTAACATCATGGCGCGTTTGAGCGCGGTTCGCGTGCTCATGCGGAAGCGATGCTTGCCGTGCCGGGTGAAATTCGTGATCGAAGGTGAGGAGGAAATCGGGTCTCCGAACCTTGGCCGCTATCTCGAACGGTACGCCCACCTGTTTCGTGCGGATGGATGTATCTGGGAGGGTGGTGGTGGCAAGACGGTGGAGAAACGGGTGGAGATCGTCCTTGGCGTCAAAGGCATGTGCTATCTGCAGATGCGGTCGCGCACTGCGGATGTTGACCTGCATTCCTCATTTGGCGCGGTGGTCGATAATGCAGCCTGGCGGCTGGTGCAGGCGCTTGCCACGTTACGGACACCGGATCACCGGATTCAAGTAGCTGGGTTTTACGACGATGTCTTGGTGCCGACGGAGGAAGAACAAGCTTTGGTAGACACGGCGTCCTACGATGAGGCGGGGGTTGCACGTACGTTTGGTATTAAGCGGCCCTTTATTACAGGAGAGCGGTCAGTCAAACGATCCCTTGTGTTTGAACCGACCCTGACCATCTGCGGTCTCGACAGTGGCTACAGTGGTCCTGGCAGCAAGACGGTGTTACCTAAGCAGGCGCAGGCGAAAATCGACATCCGCCTCGTTCCGGATCAAGATCCGAATGACATCCTGCGCAAGGTGCGGAAGCACCTAGATCAACACGGCTTTTCTGACATTGAGGTGGAACTCCTCAACGGTCAGCGGGCCTACAGGGCCCGAACGGATCACCCGTTCGTGGGACTGGTGGTCGACGCGGCACGCGAGGCGTACGGTACGGAAGTGGACGTCTGGCCGAACTCCCCTGGAACTGGACCAATGGATGTGTTCGGACACTACCTTGGTCACGACATGCCCATCGTTGCGACCGGATGCGGTTGGTGGAATTCTCGGATTCATGCACCGGATGAGTCGCTACGCCTGCTCGACTTCCAACAGGGGATCTTGCACATGGTCATGATTCTGAGTCGTCTTTCCGCCATGTCGTCAACATGAGCGGGCGATTTGTTAACTCTGAAGTGGTAGGAGTTAGAGAGGGCAAGAAAGCAGAAGGGTGAGGCTCAAATCTCTTCTAGCTACGAACATCGAGCGATGTAAGTACTTCAGAAGGAGTAATACGGAAGCAAAGAATTGCGCCGTGTGTCGTTGGACTCACGGCCTTTCATTTTGCCCTACAATTCCTGTTCGGTTGAAGGGAGGCTGATAGAAATGCACATGGCCGAGATTGAACAGGCCCAACGCGAGATGGAACGGGTGTTGCGGGGCGAGCCGGAACTGGAACGGCTCGCGCGGGAAGCCGAACCACACTACCAGCGCCTGCTGGAGGAAATCCGCCGCCGCAACGAGTGGTGGCGGGAGCTTCCGCCGAGAAAGTCGGCGTATGCGTACCTGGGCCGGATCGCTGGCGAGATTGACGTGCCGCACGCCTGCCGGGAGTACGTCATCACCGCCGTGCTCAATGACATGTACTCCTATGGCAAGATCCAGCGGCTCATCGACGACCCGCTTGTGTCGGACATCCAAATTTACGGGGGTTTCGCGACGTTCTATATCCGGGCGGGCAAGCGGTACGAATCGACGGAGGCCCGCATGTCGAATGAGGAGTTGTACGCCTTCGTTCAGAAGAAGTTGTCCGGGACCAATTACCACTTCGATTTGTCCAAGCCCTTTTGTGACGCGATTCTCCCGGACGGATACCGGATGCATGTGGTGGGAGGTCCCGCGGGGTGGACCGTGCCGGACGAGGACGGGCGGCGTCTGGAGCATGACTGTTTCATCGTGACCATTCGCAAGCCGCTGCGGAACTTCACTCTTCAGGAGTTGTGGCAGCTGCGCACGTTTGATGAGACGATTCTCTGTTTCTTCGAGTGGATGCAGCGCTTGGCGCGCAGTTTTGTGATTGTCGGCGGGACGGGCAGCAGTAAATCGACCCTCATGGCGGCCCTCTTGGGTCTCGTTCCAGGAGACCGGGTGTCCGGGATCATCGAGGAGATGCCGGAGTTGCAGCCTCTGTGTCCGCGGGCGGCGCGACTCTATGAACGTCCGGCGAACGCGGAGGGCAAGGGCGCGGTGCGGATGGCGGAGCAGGTGGTCAACACGCTTCGGATGCAGTTTGACAACGTGTACGTCGGCGAGGTGCGCACGTCCCCGGTGGCGTGGGAGTTCTTGCAGGCGGCTTCGACCGTCACCCACCAGACCGGGACGACGCTGCACGTGCGCGGGATGCCGGACACCGCGGCGGCGATCCGGAGGTTGGCGGCGTTGCTCCTGGCTCATGAGACAAAGCCAGGTCCCGCGATGGTGGGCGATCTCATCACGATGGGTGTCAAGCACATCATCGGCATGATGTCTGCGCCGGACAAAGGTGGCAAGCGCGTGGTGGAGATCGGTGAGCTTTTGCCCTATGAGCCACAGAAGCGCCGGATTCCGTATGTGGTGATTGCCAAGTGGGACCCGGCGACCGACACGTGGCATTTCAACGGCATCACCAAGGCGATGGTCGATGAAGCGAGGATCTGGGGATACACCATTTCTGGCTTGCCTGTACAGGAACACCCGGATGTTCGGTACGTGTATCTGTGACGGCGAAGACAACGAGAGGAGCAAACCGGCATGATAGCGCAATTGATCGGGCTTTTGGCAGGGTTGGCGCTGCTGTGTCTGTTTATCGAGAGCGACCTGCGCCGGGCACACCGTGAGTCGCTGTGGCTCGCGTCGTTGCGCGAGCGGTACCATACGGCCAAGACTCGTCTTCCCGCGCTCGACCGGCTTGCGTATGAGATGAAGGAGGGCGGGGTGAAGACAACCCCGCTCATTCTCGTTTCCGCGGCCGGGTTCGTTGTGGCATCGGTGCTGTTGTCGCTGGCGGAGGAATCGGTCCTATTCGGCGTGTTGGTGAGTCTCGCCGGGACCATCGGCGGGGCGGTGGGATGGATTCGATACCGGTACCGGAAACGCAAGCGGGCGTTCTTTGACGCGCTCTTGCGTGAGGCGATGCCGATAGCCATCACGACCCTTCGGGCTACGAACCGCCTGGAGGCGGCGTTTGAGGATGTGGCGTCCATCGCGCGGGACAAGCGGGTCAAGTCGGAGTTCGAGGCCCTGGCCAAGACGTGGCGCGGACTGCATGTTACGCCGGAGCAGGCGCTGGGGCTTGCGGCGGCCCGCTGGGAGATCGACGAGATGGTGCAGCTTGCGAGGGCGACGGAAGAAGCCGTCAAGTACCACGCGAACCTGGCTGAGTTGTGGTTGAAGTACCGGGAGCAGATCGAGCGGGACGAGGACAAACGGAGAAAGCTTCGGGCCAAGACGCTGGCCGGGCGCCGCAACGGCCTCATTTACTCCGGGATCGTGGTGGCCATGTTCGGGCTGGCGTACCCGCGGGCGCACCCTTACATGACACCGATTGCCAACACTGGATTTTGGGTGGTGCTGCTCATTCTTCTGGCCTGCACGTGGGCGATCTGGAGGGCCGGGGAAGTGATCGAGGTTTGATTGCAGCAAGTGATTGGGCTGACCCAGAGCCGAGAACGATGCGTCTTACCCGGCACTACACCGTGACCATTCACGACGGGGTGGCGGTGCTGCATCATGCGCCGCACCCCTTATGGCCGTGGTACTGGATGGACGCCGAACGGTACTTCAGAGAACGTGAGAAGGCATACCGGAAGCTGGCGCGTAGCGGACGACCGGACATTCGTGAGGTGCGCGGTTACAGCCTGTGGATCGACTACGCACAGGACGGGTTTGAGCAGCACACTGAGCCGGTGCGGTTTTGGCGTGACCAGATGGGGCTGATTTCGGTTTGGCTGTTCAACGTGTACAACTGGAGGACGAGCCGTGTGGCTAAACTCGCGAAGCTGCTGGCAAAGTGTGAAGTGAACGTCGGGGTGATGTCGTGGGAGGCGTTTGTGAGGAGGTATGGTACGTGACGGAGCTCCGACGATGGCGGGGCGTTGTCGTTTTGTTGGGACCGCCAATTTGCGTTATGATGAAGTTCGGTTTCAGTCACGTGAGCGTCAACAGGCTCGGCATACAATCAAGTGAAGTTATGATCACTGCGACGAACGGAGGCGCAGTCAGCCGCGCCCAATTTAATGACCAGCTCCATCTGACGATGGGGCTGCTCGTGTAATAGTGCAAACTTGCATCCACGACTTCGCGCCCATGCTGGGGTGCTGTCAAGCTTGAGGCTCCATACAGTGTCTCTCCAGCCATGTGAGTTGTGCTGACCGGAAACTTTGCTTATGATATCCATCGCAAGCAACCATCCAGCCAGCAAGGAGGCGGTTGACCGTGGAATTTGTCACGCTTGGCAACTCCGGTATTCAGGCGAGTCGGATTGGTCTTGGCACTTGGGCCATTGGTGGCTGGATGTGGGGCGGAACGGATGAGCGCGAGTCTATCCGAACCATCCTCCATGCATTGGACCAGGGACTCACATTGATTGACACCGCTCCGGCATACGGTGCCGGTCTGTCGGAAGAAATTGTCGGCAAGGCTGTGAAGGAATACGGGCGTCGGGAAGACGTGATCATTGCTACAAAGGCTGGACTTGAGTTACTGCCTGGAGGCGGCGTACGGCGTAACGCCACGCGGGAGGCCTTGTTCAAAGAGATTGATGACTCGCTTCGGCGACTCCAGACAGACTATATTGATGTGTACCAGTTACACTGGCCGGATCCATTGGTGCCAATGGAAGAGGTGGCAGCCACGTTCCATGAACTGCTTAAACAAGGCAAGGTCCGGGCACTTGGCGTCAGCAACTTCTCCCCAGAACAAATGCAGCGCTGGATGGCCGTCGCGCCGCTTCACACCAGTCAACCACCGTACAATCTGTTTGAACGTGAAATCGAAGAGGATGTTTTGCCGTTCTGTCGAGAGCACAACATCGCCACCTTGCTGTATGGCAGCTTGTGTCGTGGTCTGTTGACGGGAAAAATGAGGAAAGATGCTGTGTTCCATGGAGACGACCTGAGAAAGATAGATCCGAAGTTTCAACCGCCGCGTTACGAACAGTACCTCACGGCGGTAGACAAGCTGTCAGCCTTGGCTCGCGAATACGGGAAGACCGTTACGGAATTTGCGGTCCGCTGGGTGCTGGACCAACCCGGCGCGTCCGTGGCCCTGTGGGGAGCTCGCCATCCGGAACAACTGGACCCTGTCCGTGGAATTGAGGGGTGGCATATTCGTCCAGAAGACATGCAACGCGTGGATTCCATCCTGGCTGAAACCATCCAGGATCCTGTTGGACCAGAGTTCATGGCGCCACCGGCTCGCAATTAAAGGTGTGGATGACCCAACCGGTCCGCGGCATGAGTGTGGTTTACACCGGACCGGACTTTTTGTTACAGAAATCTGTACTGGACACGACAAACGCCGCCTCAGCCCTTTGGGCCATGCGGCGCCCCTAAATTTAACGCGTATTGGACGATTGGACGTCGTTCGTGTAAGTATGGAGCATAGGCCGCGAAGCACATGGAAATTATGGAACAGGGTATAAGCCGCCTTCATCCTAACGCCCGTTGACTGACCTTGAGCCGTGGCATACCCTGTCCTACACCCCTCCTTCGAGTGAAGGAGGGGTTTTTCCGTGTCTGAAGCACCGCAGACATTACCAGATGAAATCAGATTTAACCCCGAGACCGTGTTCGACACGGTTTGGTCTTGGATAAACGAACGCGATTACGTGTACGATTCGTGGACTGTGGTGTGCCGGGTCGTGTATCACCGTTTCCGAAAGGCGCCGTACAAAGAGTTTGTTGTGGACCTGATGCCTGATGACGGGCCAGGACATTCCGAGCGCTTTCGCATGATTGTAACTCGGCGCAGGCTGGAGAATCCGTCACACTCAAGACGCATGGATGAGATGGAAATGCTGGCCTACGCATGGATGGTATGCCTATACGTGCAGGAAGCAGCGGCGCAATGCCCTTATCATCAGCCTCGTGTGGAGTTGTTTTGTCGGCTTAATCCGCTGTCTGACGTGAGGGCGGAGGTGCGTGTGTCTCGATGAATCGTTTGACCGAGTACGATTTCGACGCAGACGCTTTGTTTTGCGCCCTGGACCGATGGTTCAAGCGACATTGTGGAGACAAGGAATGTGAGGTCATTCCGGTATGGGTGTATGGGCCTGGCGGTGTGGAATGTAGCGTGGAACTTCGCACCAGGTCCTCGTGTGAGACCATCTGTATCGCAAGCATAAGCGACCGTGGCCGAGGAAATTTTGATTTCCCGTATCTTCGTCCCAAAAGGCATGGCGCCGAAGCCCTCGCATATGCGTGGATTGTTGCAGCTTACCTGGAAGAGAAGGGACTTCGCGTACGGCTTAGGCCCACCATGGATGCTCTTGCGAAGTTGCAATCTTTCATTCTGTTGCCGGAAGGGCAATATGTGATGCATTGAGGCTTCAACGTCTCTGCATTGGGAAGCAGTTGCCCTGCACCCCTCCTTCGAGTGAAGGAGGGATTTTTTATGCCCGCATCGTGCGCAGTCTGTGCCAAGCGTCTTACAAATCCGGTCTCCGTCCAGCGCGGCACTGGCCCGGTGTGTGCAAGGCATGTGAATGAGTTCATCGCCCTCATCTCCGCCGAGCGTGCTCGAACCGTACGAGAGTCCTGGGCGCAGACCAGGCGGCGTGTGACGGTTAACGGTCAAGAGGTAGAACACACCGTGATGTTGGGCGTCGACCAGATGGCCATCGCTAACGCCAAGGCCCGGTATCTGGCCCGCATCCGTCGCGTCAGAGAGGTGCCCGTCAGCGCAGGGTTAGTGCCGTCCGAATACTCAGCGACCCGTCACCGAAACGAAGACATCCTGTTCGAGCGGTTTGGCAGCGGCGCTGCGCTGGTGCACTCCGGCTCGGAACGCGATTACGTCATCACCACCGACCGAACCGGCGCCCATGCCGAGCACTGCTCCTGCCCCGATCATTGGTTCCGTAACCGTCCCTGTCGGCACATGCAGGCATATGAGCTGCTGGCTGCCCGCCAGCGGGCAGATTCACCATCGTCTGCCGAGCAGCACTCCACGGAATCGGAACGTGGGCTTCGCAGTGATAACCGCATCACGTCTGTGCCAACCATAATCGGTTCGGTTGTGGACCGCGAAGCCGCGTGGGAGAACGAGCGCGACCGGAATCTGTACGTTTGGCAGGAGCGTCATACCCACGATGGGGTGTTCGTCAGCGAGAGCGACGAGGCGTGGACTGCCCTGCGCGATGCCGTCGCCCGTGATGGCGGCCTGGGAGACTACGAAACAGAAGACGTGCTCGACGGCGTGAATACCACGTTCGGAATTGAACTCGAAGTGGAGGGTGTGCGAGGCGATGACGTTGCGTTCGCGCTGCATCGGGCAGGGTTGTCCGACCGATTGGCGATGGGAAGCTACTCGACCAGATTCGCGCCTGGGACCTGGGGAGTCCGAAGCGACGCCAGCCTGGCAGGAGGTTGCGAAATCGTGTCCCCCGTGCTCCGGGATACGCCGGAAACGTGGCAGGCGATAGCGGAGGTCACGAGGATCTTGCAGGAACAGGGCGCTCAAACCAGTCAGCGCACAGGATTCCATATCCACATGGCTCATGACATTCTCGACGACCGGGGTTACCGTTGGCAACGGCTCGGGCGGTACATGGTGGGATATTCCCGCGAATATCTCCAGATGGGGGCGACGAGAAGCCGTCTGACGCGGCCTGAAATGCCCAATCAACATCGAGGCACAAGTTACACTCAACCGCTCCGAAAGACCCACGTGTTGAAGCTCCGGAAAAACGACACCGCGATGGAGGCGTCCAGGAAAATCATCGGCTATCGGAATCACGACTCGCGGTACAAGATGATCAACACTGCCAAGTTCGTTGAACGGGGTGTACCGACGGTGGAGTTCCGGTATCCGAACGGCACGGTCGATCCGGTTGTCATCCAGCGCCAGGTGCAGCTTGCCAACGCCACCTTGATGCAGTCCGCATACCTGCGCAAGGACAAGCCCGGCGCCGACCGCCTGCCGCGACTCTTCAGCAGTGACCGAGGTGTCGAACTGGAGCAACTGCATGCGCAGAGCCCAGAGTCCCGGTTCCGGTTGTATCTGGACACGTTCGGCAGCGACCGTCTGCGGAGGATCGCGACGGGGTTGTGGGTTCGCGGGGCCGTACCCGCATTTCTTCTGGATGTATGAGATTCGTTGACAGGATTGGAAGGATAGAGTATACTTCATGAACAGGAAGGATGAGTTAATTCATGCGAACGTTGGTATAGTTGGTACATCTGAAGGGCGGAAAAGGAGGCGAGGTGTGTGCTCTACTTCGCCTATGGAAGCTGCATGAACCATTTGGATTTCATGAGGACATGTCCGACCGCGCGGCTCGTATCTGACAACGCGGAGCTTCGCGGATACAGACTCGTGTTCAACGGCCGGTCGATGGCGCGCGGCGGCGGGGTGGCGAACATCCGGCGTGCGCAAGGGCACGTGGTACACGGAGTGCTGTGGGACGTGCAAGACCCGCGCGAGATCGCGGCGCTCGACCGGCGGGAAGGGGCCCCACACGTGTATCGGCGCAGGCGAGCGAAAGTGTACGTGGGCGAGACGCCGATGTGGGTGTGGACGTATGAGTTGGTCAGCCCGCTGTCGGTCGAGGTTCCGCCGTCGGAGGAGTACGCCGGACTGATTGTGGATGCGATTTCGGATCCTGCGTATCGGGAGACGGTGTTGAAGCACGTTCGTTCGCTGTGGGAAGGCGAGGAAAGAAGCATGGAGAGGGTGATGCTGCATGGCTGAACCGGTGTACGAGATCACAGAGCGGGTGTACGACGGAACGTTTGACACTCTCTGGCGGTCGAAGTTCTGGACACAGCTCGAAGATGGAAAACCGGCGACGAAGGAGTTCATCGTCAAGTACCTCGACCGTGAGGCGGTCGAGACACATTGTCTGGCCGGGATTCTGACGTATGTGATGGACTACCCGTACTTTGACACCGATGACGAGATTACCAAGGCCCTGATGCGCTTGGAGATCGTCAAGCCACTGCACCATGCGTTGACCATGCAGGGCGTGAGGTCGCGGATTGTGTACGGGTCGGTGACGCTGTTTGACAACACCCAGCTGCCGCCGTATGCCGGCCCGGAGGAAGCCGCTGAGTACGAGGACATGGAGTGGAGCGACGAGGAGCCCGTCGAATGGAATCTGTTCAACGATAGGACTCTCATCCAGTCGCTGATTCGTAACGAAGCGCTCGTCGTGATGGAGCGCGCGGACGTATTCGTGCTTCGCGGCGACGCGGCACTGAGAAAGGTGACGCAGGGCCACTGCGGGATCTGCCGGTATCTCGTGCGCGACCGCGAGGACGACCCGGACGGTGGCCTTTGCACGGCGTACTACCAGCGGACGGCGGATGATGCGCCGATAGGGTCTTGTTGCACGGACTTCTACCCACGGCTGAAACGGGAGAAACCGCCTGCGGACCGATATGTGCTGATTGAGCCCGACATGATCTACATCCCGCCGTACACCGCACGGGCGCTGTTTGACATTGATGGAAGCGAGTCTGATTGGTTGAAGGAACTCAGGAAGGAAATCGCGAGGCAGGGACGGGACACAGACTGACACGTAATAATGGGGAGGAATGTAAATGAAGGCGACCGGCGTGGTGCGCCAAGTCGATCAATTGGGGCGTGTGGTGCTGCCGATGGAGTTGCGGCGCACGATGAACATCCATGAAAAGGATGGGCTTGAGATCTTCACGGAGGGGGAGCACATCATTCTGCGCAAGTATGAGCCGGGGTGCGTCTTCTGCGGAGAGGCGGAGGACGTCCGGGAGTTTCGGGGGAAATGGGTGTGTGAGAAGTGCCGGGAGGACATTGCTGCAAACGTTCATGTCCAAGTTTGGTGACGACGAAGCCCGCCGGGAGGCGGGCTGTTTTGTTGTCGACGAAGACTCTAAAGTCACTCTTTGGACACAAATAGTGAAATTGATGAAAAAGATAGCCGTTCAGTTCACTTCATCATAATCTTCTGTTAAACTATACAATATTAATCGTTACACCATAATTTGAGATTTGATCGCCATAAGTGAGAGATTGGCCTTGCAACCCATGGTGTTTTAGCTACGCCAAAATGTCTAAAAGTTGATGGCGTTTGATGTAAAAGCTTTGATGGGTACTTGACCAAGTCCGAATCACCCAAGACCTGTGAACGTTCATGTTGTCTACCGAAACCCGAACAGGTGTCGCATCTGCAGCCGAGGTGAGCCTGTCAAGGCAATCCTTGCGCCTTGACAGGCGGAAAGGACGACCGATACTGGTTACTGTGGCTGAATCCACGCATTTGTGGATTCAATGTCCAGGCCGTCCCCAGAATGCACTAAAACGGACAATTTGCGTCGTCATTCAATCTTATGTTACCTGTATACCCGAAATCGGGCATTTTAGCTCGTCACCATGACCAGCCAAAGTGGAGCAATCGCTTGACTCGGACTTTGCCTTCGTCAGAATCAGGACATCAGACACCGTCAACCTTCGGACAAAATAGCGTAGTAGTAACACCATGGTCAAGAGGAAAACGCTGATCGTTGTCGAACATTAAGATGAGAACGTTTGTTTGTATGGAGATATAGGAGATGATTCGCTTGTTCAAATACACTTGCATAGACTTATTTGCTGGAGCAGGCGGTCTATCCGAAGGGCTTAAACAAGCTGGGTTCACTATTTTGGCTGCAAATGACTTCGATGAAGCTGCTGCGCTAACATACAAATATAACCATCCGGAAACAAAGTTTATCGATGGTCCCATACAAGAGGTTTCATCGGAGTACCTCTTATACCTAACCGGCTTGCAACGTGGAGAATTGTTTTGTTTGGCAGGCGGACCCCCTTGTCAAGCGTTCAGTGTTTATAACCACCAACGAGGGATGCATGACGAACGTTCCGGTCTTTTTCGCGAGTACATTCGCTTAGTCGAGGGACTCATGCCACAGTGGATCGTCATGGAGAATGTGACTGGCATGACTTCGGTCGAAGACGGACTTGCTATCAAGGAGATAACCGAGAGTCTCAAAGCCTTGGGTTACGATGTACAACATCGAGTCCTGAAGGCGGAAGAATATGGGGTTCCCCAAGAACGTAGGCGAATCTTTTTCATTGGTAACAGACTTGGAATACCCGTTGAGTTTCCGGAACCTACTCATGACGGGGTCACTCGTCCGTTTGTAAACGTGGAGCAGGCTATTATGGATTTACCTGAGTTGGGCGTGAATGACGGAAGTGAAGTTGCTGAGTACACAAATCCACCATTCAGCGAATACCAAAAGGAGATGAGACAAAACTCCAGTCTTCTTTACAACCATACATCACCGAATCTAGGCGAAATTAACATAAAACGTCTCGCCTACATTAAGCAAGGTGGTAGTTGGAGAGATATACCTGTTGAGTTGCTTCCCGCTGGAATGAAAAGGGCACGCCGTTCCGACCACACTAAGCGATATGGTCGTCTCGCGCTGAACGGATTGAGTTGCACTATCCTAACCAAATGTGATCCCCATTGGGGCTCCTATTTTCATCCAACACAAGATCGGGTTATATCAGTTCGGGAAGCCGCAAGATTTCAGTCGTTTCCAGATAGATTCCGTTTCCTGGGTTCGAGAGTTGAGCAGTATAAGCAAGTGGGCAATGCAGTTCCACCACTATTGGCGAGAGCTGTTGGACGCCAAATTATCAAAACGACTGAATCAACTCAGCGAGTATTGGAGGAATCTCTTTGCTGAAGCCCACGGACTATATCGTTGAAGTTCTGGGCTGTCCTGCAGAAGAAATGCACGAGCCTGTGAACGCTGACTACCAGTGCCCCTATATTGATGATCGGTGTATCAAGCGAGGACACAACACGGGTGATCCCTTTCCTGTTTGCACTCTTTGGAAACACAGGGGCGTAGGAAAGAATCGTGTTCCAGACCGTCCTGTAATCGTTTGTCCTAAGCGTTTTTTTGCAGCAAATCTAATTGACGACATTCTGGAACACTGTTGGACAGGAACCTACACTAGAGAACACATCGCAGCAGTCCGTGAGATCAAAATGGGTCATGCGGGAAACGTGGACATGGTAATTTGCGATACGTCCAAGTTCCCTGCCATCGAAGACTTCATTTCTGTCGAACTGCAGGCAATTGATATAACTGGTAGCGTATCCGATGTTTACACAGCACATCTTAATCGAACAATATTGAATTCCACTCCGAAATACAACTTTAACACCGCAAACGTCTTTAAGCGATATTTGACTCAGTTGATAAAAAAAGGGTACTTCCACCATACATGGGGGAAGAAAATTGTTGCTGTAGTTCAAGATTTTTTGCTTGAGGATATAAGAAAGCGCGTGCGATTTGCGGCTACTGACCCAAAGGACGAGAATACTAGTATTGTGTTTATGTCGTATACGCTTGACCCGAACCACAAAAATGAGGATGGATTCCTGGAGTTACGTCTAAAGGATATAGTTGGAACTGAGCATAGTGCTTTGATGAATGCTGTTGTCTACGAAAGGCCTCCCGATCGTGATAAGTTCATCTCGGCGATAATACGTCAATTACGGCGATGAAGTACAGGCCTTGCTTACAGGGGCGATTCTGGCCCTAGGGTAACCATTGTTTATACTACCACGCAATGTGCGTTCGGTGTATCTGGTTCATGTGCAGAAACATCCTGACGGTTGCCTCTTCGGTGTTACAGTTACAATGGTTATGGGTGAAGAATTGTGGACGTATTGTATCCTGAATCCCGCAGGAAAAACATGCAGGCTATACGTTCAAAGAGAACAAAATTGGAGAACAGGGTATGCCGGGAGCTATGGCACAGGGGATTACGTTTCCGCCGCAATGTAGCCGATCTGCCTGGAAAGCCGGACATTGCAGTGAAAAAGCGGAAAGTGGTTGTGTTCATCGATTCTTGTTTTTGGCACGGATGCCCTGACCATGGCCATATACCAGCGACCAATTCAGATTACTGGCTTCACAAGATACAGCGGAACCGGACGCGGGATCGGGCAGTGAACCAGTTTTATACGGACAGAGGATGGCGAATCAAGCGCGTCTGGGAACACGAATTAAGGGAGAACTTTTCCGGAGTAATTGAGGCCTTGGTTAATGAGCTGACACAACCGTGTCATGTCGAACGAGCGAATAGCTCTGAATCAGCTACATAAGGTCTGCTAAACGGATAAGAAGACCCATTACGACGAGGGTTTTGAGCGTTCCTATAGGTACCCATCGAACATTGAGCGCGTGGACCAGGATTGACATGCGGTTGAAGGCGAGTTGGCTGAAGGCAAGTGCCTGTACAGGCTTTGCTCAGTTTAGGTACATTTGCAAAGGAAGAGTAGGGAAGCCAGCGTTATGCACCCATTGGTTATGAAGCCAGAGCAGCAGCTTCATCTCCCTGATTGCGGTACTTGAAGTCGATTAGGGGGTGTGGATTTGCAATACATTAAATTGCCTCGTGCCCTCACGTTGGATACAGCACACGTCTTCTCTGAGAAGCTAAGTGCCATTCCTCATGATGAGGAATACATACCCGAGTTCGACAGTTGGTAGCACCCTGTAGGCAGATGGATGAAATTGGGGTGCAGCAGTGGTGCGGCTTCTCGGGCTTATCCACAGGCATACGGGGATCATTTGTCGCGAAAAGTTGTAGGCATGCATAGGATTGTGGATAACTTTATTTACTTGTTGTTATTTTGGTAGTATGTTTCGTATAATGTAGATATGTACATACGAACTATCCGCCGTAAAAACAAAGATGGCTCCATCACCGGCTACGTCCAGTTGGCCCATAACTACCGCGACCCCAAGTCCGGTCAGCCCCGCGCCAAGGTCCTCTACACGTTCGGCCGTGAGGACGAGCTGGATCTCGACGCGCTCCGCCGCCTCGCTCAGAGTATTCACCGTTTCGTCGGAGACGAGTTTGCTGCCGGCCGCGGCCAGTCCGAAAGCGTCCAAACCACCTTGCTTGACAGCCGGCCCATGGGCGGTGCTTACCTGCTGGACCAGCTCTGGCGCAAGCTTGGCTTGGATGAGGCCATCCGTACGCACTTGTCCGGGCGGAAGTTCCGCACGGGCATCGAGCGCATCGTGTTCGCGATGGTGGCCAACCGCGCACTCAACCCCTCCAGCAAACTGGCCATCGAGGAATGGGTTGAACGTGAAGTGGCAATTCCGGAAGTCGATTCGTTCGACGTTCAACAGGGATACCGGGCCATGGACTTTCTGCTGGAGGCAGCGGATGATTTGCAATTCGAGGTGTACCGCCGTGTCAGTGACCTGCTGAATCTGGACGTGGACCTGCTATTCTTTGACACGACCTCCACCTACTTCGAGACGGAACAGGAGTCCGAGGAGGGGATTCGCCGCAAGGGGTATTCGAAGGACCACCGCCCCGACGCACCGCAGGTGGTGATTGGCCTGGCGGTGACGCGCGAAGGCATCCCCGTCAGGTGCTGGACGTGGCCGGGGAACACGGCCGACATGAGCGTGGTGGAAGAGGTCAAGCGCGACTTGGTGGGATGGCGCTTGGGGCGGGTGGTTACGGTGGTGGACCGGGGCTTCGCGTCGGAGGAGAACCTGCGGACGCTGCAGCGAGCAGGCGGCCACTACATCGCCGGGGAGAAGATGAACTCGGGCAAGGACACGGTGGACACGGCATTGGCCCACCCGGGACGATTCCGGACGCTCCGACCGAACCTCAAGATCAAGGAAGTGATTGTCGGGGACGGAGAAGCGCGCGTTCGGTACGTGCTGGCGTTCAATCCGGAGGAGGCTAAGCGGGACGCGGCGCGGCGGGAGTTGCAATTGCTGGCGCTGAGGGAAGAGTTGAGCCGTCTCAAGGAGCTCAAAGGCGACGCACACACCAAGGCACACTGCCGGTTGATGAGCCACCCCGGGTACAAACGCTACCTGAAGCAGGACAAGTGGGGGAACCTCCGGATCGATCCCGCCGCTGTCCGGGAGGCTGCCCACCTGGACGGGAAATACCTGATCCGTACGTCTGACGACACCCTTCCGACCGATGATGTGGCGCTGGGTTACAAACAGTTGCTCACGGTGGAGTCGGCGTTTCGGACGCTCAAGCATACGTTGGACCTCCGGCCGGTCTACCACCGCAAGGACGAACGAATCCGGGCCCACGTGTTGTTGTGCTGGCTGGCACTGCTGCTGGTGCGGATCGCGGAGAACCGGACGGGACGGACGTGGCCAGATATCCGGTCACACATGCAGACGATGCACCGGGTCACACAAAAGACGCCGCAGGGAATCGTGGTGCAGCGGACGGAGACAACTGAAGTACAACGGGAGATTCTTGGTGCCCTGCAGGTCGCGGAGCCTCCGCGAGTTCTGGGCATCCGTATGAACACGCCGCTCGGGCTGTAGTTACTACACGAGTTATCCACAGGTCTTGCGAATCCATGTCGGGCTTGACTTCGCGAGACTTTGTGTGACTACCAACTGTCGAACTCGGGACATACTTGATTACGGTTTACTCGGTTCGGTTGAGCCATTTGGGATGTTAATGGTAGGCGCATGTATTCGAAAATTCTTGGACGACCATCCGTCAAGTATATTTCGTGCCATAAATTGGTAGTGTCCCGTCAAGTGGTGTAATTTCACCGTTTGTGTCTAATATGTGACATCCATGGCTTTGTCCCGTCGCGGGAGTATATCGACCTTCGTCGCTCCGTCAAGGGGTGTTGCGCTCGTCCGGTCGGACGCCCTTGACGTCGCTCCTGCCGGTCGAATTTAGGCGCCTAGGGGACAAAGTCAATGTTTGCGTGTAACATACACGCCACCTCCTCTCAGCTATTTCTGTAGTACGGCGTTCGGTGCCAGCAACGTTCGGTCTGGCTTTAGTTTCGCCATGGACTCCAGACTGAAGTAGCGTCGAGACACCATCCACTCCTCATGTTGCTCCTGCAGAATGGCCCCCATTAGGCGCAACACGGACTCCCGATTAGGGAATATTCCGACCACGTCCATCCGCCGCCTCATCTCTCGGTTCAGGCGTTCCAGCGGGTTGGTTGAGCAGATCTGTCGCCAGTGCTCGCCTGGCAGCGCCATGAACGCCAACACGTCGTCCTCGGCGGCCTGCAGGATCTGCATGGCCTTCGGGAACTTGTCCTCAAGTTGCTTCACCACGTTCCGTAGTTGCGCCCTGGCCGCCTCCTGCGTGGGTTGTGCAAAGATGGTCCGGATTATCGCTGCCACCATCGACTGCTGCTTCTTCGGCACCTGGCTGAGTATGTTCCGGATGGTATGCACCTTGCACCGCTGCCACACGGCCCCCGTCAACACTTCGGATATCGCCTGCCGAAGTCCCAGATGAGCGTCGCTGACCACGAGCCTGACGCCCCGCAGCCCACGCTCCTTCAGGCCTCTGAGAAACTCGGTCCAGAACGCCCCGTCCTCACTGGTTCCTAGGTCGAACCCCAATACCTCACGCTCTCCGGTGTCTGTCACGCCTATGGCCACCACAAACGCCATACTCTGTACATGCCCACCTTCCCGCACCTTCGGAAACGTAGCGTCCAGCCAGATGTACGGGTACTCTCTTTCCAACGGCCGCTCCTTGAACTGAAGGACGGCCTCATCCAACTGCTTGCACAGCCGAGAGACCTCGCTTTTGCTGATACCATCTAACCCCAGTGCTCGTACCAAGTCGTCCACCTTTCGGGTGCTGACCCCGTTGACATACGCCTCCTGTACGACGGTTGCCAGAGCCCGCTCGGTTCGGCGACGTGGCTCGAGGATAGAGGGAAAGAAGCTCCCCTTACGGAGTTTGGGGATGTTCAGCTCAACCGTTCCCAGACGGGTATCCCACTGCCGTTTCCGATATCCGTTACGCTGCGTAACACGCTCCTCACTGCGCTCATAGCGCTCAGCGCCAATTTTGTCCGTAGCTTCAGCGTCGATAAGAAGCTGGGCAAAAATCCTCATGAGTTCACGCAGGACGTCGTTATTTTCCACGCCTTGGAGCTTGCGAATCCACTCAAGAACTGCGAAGCTATTGACAGAAGCCATCGTTGCGTTCCTCCTACTAGTTTGTTTCGCCACACTCTAGTAGACACGCACGGTGGCTTCGTCGTCAATTGTGGACGACGCATTTTACACCACTACTTGAGACTTTAACCATAAATTTTGAGGATAAAGATTACGCAGCTCACATGGGCTTTTTCAAGTCCATACGTCTTAATTATGGTAAGGAACCAGGTGAGGCATTCGGTAGCTCGACATACGTGCCTATCACGAAGATAGAGATCGACGATTTAAGAAAACTTGCTCGGTTCAAAGGTGAGCACATTGGACATGCTATTGAACGTAAATCGAGAGAGTTGGCTTTAGTTTTGTCCCAAGGAGCCAGAGATTTATCTGACCATTTGACGTTTTCGATACGAGAACTGATGCGTAATGTTGTCGAGCACAGTGAGTCCCCTGTAATCTGGTTAGCGGGTCAGTATTGGCCTACCAAGGACCTGGTTGAAATCGCATTGCTCGATGAGGGTATCGGTGTTTCATGTCACTTATCTAGAAATCCATATCTCGAAATCCGAAATGATGCAGATGCCCTGCTCTTTGCTATTGAACCTGGTATATCTGGTAGCGCACTTCCCGGTAGGAAGACTGTGGAGGATGATATGTGGGACAATTCAGGATTTGGTTTATATATGACAAGTAGCTTGTGTCAACTCGGCGGAGAATTTGCGATTTGCAGCGGGACAAGTACATTGCACTTGAGTGGAGGCCAGACGCGGTTTCTTAACTCATGTCATCATGGAACTGCGGTGATGATGAGACTTTATGTATCCAACATGCGTAAATTACAAGATGTAATAGAAGAACTGGTCCGACAAGGGGAAAGACGAGCACGTAAGAATCGGCGTATCCGAACTAATGTCACAGCTTCTAAAGTTTCTCGATTATTGGTAACTGACTAAAATTCCTTCCGGATGTGAAACCGAGTAAGCTGTAGCCGCTCACGCCAATGGCGGTGAATTTCTCACCGCCATTGGCGTGAGAGTTGTACCGACATTCCGCCATCTTGGTGGTCGTTGTTCCGTCAGTCACTTCAGGTGTGCAGGAGCGGCCGGTTATCCGGTCGCCCCCCGACTCCTGGTCCGCCAGCACCCGCTGGATGTGGGCGTCTCCCACCACTTCACTGTTCTTGGCCGCCACATCGTACAATGCCTGCAGGCAGATTTGGTTTACCACTCGTGGAATTCCTCTGCCCACAC
Source organism: Alicyclobacillus macrosporangiidus CPP55 (assembly GCF_000702485.1). Lineage (GTDB taxonomy): Bacteria > Bacillota > Bacilli > Alicyclobacillales > Alicyclobacillaceae > Alicyclobacillus_H > Alicyclobacillus_H macrosporangiidus_B. The sequence continues at coordinate 2,367,313 of NZ_JNIL01000001.1, read as the reverse complement.
GTTGCGCTTATATAACTGCCGTGGCCATGTAAGACAGGATGTCCGCAATGACCACATCTGGGCGGGCGAAGCCGGTCCAGATCCGGGTCCACACAAAATTGCAGGTAGGACTCGACGTCGGGAAAGGAGATGGTATAAGATTGAGACATAACTCAATTAGGGCACGGTGAGAACCGTGACCCCGCAGAAGAGAGACCGAGGCCGGTAAACCTTGGGGGTCTCTCTTCTTCTTTTATCCCTCCTGTCGATGATTGTCTGTACGATACGGATCGTCATACGACAATCACCGGGAAAACCCTCCGTCAACGAACGCAACAAAAAAACGCTCATCTTCCGCCAAACAGCGTGAGCGGTTACACGCTGGTAGCGGGCGAATAGTTCCATAGAGAACTTGCCGTTCCGAACCCGGGGCACACGCAGGACCAGTCGGTCGACACGGGTCCTGTGGGCTCTCACGGTACTGACAAAGGGCACGACGCTCGCGGTAAAATGTACGTCTCAGCACCCTGAGACGTACACCTCACCGCAATGGCAGCCCAAAAATCGTTTGCCAGTATGGCATTTGTGACCTGGTTAAATTGGATATCCGCTCTCGATGGCTGAATTGTCCATAAGTCCAAAATCGCGGTAATGTGTTTTACTATCCCGACATCCTCTTTGGCCGACACCGTGTCTGATCGAGACTTGGGTTTCATTATGGTAATCGCATTTTACAATTGGCTACCATTGTTGACCTTGATGGTTTGAATAACATCATTCGTAGATCGTACTTGGCAATAGACACCCCCTAAAATTTCTACGGAGGCTTGGTGTAACGATTCGTGGAAGGCTGCACAAGCATCTTCTACAAGGATAACAGCGTACCCCCTGTCCGCAGCATCGCGTACTGCTGTGTCCACGCATTGGTTCGTGACGACGCCAACAACAATCAGGTTCTCAATCCCCATATTTCTGAGGATTTGATCAATGTTTGTGCCATTGAATACTCCCGAGCATGTCTTCTTTAGGACGATTTCGTTTGAAAGCGGTCTGAGTTCTTCTATGATCTCACCATCTTTGGAATTTGGTGCGGCATGAATCCTGGCGCACTTGTGTTCACGACTTCTATCCCTCCCATCGATCGTGAGCGACTCGATGGTGCAGTATATTACTTCGATCCCGTTTTCTCGACACGTGTTGAGGAGGCTTTGAATGTTCTTTGTAATCAGTGACAACCTCGTTTCATAATACGTTGTATCGATTCCTCGCTCACGAGCTTCCTTCACTAAACCAAAATCGGGATGTGCATCAAGATACTGCATATCAACAATAAGAAGAGCGGTTGTATGCCTAAACAATTTCACTTCGGCTGCTGGCGCAAGAAGCGGCTTCAGCGGATCTACAACGTATTGATTCAAGGTCAATCCCCCTAAATATTGAAGTCCCCGTAAATGTCCTCCCGTCGATCGTGAAGGATGTGGTTCAAATCGTTAAACGTTTTTGCCCGCCTGGATTGGACAAGATTACATTCCGCAAGGATGATTTCCTCCGTGTCGAAGCCCGCTGGTCCAGCCAAAGGAAGTCCATTAGGTCCAACGATTACGCTTCGGCCCAAAAACGGCTGGTTCCGCTCGATGCCCACTCGGTCCGCGGCAGCGACAAACAGACCGTTCACGTGAGCATTAGACATACAGAGTTGAATAGCCAAGGGTAAATCTTCTGGCTGCTGAGCGGGCATCGGAACCCAGTTCGTGCATACGCAAACCAGATCTACGCCTTGAAGGGCATAGCGTCGAAAGGCTTCCGGAAACCAGATGTCATAGCAGATCAGCAATCCAATTCGACCCATGGGCGTATGAAAGACAGGCAGTCCGAGGTTTCCCGGCTCGAAAAACAGTTTCTCTTCATACCACAGGTGCAACTTTCTAAACGTACCCAGATGCCCTTGCGGTCCGACAAATACGGCAGAGTTATATAACAAGGCCTGGTCACGTTCACATATTCCACCGACTACATATACGTTGAGTTCTCTTGCAATCTGAGTCCATGCCTGTATTGTGTCACCCTCTGGGACAGTCTCAGAAAGTTGGTATGCTTCCTCCCGTGAGTTGAACACGTAGCCTGAGGAGCATAACTCAGGCAGAACAATCAATCTTGCTCCAGACTGAGCTGCTGCGCGAATCATCTGGAGCGACTTCTCCAGATTTCCAGCCCTGTCCCCCACACGAGGGGCGTACTGACAGCAAGCAATAGTTACATCACTTTCGTGCCACGCCAAGCGGTTATCCAACACCTTCATCACTCCTTACCAAAGGTTCCCGGCTCTCCACTCTCGCAGAAAATAATAGAGGATTGAAAGGAGAGTGCAAATGCTCCCGACAATACCCAGCATGATAAACACCAGAAAGAAACTATATCCTGCCTGCATCTTGGCGCCTCCTTTCAGCCACGAACAACTTCGACTTGTTCCGATGATACAGAGGAAACACTCACGCCGGCCCTATCTGCTCTATACTTCCGGAACGAGGCGAAATTGAACGTTTCCGGTTGTAGCCAGCTCCAAACGACCGTCAACGTCAATGAGATAAAGCCGCCCGCAATCACGCCTGGATATGGGCCACCCCATGTGATGTGGGTGACGGGAATTTTAACAAAGATTAAGTCAAACGTTCCATTACCGTAAATAAAGAGTCCAACTATGCTACCTATCAGTGCGCCATAAAAAACGCCGTGGCGATTCGTTTTGCTCCAAAACAGTCCGAGGGTAATGGGAATGATGTATGCTGCATTGATAACCCCCATGAGTGTCAGAAGAGAAAGCATGGTCATCGGTTCAGGCCAAGCGGCAATAATTGTAACCACCGCGATCACAACGGTAGCAATTTTCCCAGCCTTCAGTAACTGTTTATTTGTCGCATTCGGATTGATGTACCGTTGATAGATGTCGTTCATAAAGATTGCTGCGACAGCATTAAGGAGTGCTGCCAATGTTGACGCGATTGCTGCCCACAATAGCGCCAAGAATAACACTCCGCCCAACTGTCCGGTGTACTGTGAAACAATGTCCGGCGCCACAGAGTTGACCGGATTGGGCTTAAAACCGGTACCTAAGGCAACTAACGCCAAAGAACCTGTAGCGATGGGAACGAACATCCATCCCAGCCCGGAGAATAAGTACGTTTTGTTCACAGTCGATGGACGCAGGGAATATGCTCTCTGCCAGAATGTGTTGTCCATGAAAACTTCTCCAATGCCAATCAGCGGACCAGCGATCAACCAAGCGATACCCGTTGGGTTCGTAAGGCTGAGTGCGCTAGGGGACAGTTTTTGTATACCGGAATATACCGTGTGGAACCCTGCATTCCCAAACACCCAAGCAGGGAAAATAAAAACGACAACCATGATCAGCATGCACTGAAGGAAGTCCGTTCCGAGGACGCTGCGCATTCCCCCGAAGGTAACATATGCGGTGACAATGGCCACGGTAATCACTAAACCTACGTGAAACGGAACCCCGAATACAGATTGCAGCAGTATACCTGCGCCCAAACCTTGAGTTAAGAGCCACCCAACATCCCAGATGATTAGCGCAATGAGAAACAACACGTAGTTTTTATGGTCAAACCTTATTTGGAAAAAGTCACCTACTGTACGCCCATTAGGTATCGCCGTACGAATACGTTTTGCCAGTGGCGCGAAAGCCATCACGCCAAGGCCGCCTAACAAAGCGTAGCCCAACACACCGAGAATCCCCATGTCGTAACCACTTTCGGGGGCTGCCAAGATCGTGTTTCCCGTAATCCAGGTCGCGAGTAGAGTGGCAGATCCCAATCCGATGCCAACGTTTCGGCCACCAACCAAGTAATCATCAGCAGACTTCACGCGTCTCGCAATACTCAGCCCGATCCAAGCCCATATTGCACCAAGTACCACAACCACCACAATGCCAAGCATTGATTGGCTCACGGTTCTTCACTCCCCCTCATCTCATCTCAACGAAGACTTTACTCTTCATCTTGGTCGATCATAGTGAGACGGCCCCTTCCAGCTGCAATTAAAAGACCAAAAAGTACCACGAGGAATAGAAGGCCGAGTATATCCCAAAACACCATGGAAGCCGACATCCTACTCACCCCCTTAACATCGACCGCCTTTCTCGTGTGCTCACGCTAGGCCTCCCAGGGATCTCTGTTGTGGCCCTTCCAATGGAGGTTACGGATCATTCGGTTGATTCGAGATTTTATTGATTCACCCTCACCCCCTTTTAGGTGCTGCAGGCCAAGGGCACATCCATCCAGCGCAGGACCTCCCGAATGTTGAGACTGAGGATCATTACGCAACGAATTATACCCATGAAACAGTTCATGTCAATGTTCATTACATTAATGGCTAGGAATCTCTGAGAAGCAATACAGTTTCAGTCGATCATGTTATGTTTTAATTTAATTCGTGGGCGTCCTTCTAGTAGATCGGCGTTATGTTTTTGCTTGTGTAATACTTGTTGACTTTTCTTTCCCGTCGAGTCCTTTGCTCCTTATCAGAGGCAGGCCTCAGGTTGCAGCTTCAAAAGGCGCCAACAGAAACGGAAGTCCGAGTACATGCCAAGCACCATGGAATCCGAGATACTACACGCCTCCTTGACATCTATGTTCGTCAAGAAGGTTTGAGCAAATCTCATGCCAACTTGACCGAATCGAAAAGGGCTCCCTTACGGGAACCAGATGAACGGCATTCTGCTCAATTCTGCTCATTAGGTTGTTTTTCGCAAGTTAAAAGTGCAGAAAAACGCGGCGTTAGAGTTTCCAGTAATGAATTTCCATTTGCGTTCTAGAGACCGTGCTTGACATGGAGCCTCTGCGAGCATGATTCCCCGCGTATAAAGGCGGGAAGGACGCTCCGCCACAAATTCAGACCGGCTATCATGTTCGCCACTCCATGTAAAGAACCTGTGGAATTGGAAACAACGCCGCCGCGTTTGTCTGCAAATCTAAACCGCGCTATACACATTAGGTGGGAGATTAGAGGGGATTCATTCCGTAACGGGATACATCTCTTATATGAGCGATGCATTTTTGCATTGCATGTTGTCAAATTGCAATTTGTATTTATTCATTTTCCTAGAGATGGTCGACTGATCCACACCAAGCTTTTGGGCAACATCCGCGAGCGTCCGTGAGCCCTTTGCAGCCATGCGAATCAGTTGTTCCTCTACCATCCGGGTTGCATCTTTTAGCGGCAATAGTTCGTTAACGACGATGCTTTCTTTCCGTCCTGATCGAGAGAGCCATACTTGTGAGCCGTGCGCACTTCCGATATGCAACGGGAGATCCGATATGGCTATAACATCTTTATCAGCGGTTACAACTAAGCGTTCAATGACATTTTGGAGCTCACGTACGTTACCTGGCCAAGAGTATTGTTCCATCGCCTGCAGGGCTGATGAAGACAAATTAACACTTCGTCCAAAGCGTTGATTGTAGAGTTCGAGAAAATGGCGAACCAAAGGAATAATGTCTTCTCGTCGTTCTCGCAATGGTGGGACATATAGTGGGACTACATTAATACGATAAAAGAGATCTTCGCGAAACGCACCCGTCTCCACCAACTTTTCCAAGTTGCGATTGGTTGCCGTAATGATCCTCACTTCAATAGGGATTGACTGCTTACCGCCGATTCGACGGATCTCACGTTCCTGTAACACGCGTAACAGTTTCACTTGCAAGCTAAGAGGCATGTCGCCAATCTCGTCCAAAAACAATGTCCCTCCGTTCGCTAGTTCGAACAGGCCGGGACGCCCATGTTTCAAGGCACCGGTAAACGCACCTGCCTCGTACCCGAAAAGCTCACTCTCTAACAGACTCTCCGGAATGGAAGCACAATTGATCTTGATAAACGGATTTTCGCTTGTCGTGCCAAGAGAATGAATGTAGTTCGCAATCACCTCTTTACCGACGCCAGATTCCCCCTGAATGAGAACCGTTGTGTTTACCGGTCCGATGCGGTGAATTAAATCAATCAGTTCGTCCATTTGTTTACTCCGATACACTAACTGGCCATCGGATTTATGATGTTGATCACGAAGCTTAGCCAACTCCTGTCGGTACTCCGAAACAATACCACGGAGGACCTGAATCTCACGCTCAAGTTCCTGAACCTGTGTAATGTCTCGAGAGGCATTGACAACCCGTACAATCCGTCCGGAAGAATCTTTAATGGGTATGCTCGTCACCATGAGACGGCGACCAGTCCGAGTCGTTTGAACGACCTGTACTTTTTGTCCGGTCTCAAGCGCAATTCTGGTGGCAGAGGGTGAGAAAACTCCTTCTTTTTCAAGGTCGTATACGGAACGCCCTATAATTTCCTCGGGCGTCTTTCCCCACACAGTCTGACAGGAGGGACTTGTACTGAGTGTGACTCCATTCCCATCCGATACGTACAGGACATCATAAGAGCTATCGAATATGGTCTGCAGGTCTGAAATCATCGTCTGGTAGTCTCGTAATCGTGTATCGATCTGGGATCGGAGCCATGATGCATTCCAAAGCCACCAGATGTGATAGTGTTCTCCTTGCCATTCAATAAAAGAACGGTGTACAACGTACTCTCCGGCGCCCAACATCACTGTTCCCCATGTGTCTAACTGATTTTGAGTCGCCGATTGGCACAGAATCTCTTTATCCTGTCCAGACATTTTCTCTGAGCACCACACGCAATCGCTTTTTAGATTGAATACCATGATGTAGCCATCGAACCAACGTTGTAATACTTCCAGGATAGTCTCGAGTTGAAGTAATCTTACGCTCATCTCCTACCCTCCACAGCCCTACAGAAATAAGATTTATTAGTATAGATTAATATATAGAGTATACTACATAATTTCGTCAAATCATCTGTGTTGTAATTTTGGTACATACATATCAAGATACGTAGAGTCTGCTGAACGGGTCTTTTGGCGAACCACGACGGCACTCGTCTCGTATTCTGCAGCATGCGGTCTCGACCTACAGTGGAGCGTTATGTGAGCATCAGTGCTCTGCCAGAAACAACGGCTGCCACGAACTTGGACAAAATGGCACAAAAAAGCAGGCGGAGCCGCCGCTCCAGGTTCATCACCAGCAGTTGCAAGGCAATCTCCGTCTCACTGGTTTCTCGCAGACGTGCACGGATCAGTCCGAGCCCATACAGGCGCTTGCCTTCGCCAAACTTGCCTTCAATCGCGTGGCGCTCTGCTGCATCCTGCTGCTCGATTCGCTTTTGTTCCACCGCCAAGGACCGCGATGGCCGCCCCAATGCTGGCCCGCTCAACCGGATGCCCCGTTCCTTGCAATAGCGCAGGTTCTCCCGGGTTCGGTACGCCTTGTCGGCCAGCACGGTTTCCGGATAACAACCATACCTCTCCCTGTAGGCTTCTACCGCCGCTTGCAACGTCAGACCCTCGTGGAAGTTGTTCCAATCCAGGCGTTCCAGCCACGCATACCCATTGACAAGGCTCACTGCCACCTTGGCTCCGAACTCCACATTGGCACGCGCCTTGCCTCGAACGATTGGACGTACATGCGGCTGCGAGATGCTCACGATGCGGTCTTCAATCCGCCGCGTGCGCTTGCGATACATCTCCTATTGCTGTCGGTAGAGCTCGCAGATCACGAGAAGCTGATGGTACTGACGTCCGCTGAGTGCGCTCAGCCCAACTTCATCCTTCAACTGTGCAATAACACGCAGGTCCCGCGCCACAAACCGCAACTGCTTGCCAATCGCCTTGCGAAGCACCCACGGACTCACACGACGCTGTTTGGCCACTGCAAGATACGCTTTGCGTGCCTTCTCACGGTACGTCCGTGGCTTGCGCTTACCGCCTTTCCGTACTGCATGCAAGACGTCAATGATTTCCTCCAGTTTCTCACGCGCCTCGTTGAGCAGCGACAGATCTGTCGAATAGGCGATGTCTGCTGGAGCTCACGTCGCGTCCAAAAGGAGTTTGCCTTGGTTACCCATCTCTTGGGTATTCTCAGCACGCACTTCAGTCGTATGTGTGTCCGCCTCAGACGCACAGCCACCATCCTGATTACCAGAATCATCGTGGTCATCGTCTTGTTCCTCGGCAATCCATTCGTTGACCTGGTTGATGATGTCCACGCCTAGTCGCTTGCGGAAGTGCGTCATCAGGGAAGGATGGAAAGGCGGCTTCTCTTGGAACTCCGGAAGTCCGATGAAGTATTGCAGATACGGGTTCTCCGTGATCTGTTGCACCGTCTCCCGATCACTGAGACCTAACCGTTCCTGGATAATGAGGGCGCCAAGCGCCATACGCACTGGATGCGCCTCTTGGCCCATCGTTCGAGATTTGAACCGTTCTCCGTAGTGTTTTTCCATTTTCCGCCACGGAATCACCTGCGCAAGCTTGACCCAGCGGTTATCCTCATTCAACTTCCCGCCGAACGGAAGGAAGAAATCACCTGGCAAAATAAGTTGGTTCTCCTTCGCGCGGAACACTGGTCTGTCCTCCATGTGCAAGGATTTTGCGCACCTGTCTACAAAAACCCTTGCACATAAATTGGCGTCCAGGACCCAAAAATCCTGGCCGGTAAATGACTTTCCGTTCGTTCAGCAGACCCTACGTATCAACGACGCAAGAAACAGCCTGGCCAGCGGGAGGCCATGCTCGCCGATCTGCCTGTGGAGCGGATTGAATACCGTTTGTCGGAGGAAGAGCGGATCTGCTCGTGCTGCAACGCAGTCATGGACGAGGTGGGCGCCGAGGTCCGTCGTGAGCTCAAGCACATTCCGGCTCAGACGGTGCTGGTCGAACATGTGCAGTATAAATACGCGTGCCGGCCATGTGACAAGCATGGGACCGAAACACCGATGGTCAAGGCGCAGATGCCCAGGCCCCCGATCCCGGGCAGTCTGGCGTCCGCCTCGATGCTGGCACATGTGATTGACAAGAAGTACGTGGACGGATTGCCACTGTACCGGCAAGAGCAGCAGTTCGCCCGGAAGGGCCTGGCATTGTCGCGGCAGACCTTAGCGAACTGGGTCGTGATAGGCGCGACACGATGGCTTAGCCTGGTGTATGACCGGCTGCACGAGGAGATGTTTTCACGAAAGTACCTGCACGCGGACGAGACGACGCTGCAGGTGCTGCACAAGCCTGGACGGGCGGCCGAGTCGGAGTCGTACATGTGGCTGTACCGCAGCGGCCGGGATGGGCCCCCCATCGTCCTGTTCGACTACCAGGAGACCCGCTCGAGGGAGCATCCAAGGCGGTTCCTCGGGGGATTCAAGGGTTACCTGCATGTGGATGGATACAGCGGATACCACGACATCGAGGGCGTCACCTTGGTGGGGTGCTGGGCACACGCGAGGCGCAAGTTCGACGAGGCGCTCACAGCGCTGCCGACAGCCGAACGGAAAAAACCGACAGCGGCCCGGATTGGGCTTGAGTACTGCAACAGGCTGTTCAAGATTGAGCGCGGTTTGAAAGACGAGACACCAGAGGAACGTCGTGCCCAACGGCAGAGGCTGAGCCGGCCGGTGCTTGACGAGTTTTTGGCATGGCTTGAGGAACAGAGCGGACAGGTGGTGCCCAAGAGTACTTTGGGCAAGGCGGTTTCGTATTGCCTGAACCAGTGGCCGAAGCTGGTGGTGTTCCTGGAGGACGGCCATCTGGAGTTGGATAACAACCGGAGCGAGCGGTCAATCAAGCCGTTTGTGATAGGTCGCAAGAACTTCCTGTTTGCCAACACCCCACAGGGTGCAAGGGCGAGCGCCATCGCGTACAGCCTGGTGGAGACAGCCAAGGAGAACGGGCTGGACCCGTATCTGTACCTGGAATACCTGTTCGAGCGGCTGCCCAACATCCGAACGGATGACCGTGCAGCGATGGATGAGCTGCTTCCGTGGTCGGACCGCCTGCCGGAACGAATCCGGAGGCGTGGGAAAAAAGGATAGCATGAGAAATCGCCCCGCTGGATTTCCTGGCGGGGCTGATTGTTGCCGTCCACGACTGTCGCACGACGGTTGGAGAAACGCAAGGTGTGGGGGCTTTGACGCTTACGGAGGTGGCGTGTATGTTACACGTAAACCTTGGCTTTGTCCCCTAGGCGCCTAAATTCGACCGGCAGGAGCGACGTCAAGGGCGTCCGACCGGACGAGCGCAGCACCCCTTGACGGAGCGACGAAAGTCGACATACTCCCGCGACGGGACAAATCCATGGATGTCACACATTAGACACAAGCAGTGAAATTACACCACTTGACGGGAAACTACACAGGCTGAATAATGAAATCTATTTGACAGAGTAATCATAAAGCGGTTGTTTCTTAGGGGGGGTTGTATGAAAGAATTGTTTTCTATTAGGGTCGAGCATCCTAAAGATGACACCGATTACACTTGGTTAAGGGATTTATGGCGCTCCGAATGGGGCGGGGATGTCATGATTTCTAAGGGGAATACATACCATATTCAGGATCTCAGTGCCCTTATAGCATGGGATGGAGATACCCGTGTTGGTGCGGCGACGTATCACATGGGCACTGACGACTGTGAATTATTAAGCATCAATGCCACTGTAGATGGGCGAGGTGTTGGAACCGCTTTACTCAGCGCCTTCGAGGAAGCTGTTCGGAAGTCTGGTCGGCGCCGTACTTGGCTTATTACCTCGAATGATAATCTCGATGCTTTGAGATTCTATCAACGTCGTGGGTATCGTATTGTGGCGGTCTATCCAGGTGCAATTGATGAGGCACGGAAGGTGAAGCCGTCGATTCCGACAGTCGGGTACTACGACATACCTGTTCACGATGAAATCGAACTGGAGAAATGGTTGTAGCACTTACAACGTAGAGGAAGACTCATGGGTATTGGAATTGCAGGCTGGTGTGTTATGGAGCCCGGATCGTCCTGTGTTTGGTGTCCGTGAAGTCATCGAAAGGATTAGAGGTAGACAAATCGTAACTCTTAGGCAAATGGACGAGACTAGTGTGTGCCGAAGTATCCAATTCAGCTCTGAACATCAAAGGCTAAGGTAGTAATAAGAGATCATGTGCTTAAGGTTGAACGTTGAATTCATAACCGCCATGACGATTGCCCGCTTCGGCGGGTTTTTCTTTTGCCCAAAATCAACAGCCAGTTTCAACTCGCATCAACCGACGACAATCCACCAACACACGGTTTCCGTCCGCTTGCCGTAACCATAAACGTCCACCTTTCAACTCCGGCACACCCTCCAACACTTCGTCCTGTATCGGGTCGAACAACGTCAGTCGAACCACCTTCCGCCCTTCCATCGCTTCCGCCAGGACATACTGCATCTCGGAAAGCTCGTCCTCAGACAGCTCCGGTGGCCGCCGACATTGCCGTTCACTCCGCATCTCCTGAATTACTTCGCGATGTTCAGGCAAGACAAGACGCATACCTTCGAAAATGTTGCCGTCCGTGATCCGCATGACGCTATCCCCTCCCTCACATCACGCGTAATGACCTCCGATCTTCAGCGCGCGTTCCCGGAGTTGGCTGCCCGGCAACAGACTGGATGCACGCATCAGGCTTGTCTCACCAAACGTCTCGTGGATGGTGTCCGTCACTGCCAACAGGCGCTGACGTCGATCTACTCGCCGGAACAGAGAGAGCTGAACCGTGTCCGCCGGTACCAGCATATCCAGGCCCACGGAGACAGCGCGTACGCCAGAACCGTCCCACCAGCGGTCCAGGAGTGACAGCGCTTCGGGGTATAATTCATCAGGGTCATTGGAGTAAAAGGGCAGCGTCTTTGCCTTGAAGAAGCCGCCCTCCAGCCGTTCATACGTCAGCCCAAGACTCACCCGTCGTCCCTGTTGCCCGGCTCGCCGAACCCGGTAACACACTTCGTCGAGCAATTCGAGGATGACAACTGCAACTTCGTCTCGCTCGAAGAAGTCACGCGGCAGCGTCGTGCGGTTCGAATAACCTTTGTGAGGATCAGTCAAGCTGTGCGGGTTGATGGGGCTGTAGTCCTCACCGTTCGCCCAGCGATGGATGACCGTGCCCCATGCCGGACCGAACCTATGGCGCAGCAGATGTGCCGGAAGCGCTGCGACATCCCCAATCGTGTTGCAATTGAACTCCGTCTTAAGCACTTCGGCCCGTTTTCGGAGTCCCCACATGGCGTCCACCGGCAGCCGATGGAGTTCCGACCGCACCTTATCATCCGGCCACCATACGATGCCGTCCGGATGCTTCTTCGCCTGCTTGTTTGCAACTTTCGCCACCCATTTGTTCGGCCCCATGCCAATCCGGCAACGGATGCGAAATACGTCCCAGATGGTTTCCTTGAGCTTTCGAGCCACAGCTATCGGATCCGGAAACAGACCGCTGGGGTACGGGAAAGCAAAGAATGCTTCGTCGATGGAGAACTGCTCCTGAAGCGGGAACATGCTCTGAATCACGTGTTGAATGCGCACACTCACCTCCAGATAGAGGCGCATGCGTGGTCGAACGACGACGAGGTTTGGTGCCAATCGTAGGGCCTCTCCGAGCCGCATCGCGTTCTCTACACCCAGACGCTTCGCTGTTGGTGTGGCTGCTAGGATGATGCCGGAGCGCCGAGCCGGGTCACCCGATACGACAAGCGGCGGATCCGTTGAGTCGTCATTCTCACGCCGCCGTAGGACGTACTCAGGACGTGTTGCTATCTCGACAGAGGCGTAGAATGACTGCATATCCACGAGGCCATAGATCCACTCCATCACCGGCTTCGCCCCCATCGGCGCCAGTACTTAATCAGTGCTTGTGTCTCCGCAGTGAGCATGGTCCGTGGATAGTGCACTTCTTGCTCCCATCCATTCACGCGAAACCGTACCCGGACGTCAACCTCACGGTCTTCGACGTCCAGGAGCTCGATGGCAGCCTCTTTTAACTGCGCACGTGCACGTTGCTCCTCGTGCTTCGCTGCCTGTTGGATGAGCCTCAGTACAAGCAGGTTACGGATCATGGCTGTTGGGCGCATACGGTCACCCCGAGCGAACATATGTTCTGTCACGAATTAGTATATGCGCTGACGCTGGAATGATACAAACATATGTTCGCACCAAAGGTGGTTTGAAGTGGTATCTGTAGGTACAGGGGGCCGTGGCATGGGGAAATTCATTTGCGCCTAGTTCGTCCTCTGCCTCCGTTGGGGGAGACGGTGAGTCGAGCGCAGGGTTGATTAAATTGGGCACGTGGTGCTGCCTATCGAGTAGCGATGGACGATGGATATCAAGGACAAGGATGCTCTTGAGAATTTCATGGAGGGCGACTACATCGTTCTCCGGAAGTGTGAGCCTGGCTGCGTCTTTTGCGGTGGTGTGGTAAACGTCCGAGAGTTTCAGGGGAAGATGGTGTGTTCGACGAGTCGGGAGGAACTTGGAAGGTTCATGTGGCGGCGCGGTAAAACGATGAATCCGAGTTATGTACGGGGAGGCCGGGATGGCCGCGCTGTTGGCATTGTCGGACGCACTGCCGACCAGCGTGTGTAATGGAAAATGACGACATGTATACAGTCCCCGCCGCGCGTACGCGGTGGAGGTTGTCTATGAAGAAGGTCCCAGTGCCAGCACCAGGCAGGGGGGCGTTGGATGCAGGTGCGTGTGGAAGGCGCTGGATGGTCCGCACGCAAGTCGACCGTGGGTGAAGTCCATGCTAAGAGAGTTGGTACGGTCACCGCACAGGGGCGTGAAAACCCTCGACAGGTCTCACTTACCGAAACTTGACACCGCCTCAAGGCCGTATCATGATAAGTATTGAATTTTACCTGTAGACCGCTTGTCAACGGGGACACCATAGACTGATTAGGGCTGGAAAATCAAGATTGCATTTCAACACGGTTCTACGAAGAGACAAGATCTCATGCTAAGATGAGTTTGAGGTCCATCAACACATGAGAAGGTGTGTGCATGGATTCGTTACAAGCATGGTTGACTCTTATGCAAAACGCATTGATGGCAGCCGATTTACGTCAAGCGGTCTACGCAAATAACATTGCAAATATGGATACACCAGGATTTAAACGCTCAGATGTTGAGTTTGAATCGTTACTCCAACAGGCTATGTCACGTACTCCACAAGTAGATGGCCTGGGGTACACTCCCGTTACCGGGAGTTACAATAATTTCGACATACAGGCTATGAGTCAAATACAGCCCCAGGTCATTCAAGATAATCAGACCTCTGTCGACAACAACGGTAACAATGTTGACATCGATGCTGAAATGGCTAAGTTAGCCGAAAATCAGATCCGCTACAATGTACTCGTACAATTGGTGCAAGGCAAATTTAATGGCCTGCGTACTGCTATAGAAGGGTGACACCTTAAGCGCAATGTTTAAGCTTGTTTTGTTTTCCATTGATGACGTCGATTTTGCTCGAATTCTGTGTCATCCTGGTGGGAATTGGGTTCTTTCGTAGGGCGATTGGAAAGCAAGTACGGTTTGAAGCGCGAGATACGCAATGGTGAGTTGGTCGCCATGCAGAACTAATCGTCAGCTAGAACCCGGCGCATCGATGATTCGGATTGTCGGCATACTGCAGTTTCATTTAGACTGATAGCCCTGAGCAAGTCGAGTGCCAACGTGTGGGGCGTCGCCCGGTGCGGGCAATCCCTCTTATGGGCTTGGTCTGACTCGGACGCGACTAAGGCAAATGAGCGAGACGGTTATCGCGCTGCAACTGCTAGTGATGAACTTGGAGCGGGACACCGTCTTTTTCTGTCCCTTGTTCTTACGTGGCTCCAGCGTTGTCCGATTTCAACCGCACTGGCGATCTCGTGACTCGTTCAGCAGACCAAATAAGTGTAGATACGGAGTGTAAGCGGAAAATGAAACGAGGTTAAGAGAATGGCAAAATCCGAAATGGACCGTATAACCTGGTATATTGAACATCGCCTGGAATACCTTGGGAATCGATTGGCCGCATACAGACGAAGAATTGAACATTTCGCGGATGAATCCTTTGATGGAGGGTCCTTTGATTACGAAGCGCTTAAAGCGTATCTTGAAACACGAGGTCGGATTGGGGAGCTACAGAACATTCTGAACCACTTAAAATCTTGGTCGTAAAGGAGCCTTAGGTTCAAGTGACCAAACGAGGTAGCACTGCGGGGATTTGGCCAAGAAGCACCCCACTAATGGCCCTCCTCTCCGCAACACGATGATGGTCGAAGGCAAACGAGTCTACGCGTTGTGAGAAAAATTTACCACCGCATTTGTGATTTATAGGGCGTCCTTAGACTCGTCGGCGGGAAAAGCAGTGGGAGCGGCGAGTTGCCGAGTTTTGCACAAGTGTGCTGGCAGCGGCGTCAATTCGACAAGACGCCGAAAACTGGAATGTCATATCGCCGACTGTCCATCATACTCATACCCCCACCGTCACGGAGCACGTCCATTGCAACATCCGTCCGCCCGTGAACTGCCGTTGTCGCAGGGTTGTGTCATGCCTCGCTAATCGTCGTCAGTAACCTCCATACCAGTCTAACGTTATACGCGACAAACCAGCCATTGAGTATTGATTTGGTTCGTTCCGCACATACAATAGAACATACGTTCGGTACGTGCGAGGTGCCATCCATGTCTCGTATACTCCACCGTTCCATCGAGATTCTGGAGTTTGCGTCAGACGGGTTTACTCCGCGCGTGTTCCGGGATCGTGGCGTGATTCGTGTGATCACGGATCTTATCGACCGCTGGGCTGAATCCGGAGACTGGCTGAACGGAGAACGGGACAGATGGGTGTTTCGCATTCTCACCGAAGACATGGGCGTATTTGACATCGAGCGCGTGGAGGAACCTGTACGGGGCGCGGAAACCAGAATCACCGCGGTTGATCCAGAGCGATACGTCGTGAGGTGGTATCTGTACAGGGTGTGGGATTAGGTTCGAGCACGGGGAGTCTCCGTGTGCGCGGGTGGCTTTACTTCGCAACCGTTAAATCCAGCACACCTGGTAATCCTTTGTCTGAGGCCGGGTAATGGTCTCAAACCAGACCGAGGAGGGTGCTGTGGATGTCGACAGCAGAGTTACGGAAGCAGTGGGAGCGGCGAGTTACCGGGGTTCGGGAGCGGTGAGCAGTGCGATTCGTTCTGGTGTACCGCGGCGATATTGCAATACTTCTACCCACTTTCTGCCCAAACTTCTGCCGTACTGGCTGGCACAAGAATGATTGGGGTAACACAATGCGGATGTTCGACTAGCTGTTTACCGGGAAAAACAGCACTGAGTAACACGCAGAATAACCAGCCGAACGAACTACGGAGAATTCCTAAACCGCGTCTTGCGGGGGTTCGAGTCCCTCCGGGTGCACCACAAAAGCCAGTGGTGGCGCGGGTTGTCAGCCCGCGCCATTTCGCGTATGTGGTGCCGGACTTGAACGCTGCAAATCTTTTGCTAATCTTCGTGTGACGAAACAGTTTTCGATCCATGTTTATGGGTCTGATCGATCAGGGGATCGAGGGCTTTGGCGGCCGCCGCCAGGAGATCCTGAACTTGATTAAAGCTTCCAAGAATCGTGACAGCCGATGCGCGCCAAAGAGGCGCTTTTTTAATACCCATATACGGAGGTGATCGACGTGGATTACGCATGGACTGAGCCCAAACCCGGAGATCTGCTGCTCTGTTACGCCGATTCCTTGCTCGGTGAAGTGATTGAAGAAGTAGAAGAGATTGGCCTGATCCGTCAAGGAATAAAGCCACCCCGTGGCTTGCAGATCTACTCGCACGTCGCGGTGTACGTTTGTGATGGCTATGTGATTGAAGCGTTGGGCAACGGACTTGTAAAATCTCCTGTGTGCAAGTATTTTGGCAAGGCAGATGTGTGGTCTCGGGACGTTGATGATACGACACGCGCCCGGATTGTTGGTCAGGCGTATCGGATGCTGGAGGCCGGATACAAGTACAGCTACTGGGATCTGTTCGTGCAGTTCATGTGGTTGGTGTTCGGCCTGCGAATCCCGTGGAATTCGAAGCACAGCATTATCTGCTCTGTGTTCGCATACGACTGTTGGTTCGCTGGAGGATACAAAATCGCAGTACGCCGCAACTGCGCGCCGGAGGACATCGCGATCTTCGGCGTGTTGCATTATCAGGGGCGGTTTTGAGAGGAGGCGTAACCGGTGGAGGATACCGACATCACTGGGCGCATCGGGAAATTGGAAGAATGTCAAAGCAAAGCAGAATCTGTGCACTTCCTGCTCGTTCATTTGGGCATTAGCGCTCCCTTCACCGGAGCCACATGAGCGAGCCGCTCGTTCCCAAACTGGTCGGGAGTCCTCGAAATGACGCGCCGGAGTGCATCCAGGACGTAGAATGCGGCGCCCCGGCCTTTCGACCGGGGCTGAAACTGCCATCGTCCTTGCGCATGAAAAGCTCCATGCCGGTTGGTAAGGGGCGGATGAACACCTAGTACCAAATTTACGAAGTGGTAACCGATGGCGCGGTGGCGGTGTCGGATACCACAAAGGTGATCCACATTCCTGCTTCCTCATGGCCGGGAACTGCGCAGACGATTGCGTATTTGCCGGCCGTTACAGCCTTGAAGCTAAACGTCTGTTTGACGCCTTTACCCACTCCTTGCTCCGGATTTGGGCTACTCGCGCCCGGAATGGCTGGAGTGTCTGCAGACCTTTTGTTATACGGAACGACCACCGCGCTGTGCGGCACCGTACTGTTGTTCTGGAAGTTGATTTTAACTGTCCAACCCTTGGGGACGGTAAACGTCATCCCGCCGTTCGTGTAGCCGTTGAAATTGAATCCTCCACCCGCGTTGTTATATCCCGCAATCAGAAGGAAAGTAACCGTTTTGGTCCCTGCGTTGACCGTCATCCACGGGGATGTCGCAGCTGTCGCACCACCGGCGACATTTGCGGTGTTTTGTGCCGCGTTTCCGACCGCGTTCACTGTATTTTGCACGGCATTTCCGGTTGCGTTGACGGTGTTCTGAACCGCATTGCCCACAGCATTGGCAGCATTCTGTGCAGTGTTGGCAGCTCCACCGCACCCCGAAAGGAGACTGACCACACCCAGGCAAGTCACCAGCATCGCGGAGATCGCGCGATTACTACTCATGGGATGCCACCTCCCCAACTAGGCTTCTTAGGAAATTAGTGCGGCCAACTCTTGTTGCTCAGGTGCTCTTCCGCAAATGCCACCAGTCTCTTCGTAATTTCGCCTCCGACTGAGCCGTTCTCCCGAGCAGAGGTGTCAGGGCCTAACTCAACTCCAAATTCCTGTGCGATCTCATACTTCATTTGCTCGATGGCGTTCTTCGCTTGCGGAGAAACGTACTGATTACGACTCGGCACTGTTCATCATCTTCCTGCAGTAGTTAAGTGCAATCGTATTGTGCGCAAGAGGATGTCATTGCATACTCCCTCCCACACGTCGGTGTAGGAGGATCCAGGCGAGCCCGAACGTTAGGTCTCGTGCCTCGGAGTTGGGTTCCGCCTCATCGAGAACATTCTCGCGAGGAGTTACGACACCACCATATACTTATGTGCCGCGTGGTGCTTAACGGTCAAACGCTCAAGAACGTTAACACATTCGGCAGTTACCGGCTCCGCATACGATGCAGACAAGCCACCTATGATGCATGGCTGGACGATGTTCACATCGATACGACGACAGGGAGAGGGAGTCCGGCGGGAGATGGAGCAGACCAGTCGTGTACTTCAACGGATCGCCAGCTATCTTAGACGATAGAGGACCGGCACAAGGGAGGTGATTCCGATGCCAAACGAACCTGTCACGAATGAGGAGCTGGGCCTGAATATCCGCGTGGCCCGTGTGGAGTCGGACGTAGCTGCCCTGCAGCGTCAATACGACCAGCTGCAACGGGATGTGTCGGAACTCCGTGGCGACATGAACGACTTAAAGGAGAAGGTTGGAAACATCCAGGTGGCGCAAGCGCGGGACTTTTCGGAAATTAACGATATGATCAACGACCTGACCAACAAAGCACTAAACTCTCTCCCGCCTTGGGGCGCCATTCTCACGATCCTACTCGGCGGAATGGTGGGGGCCGTAACCGGAGCTGTGCTCGGTCACCTATGGAGGTGATAGACCATGTACAACCGATGGATCAAGTGGCTGTGTGTTTGTCAAGCGAAAAGTTGACCACTTTGCTAATCGAAAAGTTGACCACCCCTGGCGTAGCGATTCTGGTGCCTGGCGGAGGTCTGACATTCCCGTCACAGCTCGGCTGCCGCTCGTCTTTGGCTCTCTCGGAACCTGTAGGATTCGCCTTCAAACAGCAGGATGTGGGAGTGGTGGGTCAGTCGGTCGAGGAGGGCTGTCGTCAGCGTCGCGTCGTGGAACACGTCCGTCCATTTCGCGAACTCCAGGTTCGTCGTGATGAGGATGCTGCCCTTCTCGTACCGCTCCGCACAGAATTGGAACAGTAGTGGCCCACCTTGAGTTAAGGATACATACCCTAACTCGTCCAAGCAGACCAGGTCGTACTTGTCCCACGTCCGAAGGTATCTGGGCAGTCGGTACTCTGACTCTGCCTGTAAGAGCTCCTGGACCAGCTGCATGACGGTGATGAACCGCACTCTGTAGCCCGCTGAGATGGCGGCCAGCCCGATGGCTATCGCGATGTGTGTTTTGCCCGTTCCACTGGCCCCCATACATATCACGTTTTCCTTCGCTCGAATGAAGTCTCCCCCCGCTAGGTGTACAATCCGCTGCTTCTGCAGCGCCGGAATCGCGGCGAAATCGAACTCCTGCAGGGTCTTGTGGGCAGGGAACCGTGCCTGCCCCGTGTACGTCTGCAGCCGACTGGCTTTCCGTGACTCCATCTCCTCGGCGAGGCAGGCGGCAAGGTACTGGACGGGGGAGTGGTTCTGCACCCCCGCCTCCCTCGCCAGCGCCGCGTAAGCCTTGCGCAAACCCGGCATCTTCAACTCCTTGCAGTAGATCTCCACCATGGCTGCGTGTACATCGTCAGACATCAGTGAACCACCCCCTTCGTCAGTGCGTCGTATCTGGACGGATTGGGCTGCGCGAGGCGATACATTTGCAGACTGCCTGGCACGGTTCCCGCAGATTCCGGTGAGGTGTGAAGAAGATGCCGCTTGATCTGGTCAGCTGTGACGACATCCGGCCCGATTTCCTCAATGGCCTGCAGAATGTCCTTCGCCGGCCAGACTTGGTGCAGCATGAGGATGGCTACGAAGTCCTTGTATCCATCCGGTCTGCTGTTCGCCATCCGGACCCGGATGCGTTGGTACACCTCTGGTAACTGCCGGACGACCGCCGCGTGCGTGGCGGCATGTGGTTTGTAAGCCAAAACCGGCAGATAGTGTCCGAGGTCCATGATGGTCTGCTGACGCTCGTGGCTCCTGGGGTGGCTGGCCACCACCCGTTCCCTGTCGAGCACCTCAATCCGCTCGGCATACACCCTCAGCAGCAGCGTCTTGCCCACGTACATGCTGGGGACGGAATAGCGGTTGTGGTCAAAGCTGACGAGACACAGCTTGTTCACCGTGACGGGCCGTGTGGTGGCGCAACGGTGAGGGCGCTCCGGCAGCGCACGCAGCCCCGCCCGCTCTTGCTCCCAAGCGGACCACCGTTTGCCACGCTCTTTCTCGCACCACTGAAGAATCAGGTCGTTCAGGGCATCCAGGTCGGCTACGTCAGGAACGGGAACACACGTATGGCGGCGGACGTAACCCACGCCGTTTTCTACGCTGCCTTTTTCGTGTGGTTCACCGGGGCGGCAGAATTCGCTGTCGAACAGGTAGTGAGCACGCAGGTTGGACAGCAGCACGTGCTCCTCGCGGGCGGGGCCAACCAGGATCTTGGTGACCGCGGTCTTGGGGTTGTCGTAGCGAACACTGCGCGGCACGCCGCCGAACCATTCGAACGCGCGGCGGTGACCCTCAAGGAACGCTTCGATCTTCTCCGTAGAGAAGGCACAGGCAAAGATGACGCCGCTGTACCGCAACCGCATGACGAACAGGCTGATCTCCGTCTTCTTGCCGTTTATCTTCACAACGACTCGCCCAAAGTCGGCCTGTGCCAGCTCACCGGCGTCAGAAGTCAGCGGGATATACACCTCCTGCCTGCGTTTCCTCAGCCTGCTTACCCAGTACCGGACGGTGGATTCAGCCGCGGTGAACTCCTTGCCGTACTCCTCCTGCAGCCGATCGTAAATTCTTGAGGACACATACCGCTGTTTCTTGGGGGCTCCCGCCTTCTCCTCCTCCTTAAGCCAGGACTCGATGACGGGGATCCATCGTTCCATCGCTGGGCGGGAGCGGGGTTTGGTCAATCGATACTTGGGGATATCAGCGTCGGCGTATCTTGCGTACTGTTTGTCGCGACACTTGGCATTGCCGGCTGATTTTACGTATCGACCACCCGTCCACATAGTACCGCTTTCTGATATACTCCTTGTCGACCATCTCGAGCACATTCCTTTCCTCCTGCCCCCAGAGTTCGGACCAAACTCCAGGGTACAGGAAAGAGGTGCCGGGGTGGTCAACTTTTTGGTTGTCAATGTACCCCCACGTGGTCAACTTTTACGTTATCAAACACAGGCTGGCCCACTGGATGACGTCCTCGTCATTCGTGGCCTTTTTCTTTGGTCTCATCGGTTTCTGTATCACCTTTAACATGGTCAGTCCTTGCGCAGGTTCGAGTCCTGCCGGGTGCACCAAAAAAGCCTTGTGTGGCGCGGGTTCTCGGGTTTCCGGGAACCCGCGTTTTTCGGTAACCGCGCAGACAGATACTGCTCCGCCTCGTGTTTCCTCCGAAGCCCTGCTTCGTGGTGTACGATTTACGGCCATGCTCGTCGTACCCGCGTCAGTATATTACTATCCAACTGGTCCCACGCATCCCTTCGCACCTTCGGATGTGCCCGCTCATGTATTCCAGTGCCGGAATCTCACGATGTCCAATTATCCACTAGAATCATCTGTTGTCTCCACTCTAATCCTCTTCCTAATTCCCGGCTTCGGATCCCAACAGTTGAATTTGTAATACGGCTTCGTATCGTATCCCAAACGAGAGCAATAGATCCTCAACTGTCCATGTGTCCGTTCTGCCTTGAAATGGATGCATGTTGCACAACAGTGATAATCCTTCGGTTGAGTCAACTGTGCGGATCACCACACACTCCCTTGTATCCGCAGTTCCGACACCAAGGTGTGCAGCCGCGGCGTTCGGCCATCGGGAATCCGCAGACGGGGCAGTACTCGATTTCCTCTTTCTCCTTATCCTTCACCTGATTCGCCCTCCTCAAGTGGCCACAGATCATCCACGCTTACCCCCAGCGCCCGTGCGATCTTCTGAGCATTTCTCAGGGTCGGCGTTGCCCCATTTACGATCCGGCTTACAGTCGTGGACGGAAGCCCTGTCTGTTCCGCCAGCCATTCCTGCTTCAGCCCCCGCATGACCAGGACCAGCTTGAGCCGTGTTGGTTTCGGCACCTTTATCACCCGACGTCTTTACACACAGACGGTACTTTTTCGCGTCCATGTGATATGATTCACCATCCTACCACAAAGGAGAGGTCGAAGGTGGACGAAATTCGTCAGCTCCGTCCGGTCATCACGTATCCGCTTCAGGACCCGTATTCCTACGAGACTCACGAGGAGCCTGATAGTGGCGCAACCCTTCAGTGCTGTGAGAGCGGATGCTCGGGTATGATTGGCCGAACCACGGCGGAGGAGTCTGCCGATGGGATGCGGGATCTGGTTACTCTCGGCAGAGTGCTCGGCGTCCATGAAACAGCGGCCGTGTGTGACACGCCGCATCGACTCGTCGGGGATGGCGTGAAAATCCGGCGTAAAATAACCGGACTGGCTGCGTGTGGAGAGGGGTCGAACGGGCCAGCTTGCACGCAGGTGGCAATTGAGAGCGACGCACGTTTACGATTCAAGGCGTGTCTGATCCAAGCGAAGGGCCGGCCGTGCCAGGTGGTGGGGTTTAAATCAGTGCTCGACCAAGGCGTGCAGCGGAACCTCCTGTTCACGCTCGGGCTGGTCGAGCGGGAAGATTCTTGCCGTTTCCTTCCGCTCATCCACACTTTGAATATAGACACGCGTCCCGTTGTAAGTCACGTTCGCCATGACCGGTGAAGCCGCAATCTCCTTCGCGCGCTGGGTTTCCATGGTCGACAACCTCCCTGTGCTTTCGATCACGCTGCTTAATGTTCACTTAGCGCAGGGATTTATTCCAATGAGTTTGCAGCGAAGTCTCCTGGGTTTCCACAGGGATACACCCGTAGTGTGTTTCCGACTCGGTTTCGCCACACTGTTGATAGGGTACACCTCAAGCGTGTTCTCAACGGCCCCAGTCCGTAGTTGCATCTGGTCGAAAAACGATTTGCACAACACCTTAACTCGGTCTTCCAGTATGACATCCCGGCCGTCGATCTCCACCTGTTGTTTTACCCACTCCACCACCGCAGTGCTTCCAAAGACCAAATGGGGTTCGTTACCGCGCTCGTATGGACGAGTCGGCGTTTGGAGCAATCGTAAAACCGGTGTAGCAACCAGAGACCGGTTTGTACGCGCGAGAGTACCAGCTCCAGAGCATCCGAACCGTTCGATCGGTGCAACAGAGTGTACAACGTGGTGGACAGAATCAATGCCGCCAGCTGCGAATCAGTCACACATCGATGGTGTGGGCGTTCGTGGGCCATAACTCACCAGCCTACAGGGATGGGAAGCACCGTTCAGCCCAGGGTGTACATAATTTGGGTGTACATGGTCAACATAACAACAAAATGGAATAAGCAGTCTCGGGGAGTGTGCGATGGTTTTCGACAAGCTTCGGCGTACAAAGACAAAAGACCTGCGCAACGAGCCTGGCAGGATGGCCAGCCTCGTCGACACTTCGCTGTCTCAGCCGGACGAACCGCTCCCCGCTTCTATAGAACGATTGCGGAGTTGGGTCAAGGCGGAGTGGCAAAATTGCGACGATTTTCAGCTCCGTGACGTCGACGTGCACGGTACACGCGTACTTTTGATCTGGCTGCGCGGTTTGGTGGACCTTGCGCGCATCGAAGAGGGCGTTCTCGAGCCCCTTGCGGCTTTGCCAAAACGGC
This sequence comes from Alicyclobacillus macrosporangiidus CPP55, assembly GCF_000702485.1. Classification (GTDB taxonomy): domain Bacteria; phylum Bacillota; class Bacilli; order Alicyclobacillales; family Alicyclobacillaceae; genus Alicyclobacillus_H; species Alicyclobacillus_H macrosporangiidus_B. The sequence continues at coordinate 2,343,273 of NZ_JNIL01000001.1, read as the reverse complement.
GGCCGGACATGCAGCAGATGGAGTCCGTGCTGCACACGGTACTCGTCCGCTGGATCAAGACACGGCAAGAATTGAGCACAGCTTTGGCGGACGGCCAGGTGGTGCTCTGCGCAGACGGTTCCAAATTGGCCCTCGTCCTTGATATCAGCAAGCCCCCGGTTCGGGCCATCGAAAAAGCTGAGAACGAGCCCACCCTGCAGGGCCCTCAGGAGGCGTTCGTCGAGCATTTGGAGCTCAACATCGCGCTCCTCCGCAAGCGGATCCGCAGTCCGCGCTTCAAGGTCGAATTGATACGCATCGGTGTGTACTCCAAGACCAAAGTGTGCATCGCCTATGTTGAAGGCATCGCCAAACCAACGCTGGTGGAAGAAGCACGCCAACGGCTGCGCAAGATTTCCGTCGACGGAGTGAATGACATTAACAAGTTACGCGAACTGATCGGCGACGCGCCGTACACCCTGTTTCCGACAACCGAAGAGACCGAACGGCCAGACCGGGTGACGGGCAGTCTGTTGCAGGGCCGCATTGCCATCATGATCGACGGAGCGCCAACCTGTATGATGGTGCCGGCACAGTTCATCTATTTCCTGGCATCCGCCGAAGATTATTACATGAATTACACGCTGACGCTGTTCATTCGCATTTTGCGCCACGTCGCGTACTGGTCTTCCATCTTGTTGCCGTCCCTGTACGTGGCGGTGTTGTCTTACAATCAAGATCTGATGCCGACCCCGCTGCTTGTCAGCGTGGCATCCCAGCACCGCGGTATTCCTTTCCCAACCGTATTGGAAGTGCTCGTGATGATATGCGCCTTTGAGGCCATTCGTGAAGCCGGGAGTCGTCTGCCAAGGGCGGTTGGGCAATCGGTCAGTATTGTGGGTACGCTCATTATCGGCGATGCGGCGGCGCGTGCCGGTCTGGTGTCGCCAGGTATAGTAATCCTAGTGGCGGGAACCGGGGTTGCGTCGTTTGCTATGCCGGCGTATGGGTTTGTAAATTCGAGCCGGCTTATCCAGTTTGTATTTGTCATCGTGGCCGGCATTTTTGGACTGGTCGGAATCGTCGTCCTCGGAATCGTCCTCGTGACGCATCTCGTCTCGCTCCGTTCCTTCGGAGTTCCATACATGGCCCCCATCGCGCCGTTCACCTGGTCAGAGATGAAGGATATGTTCATCCGGGCTCCCTGGTTTGCAACCAAACGACGTCCAGAACAGCTTGAACCGGTTGACAGCGTCAGCAATCGCAGCCCGACACCGAGGCCCCCCAGAAAGCCTCACTCCAGCGAGGGACAGCGATGAGATCGAACATGTTTCGCAAGCTGGCCTTCCTCTTCGTGGCCAGCATCGGTTCGTTGGTGTTGCCAGGGTGCTTTGACATTCAGGAGGTCGATGACATGAATATCGTCATAGCCCTTGGCGTCGACCGGACAGATAACGGTTTGGTACGGGTAACGGCCCAGCTCGTCAATCCCGAGGCCGTTCCTTCGGCGGGTGGGGGCGAGTCCAGTTCAGGAGGCGGCGTCCGGTCCTTCCTCATCCGTGACGAGACGGGCAGTTCTATCGAAGAAGCAGTGGAAAGATTCAAGGAAGACGTACCACACCGAATGTACCTGGCACACAACACCCTGGTGGTATTTGGGAGTGACTACGCAAAACAAGGAATTGACAGGGCATTTGACTACTTCGAGCGCAACCGGTACTTTCGCCGCAATCAACTGTTCCTCGTGACACCGGGACAGGCCCGGGACGTCCTTTCGGCTCCGTCCGATCCCGAGCCGATAAACGCGCTGGGCCTTCGCGATTTAGTGGAGCAAATTGGCGAGATGTTCCGCTTTGTCAACAGCGGGCAACTGGAGGTGATGAGGGAGTACCTGTCGCCGTCGCAGGCCCCCGTTTTGTCGTTGGTAGACAGAGACGCTTCGGGCCACCTGCTCATGAAAGGGGTTGCTTTGTTTTGCGGTGCAAAGATGGTTGACGTCCTGACGGTGGACGAGATAAAGGGGCTCGCGTGGCTTATGGGCAACACCCGCCAGGTGGACATCCATCTGCCGTGCGAAAGCAGGAGTGACGGGGTTGGAAGCGCCGTGCGACTGCTCGTTTCCCGCACCAAGGTGATTCCTCAGTTTGGAAACGACGGAGTGAGTTTTCTGGTGAAGGTTCAAGCACGGGCGGAGGTCGACCGGCTGTGTCCGTATAAGCGGTTGACCGAGAAAACCTACCAGCAACTTGAGCAGAAAACTGCCCAGTACATGGAACGGCAGATGCAGGCGGTGATGGCAAAGATCCAATCCGATGGTGTAGACGCCTGCCAGTTCGGCACGCGGTTGTTTATCGAAAATCCGCGCAAGTGGCGGCAGATTAGCGCTCAGTGGCCAGCTTACTTTGCTCGTGCGCAGGTGAGGTACAGTGTACAGGTCCATATTACCCGGACCACGCTTTCTTCCAGTACACCCGAATCCGCGGCATCGCGCAGCGGGTCGGCTCCACCGGCAGGGCGCGGAGTGATTACACCGTGATCTGGGCCGCCCTGTTCACGGCCGTTACCATTGCCATCCTTGACAAAGACGCCCTTCGCCGGGCAAGCCGCCGTGAAGCCGTAGTGTACTGGTCGCTCCTCATGTTGGCGGTCGGCATGTCCGCGTTGGTCTCTTGGCACCTGTGGCCCCATCTGCATCTGCTGGCTCCGTTCGACGCCACGTTGGGCCCAGTGACAAAATGGATATACAAAATTCTTTAGAAGGGGGCCCGCGCCCCATGTCGAACGTACAGATTTCCCGATTTCAAATCGTCATCGTACTCGTTTGGAGCATCCTCGGCACCGGCATCGTCACAGTCCCGTTCGTCATTGCACAGTTCACCGTCCGCGACAGCTGGATTACGGGCCTCCTTTTTCCGGCCGGGGGTCTGTTGTCCGCCGGTGTCGCGGCGGTGTTCCTCCGCGCGTTGCCAAACCGGAATCTGACCGGCGGCTTGATTGACGCATTCGGACCATGGCTGGGGCGCATCGTCTGTCTCTGGTTTCTTGTCTGGCTGTACCTGGTTAACTGCACTATCGTACGGGAAACGGAAACGTTTGTGAGCACCACCATCCTGCCTGAGACACCGGAGTACATCATTGGGCTGGTGGGCATGACTGGGATTTCGTACATGGTGCACATGGGAATTGAGGTCCTCGTACGGGACGGCGAATTCATCACACCGCTCGCGCTCATTGTGGCGCCTGTTCTCTTCGCCTTGTCCATGCAGCACATGGATATTGACCAACTGATGCCTGTTCTCGCTGACGGTTGGCAGCCGGTGCTGCGCGGTGCCATCACGCCGGATTTGACCTTTGCATTGGAGATGTTGATTAGCCTGCAGTTCGTACGAGCCTTGCGCGACAGCCGGACCCTCCCCAAAGACATGATCACCGCTACGGCTATCCTCACCGTTGTCATGACGTGCGTCCTGGCCATCACGACAGGGGTGGTGGGGCAGTCCACCAGTTATCTGTCGTATCCGGTGCTTGAAACCGTCCGAAGCATTCGCGTTGGCCGCTTTCTGGAGCGCCTGGACACACTGTACGTGATGGGTGTGATGTCCACCGTATGCATCAAACTGGGCGTGTTTCACTACGCCTGGTGTGAAGGCATGAAGGACGTGTTCAAGCTGTCGTCGCACCGGATTTTGGCGTTTTCCGGCGGCTTGTTCGTGTGGGCTGGCAGCTTTGCATTCTTTCGCAGCACGAAGGAAATGGAGCACTTTATCGCCGGTGTGGCGCCAGCGTATTTCTTGGTGACGTTGATCTTTATTCCCCTTTTAGCTGCCATGGTGATGAGTTTTCGGAGGCGAGCAAAACGTCAGCCTCGGCAGTCCCCAGAAAAGCCCCTGTAAGTGCACAGCCCATCGAATACAAGAGACATGTTCGCGCCGGGTCATGATGATACAAAAGGAAGGGGGGCTGGGCGCCCCTTCCTGCTCGATTCCCAACAGGCAGGCTCACCCATTGCCTTTCGGATAAGGTTGACCCGGGTGTGTGGCGGCCCACAACACCTCATCCAGCTTGTCGGATGGAGCCAGGTCTTCCTGTGACCAGTTCATGCTCTTCGACACTGCAGCCATGGGTGCGTTGGCGCCGTTTCGGGCATCCAATGGGTACTTGGGCGTGACTCCATCGTACGGCGCGAAGTTGGGATGATTGGTGAAGGCATTCAGCATAGGCGTCGCCGCGGCGTCGTACTGTGTCAGCGGCTTCATCCCGAGAATCAGCTCGATGGTGCGCAACATGGACGCCGTGTCATAGAATGTGCTGTCTACCACGCCACCGCGTTGCGTGTACGGGCTGATGACCAGTGCTTCAGTGCGGTGGGCATCGACGTGATCGAGACCGTTTTGCGAGTCGTCTTCAATGACAAAGATGGCACTATCCTTCCAGTACGGCGAGTGACTGACAGCTTCCACCAGCTTGCCCAGCGCGTAATCGTTCTGCGCCACATACGCCTGTGGTGTCAAGGCCCCAGGTGTGGTTCCCATGGTGTGGTCGTTGGGCAGCCGCAGGATCTCCAATTGCGGGAGGTTCCCGTTCTTTACGTACTGCTGGAATTCCTGATTCCATTTGTCAAAACGCGTGAGATCGGAGATTTGCATGTTCCAGCCGGGGAAATCGGGATCGTAGCGGTTACCAATACTCGGATCGTCCGGCTTCCACTTCCCAGTTGCAGGATCCTGGGACTCAAACTCCCCATAGTCACGGAACGACACGCCTGACCGCTCCGCGTCATCCCACAGGAACCCATTTTGTGGATAGGCGGCGGTATTGGTACCTTCGAAATCGTATCCGCGGTTCCGGCCACTGTAATTGGCCATCCAGTTTTTCTCCACGTAGTCGTCCGATTCTGCCGCAGTCGACCAGTTGTGTCCTTGTGCACTGATCTCCGCGTCCGTATACGTGTTGTCGAGGAGCACAAACTGGTTGGCGAGCTTGTGCAGATTCGGTGTGATGTCTTTGCCAAACTCCGTGAGCGCGGGGTCGCTGTTCCCTCTGCCCATGTCACCAAACACTTGATCGTACGTGCGGTTCTCCTTGATGACGTAAATCACATGGTTGATTGGGGAGCGCTCGCTCGGGAAGCGCGGAATTGGGAAATGGTTGGCTTCCTCTTCACGGTTGAACCATCCGCCACCGGAACCAGGATGCGGCTGGTTGTTTTGCTTCACTTGCTCCGTGTATTGTCGCAGTTGCCCGGGGTCCGGTACGGGAATGAACGACATCGTGCCGTTCATCATGTTGCCAATGTATTGCCCCTGCGAATTCGGTCCAGCGCCAAGGCCTTTTGCATTTAGAACGAGGATCTCCCGGCCTCCGTCTGCGACATACACGCCGGTCGGGAACCATGCCGTGGGAATGAGTCCCTGCACAGTGGCGTGCGCAGTCGGAAAGCCATCACCGAGGCTGACCACGGCAACGTCATTGTTCCCCGCATTCGCCACGTAGAGTGCTCTTCCGTCCTGGCTGACCGCCAATGCGTCCGGCTGGCTGCCTGGAAGTGCGCCGCGATAAGGGGCCAGAGAGATCGTTTGGACCACCTTCTGCTTGACGGGATCGATCACGGAGATGACATCGCTGTCCGACCCGGACACATAGACCGCGCCCGTGACGGGATTCTCGGCCACAGCATTGGGATGCAGCCCCACCTGAATCGTCTTCTGCACCTTGAGCGTGTCCGCATCCAGCACCGTGACCGTATTTTCACCCCAGTTCGTGACATACAGGGACTTGCCGTCCTTCGTGATGAGGACCGTGTACGGATTCTGTCCTACATTGGCAGAACCGACCACCGTACCTGTGGTTACATCAATTTTCACGACGGTGTCAAACAGGTTATTGACCACATACAGGGATGTGCCGTCCCTCGACACGGCCAGTCCGCCTGGATAGGGACCGTTTTGGGTCGTTTTCGCATTGGGATTCGGACTTAAATTCGTGAGGACGATCGGAGAAGTTTCCGACAGAACACCGTTCTCAAACCGGAAGGCCCGAATCTTGTTATTGCCGCCGGCGGACGCATACAGCGTCTTTCCGTCTGGACTGAAGGCCACACCAAGATAGAGCGCTTCCGGGGACTTGTACGGGATGGTCTGGATGACCTTCTGCTGCCGCAAGTCGACGACCTGGAGAGATTGCGTGCCCTGGCCGTCGTTCGACACGACCAGGTAGCGGCCATCCGGGCTGAGAGCACCCCCCATTGGAAAATCTCCCAGCGACAGCTGCTTCCCCGCGGGCGTGAGGGTCCAGTCGTAAGGCGTGATACCCGTGCCGTCCGGCCGTGGACCAGCGACACGAGTATACGCGGCCGCCAATGCGCTGCCTGTTCCCAACACGATGGTTGCGATAGCGACGCCGGCAACCAACTTCCTCTTTTTCGCCTTCCAACGCTTCACTTGTCTCTCCTCCTTCGTGCTTGTCACGGTTCGGCAGAGACCCGTGCAAACACAGTTATAGAAGAGAGACTTGAAGATACCGCAAAATTATATTCAATATACTCCGAAATGTTTGTCAAGATTTTGTGTGAAGTGGGCACGGCGGGCTTGTGGCAGCCGGGGTCACGAGCCGTTCCAGGATTGCAAGTCGACCCTACCCAGCAATGGTGTATGGAGGGGTACGCTCGTTGAAGCCCCTACTTTACTATTTGGCAGAAAAGGCTGTTGTTAAAGGAATACGTCATGCACTGACTACCCCTCGTTCGGACATCCCACAGAAACCTGTTGAGGGCGTTTTGGCTCGAAGCCGGAAGGTGAAATCGCCCAAATTTGCCGAGCCACAGGGGTTGTTTACCACCTTTGAACAGGCAATGACCTCATTGGCAGCGTCGAGAAGCGAACTCGAAACCGTTCTTGGGTCTATTGAAGATGCCGATGAACTGCACCATCACGGGTTTCGGCACCCCTATTTTGGCGTGTTGAGTATTCACCAGTGGTTAGAGGTATTGCCTCTCCATGAGCGCCGCCATATCGCACAAGTTGAGGAGATGAAACAGTCCATGTTATGAGATGTTGCGGAGGAATCCTGGACAAGAGGATTGCACCATAGGTCCTTTGCTATGAAATAAGTACAAAAGAAATCCGTATCATATCTGCACGTCTCTCCGCGACTCCACCCAAGTCACCCAATCTCCGCTTTCGACACGCCGCGCACCAGCCGGAATCCGGCCGGTCATGTGGTACACCCATCCCTCCGCCGCACGGTTTAAATCTCTCACCACAGTTCGATCGTACATCTGCGGATAATCCTCCAATGCGTCCAGTGCCGCCAGCCCGTCGTCCGTCACCTCGACCCATTCGCCGACGACCACACCGTCGCCGTCCAGCGCTATTGTCGGGAACGCACCGAGATCGTACATCTCACCATGAATGCTTCCCTCGCCCAACTCGCACACCAGATGCGGTTCCATCACACCGCGATTGTATTGTCCCTTGCGGAGAGTGCCGTACACAAACACCACGTGTTTGGAAGCCATGATCTCTATACTTGCCCCAGAGTCAACCCAGACAGAAGGGATGGGTTAAGATGAAGCAGAGGTGTTTGTGATGCCGGGACGTAAGTGGACAGTGGACGAAAAGATGAACGTCGTGCTCGAGGGCATGATGCCCGGTGCGAACATCAGCGAGGTATGTCGGCGGCATGGCGTGGCCCAGAGTCTGTATTACAGGTGGCGTGAAGCGTTCCTGGCTGGTGGACGGGCTGGACTTCAGTCCGGACCCTCTACGAGGGAGCAGGAGCTGGAGAAGGAGTTGCAGGAGGCTCGGGCTAAGATCGGTGAACTTACGATGCAGGTGGATGTGTTGCGAAAAAAATCGAATTGGGGCCGGAAGTAAATAGCCGTTCTTTGGTCTGTCAGCTCGCCAAAGAAGGGTTTCCGGTCCCAGTGATTGCAAAAGCGTTAGGGCTGAACCGGACGTACTGTTACAGCTTGCTGAAGCCGCCTGTGCCAAAGCCGAACCGGCCTCCTGTGGACAAGGACGCTCTGGTCAAACAGTGGATTCGGAAACTGTGCGAAGAATTCCCCACGTACGGATACCGGCGAATCCAAGTCATGCTGCGTCGCCGATACAACCTGCGGGTGAACCATAAGCGGGTGTATCGGCTGATGAAGGAAATGGGGCTGCTGGTGAAATCTCCGAGGAAGGGCGCTTCACGAGCGAAACGGCGAGGGAAGATACCGGTCACCAGGTCCAACGAGCATTTCCAGTGCGACATGACGAAGGTGTGGTGTGGGAAAGACGGATGGGGATATCTGTTTGCCGTGATTGACGCTTATGACCGGGAGATTGTGGGGTACTCGTTTTCCCGGTTCTGCCGTACGGAGGACCTGCTGAAGGCTGTGGATATGGCGCTGAACTATCGCTTCCCGAATGGCGTTCAAGGTGCCGGTTTGACATTACGAACGGACAATGGCTGCCAGATGACGAGTCGACGGTTCATCGAAGCGATGAAGGCCTGCCAAATCAACCACGAGCGGACGGGGTACAACAACCCTGATGCTGACGGATACATCGAGCGATTCTTCCGGTCGCTGAAGGAGGAGGAGGTCTGGCTGCAGGAATACAGCAGCTTTGCCGAGGCGAAAGCGGCGATTGAGTCGTACATTCACTTTTACAACACGGACCGACCACATTCCGCACTAGGTTATCGCTCGCCGTTGGAATTCAGAAATTGGAAAATGCAACAAAACGCAGCGTGAGACGGTTTTTATCTGAATTGCAAGTCTCTCATTTCTCTCTTAAAAGCCATCCCATCTGTCTTGACAAAGTCGGGTTCAATACGTCTCATCTCCTGTGTTCTTCTTCTTGGGTCCTATGATGCTTTGTATTCATATGTTTGTAAACATCCGTAGAAACCCAGCCGCTTTGGGTTCAGTCCCGCCGTGATTCGGCCCACAGGGGATGCACCGATTCAGGGCGGAAGCAAGCCCCAGGACTTGGCTATTCACCATCGCTCGGCATGTGACATCAAGTTTCAGGATTGCACGATGATCCTTGTCAACAGGAAGTGGTACCCCTGGTGTCGAACCTTCCCGATACCGAGGAGGAAGCGATGTGAACAAACACGCCGTGATCGACGGGCCCTATCGCTACTCCCTTGTGCGGGAGTGGGAAGAAGGGCGGCCCAGGGTGCTGTTCATCATGTTAAACCCGAGTACCGCGGATGACGCGGAAGACGACAACACCGTCCGGCGGTGCATCAGCTTTGCGCGCCGGTGGGGATTTGGTTCCCTCGAAGTGGTCAACTTGTTCGCGTATCGCGCGGCCAATCCGTCGGACCTGCGCGGGGTGTCCGACCCGATTGGTCCTGAGAATCAGACGCACATCGTGTCGGCCATCGGCCGTGCGAGCCGGGTGGTGGTGGCCTGGGGCAACAAGGTGCGGACACTCCCGCAGGGGGATTTCATGGTCAGCTTATTAGTGGACGCTGTGCCGGCGGACGTTCCGTTTTTCTGCCTCGGGTTGACGGAGCAGCGCCAGCCCAAGCACCCTCTGCTGGTACCGGGGGACACGCCCCTGCGGCGGTGTGACGTGAAACGGGATGACCGCGGATGCTATGTGGCCTTCGTGGACGAGGAGGCGGGGCATCTGGACGAGTCGGGGCGTGAGACTCGGGTTACGGAAGAGGCCACGGCGGAGCCGGCACGAGAGGGGGCGAATGCGGCTTTGGAGACGGGGCGGATGAGCCTGCGCGAGGCCGTGCACGCCTTCCTGGAGGAGGAAGCGTGGCAGTTTACGGAGCCGAATGCGCGCACCATCCGCTTCTGGTTGAGCGCGGATCACGGGGATCTGGAAGGCCGGGTGATCCTCGAAGAGGAGTACGGTATTTTCATTTTCTACTCCAAACTGCCCATCCGCGTGCCGAAGGACAAGCGGAGCGTGGCTGCGGAACTGTTCACGCGTATCAACTGGAATCTCAGCGTGGGCAACTTTGAAATGGATATGGACAGCGGACAAGTGTTCTTCAGGACCAGCGTGGATGTGGACGGAGACGAACTCCGTCCGGCGGTGGTCCGAAACCTTGTGTACACCAACTTTCGCGTGATGGATCGATTCATTCCCATCATCATGAGCGTGATCTACGGTCAGATGGCCCCCAAGCAGGCGCTGGAACCGAGCCAATCGACGCCCAGTTGATACTGGACTGACACTGTGATACTGGGTGGACGGTGACATTCGGTGGAGGCGCTGGTCAGCCCCCGATGGGGTCCGCGGCGTCGCCTGCCCGGGCGGGCATGGCGGCGGTTGCCTTCTCCGTCCGGAACACAATCGGCTCGCCTCCGCCGAATCGCTCCAGCTCGTTGTACGCGGGAATTCCGTGAGCGGCCACGTCCAATCCGGCATCCTCCACGTCGTCGGAGACGCGCAGCCCGACCGTGCGCCTCAATGCCCAACCGAGCGCAGAGCCGGCCGCCAATCCCCAGGCGCAAACCACAACCGCACCGAGCAACTGGACGCCGAGCAGATGGATATGGCCCGTGGTGAGGAAGCCCTGGTGGATGTCGAATACCCCGACGGCTACGGTGCCGAACAGACCCCCTGCGCCGTGGACCGCGACGGCACCGACAGGATCGTCCACCTGCAGCCGATCTACCCAACCGGTGGCGTAGATGACCAGCACGCCGGACATCAGCCCGACGAGGATGGCCGCCCCGTGCGAGACGTACGCGCACCCGGCGGTGATGCCGACCAATCCTGCCAAAGAGCCGTTCATGGTCATGCTCGGGTCCGCAACGCGGAATTTCGCCATGCTCACACAGATGGCGCTCATCCCGCCGGCCGCCGCGGCGAGAAACGTGTTGAGCGCGATGTCCGCCAATTGCGGGCTGTGGGCGTCCAGGGTGCTGCCGGCGTTGAAGCCGAACCACCCAAACCAGAGAATGAATGCCCCAGCAGAGGCGAGCGGGATGTTGCTCGGCGCGAACACGTTGGCCGAGCCGTCGGCGTTGAAACGGTTTTTGCGCGGACCGACGGCTGCCGCCATCGCCAGGGCCATGCAGCCGCCCAGGGTGTGGATGGCCGCCGACCCCGCGAAGTCCTCCATGCCGAGGCGGCCGAGCCATCCACCGGGCCCCCAGATCCAGTGCCCGGAGACCGGGTAGACGATCCCGCAGGTGAGGGCCACGGTGATCATGTAAGCGGAAAACCTCATGCGTTCCGCTACGGCTCCTGAGATGATGGATGCCACCGCGATGGCGAAGCCGATTTGAAACAAGGTGAAGGCCTCCAAGGGCAGACCGTTGGGTGACTGCACCGCGCCGAAACCAATGACATGCAGGGCGTCCCGGCCGAACATGAGTGGGAAGCCCACGAGGAAAAAGGCGAGGGCGCCAACGGTGAGATCGACGAAGATTTTCATGGTGACATTGACGGCATTCTTCGTCCGGACCAGACCCGCTTCGAGCAGGCTGAATCCGCCCTCCATGAAAAGGACCAGCGCGGCCGTCAGCACGACCCAAATGGTGTTGAGCGCAACCGGGGTGGACACAGACTCTTTCTCCTTCCCATCGCACCGGCGGCCGGAACGTGTGTGGCGTCTTATGAGTTCAACTCGTCGATGGTTTCGTCGACCAAGCCGGTGCGGATGTTGTAAGCCTCCTGGACGTCATACACGAAGATCTTTCCGTCTCCCGCCTGTCCGGTCTGGGCGGCCGAGACGATGGCCTGGATGGCCGGCTGAAGATACTGGTTGGAGACGACGATTTCGAGCTTTAGCTTCGGATGCAGATTGATGTCATACGCATGGCCTCGGTAAACCCCTTTGACATTCTTCTGCTGGCCGCGCCCCTGAACGGGCACCACGGTGAAACCCGTTACACCGGCCTGGCGCAGAGATTTGATGACGGCCTGAAGCTTTTCGGGACGAATGATGGCATCGATGCGTTTCATTTCGTTCCTCCTATACGTCACATTGTATGGAGAACACCTCGGAAGTCCACACAAAATGTTAGAAAAACTAACATGAATAAAAAGAGAACGCTTACATGACCGGGATGTCCTTGTGCTGCCATTTCATCGTATCGCATGGGACCCGTTGTACGTAACCCCGACCTGGACTTGACATGTTTCCTGCCCCGAACCGAACGGACACGGATCCTTTCACTCGATACATTCGCTAGGATGGTGTCAATGGGGAGGTGTTCGACATGAGGTGGATGGCGTGGCGTCGTGTTTGGATCGGCACGGGCGTTGTGTTCATGGCTGTACTGATGGGGTGGGGGATCCAGCGGGAGCGAGGACGGCCGCTGACCGGGACCATCTCGGTGGACCGGTCGTTGCAAGGCGTGCGGACGTTCACCCTTGGTCGGTTTGACGTCGACTGGGACGGCGACAGCGGGCAATTCACCGTCCGGGATCCGTCCGGACACCTGGTGTGGGCCACCCCGGCGGGACAGGCGTTTCTGCTCGGGGCGACAGGCACCATGACGAGCCGGGACACCATCGGGTACTTCACGCTCCACCGCCATTTGCAGACCGTGTACAGAAATCAGACGGTCGACGCCATCCGGCCCGACGGCGCTCGGCTGGTCTTCCAGGGCCGGCTCATCTCTTCAGACGGTCGATCCGTTCCGTACACGTTCACGCTGACGGCCGAAGCGGATGACCGGTTGGCGTACGACGCCGCCGTCCAGGAAGGGGCCGTCAACCGCCTATACTTCAACTGGGAGACAGAGCCCTCGGATCACTTCTACGGGTTTGGCGTCCAGTACAGCCAACTGGATATGCGCGGCAAGCGCGTACCCATTCTGGTTGAGGAGCACGGAAACGGGCGGGGGATGCAGCCCCTGACCCTGCTGGCGAATCTCACGCATGGGGCGGGCGGCCACTGGTACAACACGTACGCCCCGGTGCCGCATTTCCTCTCCACCCGCATGCAATCCCTGTACAGCGAGAACACGGAATACCAAGAATTCAACTTCACCGATCCACACGTGGGGCAGCTGGAGGTGGACACCGATCACCTGCGCGGAGATCTGTTCGCCGGGACCACGCCGGCCGCCCTGGTACAGGCGTATACGCGCGTCACAGGCCGGATGCAGCCCCTGCCGGACTGGACCCAGCAGGGCTTCATCTTCGGCGCGGAAGGGGGCACGGCGGAGGTGACGGACCACCTGAACTCCCTGCTCGCCGACGGGGTACCGGTGACCGGGTTGTGGATCCAGGATTGGGTCGGCCAGCGGACGACCAGCTTTGGCCAGCAGTTGGTCTGGAACTGGGTCCTCAATCCCCGGCAGTATCCAAACTGGACGCAATTCCAGGCGTTCCTGAAGCAGCACGGCATCCGACTGCTCGGCTACGTCAACCCGTTTCTCACCGATGTTCCCGCCGACGCGGGCGTTCGCAACCTATACCGGGAGGCGCTGGAGAAAGGCTATTTCGTCAAGGGGCCGGACGGACGCCCGATCGTGTTTCAGTACCCGAATTTCACGGCGTCGCTCCTGGACCTCACCAATCCGGCTGCGCGCGCTTGGCTGGAGCAGGTGATGAAGGAACAGCTGGTGGGCAACGGATTCACGGGGTGGATGGCCGATTTCGGCGAGGAATTGCCGCTGGACGCCGTACTCGCGGACGGGCGCAGCGGGGCGGAGGTCCACAACCAGTACCCGGTGCTGTGGGCGCAGGTGAACCGCGACGTCATGGAGCAATCCGGCCTCGATGGCGAGGGATTGTACTTCATGCGATCCGGATTCAGCACGAGCCCCGCCGTCACCTCCGACTTCTGGTTGGGGGACCAGCTCGAGAGCTGGGATCCGGAAAACGGCCTGCCGTCCGCCATCACGGCGCTGCTCAGCGCCGGGTTGTCCGGGTACAGCCTGGAATCGAGCGACATCGGCGGGTACACGTCCATCACCCAGTTTCCGCTGCACTACGTGCGGGACCCCGAGCTCCTGATGCGTTGGATGGAGTTCGATGCCTTCACCACCCTTTTCCGAAGCCACGAAGGAAACCAGCCCGCGAAAAACGTGCAGGTGTACAGCGATCCGAAGATTGTGGCGCAGCTGCGCCGGTTCGCCATTTTGTTTCGCGATCTCGCGCCCTACCGGCAACGGCTGATGCGGGAGGCGCAGGCCACCGGCGCCCCGGTGGATCGTCCGATGTTCTACCAGTTCCCGGACGATCCGAAGGCCTTCGACATCACGTACCAGGAGTTCATGCTCGGCCCCGACGTGTTGATCGCTCCTGTCACGGCGCCCGGGCAGACGCAGGTGCACGTGCACCTGCCCAAGGGCCGTTGGGTACACGTGTGGACCGGTCGGGTGTATGACATGCCGGCGGGGGGCGACATCGAGATCGAGGCGCCCATTGGACAGCCGGCGGTGTTTTATGCGGCGGGATCGAACGCAGCGGCGTGTTTCCAAAAAGCGCTCGGCGACATCGAGGCCGCCGAGCGCGCGAAGTGAAGGCGTGGGGAAGGCGGAAGGATCACCTCACCGGTACACCGTGAGGCTGGGTTCCGCGCCGGTGTACGCGACGCCGCGGGTCTCCCGCACGAACAGCGTCAACAGGAGGCTGAAGCCGAGGACCACCATCATGAACAGGCTGAACTTCCCGACGGACGGACCGTACGTCTTCGCCATCCACGTCCACAGGATGGGTCCGAATCCATCGATGGCCGCGGCGACCTGGTACCCGACCGACAGGCCGGTGTAGCGTACCTTGGTCGGGAACAGCTCGGAGAAAAACGTCCCCTGCGTCGCGAAGATGGCGCCCCAGATGACCCCGAGGACCACGGCCTCCATCAGGTAGAACCAGCCGGCCCCGCGCGGGATCAGGGAGAAATACGGGATCGACAGCACGAACAAAAGGACCAAGCCGCTCAGGTAGATGCGCTTGCGGCCGATGTAGTCGGACAGGTAGCCCATGAACGGAATGCTGACCAGCATCACGGCCGATCCGATGGTCAGCGCGTTGAGAGCGGTGTTGCGCGGATACTTGAGGTACACCGTGGCGTACGTCAGCACGTACGACATCACGAACACGTTCAAGAACCCGTCGCCGATCTTCAGTCCGATGGCATGTAGGACATTCTTCCAGTTGGTGCGGAACACTTCGGCGAAGGGCACGCGGGCGATGTCGCCCTGCGCGCGCTGGGCCCGGAACGCCGGCGTGTCCTCGATGCCCGTGCGCAGCCAGATGGCCAGGGCGACCAACAGCAGGCTCAGCAGGAATGGCACGCGCCAACCCCAACTGAGGAACTGGGCGTTGGTCGTCAGATGGCTGATGAGGGTGAAGCACAGCGTCCCGGTGACCAACCCGACGGGGACCCCGAGTTGAGGGATGGCCCCATAGAGCCCGCGGATCCCGCGGGGTGCATACTCGGTCGCCAGGAGGATGGCCCCGCCCCATTCGCCGCCGAGAGACACACCCTGAATCAGGCGGAGGGCCACCAGAAGAATGGGCGCCCACAGACCGATCTGGGCGTAGGTGGGCAATAGGCCGATCAGCGTCGAGCTGATGCCCATGCCGACTAGCGTATAGATGAGGGCGGCCTTGCGGCCGACGCGATCGCCCAGGTGGCCGAACAGGATGCTGCCCAACGGACGGGCCGCGTACCCGACCCCGAAAGTCGAGAAGGCCAGGATCAGGGACACGGCGGGATCGTGGGAGGGGAAGTACTGGCTGGAGAACACGAGACTGGTCGCAGAACCGTATAAATAGAAATCATACCATTCAATCACGGAACCAATCATGCTGGCGAGCAATACCCGCAGTGGGCTCACGGCGAGTCCCCCTTTCCGTCAAATCTGCCGGTTCACGTGAGACCATTCAGCGGCTCGGAGTTCGCGCTTCAGGACCTTGCCGTAGGCGTTCTTGGGCAGGCTGTCGGCGAAGCCAATCACGCGCGGCTTTTTGTAGCTGGCCAGGTGCTGCTGACAGAATGAGATGAGCTCTTCCTCGGTCACGGACCAACCGGGTTTTCTCACCACGACCGCCTTTACCGCCTCGCCCCACTCGGGATCCGGAATCCCGAACACACAGGCCTCTGAAACCCCCGGGTGGCGAAGGAGGACCTCCTCGACCTCGCGGGGATAGATGTTGCTGCCGCCGCTGATGATGAGGTCCTTGCTGCGGTCGAGCAAGAACAGGTAGCCGTGTTCGTCTAAGTAGCCGATATCCCCGGTGTGCAACCAGCCGTCGATCACCGTTCGCCGCGTGGCGTCCGGATCCGACCAGTATCCTTTCATCACCATGTCGCTCCGGACTACCACTTCGCCAGGCGTGTTCACCGGCAAGCGGTTCCCCTGTGCATCCACCACCGCCACCTCGACGCCGGTCCGCGGCGTTCCGACGGAACCCAGGTGAACCGGGTCGTCCAGCCGATGGGCGGCGCGATCCATCCCGGTGATGGTCATGGGGCATTCCCCTTGGCCGTACACCTGCGCGAAGATGGGGCCGAATACCTCGAGGGATTCCAGCATGTCCTCGACGTACATGGGCGCTCCGCCGTAGATGATGCACCGAAGGCTCGACACGTCCTGGCGCGTCTGACGGAGGCCGCCTGTCAACCGCTTCACCATGGTGGGTGCGAGGAAGGGGAGCACGGTGACCTGGTGCGCCGCGATATCTTCCAAAACCTGCTCGGGATCGAACCGCGCGTGTGCATGGATGACCTGGGTGGCGCCTTTGGCCACGAGGGCCAGGGCGTACAGGCCGGAACCGTGGCTGAGCGGTGCGGTGTGCAGGGCGACGTCGCTGCGCGAGAACGGGTAGATGTCCGTACAGACGTTGAGGGTCATCAACAGGAGGACGCGATGGGTGAGCATGGCACCCTTGGGCCGACCTGTCGTCCCAGAGGTGTAGAACAGCCAGGCGAGATCATCGCCGTCCACGGGCGCAACGTCGGACAGGATGGGCCCCATTTTCACCATGGTTTCGTAGGCAAGGAAACCATCCGTCGCTGCATCGTCCGGATGGATACCGATCCACAGCCGGGTATCCGGGCAGGACGGGCGGATCGCTTCGACATCGGCGATGCGCGGTTCCTCGTACACAAGGGCCTTGGCTTGGCTGTGCTGCAGGATGTAGGTGACCTCATCCCGATGCAGGCGATAATTGATGGGCACCACGACGGCTCCGATGCGCCAGGCCGCAAAAAACACCTCCAATATCTCCGGCCGGTTGGCTGACAGGATGGCGACGCGATCGCCGCGCGCGACACCGGACTGCCGCAAGGCGCCGGCCAAGCGCTGGATGCGGGCCACCCACTGTCCATACGTCCAAACGGATTTATCGAAAACGATGGCCGGATGGTCAGACGACGTGCGTGCGGCGTGATCTATCAGCACGCCGAGGTTGGCTCCCACAACGAAAACCTCCTCTCCTTGTCGAATTGGAAGAATAAATTGAAATTATCATACAGCCATGACAGACTCAACCCCTGCCAGGGGTCAGGGAGCACCCGATTGGCAGGGGTTGCACTATACCAGCCGCGAGAAGCGTTCCTTCATCTGTGCGAGCACCTCGTCGCCGGGGGTATCCCATATGGCCTGGTTGAAGATCTCGACCTCCACCGGCCCGCGGTACCCGGCGGCCTCGACGGCCTGCCGGATGCGGGCCAGTTCGATGCACCCGTCGCCCATCATGCCCCGCGACATCAGGGCGTCCTTCACCGGGGCGAGCCAATCGTTGACGTGGAAGCCGACGATGTGGCCGGCCGCCCGTTCGATCTCGCGGTACAGGTGCGGATCCCACCAGACGTGGTAGACGTCGATCACGACGCCGACCTGCTCCGACCCGATGCGCTCCACCAGGTCGTTCGCCTGGCCGAGGGTGGAGATGACGGATCGATCCGCCGCGAACATGGGATGAAGCGGCTCGATGCCGAGTTGGACGCCGTGATCGCGGGCGTCGGGGACCAGTGCGGCGATGCCCTCCTCCACCATGCGCCGGGCGTCCTCGAGGGTGCAGCCGTCCAGGGGCCCGCAGACCAGGACGAGGACGCCGGTGCCGAGCTCGGCGGCTTCCTCGATGGCGCGCCGGTTGTCGTCGATGCGCCGCTGGCGCTCGGCCGCGGAGGCGGCCGGGAACATCCCGCCCCGGCACAGGCTCGAGACCCGCAGGCCGGCGTCCCGGACGGCCCGCGCAGCCTCGCGCAGACCGGTTTCGGCCACCTTGTGCCGCCATAGGCCGATCCAGCCGATGCCGGCCCGTGCACAGCCTTCGGCGGCTTCCCGGACGCTCCAGCGTTCCGTCGTCATCTGATTGAGGCTGAGGAACCGGAGATCCATCAGCTCTCCCCTCCTGCGAGCGCGAGCGTGAGCTTCATCCGGTGCACGGCCAACTCCGGATCGCGCAACACGCCGGCTTGGTCCGCCAGGCGGAACAATTCTGCCAAGTGGATCACGGATCGCATGCCTTCCATGCCACCGACCATGCGGAAATGATTCTGGTGGCCGTTGAGGTAGGCGAGGAAGACGATCCCCGTTTTGTAGAAACGGGTCGGCGCCTGGAAGATGTGACGGCTCAGCGGGACGGTGGGTTCGAACAGCTGCGCATACCGACGGGTGTCGCCCGCGTCCAGCGCGTGCAGGGCCGCTGCCGCCACCGGTGCGATGGCGTCGAAGATACCGAGCAGCGCGTGGCTGTGGTACGATCCGTCGCCGAGGATGAGATCCGGGTAATGGAAGTCGTCGCCGGTGTACATCTTGACGCCGGGCGGCAGCAGCCGGCGCATCTCTCTCTCCAGGTCCGCGTCGAGCAGGGAGATCTTGATGCCGTCGATCCGGTCGGTCCACCGGTGAACGATCTGCAGGCACACGTCCATCGCCTGGCGCACATCGGTGTGCCCCCAGTATCCGGTGAGTTGCGGATCGAACATGTCTCCCAGCCAGTGGAGGATCACGGGGCCGCTCACCTGGGACAGCACCGTGCCGTACACGCGCGCGTAGTCTTCTGGGCCGCGGGCCGCGGCGGCGAGGGCGCGGCTGGCCATGAGGATCACCTGGCCGCCGGCCGACTCGACGAATTCACACTGCTCGAGGTAGGCGCGCTCGACATCGGATAAGGTGATCCCGGGCGCGGGGGCGAGATGATCGGTACCGGCTCCGCAGGCCACTCGGCCGCCGCACGCCTTGGCCTCCGCCACCGACAGGCGGATCAGCTCTTGGCTCGCGGTCCAGTCCAATCCCATGCCGCGCTGGGCCGTGTCCATCGCTTCCGCCACGCCCAGTCCGAGGGACCACAGGTACCTCCGGTATGCCAGGGTCGCCTCCCAGTCGACGGCGGACTGGGACGACGGGTCGACGTCCTGCAGGGGATCGGCCACCACGTGCGCGGCGGCGAATGCCACCCGGCGGTGTGCGGGGGGCATCGGGGCCGCCGGTACCGGAGAACCGGTCAAGTGATAGGTTTCCCATCCACCACCCGCTTGCGGAAGTCTCAATGCCAACATGGCCATCCTCCCCTCCTCACTCGGACGGCAGTTCGGGCACCGGGATCCAGCGCCGCTCGCGCCAGGACTTCAGGCCCAGCTCCGCGAGCTGCACCCCTTTGGCGCCTTCGAACAGGTCGTGTTTGAAAGGCGTGCCGAGCACCACGTGTTTCAGGAACATGTCCCACTGAACCTTGAACGCGTTGTCCGGCTCTTCGCGAAGCGGCACGGGGACCCACTGGTCGCGGTAACGGTTCGGATCGGGCAAATCCGGATTCCAGACCGCCTTCGGGGTGAAGGCGCGGTGCTGAACCTTGCAGTTGCGCAATCCGGCCACCGCGCTGCCCTCCGTGCCGTCCACCTGGAGTTCGAACAGCTCATCCCGGTTGACGCGCACGCACCAGGACGAGTTGATGTGCGCGATGATGCCGCCCTCCAACTCGAAGGTGGTGTACGCCGCGTCGTCCGCCGTGACGTCATACGGTTGTCCGGATTCATCCCAGCGGCGGGGAATGTGGGTGGCGCCGAGGCAGGAAACGGCTGTCACCCGCCCGAACAGATGGTCGAGCACGTACCGCCAATGGCACAGCATGTCGACGATGATCCCGCCGCCTTCTTCCTTGCGGTAGTTCCAAGAGGGACGCTGTCCTTCCTGCCAGTCCCCCTCGAACACCCAGTAGCCGAACTCGCCGCGCACGGAGAGGATGCGGCCAAAGAACCCGGTATCCACCAGTTTTTTCAACTGCAGCAGGCCGGGCAGGAACAACTTGTCCTGGACCACACCGTGCTTCACGCCGCGCCGCTTGGCGAGCCGGGCCAGCTCGAGCGCTTCGTCGAGCGATGTACCCGTGGGTTTCTCGCAGTAGATGTGCTTGCCCGCCTCAATGGCCGCCCGCACGCTCTGGGCACGCAACTGTGTGGTCTGCGCGTCGAAGTAGATCTCGTTGTAGGGATCGCGCAGGCAAGCGTCGAGATCTGTGCTCCAGCGCTCGATCCCGTAGCGGTCCGCGAGCGCCCGCAGCTTGGACGGGTTGCGGCCGACGAGGATGGGGTCGGGCATGAGCACCTCGCCATCGGGCAGGGGGATGCCCCCCTGGTCGCGGATGGCGACGATGGAGCGCTCCAGATGTTGACGCGTGCCCATGCGCCCCGTGACGCCGTTCATGATGATGCCGATGGTCCTCATAAGGCGGTCTCCCTCCTCAAGTGAGTACGATTTCGATCCCGCGGCCCAACCGTATCATGCCGGCGGATCGGTGTCTTTTCAGCTGCGGAAGGAATTCGCAGGTTCGGAACGGAACGTCTTCCTCTGCGGAGGCCTCTGAGGAAGGCCGCGTCCCGGCGCCCTTACGGCGGAGGGACGTCGACAGAGGAACGTTGCATAGTTCGGAACTGGAGCGGTGACACGCCCACCTTTCGCTTGAACGCCCGGTAAAATGTCGAGAGCGTCTCGAAGCCGACCTCAAAGCAGATGGAGACGACTTCTTTGTCCGTGTTCAGCAGAAGTTCCTTGGCCCGCTGCACGCGGACTTCGGTGAGATACTGAATCGGGGTCACGTGGTACTGCTGTTTGAAGATGTCGTTCATGTGCCGTGGGGTGATCTTCAACATGCCTGCCAAATCTTCCGCGGACAACCGTTCGAAGTACCGCGTCTCGATGTAATGGCGCAGCATGTTCGCCCGCTGTGTGTTCCGATCCGGAGCGCGCTGCATCTCCCATCCGCGAGCGATGGTGACCAGAGCGCCCAGCAGATGGCTGCGAATGGAGAGGCTCGAGAACCGGTCCGCGCGCGTCTGCTCGTACAGGATCTGGCGGAAGGAATCTCGCACCTGGGCGGCGGCGAACGGATCGAGCATCTGGTACTTCGACCGGGCCAGTGCGCGGACGAAGAAATCCCGCTCGCCCGGCAATCCGCACAGAAAATCTCCGAATGCGAGCACGAGCACGGTCATCCGCGACTGGGCGTGCACCGCGTGTTCCGAATACGGAGCGATGTACACCATCTGGTCACCCGTGACCTCATACGCCTTTCCCTCCAGGGAGATGGTGCCATGTCCGTTGAGAAAGTAGAGGATCTGGTAGACCCGGTGGTGGTGGGCCGGCACCTGCTCCCCGGGAGGATGTTTGCTCTCGTAGATCAACACTTGGCTTTCGGGCAACGAGATTTCGCGCAGCGGCATTGGGCATCCCCCGCATCGGGTTTTTGTTTGAAATTGGACGCCGGCGGCTGCACGCCCCCCGATGCCGCCGGCGTCACCAACGCGTCGCCGGCGGCACGGACACGGATTACGACATCGGTGCTCCTGCTTTCGCCGCACCGTCACGCGCCTGGGCGCCTTCCAGACGTCCCGTGAACCACAGCGCGGCGCAGCTGATGAGCTGCACGAGCGCCGCCAGCACCCATACCGTCGTCATCGCCATATTCTCCTGTAAATATCCCGCGATCGCCGGGGTAATGGCACCTGCCAACATGCCGACGTTCATGACGAATCCAATTGCAGACCCGGCCACCTGTTTCGGAACGACCTGAGAGGTGAGCGTGAGGATAACCGGGGTGATGGGATAGCCGAAGAACCCCAGCAGAAGGACCAGCAGGACCAGCAGCCAGACTGGCACCGGAGCGACCATCAGGGCCATCAGGATGGCGGTGATGATGGTGATCGCCACGAGAACCTGCTTGCGCCGCTGGATGGTGCCGCGATCGCAGTAACGGCCGATCAACACGCCGCCCAACGCGCCGGACAGTCCCATCAGACTGGCGATGGTGCCGCCGACGGAGAGGGACATGTGCTTCGTCGTCATCATGAACGTGGGGGCCCACAGGAGGACGATCCACCATCCGGACATCAGGAGCAGGTAGAAGACGCCGAAGGCCACGACGGTGGGCTTGCGGAAAATCTCCCGCAGAGGCACGTCATCGACCAGGCTCACCTTGGCGTCTGCGGCTTTCGGATGACGGACCAACAATCCGTACAGGAGCGCCACCACCAGGCCGAGCAACATGGCGACCAAGAACACGGGGCGCCACCCGTAGTGAGACCCGATGACCGCGCCGAGCCACGTACCGAAGAATCCGCCGATGGGATATCCCGACCAGTAGATGGACATCACGGTGGTGCGCTGTTCTGGCGTTGTCACCAACGTGATCTCCTGGGAGGCCGCCGGCCAGAAGAGGCCTTCACCGAGGCCGGTGACGATGCGGTAGACGAGCATCGTGGTGAATCCTGCGGCCAACCCGGTGGCTCCTGTGGCCAGGGAGAAGATGCACAGGCCCCAGATCAGCACCGTCTTCCCGGTGAACTTGTCCGACAGGATGCCTCCGATGAACAACAGCACGACGAAACCGTAGAAGAATGAGCTCATCAACAGTCCTGAGAGACCCTTGGAGAGATGGAAATCCTTCGCGATGAGACCGACGGACGACGACATCACCATGCGGTCCACCGAGTACATCATGTACCCCAGGCCGCACAGCAGGGTGACCAGCACCAATCTGCGGCGATCCACCGTATCATTCCCCCTGTCCGTAGTCTGTGAAAGCGCTTGTATGGGAATGATACAACGCCCCCGTTGGGGGGCGCTTACTGTGGGCAGAAATGATTCGCAAAACCGGAAGTGCAGAAATTGGGAGGGGCTTGACTTGGTGAATCGCACGCAATCCTACCGCACGTGAACCGTCGTCTGGACCGTCTGTCCGTTACTGGTGATGGTCACCGGCCAATCGCCGGGCGTGGTGGACGTCCCGACCGTCCACGTCCACGTTACGCGGCCGGACGCGTCCGCCGTCTGATCCACCAGGCCCTTGGCATGGCTGGGACCGCTCTTGTAGCGGACCTCGATATGCGCTTGCGCGCCCGGCGCCGTCTGAATGGTCACGCTCGCCTCATCTCCACGGGCGACGTCCAGGTGGGAGGCGATAATCCGCAGCGTCCCAGTCGATGACGCGGCGGCTCCCGCCGAACGGCCTGCTTGCTGGCTTCCGCCGCCTGCGGTCGCCGAGGAAGCGGTCGATCCGGTCGTCCCATGGCCGCTCGCGCCACCTACAGCCGCGAGGTTATACCCGTTATCCGTCACGTAGCCCGGGATGCTCCAGATCCCCAGCCTCTGGGATTTTGCGTACGCCTCATCCCGGCGCAGCGCCGCGAGGTGCTGGGTGTTCGGCTCGTACACGTAGGCGACCCGGGCGAGGCCGGCCCGGACGACGTCCTCGTTGTACATGTCCGTCGGCGTGATGTACACGTAGGCCAATAACCGGCCGTACTTGTCGGTCTGGCTCCCGGGCACACCCTCTTCCAGGAACACGTGTTTCCCCACAGGGAGCTTCTGCTTCGCGAAGGCGCTCGCCTGCGGCCCGTACGGCTCCACCGGCTTGTCGGGGTCCACGGTCTCCGGAGTGTCGATGAGCAGCATCCGAACGGTGGTCTCCTTGCCGTTCGGGAGGATGACGTGAATGGTGTCCCCGTCCACATTGCGAGCCACCACAACCGGGACCAGCGCCGACTTGGGCGGATCGGCCGTGACCGCGCCAACCGCTCCGGATGTCGCCGGGGGATTCGATCCCGAAGCCGCCGTGTTTCCACCGGCCGCGTTCGATCCGTTCGTTCCATTGGCGGGCGTGCCGTTCGCGACGGCCGTCTGCGCCTGGGTATGGACCGCAGTGTTCGAGGTATTGGGCGGGGCCGCTGCCGGTGAAGTGCCGGAGGTGCACCCGGTCGCCAAGCCGATGGCGATGGCTGCCGCGGCGAGGGTTCGCCAGGTGCGCTGCCACAGCGGGATCGTCCGAAGCTTCTCACGGTCTTTCACGGTTCACCACTCCACATTCCATCCCTTATCCGCAACGGCGGACCGCACGACAGCAGATAGAAGAATTCCTTTTCTATCGTATCGGATCCCGAGAACGCTTACAATTCCGCAATGCCTTGTTATCTCATTGGAATGGTATTAAAATAGCGGCATCCATCATCAAGGGGGTGGCTGCTATGGCAACGCCAGAGGCGCGCATCGTCGATCTCGACTCCCGCTTGTCCCTGCCGCAGGCGGACCGGCCGGAGACGATGCAGCGCGTGTGGGTTTGGGTTTCCGTTCTCATCTTTCTCCTCGGGTTTATCTACCTTAACCGGGCAGTGTCGTTCAACAACGCCGTCCTGTTCCTGGTGGCAGGCGTCCTCGGAATGACGCTCTACCATGCGCACTTCGGGTTCACCAGTTCATTTCGGCACCTCATCGTCAGCGGTCGAGGGATCGGCATCCGGGCGCAGATGATCACGTTTGCGTTGGCCAACGTGCTCTTCCTGCCTGTGCTGCTCAGCGGTCACGTCCTCGGCCACGCGGTGAAAGCGAACGTGTACCCGGTTGGGTTGTCGGTGCTGGCGGGTTCCATCCTGTTCGGCATCGGGATGCAGCTGGGGGACGGCTGCGCGTCGGGAACGTTGTATCACACGGGCGGCGGCGACGTCCGCGGGATCCTGACGTTGATTGGGTTTGTCGCGGGTTCGGTGATTGGCTCCGCCCACTACGCCTGGTGGATGAAGACACCGAATCTCGGACCCGTCTCCTTTGTGCAGACGTTGGGGCCCGCAGGTGGCCTGGCGGTCAGTTTCGCCCTGATGGCACTGGTATTCGCCATCGTGTGGGGCGTGGAGAAGCGGCGTAACGGCAGGGTGGAACCGCTTTTCGGGGGCGGCCGTTTCCGTTGGGCCCAGGTGATCAAGGGCCCGTGGAGCTGGGTGGCCGGCGGCGTGGTGCTCGCCATCGGGAACTTCGTACTGCTGCTGGTCTCCGGTAAACCCTGGGGCGTGACCTCCGCCTTCGCCCTGTGGGGGGCCAAAATCGCCCAGGGCATCGGCATCCACGTGGAGAACTGGGGCTACTGGCAGACGACCGCCAACGCTGCGGCCCTGCATCAAAGCGTGCTGACCAACCTGGAGACCACCGACGACATCGCCATCATGGTCGGCGCTCTGCTCGCGGCGGCGCTGGCGGGGAAGCTGCCTGCGCGGTACTTCCGGGGAATCCCCGTGCGGATGATGTTGGGGCTGCTCGCGGGCGGCGTGTTGATGGGCTACGGCGCCCGCATTGCCTTCGGCTGCAACATCGGCGCCTATTTCTCCGGCATCGCGTCGTTCAGCCTGCACGGGTGGGAATGGTTCCTGGGCGCGCTGATCGGCAGCGCCATCGGCATCCGGCTGCGCCCGGTCTGCCGTCTGCAGAACCGTTGAATCGTGCCGGCGGGTGTTTCCGGTCACAAAGAGGGGTGCCTCCCGAGGAGGCACCTCTTTTCGAGATGTGGGGTGGTTGCATTGTACCCGTGGATCAGTGCAGCAGGCTGGCGATGTTGCCCAGAGAGGAGACGCCGGCGTACGACGTGGCAATGAGGGCGATCACCCCGAACACATACAGCCAAGCGGGGTGTTTGTAGTCGGCCCCCATGATGCGCTTGTTGGCGGCTGCGATCAGCATCGTCAGCAGGGTCAGCGGAAGGATGAGGCCGTTGAGCGAACCGACCACGACCAGTACCTTCACCGGTTGTCCGTAGAGGATGAACACCAGCGTCGAGAATACGATGAAGCCGATGATGGTCGCGGATTGGTGGTCTCGGAACCAACGGCCGAAACCGCGCAAGAACGAAGCGCTGGTGTACGCAGCACCGACGACCGACGTGATGGCGGCGCTCCACAAGACGATGCCGAAGAACTTGTAGCCGAGATCGCCCAGCGCGTATTGGAACGCGGACGCCGGCGGATTGCTCTTGGCCAGGGTGTGACCGGCGGCCACGACGCCGAGGATGGCGAGGAACAGGATGATCCGCATCAAGCCAGTGATCAGCACGCCCGTCAGGGACGCCCGCGCGATTCGCCCGAGGTTCTCCTCGCCGGTGATGCCCGCGTCGACCAAGCGGTGCCCGCCGGCGAACATGATGTAGCCGCCGACGGTACCGCCGATCAAGGTGATCATCGGCATCATCAGCGCGTTGTACCCGATGCTCGGCGCCACACTCGAGACGATGGCCCTTCCCACGGGCGGGTGGGTGGTCAGCATGACATACAGCACGACTAAGATCATCAACGCGCCCAGGATTTGGGCGAACCGGTCCATCACGGGCCCGGCGTTTTTGGACAAGAAGATGAGGATGCCGATCACGCCGGATACCGCCGCCATCCACTTGACGTCCAGGCCGAACAGGACGTTCAGGCCGAGTCCGGCGCCGGCGATGTTGCCGATATTGAATGCCAGGCCGCCGATGACGATCAGGACGGCGATGACCGATCCCAGGCCGGGCAGCACCTGGTTCCCGATGTCCTGTCCGCGCAGACCGGTGTATCCGATGACGCGCCAGGTGTTCATCTGGGCGCCGATGTCCAGGATGATGGAAGCGAGGATGGCGAAGGCGAAGTCCGCCTTGAACTGCTGCGTGAACACCGCGGTCTGCGTCAAAAATCCCGGGCCGATGGCGGACGTGGCCATGATGAAGGCCGCCCCGATCAGCGCGGACAACCCGGTGCGCCGGGCCGCGGTAACGCCCACGTTGACCAATTCGCTCACGAGGATCTCTCCTTTCTGCTTTCTTTGGATTTTGCATTCACAATGTATAGAACATACACCGGAGCCCTTCCACCCGTCAACGAAGATTGTATGAAAATCTAACATACCGATAAATAGGAAATGAATAACAGTCCTGAAGACGATTTCTTGTGGTAAGATCATAAACACAGGTGTCCGTGCCGCAGGTAAAGGACGGTGATCCTGGAGCCGTGCGGCGCGGGTGCTGGAAGGAGGAGAATTGACATGGATGTGTCCCGTCTCACCCCCGCCCAGATGCGGGACAAGATCCGGTGCGGGGAATGGACCGGGCCGACCGCTGGTGCGGCCGCCGGATACACGCAGGCCAACCTGGTCATTCTGCCGAAGGATTTGGCGTTTGAGTTTCTTCTGTTCTGCCAGCGCAATCCGAAACCCTGCCCCGTGCTCGACGTGACGGAGCCGGGCTCTCCGGTGCCGAGCAGGGTCGCTCCAGACGCGGACTTGCGCACCGATGTGCCCAAGTACCGGGTGTACCGGCGTGGGGAACTGGTGGACGAGACGACCGACATCCGATCCTATTGGTCGGACCATCTCGTGGCCTTTTTGCTCGGGTGCAGTTTCACGTTTGAGCGGGCGCTCTTGGACAACGGCGTGCCGGTCCGCCACATCGAGGAGAACTGCAACGTCCCGATGTACAGGACCAACATCGATTGCACGCCTGCGGGGCGATTCGCGGGACCGATGGTGGTCAGCATGCGGCCCATCCCGCACGCGCAGGTGGTGCGGGCGGTGCAGGTGACGTCCCGCTTTCCCGCCGTGCACGGTGCGCCGGTGCACATCGGGGATCCGGCGACCATCGGGATCGAAGACCTGTCGAGGCCGGACTTTGGCGATCCGGTGCCCATCCGCCCGGGAGAAGTGCCGGTATTCTGGGCTTGCGGCGTCACACCCCAGGCGGTCGCGATGCACGTCAAACCCGAGCTGATGATCACCCATGCCCCGGGCCACATGTTCATCACCGACGTCCGAGACGAGCAGTTCGCGGTGTTGTAAATCAGCGGGCCGCGGCTCCGCCGTAGAGCTGCGGCCCTTTTCCAAGGCGATTGACAGGAACCCGGCAATCAGGTGGACGGTTTGAGCACATCGTGATCGACCCAGCGTTCCCCGTTCAGCTCGCTGATCACGTTGACGGCGACTCGGGCGCCGTCGCCCGCGGTGATGATGGTGTGCACGCTGGTGCCTGCCACGGTGCCGGCCGCCCAGATGCCCGAGATGTTGGTCCGCCCGTCGCGGTCCACCACGATCACGGTCTTGATGCGCGGTTCCGTGGCCGCCTGGGTCTTGAGGCCGATCTGCTCCGCCAGATCGGTCCACAACCCGGTTGCGAATATCACCTGCCGGGCCTCGAAACGGCTCCCGTCGGTCAACAGGGCGAATCCGTCGGACAGCCGCTCGATCCCGGTCACCTTGGCCTGCACGATGGTCGCGCCGAATCGCTGGGCCTGTCGCTTCCCTTGATCCACCAGGTCGGGGCCGGCAATACGGTCGATCCCGTAGTGATTCTCAATCCACGCCTTGCGTGTGATGCTCTGGTCACTGTCGAAGACGACCGTCTTCTTGCCGGCGCGCGCAGCGAAGATCGCGGCACTCGCCCCGGCCGGACCCGCACCGATGATGGCGATGTCGTACATTCCTAGCCACTCCTTTCACTTTGGACGTCTCTATTCTGCACCACCCGCGTACCGCTTTCCAGTTCCCCGGAACACCTCTCCACAGTGGCCACTCTTTGGTATACGATAGATTCGACAGGATACGACTCGATTCTGGTTTTCACCAGGACATTGGAGGGTGGACAAGCACGTCCATCGGCAGGTTCGAAATTTCCGGGGAGTGACGACCGATGTATCAAGTCCCGTGCTGCCGGATCTGCAAGGTTCCGCTGTCGGTGGTGGAGCAGCACATCCATGAGTATCTGCGGCCGGTGACGGCCGGGGGCAAGACGGGGCGCCCCAAAAAGGTCGGGTACCGCCACGTCGTCAACGAGGTGCTCAAGTGCGACGAATGCGGCCGTCTCTTCGCAATCAAGCGGGATGCAGAGCACCGCATCGTGCGCGGAAGGCAGCTCCGGCGCGCCACATGAGGTGAACGGTGAGGCGGCCGGCCGCGCGGCCGCCTGCCCGCTGGGCCGCGGGCTTAACGGATGAGTTCTTGAAAGGCCGCGCTGGCGCGCACGGGATCGAAGTCGTGTTCCGTGCGCGCCTCCGTTTTGCAGGAGGGGTCGAGCGAAATCGCCTCGCGCAGGTAGCGGACGGTGTTTTCCACGTCGCCGCGGCGTCCGTAAATGCTCGCGATCCCGTAGTCGCACCAAGGTATCCACCAATCCCCGTGGCCGGAAGCGAGCGCGTCCTGGTATGCCCGGATGGCCTCATCATACCGCCCTGTCAACTCCAGGCCGAGGGCCTTGTTGAATTTGGCGTATCCGAAGCCGGGATCGAGCTGCAGCGCGCGATCGATGTCCGCCTGTCCTTGTTGGGTTTGGCCCGCGTACAGCTCGGCGATGCCGCGCAGGTTGTAGGCAGGGGCGTACCCGGGATCGCCCGCAATGACCTGGTTTTCCAACCGGATGGCGTCGCTGTAACGGCGGTTCGAGAACGCCTGGTTCGCCTGTTGGTGCATGTCCAGCAAGGGCTGCGGCAGCGTCTGGGTGGGTTCCGACAGCGAGGGGCGGAGCATCGCCGCGAATTGGCCGAGGGTCGTCGACTCGAGCACCGTCAACCGGTGCAAGGTGAGCGGACCTTGACGGAGGTTGGCATATCCCTGATGCTGCGTGACGGCCAGCAGATACCCCGACTGCCGCAAGAGATCGACGGTCTGGTCGCTGTAATCCCCGTCCGGATAGCAGAAAAAGCGGATGGGGTGGTGGACGACGTTCTCCAAGAACGCTGCGGCCCCGTCGATCTCGCGCCGCTGCTCGTCCACGCTCAACTTGGACAGGTCCGCGTGCGTTGCGGTGTGATTCTCCACGTCCACCAGGCCGCTGGCCTGCAATTCCTGCAATTCGGACACGGTCATCGTCGGGAACGGCTTGTCGCGATTGGGTTGGTCGTGGGTGAACCCGGAGACCGCGAACACGGTGGCCTGAAAGTGATACCGTTTCAACAGGGGGAACACTTTCAGATACACGCTTTCATACCCGTCGTCGAAGGTGAGCAGAACGGGCCGGCTGGGCAACCGGTACCCCTGGTACAGAGCGGCGTACAGTTGGCCGAAGTTGACGGTGTGAAAACCGTGATCGTGCAGCCACTGCAACTCGGCCTCCAACTGGCCGGGTTTCAGAGTCGCCACGTTCCCGGGGACATAGTTGGCCTCGTGGTACTCGAGGATAGGGACAGACAGGTTTGGGTTTGGGGAGGCCGCATGAGCGGCGGTGGCGCCCGCGGGGGCGTAGTTGACCGGATCGGCGATCCAGGCAGGGTCTTTCAGAACCCCGCCTTGGTTGGCGCTTGCCGGCACGGACAAGGACGTGGCGTTTGCCGAACCCTGTGCAGATGGCGACCCTGTCGTCCGGTTCCCTCCGGCAGGGGCTGCGTCAGCCGCCGGACATCTCGCGGACGCCGCCCCGGGTCCGCTGCATCCGGCGACGCTGAGCGCCGTCGCCAAACAGAAGAAGACAAGGTTCCAACGGGATCGCAAAACCGCACGGCCTATCATCCGCATCCCACTCCCCATTGCGCTCTGGAACCATTGTACGACATCTCTGCAAATTCGGCCGTCTGCATCGGCAGGACCACCGTAGGCGATGTCGAACGCACGATCGGAAGCCGTGAAGGTTCAATCCAGCTGAGGGAGGGTCCATGGTTATCGACATCCGCCTACTCACACGTTTGGAACAATTGCAGGGCATGCAAGACTTGGAGCGGCAGGTGTGGGGCACGGATCCGATTCCGGTGCACCAGACCTGGACGGCGGTGAAAAACGGGGGCGTCGCCATTGGTGCGTTTGACGGCCCGCGCATGATCGGGTTTGTGTACGGATTCCCCGGCTTTCGCGCTGGCGAGGCGTACCTGTGTTCGCACATGATGGGCGTGCTGCCGGAATACCGCAACCAGGGTGTGGGCGAGCGGCTGAAACACCGGCAGGCGGAGGCAGCGCGAGCCCTCGGTTACCGCAGGATGGTCTGGACGTACGATCCGCTGGAGGCCCGCAACGCGTGGCTTAACCTGTCAAAACTCGGGGCCGTGGCAGATACCTATGTGGAGAACTGCTACGGCGAACTCAACGACGATCTGAACCGGGGCATGCCTTCCGACCGCTTCGAGGTCACGTGGTATTTGGCCCCGGACATGCCCGTCGTTCCTGAAGGCGTCCGCAGGGCGTGCGTGCAAGCCCCTGTCACAACGGCGGACCGGTTCTTGGACGCTCACATCCGTCCGGATGGGCTTCCGGAGCCGGATGCGGTCCCGGACGAGGCGCTGCAGAAGCGCCTCCGAACGGATGGGGATGCGAGTGACGGTCGATCAGGGATGTACGCGGCC
This sequence comes from Alicyclobacillus macrosporangiidus CPP55, assembly GCF_000702485.1. GTDB lineage: Bacteria > Bacillota > Bacilli > Alicyclobacillales > Alicyclobacillaceae > Alicyclobacillus_H > Alicyclobacillus_H macrosporangiidus_B. The sequence continues at coordinate 2,311,824 of NZ_JNIL01000001.1, read as the reverse complement.
GCAGGAACACGTGTCCCCCTGCGATGGATCTCCATCCCCGCGCGGATGCAGGAGATCCGGCGGGCGGACCCCGCGCTGGCGCTGGCATGGCGGATGCAGACGCGGCGTGCGTTCTCTGCAGCGCTGGCGGCAGGGTGGGTCGCCATTCACATCCGGCCCGGTACGGGCGGCCGGCTCTGCGATTACGCTCTTGCGCCCCGGGGCATGCTGAATGTGCCCACTTTCAAGGCGGGCACGCTTGGGCTAATATAGAACCGTCTGACAACACGGAGAGGGACGTGCGTGTTTGTGACGCGGCCCGTCTGCCGACGGATGGGAAAGAGGGGATAGCATGGTCCAGGCGTCGATTCCAACTTTGGTCTGGCTGCCGACAGCCATCGCGCTGGTGTTGTTCATCGCCTGGGGAGTCTGGATGTACGCGGGCCGTCGTTGAGGCAGTGGTCCAAAGCGGGCGGCGAGAGGGCTGGAATGCCAACGGTCTTCGTGGGAGAGGTTCCCGTGCCGTACCATCGCGCGGGCACCGGTCTCCCCGTGATGTGTGTGCCGCCGCCCGCCCATGGGGCGGCGGCGTTTCATGGTTGGATCGTCTGGCAGATCTCCTCGCGGGCCGTTTCGAAGGGATCCATTTCCGGGCGTCCGGCACGAGGTGTCGATGACGGCGCCGGATGCGTTGGCCCGCGTGATCGAAAGCTGCTTGCCCGCCGGGGTTTCGAAAACCATCAGGCGTCGATCTCGCCGGCTCTCAACTGGGCCCTGACCTTCCGAAGCTCCTTGGCCAGCCGGCGCTCCTTGAGGACGAGCGGGTGAACGGGGACCTTTCGTCTGCGCACCTTCGCCTTGCGCCGCCGCTCGATCCGGATACGGAAGCCGGGCCGCGGGCCGAGGAGACGCACCATCCCGAAGAGGACGAGGGCGGCCAGTGCCATGCCGATTACATCGTTCTCGGTCACGGAGCTCCCTCCTTTCAGCCATCTCTGTTCTCTAGCATATCCCCTGGTAGAAAAGATTAACCGTGTGATTGACACGAACATGTGTTCTTGTTTAACATCATTTCGAAGATTCTATTTGAGGAAGACCTCGCTGGCGTGCCCACGGGCGAATCGCTTGATCCAGAGGTCGGATGCAGAGGAGATGATGCGTTTGGATTGGAAGGCTTGGTTTCTGTCGGTGTGGGAGGACAATCGGCGATTGACGAACAAAGTGGCGAGGGCCCTGGCGGAGGTGGATGCGCTGGACGCCAGGCCGGTGCCGGGGATGCGGGCATTCCGGGACATGCTGTTGGAGATCTGGGACATTGAGCGGGCATACATCCGCGGCTTGGCGGACGGCGTATGGACGTGGGAAGCCCCGCCCGAAGCGTTGAAAACGGCGACGGCCGACGAGCTTCTGGCGTACGGTGACGAGGTGCGGGCGCAGACCCGGGCCGCGTGGGACCGGATCTCCATGGAATCTCTGCTGGAGGTGCGGCCGGATCCCTTCTGGGAGGGTCCCGAGGCGAACGGGGTGAGCTGGTTGACCTACGCGTTGGAGAACGAGATCCATCATCGCGGCCAGGGCTACGTGTACCTGCGGCTGCTCGGGCATGAACCGCCAGCGTTTTACGACCGGACCTGAGGCGGCGAGGCGGCGAGCTGCGTTCTAGCCGCGGCTCGTCACCTCGTAGATGGCGAATTTCAGGTAGTGTCCTTCGTCCACCCCGGCGATCTCGGGATGATCCTTGCCGGCTCCGGCCCAGTGCACCAGGCGCACGATTTTGTGGGCGTCCAAGGCGGCGTCGAGCACAACCGCCTGGAAGCGGTCGGGAGACACGTGAAAGGAGCAGCTGGCCGTGACCAGGTAGCCGTGGTCGCGGATGAGCTTCAAGGCGCGCAGGTTGATCTCCTTGTACCCGCGGCAGGCGCTCTCCACAGCATGGCGGGATTTGGCGAAGGCCGGGGGATCGAGGATGACCACGTCGTACTTGCGGCCCGCTTGCTCCTCGGATCGCAGGTGGTCGAACGCGTTCGCGACCACGAAGTCGACCCCTCCGGTGAATCCGTTGCGCGCCACGTTGCGCTTCGCGACCTCAATCGCGGATTCGGATATGTCGACCGCGGTCACGTGCCGCGCCCCATAATGCAGGGCGTGCACGGTGAACGACCCGGTGTGGCAGAAGCACTCCAACACTTCGGCACCGCCTTCCCCGGCCGCGCCGGTTTGGACGATGGGGCGGATGGCAGCGCGATTCTCGCGTTGATCGAAGAAATAACCGGTCTTCTGGCCTTCAAACACGTCCACCTCGAAGATGAGGCCGTTTTCGGTGATCTCGACGACAGGCGGCACATCGCCGTACAGCACCCGCTTTTCCAACGAAAGCCCCTCCAGGCGGCGGACGGGCACGTCGTTGCGCAACAGGATGCCGCGGGGTTGAAATACCTGAATGAGCGCCTCCTGGATGGCGGGGAGGAGGCGTTCCATCCCGTAACTGAGGACCTGGGCGACGAGGACGTCCTCATACTTATCCACGATGAGGCCGGGAAGAAAATCGGCCTCCCCGTACACCGCCCGGCAGGACGTGATGCCGGGCAAGAACCGTTGACGGTACGCCCACGCCTGTTCGACGCGGCGGGTGAGAAACGACGTGTCGATGTTCGCGTCCGGCTGGTACGCCAGCACGCGGGCGATGATTTGCGATTGGGGATTGGCGTAACCCCGGGCGAGAAACACACCCTGGTGGTTCACGATGTCGACGATGTCGCCTGGCTGAATGGATCCGTCGATGTGCTCGACCTCGGACTGATACACCCACGGGTGGCCCTGTTCCAAGCGACGCCTGCGGTTCTGACGCAACACCAAACGAGCGGGCATGCCGATCCCTCCTTGCGGTGTTGCCCGGGTGCATCATCCCGGGGTACCTGTCCGCCGGGTGCATACGGCGGACAGGCGGGTTACACATGCCCGGGCTGAAGCGGGGCGGTCTGGGTGCCGCTTGAGTCCGGCCTGGGCACTCCGGATCATTATATCCTAACATCCCATCGTCTCCCTGCACGCCGTGGTCCCCTGAACCGCATGGGCACGCTTGAGCGCGCCCATACTAGCCAATGTAAAGGCCTGTCGCGGCCTGTTGGTGGCTGCCGGTCAGCTGGGAAGGGGGAACCAAAGTGAGCAACACCCGTGAACACCACACGACCCTATCTGAACTGGGTTTCACCGTGATGATGGAGGATCTCCCCATCCTCAACGCTTATCAAGGCGACTGGGTGTTGACGGGGGAAGGGGACCCGCCACCGAACTACTGGGTGGTGACGCTGGACGGTAAGGGGATCCCGTATACCGATCATGCCAGCCCACAGGAATTGTTGGAGTTGGCCAAGCGCGAGGGATTGCCCTACGCCTACGCGGCACCGTACGGCCGATACGTGGAGGGACGGGACGATAAGATTCAACTGCACGAGTGGATTCGCGACCACCGGAAAAAGATGCGGCCCATGTGAGGCGAGCCGGGACGGACGTGCGTCGCGGGTACGACCCGCGGCCCGCTTGAAGCTACCCATACCCAACCAGAATCAGGTGATGTTGTGGAAGCACTGACATGGGCTGCCCTTCAAGAGAGTCTCGCCCACTGGCTGTACTGGGCGGTGTTGTTGGCCCTGTTGATCGGCGGCATCGTCTTTTTCAGCCGGCGCGACGCGCGGCGAAAGACCCACCGCGACAAGTGAACACTCCGCCAACGAAAATCGGGCCCCTTCGGGACCCGACGTTGGCGGAGCTGACGGGATTCGAACCCGCGGTCTCCAGCGTGACAGGCTGGCATGTTAGGCCTCTACACCACAGCTCCATAGATGGTGGAGGTAGTCGGATTTGAACCGACGGCCCCCTGCGTGCAAAGCAGGTGCTCTCCCCCTGAGCTATACCCCCTTGCACCGTGCGGAACAACACGCAGAACCATACCACGCCGCCTCCCTATCCGTCAAGAGGTGAGATCCTGTCTGTTGGGGGGTTGACAAAAAAAGCCCGGGGTGTTAACCTATTCGGTGTTCGATAACGCGGGTCATTAGCTCAATTGGTAGAGCATCCGACTCTTAATCGGCAGGTTGAAGGTTCGAGTCCTTCATGACCCACCAACTGACGCGGGGTGGAGCAGTTGGCAGCTCGTCGGGCTCATAACCCGAAGGTCGCAGGTTCAAGTCCTGTCCCCGCAACCAAATGGAAGCCCTCCGTGCGTGGAGGGTTTTTTCGTATTCGCAGATCCGCTGTCGCCCCGGCGGTGCCAGATCGTTGCGGGATTCCGTTCTCCCTGCCTGCGATGCCGGTCTTCCGGCAAGAACACCTGCATTTACTAGCAGGATTGTCCGAAAGGATTGCGAAGATGTACACGCAGCAGCAGATGTACGCTCAACTGGCCGAGGGCTGGGAGCGGGAGGTAGGACGAATGTTGTTTCGTGTAGGCAAAGTGAAAATCAGCACGGCGGTGCTGGAGAGCCAGATCACGTCGGATGATCTCATTCGCGCATTCGAGCGGTATATCCGCGGCGACTGGGGCGGGGAGGAAGAACACCGGGTGTACAACGACCTGGCGTTGGTGAACGGCGATCGCATTCTATCCACCTACCGGGCGGATTCCGGGGAGGAGTTCTGCATCACCACCGAAAATGGCGTCACACAGATCGCGTTCCTCCACGAGCTGGTCCTACCGGTCGGCCGGCTGCATTGATGCCGGCTGGGGTGCGGTTGACACGTATCCTCTCGCACTGGGAACCATGTGATACATAGGCCGGGCCTCAGCCCGGTGTACGTATGCCCGGGCCGCGTCTCGAAACCGGAACCCGGGCATACGTTTCTACGCGGGCGCGTCCATCACTCCGCGGTCGTGAACACACCGTGGCGAATGGCCACCAGTTTGATGTCCATCATGTCTTCCATGGCGTAGCGGACGCCCTCGCGGCCGCTGCCGCTCTCTTTGACGCCTCCGTACGGCATGTGATCGACACGGTAGGTCGGCACCTGATTGATCAGGACGCCGCCGGACTCGAGCCGCTCGGCGGCCGCCATGGCCTGTTCGATGTCCTTCGTGAACACCCCTGCATTCAGGCCGAACTTGGAGTCGTTGGCCAGGTTAATGGCCTCCTCCCAGGTGGAGAACGGCCGCAACACCACCACTGGGCCGAACGCTTCCTCACAGTTGAGCTCGGCGTCCGCAGGGACGTCCGTCAACACGGTCGGTTCCATCACCTGGCCTTGGAATCGTCCGCCGCAGTGGATCTTGGCCCCGCCGGCCACGGCTCGTTCGAGCCAATGCCTCAGCCGGCGCGCGGCCGCATCGTTAATGAGCGCAGTGATATCGGTCGTCTCGTCCAACGGATCGCCGATTCGAAGCCGTTTTGCGCCCGCCACCACTCGTTCCAGAAAGTCGTCGAACACCGACTCGTGAACGAACACCCGCTGGACCGAGATGCACACCTGGCCGTTGTACGAGAACGCGCCCACGACCGTCTCCTGGGCGATCCGGTCGAGCTCGGCGGGACTGAACCCGCCATCCACCAACAGTGGAGAGTTGGAGCCCAGTTCCAACGTGACTTTGCGCAACCCGGCCTGGGCCCGGATGATTTTCCCAACGCGGGGGCTGCCGGTGAACGTGACAAACGCCACTTTCGGGTGCGTGGTCAATACCTCGCTCAGCTCCTGACCGTCCCCGGGGATCACGTTCAACACCCCGTCCGGCAGGCCTGCCTCGCGGAACACGTCTGCGATGAAAAGGGCGGAAAGGGGCGTCTGCTCGGCGGGTTTGAGCACAACCGTGTCGCCGGCAGCGATGGCGGGACCCACCTTGTGGGCGACCAGGTTGAACGGGAAGTTGAAAGGCGTGATGGCCGAGACCACGCCCAGCGGCACGCGCTTGGTGTACGCCGTGTGCTTCTCTCCGCGCGGCGCCGCATCCATCGGCACGGACTCGGCATAGATGCTGCGGGCCGCCTCGGCGGCAAAAAGATAGGTCTGAATGGTGCGGGCGATCTCGCCGCGCGCCGCGGTGATGGGTTTTGCGGCCTCCTCTGCGATCACGCGGGCCGCCTCTTCGCTGCGCTGCCGCAGAATGTCGACGGCGCGATACAGGATGGCCGCCCGTTCATGCGCAGGGGTGCCGCGAAAGGTCGCGAATGCGTCAGACGCCGCCAGAATGGCCTGTTCCGCCTGCGCGGCGGAGGCGTAGCCGACCTCCGCCAGCAGTGCCTGGGTGTGCGGGTTGCGCAGGGGGACTCGGCGGGCCGGTTCCACCCAGCGGCCCCCGATCCACAGGTCCGTGCGTCGCATGGCTCAGAGCCCCCTCAAGCTTTCACGAATTCCGGGTCTTCGTAGGGGTGGGCCACCCAACCCGACGGATCGATGAAGAGGCGGATGGCCACCACCTTGCGCTCGTCGGTCAGGGTGAAAAAGTGGGGATTGTTCTCCGGGACGGAGATAACATCCCCGGCTTCCAACTCTACATCGAAGTAACCGGTCTCCGGTTTACCCTTGATGATGAAAATGCCGCTGCCTGCGACGATGGCGCGCACCTCGTCCTCCGTGTGGGTGTGCACCTGTTCAAATTTCTTCAGGAGCTCCTCCAGATTCGGTGTGGCATCCGACAAGGCAATGACATCCCATTTCACGTACCCGCGAGATTGGGCGAGGTGCTCGATGTCCTCCCGGTACGCCTGAAGGATGGCCTCCTGATCCTCCGCGGCGAGGACGAACTTGCCTTGAAGGTGGGCCGGCAGCTTGTTCGGATCCCAGTGATCGTAGTAGACATTGTTGTCGGCGAGAAATTGCCGTACCGCCGATTCTCCTTCAATCCGTTGGCCCGTATTGCGAATGCGAATCGTCGCCATGGGCGTGACCTCCTCCTGAAACGGTGTGGTGTCCTCCTCTCCACTGGGGACGGGCTGGAGGCAAAGGGCGAAGTGCGAAGTGCTATTGGCCCTATGATAGGGTACCCGGATCCATTTGTCCACCGCCTTCATGAGTATACCGATGGGACAGCACCGAATTTTTGCCCGGGACTACAGCCACCTGGTGCAGAGCATGGACTACCTCAGCAAGCATGAGATCCCCGTCGTGTGGGGTCCGTCCAGACACGGTGCCGGGCACAACATCGCCACCTACCATCGCGATCCGGAGGGGAACATGATTGAGCTGTTCACCGACGCGGACGTGTTCATCCCTGAGCTGAACATGTTCGAGCCGCGCCCCTGGCACGAGACCATTCCGCAGAGGCCGCGTGTGTGGGGCACCGACGAGTGCATCACCCGTTGGGGCACCGCCTTCGAAGAAGCGTTGGTGTGACGCCGGGCGGGCCGCGCGTCCTCCATTTCACAGACCAAGGAGGATGACAGAACGTGACGGAACGGATTTTGTTCAAAGGCGGCTGAGCGCTCTCGCGTCACAGGTGCCAGATGACGTAGGCGAGATAGACGGCGGAGGCCCACATCATCAAGGCGGAGACGCGGTTGAGGACGCGCAGGGACGAACGGCCCAGCAGGGCGCGCCCGGCCAGGTGCCCGGCGATGGAGAGCGAGAAAAACCACAGCCAGGAAACGAGGACGCAGGCCACACCGAAGGCGATGCGCTCCGGCCAGGCCGGGTAGGCGGCGGCGCTGCCGCCGATGACGGCCAGGGTGTCTATCAAGGCGTGCGGGTTGAGCAGCGACACAGAGGCGGTGAACACCATCTGGCGGCGGACCGTCCAGGCGGTGGTCACCGCCGATTCGTCCTGTCCCTCGTTCTCCCGCCAGGCGGATGCGCCCATATAGAGGAGGAAGGCGATCCCGATGGCGCCGAACGTGTACCGAAGCCACCGGATGTGCAGGGCCACGGCCGAGACGCCCATCACGGCCAGCGCCGTGAGCAGTGTGTCGCACACAGAGGCGGTCAGGACGGCCGGGAGGGTACTCACCCAGCGGCGGTGCAAAGCCCCCTGGGTGAGAATGAACCCGTTCTGCATGCCGATGGGCAGGATGAGGCCCAGGGACAGCAGGAATCCGTGGACGAACGCGATGAACAATCCGATTCCCTCCTCGCCGTGCACACGTCCGGTCGGCATCGGCGCAGCCGCCTTCCATTGTACACCACGATCCCGCCGCACGGCCGCCCGGCCGCGTTTGACGCACCTGAGGGCGGCCGCTATAGTGAGGGGTAGTTTTCCAAGCTCGGACACCACCGCCTGCCGGCGCCGCGGGCCGGGGACGGGGCCGCGGACCGGTTGAGGGGCGCGGCGGCAAGGGGGATCTGGAGATGACGGCGGACGATCGTTTTGTGGTGGCCACGTACGTGGTGGAGGACGAGGAAAAGCAGCTGCGCAAACGGGCCGACGGGATCGCCATCGGCCTGACCGTGGGATCGTGGACGGATTTGCCGGCGACGAAGCAGGAACGGATGCGCCCGTACTGCGGCCGGGTGGAGGACATCGCGGTGGAGGAGCGCCTGCCGGACGGACGGGTACGGGCGCGGGTCGCCATCGGCTATCCGACAGTCAATTTCCCGGCGCGCATCCCGGCGCTCTTGACGACGGTGTTTGGCAAGCTGTCGATGGACGGGAAGATCCGGATGGTGGGCCTCGACCTCCCGGCATCGTTTGCACGGGCGTTCCCCGGGCCGAAGTTCGGGGCGGCCGGGGTGCGCGAAGTCCTCGGCGTGCAGGGCCGGCCGCTGTTGATGAGCATCTTCAAGTCGTGCATCGGCCTGCCGATGGACGAGCTGGTGGCGGCCTTCACGGAGCAGGCCCTGGGCGGGGCGGACCTCATCAAGGACGACGAGATCTTCTTCAACGAATCCCTGGCGTCGCCGGAGGACCGCGTGCGGGCGTACCGGGAGGCGGCGCGCCGGACGGAGGCGGAGACGGGCCAGCGCGTCCTGTACGCCGTGAACCTGACGGGGCCGGTGACGGAGCTGCGGGATCGGGCGCGGAGGCTGGCGGAACTGGGGGCGGGGGCCCTCTTGGTCAACGCGTTCGCGTACGGGCTGGACGTGTTGCAGGCGTTGGCGGAAGACCCGGAGGTGTCCGTGCCCATCATGGCGCACCCAGCGGTGGCGGGGGCGATGTACGCCGCGCCCGGGTACGGCATCTCAGCGAGCATCCTGTTCGGCCAGCTGCTGCGCCTGGCTGGGGCGGACATCGTCATTTACCCGTCGCCGTACGGAACCGTCACCCTGGAGGCGGAGGAGAGCCGGCAGGTCTTGCATCACCTGCGGGCGGACAACGGCTTGAAGCCGGCGCTGCCTGCGCCGTCGGCCGGCATCCACCCGGGGCTCGTGCCCCTGTTGGTGCGCGACTTCGGGATGGATGTGATTGTGAATGCAGGCGGCGGCATCCACGGCCACCCGGGTGGAGCTCGCGCCGGTGCGCGCGCGTTTATGGCCGCCATCCGGGCGGTCGTGGCAGGTCGTCCGCTGCGGGAAGCGGCAGAGGACAGCCCGGAGCTGGCCGCCGCGATACAGCAGTGGGGAGTGAAGGAAGCGTGATCGACGGGCGGATGCCGGATTTCGCCGACGGGGCCTGGGATGTATTCTGCGACTTTGACGGGACCATCTCCGAGAACGACATGATTGCGCAGATCATCAAGCGGTTCGTCCCGGAGGCGGGGCTGGAACTGATAGACCGTGTCAACCGGCACGAGCTGACGGTCCAGGAGGGCGTCGAGCGGATGTTCGCCCTGATTCCGTCGTCGCAGTTCGGCGAGGTGCGCGATTTCGCGGTCACGAGTGTGCGGCTGCGGCAGGGCTTCCCGGCGTTCGTCGGGCTCTGCCGGGAGCGCGGGTGGCGGTTGACGGTGGTCAGCGGCGGCTTTGACTTTTTCGTCGATCCGGCGCTGGCAGCGTTCCGGGACGATCTCGATGTCGTCTGCAACCGCATCGACGCCAGCGGCGCACACCTGCGCGTGGTGTGGTCGACCCCGTGCGACGCGGCGTGCGAGGGCGGCTGCGGCTTGTGCAAGCCGGCGGTGCTGCGGCAGCGGCAGCGCCCCGGCGTGCGCCAGATGCTGGTCGGCGACGGGGTGACCGACGCCAAGGCGGCGCGCATCGCGGATTTCGTGTTCGCACGCGACCGGTTGCGGGGCGAGTGCGACCGGATGGGGATCCCGTACCTGCCGTTTGAGACGTTCGACGACATCGTGGCCCGCTTGGCGGGTGTGCCGGGGGGCCAGGGGGTGACGCGGTAGATGGAAGGGACGAGTGTGGATTTCCGCCGGCAGGCGGAGCAGGTTCGCTGGCTGGCGCAGACGGTGGCAGCGAAGGGGTGGTTGCCGGCGACGAGCGGCAACCTGTCGGTGAAGGTGAGCGAAGCGCCTCTGCGCTTCGCGATCACGCGCAGCGGGGCGGACAAGCAGCGCCTGGCGCTGGACGACGTGCTCCTGGTCGACGAGGACGGGCGGCCGGTGGCCGGGACGCCCCACCGCCCCTCGGCGGAGACGGTGGTCCACGTGCGGCTGTACCAGTCGCAGCCCTGCGGCGCCATTGTGCACGTGCACACCATGTTCAACAACCTGGCCTCCGATGTCTTCTTCCCGCAGGGGTACGTGGACTTGGCCGGCCACGAGTTGCTCAAAGCGCTCGGCCACTGGGAGGAGGGCGCCCGCATCCGCGTGCCGATTGTGGAGAATTACCACCGTCTGGACGATCTCGCCGCCGCCGTCGCGGACCTGGCCCAACCGGGGGTGCCGGGGGTCCTGGTGCGCAACCACGGCATCTACGCCTGGGGCGAGGACGCGGACGCCGCCCTGCGCCATCTGGAGGCGTTCGAGTTCCTGTTCGAGTACGTGCTGCGGCGCAGGCAGTTCCCGTGACCTCAGTGCGCCGACCTGGGCTTCGACACTCGGCGTCGTGACCTCGGCCGAAAGTCTTAGGACCATCGGCCGAGCCGGTCTATGACCGGCGGCCGATGTGGCTCCCGCCTCTTCGCCGTACGCTTTGGCCAGAAGGATCACCTGGCCAATGCGGCCGCGAGGAGGCGTTTGTCATGAATGAAGGGATTCGTCACCCGGCGGGGGACCGGCCCGTCGTCGCCATCACCGGGGGGAGTGCTGGGCTCGGCCAGGCGTTGGCGGAGGTCTTGCTCCGCCGCGGGATGGCCGTGGCGCTGTGCGCGCGCCGGGAGCGCCGGCTCCTGGAGGCGGTCGAGTCGCTTGGGGCCCTCGGCCCCGTCGACGGCGTGGCGGGAGACGTCGCGGACCCGCGCTTTCGCAACACGTGGCTCTCGCACGTGGTGCGCCGCTTCGGGCACCTCGATGCCCTGGTGCTGAACGCGTCCACCCTCGGAGACATCCCGATGCCCTATTTGCGCGACACGCACATCGTCAACCTGCGAACCGTGTTCGAGGTGAACACGTTTGCCCCCGTGATGCTGCTCCAGCAGGCGATGCCCTACTTGGCCGCGCGTCCGCGTGCCCTGTGCCTGGCCGTCTCGAGCGACGCCGCGGTCGGCGGATACCCTGGCTGGGGGGTGTACGGCGCGTCGAAGGCTGCGCTCGATCTCCTCACCAAGACCTTCGCCCGAGAAACCGGCCTTGACCACATCGCGGTGTACAGCGTGGACCCCGGCGACATGGACACCGAGCTGCACCGGCTGGCGGATCCCGGCGCACCCGTACAAGAGCTGGCCGACCCTGCGGAGGTGGCGGCGGTGTTGGCCCGCCTGTTCGATCCGCTGCTCACCGACGCCCCCTTCCCGCATCCGAGCGGGACTCGCCTCGCGGTGCGCCGCACAGCCCTCCTCCCCTGCGAAGGGGGGTGCTGACATGACTCAGCCTGCGCTGGATCTCGATCTGCACCTGAGCCGCCCCCGGCTCCAGCGCCCCTCCCCCCGGAGGCGCGCGGACTTCAGCGGGACGAGGTGCGTCTGCTCGTGATGGACCGGGCGACGGGGGCCTGCCGACACGCGCGCTTCATCGACTTGCCCCAGTTTCTGTCCGCCGGGGACCTGATGGTGGTCAACACGTCGGCCACCATCCCCGGGCGGTTGCGGGCCCGGTACCAGGGTGAGCCCCTGTACTTGCACCTGGCGACCCGATTGGCGGAAGACACCTTTATCATGGAGCGGCGGCGGGCGGACGGGGGGCCAGACCCTCGACCGTTTGCCCCGGGGGATGCGCTGGTGGTCGTCGATCCCGAGGACGGCCGGGTGCTGGCCCGGCTCCAGGTGGAAGCCCACTTTCACCCCGACAGCCGTCTGTGGCGGGTCCGGGCGGACCGCGACCTGTTTCGGGTGGCGGAGGTCGCCGGGTTGCCCATCCAGTACGGCTACGTCACGCGGCCGTTGGAGCCGGACGCATTCCAGACCCTCTTCAGCCGTACCCCCGGATCGGCCGAGATGCCGTCCGCCGCCCGCCCGTTCACCCATCGGGTGCTGCGCGGCCTCGCGGCACGGGGGGTGCGGGTCTGCTCGCTCCTCCTGCACACCGGGGTTTCCTCTCACGAGGTCACGTCCGATTTGGCCCACCACCCGGTGCTTCCGGAGTGGTATCACATTCCTCCCGCAACGGCCGCCGTGGTAAACCGGGCGATGGCAGAAGGGCGGCGCGTGATCGCCGTGGGCACCACCGTGGTGCGGGCGTTGGAGAGCGCCGCGGTGCCGGCTCAGGGCGGGGAAGGGGTACGGGTTCGCAGCGGATCGAACTGGACCACCCACCTGGTCACGCCCGCCACCCCACCGCGGGTGGTGCACGGCCTCATCACCGGCATGCACGACAATCACACCAGCCATCTGGCGCTGCTGTACGCGTTCACCCGCCCCGAGTTCCTGCGCAAGGCATACGAGGAGGCGGTGCAACTGGGCTATCTGTGGCACGAGTTCGGCGACATCAGTCTGTTGGTGTGAAGCGCCGGGCGTTTTCCCGGGACTGGCGCGGGGGCGGCGCTTTCGCGGGGGCGGGTTTCCGCCGTCCGCCCGGCAGTGTGGTACCATCAGCACAAAACCTATGGAACGGGATGAGCGAACATGCGTGACCCGAATGGTTCTGACCGGGAGTCGTGGCCGGAACCGGCGCGCCTGGCCATGCTCAAGGACATCGCCGAGGCGCTCAACGAGGCGACCGACATCTCGGAGGCGATGGACGCCATTTTGCCCAGACTCAGCGGGGTGCTGGGCCTGTCGACGGCGTGGGCATTCCGTTACGACGCCGAGCGCAGCCGGTTTGTCGAGGTGGGGGCGAGCGGGTTGCCGCCGGCCTTGGCGTGTGACGGCGGGGCACCGCTCAAGTCCGGCTGGTGCGAATGTCAGGACCGGTTTGTGGAGGGGCGGTTGGACCGGGCGGTGAACATCGTGCGCTGCAGCCGCCTGCGCGACGCCGTCGGCGACAAGGGCGGATTGACCTATCACGCGAGCGTGCCCCTGCGCAGCAAGGGCAAGCCCCTCGGGATCCTGAACGTGGCCGCCGCTGGGCACAGCGTGTTCACCCCCTCTGCGCTGCAGCTGCTCACGGCCATCGGGCACCACGTGGCGGTGGCGGTCGACAGAGCCGCCATCCTGGCAGACGAGCGGCGGCGCGCGGAACAACTGCGGGCGCTGTCGGACATTGCGGCGGAGCTGGTCAGCGTGGTGCGCCCCCGGGCGGTGCTCGAACTGGCCGTGCGCCAGTTCGTCGATCGGCTCGGGTACGAGTGTTGCGGCATCACCTTCCGCGAGCCCGGAGATCCTGAGGCGGAGGCCCTTGGTTCGGGGTGGCCGGGCCGTGTTGTGGCGTCGGCATACCGATCCTCCGACGGAGAACCGGCCGGATACTCGTACGCGCGCGAGGAGGAGGAACCGCTGCTCGACGAAGCGCAGCGGGTGTTGCTGCCGCAGGCCCGCAGCGCGATGGTTCGGCCGATCCCGCACAGCCCGTACGAGGTTCGGGTGGAAAGCCGCCGCCCGGGCGCGTTTTCGGCCAGTGACGAGGAGATGTTGTCGGCGTTCGCCTGGCACGTGGCGGCGTCTCTGGAGAACGCCCGCCTGTACGAGCAGTCGTTGGAGGAAGCCCGGTGGGTGGAACGACGCCGCCTGGCGGCGGACCTGCACGATGCGGTCAGCCAGCGCCTGTTCTCCGCGCAGCTGCTGGCGAGAACGGCCCGTCTGATGGCCGAGCGCGGCCATGCAGAGCGGCGGTTGGACGGGGTGTTGGAGCGGTTGGAGGCGTTGATCGCGGACAGCCAGCATGAGATGCGGGGCCTCATTGAGGCGTTGCGCCCCGCCGGAGAACGGGGGTTGGTGGCGCGGGTGCGCGAACGGATCGCACCGCTGCAGCTGCAGGGTCAGACCCGCATCCATCTGACTGTCGCCGGCGACGGAGGCGAGGAGCCGGCCATCCCCTTCGAGGCGCGCGAGTCTCTGCTCTCGGCCCTGGACGAGGCGTTGCACAACGCGCTTCGGCACGCGGGCGCGCGGAACGTGCACGTCCATCTCCGGCTCACGGCGGAGGAGGTCGAGGTGTCGGTGCAGGACGACGGCTGCGGGTTCCATCCGGAGAAGACGGCGGCGGGCCTGGGGACGAGTACCATGTACGAGCGCATGCGGGAGGCGGGTGGCCGCCTGTCCATCACCAGTCATCCGGGCCGCGGCACGCGGGTGGTGTTCACGGTGCCGGTGCCGGGGGATCCGGCAAAGGGGAGAGAACGGTGAGCGAGGCACGGACCATTCGACTTGCGATTGTCGACGATCACCCGATGGTTCGGGAGGGCCTGCGCGCCTTCCTGCAGCTCTCGGAGGATATCCAGGTGGCCGGCGAGGCGGCGACGGGCGAGGAAGCCATCCAATTGGCTGATGCTGTTCGCCCGGACGTGATGCTGATGGACCTGGTGATGCCGGGTGCCTGCGACGGGGTGGCGGCCATCCGCGAGATCACGCGGCGGCACCCGGACATCCGCATCATCGCGTTGACATCGTTTCAGGAGCGGGATCGAACGCTTGGGGCCATCCAGGCCGGGGCCATCGGCTACCTGGAGAAGGACGTGAGCCCGGAGGACCTGGTGACGGCCATCCGCCAGGCGGCGGTGGGCCGGGCGGTGTTGGATCCGGCGGCCTTAGACGCGCTGCGCGGCGGGGAGCACCGTCGCGAACCCAAGCCTGCGGGGGGCGGTTCGGGCGATCTGCGCCTTCGTGAGCCCCTGACGCAGCGGGAGCAGGACGTGCTTCAGGCGCTGGCCCAGGGCATGTCGAACAAGGAGATCGCCGCGGCGCTCGGGATTGCGGAGAAAACGGTGAAGGTGCACATCAGCCACATCCTGGACAAGCTGGGCGTGTACGATCGAACGCAGGCCGTGCTGGCGGCCACGCGGCTGGGACTCATCCGCATGGATTGAGCGGAGATCCATAGGGGCGGGGGTACCCATCCGTCCCGCTTTGAAGCAGGCTATGAACGGATTCGTCTGACCGCTGCGACCTGGAGACGCGCCGTTCGGCGGTCTCATTCAGGACCACGATGTTATACCACCGCCGAAAAGGCATTCCTGATACAATGGGTGTGGAGACATTACGATCCATTTCAGAGCCTGGGCGCAATCCGGGGAGGGATGCGGATGTCGTCGGAGGACTTCAGCCAGACCGCGGTTTCGGCGGATGCCATTTCCGCAGAGATGATGGAGCGTTTCAAAGCGGATTTTCGGTCGGTGCCGCACCGGCGCGCGCTGATGAACGCGGTCCGCAAGAGCGGGATTCAGGCCACCGCGTGGAACCAGGACG
Source organism: Alicyclobacillus macrosporangiidus CPP55 (assembly GCF_000702485.1). Classification (GTDB taxonomy): domain Bacteria; phylum Bacillota; class Bacilli; order Alicyclobacillales; family Alicyclobacillaceae; genus Alicyclobacillus_H; species Alicyclobacillus_H macrosporangiidus_B. Next base: position 2,296,160 of record NZ_JNIL01000001.1, on the reverse strand, counting down.
CGATGGCGCGGATGACGTACACGTTTTCCAACGAGATCGAGACGGGCGAGATCACCAGCCAGAAGCAGAGCGGACGGTGCTGGATGTTCGCGGGCCTGAACACCCTCCGGGTGCACACGATGCGCCAGCTGAACCTCAAGACGTTCGAGTTCTCCCAGGCCTATCTGATGTTCTGGGATAAGTTGGAGAAGGCCAACTACTTCCTGGAGAACATTCTCGAGACGCTGGATGAGGAGACCGGCAGCCGGGTGGTCGCCTGGTTGTTGTCCGCGCCGCTCAACGACGGCGGGCAGTGGGACATGTTCGTGAACCTCGTGAGAAAGTACGGGGTCGTGCCCAAGTCCGTGATGCCGGAGACGTTCCACAGCAGCTCGTCCGGGATGATGAACCGCCTGCTGACCTTGAAGCTTCGGGAACACGCGGCGACGTTGCGGAGGCAGCACCAGCAGGGGGCGTCCCTGGCGGAGCTGCGCGCGCAAAAGCAGGCCATGCTGAACGAGATCCACCGCATGCTGTGCATCTTCCTCGGCGAACCCCCGGAGCGGTTCGACTTCGAGTACCGGGACAAGGACAACCAATTCCGCCGGGACGCAGGATTGACGCCGCACCAGTTCCTCGAGCGGTACGTGCCGGTGGACCTGGACGAGTATGTCAGCGTCATCCACGCGCCGACGGCTGACAAGCCGTTCGGGAAGATGTACACCGTGAAGTACCTGGGAAACGTCAAGGGCGGCCGGGACGTCCTGTACGTGAACGTGGACATCGAGACGCTCAAACAGGCGGCGTTGCGCCAACTTCTGGACGGAGAGCCGGTATGGTTCGGGTGCGACGTCGGGAAGATGTATGACCGTGACACTGGCATCCTGGACACGTCCTTGTACGACTACGCGGCGGCCCTCGACGTGGATTTTCAACTGTCGAAGGCGGACCGGCTGGACTACGGCGAGAGCCTGATGACCCACGCCATGGTGTTCACCGGCGTCAACGTCGCGGACGGGCGCCCGAACCGCTGGAAGGTCGAGAACAGCTGGGGGAAAGAGCCCGGCCAGGACGGTTATTTCGTCATGAGCGACGCCTGGTTCGACGAATTCTTGTATCAGGTCGTCGTGAAAAAGAAGTATCTGCCGGAGGAGGTTCGGGCAGTTCTGAAGGAGGAGCCCGTCGTGCTGCCGCCGTGGGATCCGATGGGATCGCTCGCTATCATGCGGTGACGGCGGGGGATCCGTCCAATCTGCCCGATGGGCCAGCGGAGAGGCGAACGGGTACTTCGCCTGACGAAGAGGAGGCAGACGTCCATCGTGATCGTCCGGAAGACCAAGCGGCTGGTGCCGCGCCGCGTTCCGCGAGGCTTTCGGGTCCTCGCGGGCGTCGTGTTGTTGTTGCTGATTGGCCACGTGTGGTTCCACCGGCTGTACGACCTGCGGTTGCACGTGGCGTTGGGATACGGAGACGTCTACAGCAAGAACATGGTGTTTGAACTGTGCACCCGCTGGGGTGGGGCGGTTCTGTACGCCCTGCTCGGCGCCTGGGCGGTGCGGCCCTTCGCCGAGCACCTCCCGCGATGGGCGTACGCGCTGGTGCGCTGGCCCGCCGTGGCGGTGGGATTCGTGCTGGGCTATGCGGTGTGGTATCTGAACGCCACCGACTGGATGCTGTTTTTCCAACACCAGCCCTTTGGGCGGACCGATCCGCTCTTTCACCTCGACCTGGCGTTCTTCGTGTATCAACTGCCCCTGTGCGTCGGCCTGGCCGGACGCCTGGCCGGGACGCTGCTGCTGCTCGCAGCCGTCCGCATGGCGGCGTTGGCGGTGAGCCTGGCGATGCAGCGGGTGACCATCTCCCGCGTCGACCTGCCTACCCTGATCCGGCGGGAGGCGCGGGTGGTGCTGGCGCTCATCGGGGGCGCTCTGGTCTGCTTCACGGCCATCTCCTGGTTCGCGCGCTATCTGGCCGAGTTGCAGGAGGGCAATGGGTCGTTTTTGTTCGGTCCGGGGTTTGTCAGCGCCCGCCTGTCCATCCCGGTGTTCTCGGTGGTGCACACGTTGTTGCTGGCCGTTGCGGCGGTGCTCGTGCTGTGGCTGGCGGTGCGCGTGGACCGTGTCCTGCAGTTGCGGGACGGGATGGTGGTCCTGCGCTGGCGGGGTCTTCGGCCGGTATTGTGGGCGTTTTCCGGGTACGTGGCGAGTCTGGTGGTGACAGGCGTCGTCGGCGGCCTGATCAACGCCCTGTACGTGCACCCGAATCAGAACACGGTCGAACTGCCGTACATCCAGAAGACCATCGACATGACCCAGTGGGCCATCGGGATCGATCACGTCGAGCAAAAACCGTTCACCCCGGCTCCAGCCTTGACCCGGGCGGCGGTGGACAACGACAAGCCCACCCTCGACAACGCCCGCATCAACGACCAGGGCCAGACCACCGACATCTACAACCAGCTGCAGAGCTTCAAGAGCTATTTTCACTTCGACCAGGTGTCGGTTGACCGCTACGACGGCCAGGAGGTGTATGTCGGGGCGCGCCAGATGGATGTGAACAAGGTGCCGGTGCAGACGTGGATCAACCGCACCTTGGTGTATACGCACGGATACGGTCTGGCGGCAAGTCCAGTGAACCAGGTCGATCAGGACGGCCTGCCCGCCATGCTGGCCAAGGACACGCCGCAAGTCTCCCAGGCGCCGCTGCCGGCCATCACCCGGCCGGAGATCTACTTCGGGCGGATGAACACGGACGTCATCGCGCCCAGCCGGGAGCCGGAGTTCGACTACCCGGTCGGCTCCTCTGATCACACGTCCCACTACCAGGGTGGGTATGGCCTGCCGGTACAAGGCAACCGCTGGATGCTCGCGATTGCGCACCAAAGTTTGCGTTTTTACACGAGCGACCAGATCACGCCCCAGTCGCTGTACCTGTTCGATCGCGACATCTATCAACGGGTTCAGGACATCGCGCCCTTCTTGCGATACGACCAGGATGCGTATCCGTTCATCGACGGCCAGGGTCACATCGAGTGGATGCTCGATGCCTACACGGCCTCGAGTCACATTCCGTACGCGCAGTCTTTCCTCGGCGCCGCGTACATCCGCAATTCGGTGAAGGTGACCATCGACGCGTACACCGGCAAGGTGACGTATTACGTTGTCGATCCGTCGGATCCGATGATCCAAAGCCTGATGCGGTTGTACCCGACGCTGTTCACCACCCAGGTGCCGGCGGACGTGGCGGCTCACTTCCGCTACCCGCAGGACCTGTTCCAAGCTCAGGCGCAGGCGTTGACGCGCTACCACATGACGGACGCGGCGTCGTTCTACAACCAGGAAGACCTGTGGGCCATCGCGACCCAGATCTACCAACAGAACGAGAAGCAGGTGCGGCCGCCGGTGTACCAGATGGTGCGCATGCCGGGCGAGACGGCGCCGCACTTCGTGCTGAGCGCGCTCTTCACGCCAGCCAACAAGGACAACCTGAACGGCTGGTTCGTCGCGGACAATGAGCCGGGCCGCTACGGACACCTGACGGTGTATCAGTTCCCGCAGTCCACCCTGGTGTTCGGTCCGATGCAGGCGGAGAACCAGATTGACGCCGACCCCGGCATCTCCAGCCAGCTGTCGTTGTGGAACCAGCAGGGATCGCACGTGGTGCGGGGGGACCTGCTGCTTCTGCCCGTCGGAGATGCGATCCTGTACGTGGAGCCCGTGTACCTGGTGGCCAACCGCCAGAATTCCCTGCCGCAGCTGGCCAGGGTCATCGTCGATTACAACAAGCAGGTGTTCATGGACAACTCCCTCGGCGCCGCGCTGCAGGACTTGCTCCAGGCGCAAAACGGCAGTCAGCCTGCGCCGAACGCCCCAACCGGCGGGGCGGGGACCGGCGGCGGTGGCACAGGCCCGGGCGGTGCGAGTCAGGCCGGTGGGGCTCCCGGCGGGACGGCGACCGGATCGAACACGGCCCAACTCGCCCAGCAGGCCAGCCAATTGCTGCGCCAGTACGAGGCGGACACGGCGAAGGGGGACTTCGAAGCGGCCGGGAAGGACCTGAAACAATTGGAGGCGGTGCTGGCCCAGTTGGCGGGGCAGGCAAGTTCGCAACCTTCATCGGGTAGGTGATGCGAAGGCACGGCGATGACAGGGTCGGCAGGTGGCAGGCGCACACAAGGCAGCACGGCAGCTCAATACGAACACGGGGACGGTGTTCCGGGATGAAACTGGAGAACAAGGTCGCGGTCATAACGGGTGCGGGCTCAGGAATGGGACGAGCCATGGCGAAATTGTTCGCTGCCGAAGGAGCAAAGGTGGTTCTGGCAGATATTGCCCAGCCGGCTTTGGATGCTGTCGTTTCCGAAATTCGTGAGGCCGGCGGGACGGCGGTTGGTGTGGTGGCCAACGTCGCAAAAGAAGAGGACGTTCAAAACATGATTGATACGGCGGTCAACCAGTTCGGCGGTCTCGATATTCTGGTCAACAACGCTGGCATCATGGACAAGATGACGGCGGCGGCGGATGTGACGGATGAGTTGTGGGAGCGCGTGTTTGCGGTGAACGTGACGGGGCCAATGCGTGCCATCCGGCGTGCGCTTCCCATCATGATGAAACAGGGCGGCGGCAAGATCATCAACACGGCATCCGTCGGCGGGTTGTACGGCTCGCGGGCCGGCGCTGCCTATACGGCTTCCAAACACGCCGTCGTCGGGTTGACGAAGAACGTCGCGTTCCAGTACGCCAAATTCGGCATTCGCTGCAATGCCATCGCCCCGGGGGGTGTGGCGACCAACATCATGGCCGATGCGCCGAACTTGGATCCATCGTATCTCGGCGTGGAGCGGGCCATGGCGGGCATGAATCTGAATCCGCGCGTAGGACAGCCGGAAGAGATTGCGCGGGTGGCGCTCTTCCTGGCCTCGGATGATTCCAGTTTTGTGAACGGCGTCGTCCTCGTGGCCGACGCGGGGTGGACGGCGTATTGACCTTTCGTATCAGATCCGGTCCGATGCGGCCAGCAGGCGGGGATAGAATTGTTGGCGGGCCCGGGAGGGCCCGCCAACCGACACATCTGGGGTACTGCCAAGTGGAAACTGCGGAACACAAAGGTGGCGCAGTCTCTCGATGTTTGTCTGATTCCACGGCGGCTGAAACCGGGTGTTTGTACGAAAACCGGAGCCGGCGGACGTAGCGGCCCCGGCACTCAGCCCGGGACCTAGCCCTGTTGAGCCCCCGCGTCCACCTCGACTTGACCCGCTATCTGCATGTCGACTTGGCCAGCTGTCTCCACCTGCTTTCGCAATCGCCGCAGCGCCCGATGGTAGGTGACGCGCACGCGCGCGGCAGACCACCCCATCACCTGTCCCGCCTCCGCAGACGTGAGCCCATGGTAAACCATCAGGACCACGACTGCCCGCATCGGCATCGGGAGGGCCCACACCAGGGCGCGCAGCCGCATCCGCTCGTCGCGATGGATGGCCTCGTCCTCGGCGGACTCCGCCATGGCCACTCCTTCCAGTGGTGTATCTCCCGATGGAAACTCCTGACGAATGTGTCGGCGGGCCCGGTGAAAGCTGGCGATCTCATTGCGCGCGATCGCCAAAATCCACGTCCTCACAGAACTTTGTCCGCGAAACCGGCCGTAGTTTTGGGCCACCTTGATGAACACGCGCTGGACGATGTCGTCCAGGTCGTTCCACGCGTGCCCGCCTCCGCCCATGCAGTGGTACACGAATGCCGCAACCGCCTCGAAGTGCTCCTCGTACAGGGTCCGGAATTCGTCGCTCGTCATCATGGCGCGTCACCTCGGGCCGCCCAGGGGAGGGTAACGCACCAGAGCGTCGCCGAATCCGTCTTCCGGACGAAGTACACCGACCGGCGACTCGCGTTGTACCACCAGACCTGTACATCTTCGGCCAGGATCGTCGGTCGATCCCGCTCGTCCACACTCACCAACCGGCCTTCCGAGGTCTGCATGACCAGCCCGTCTCCCGTCGAAACGAGGTCCGCCATCCGCCCGTCCAGGTGCAACGTCGCCGACGGCGGCCCCGACGGGTCGGCCGGATCGAGGATCTCGGCGCGGGTGCGCAGGCCCTCCGGAACGACCGCACACAACGTATCGGGTCCTGGTCCCCACGCCCACCGGCCATCCGAAGGGAGGTCGAGACGGGAGAACCGGCCACTCTCCGCGTCGTACACCACCAGCAGGTCGCCAGAAGAGGCCGCCGCGTATCGTCCGGAAGGGGACCATGCTAGATTCGAATCTCCCAGCGCCGGCCCGCCGACCGAACCTGTTGCTGGCCAAGCGCCCTGCGCCACCACTTCCGGACGACCCACGCCTGGGCGCACCAGGAGGATTTGAAGCTTCGATCCGTTGTCCAGCGTGATGGCAAGCGTCCGACCGTCCGGGCTCCACGCCACCTGGGGGCTGCCGTCAGCCGACTCGGTGCCCGGGATCACCTTACCCCCCACCGTCACCCACGTCTTCACTCCGGGGCCGGCTCCCGCATCATTCCCCTCCACCTTCGCCCACACCCCCTGCGGGCTTCGCGCCGCCGCCCATGCGACGTCCGCCCCGGTATCGAGCGGGAAGGGAGACGAACGTCCCGTGCGGGGATCGAGCAAGGTCTTCAGGGCGTTGTTTACCGATGACATCAAGATGAGATCCCCTTGAGGGGTCGATCCGTACAGGGCATACAAACCCGGGTAATCCCCCGGCAAGGGACAGGTTTGACCATCCAGGCTCACCACGTCCGTGGCGCGCAGCAGCCAGTTGCCGTCGGGAGAAACGAATCCGCGCAAGGCCTGCCGAGGCGCGAGGCTGAGCCCGTCGAACAGGACACCGGACAACGCGAGCGCGACGCGCACCGCCGCCGCAGGGTCCGGACCAGGGAGGCCGCGGTGTTGCACCACTGCCGTCGCCGCCAACCCGCACACCAGTACGGCCGCGGCGACGGCAGCGGCCTGGCGTGCGTACCGGGGCCACTTGCGAACCACACTGCCGGCCAGTGGCTCGCCGACGCGGGACTGGAGGCGCGCCCAGATCGCCTCCCGCCGGTCGCCGAGCGCCGGTTCGCGCAGCGCGTCGCGGATTTGTTCAGCCAACGGATCGTCCTGCATGAACATCACCTCCCAGGGGATGTCATCCATTTTGACGCCGAAATCCCGGGATGTGTAACCGCTGTGACCGGACAACGGCGAAATTATCCATTTTGAAACCGTTTTATCCGACAGACGTGCCCACCTTCATCCCTGGCGGGACGGCGTGAACCCGTGGTATGATGCGTATTGTTGTATTTCGGGAATCGAAATGAAAGATCCAGAAGTCAGGTGGCAAGGAGGTTGAGTTCACGTGGGGAAGAAGTTTTCGCCGGCCGTGTGGGCGACGGCGTTTGCGACCCTGATCGCCTTCATGGGCATCGGCGTCGTCGATCCGATTTTGTCCTCCATCCTGAAGGCCATGCACGCGTCGGCGTTCGCGGTTGAATGGCTCTTCACCAGCTACATCGCCGTGATGGCGTTGGCCATGTTGCTGTCGGGCGTGCTCTCCACGAAGTTTGGCGCCCACCGGGTGCTGATCGTGGGCCTGTCTCTGGTCGTGATCTTTGCCGGGCTGTGCGCGCTGGCTCCGAACATCGGCGTGCTGGCCCTGTTCCGCGGCGGCTGGGGACTCGGCAACGCGTTCTTCACGTCGACGGCCCTGTCCATCATCGTCGGGGCGTCCTCCGGCGGGATGGCGGCGGCGATCACGCTGTATGAAGCCGCGCTCGGCCTCGGCATGGCGTCCGGGCCGCTGCTCGGCGGCTTCCTCGGCAGCATCCACTGGCGCCTGCCGTTTGCGGGCACGTCGACCCTCATGCTGATCGCCCTGATCTTGACCTTGACCTTGGTGCGCGACACGGGCAAGAAGGAGGCGCCGCGCACAGCGGCCGACCTGTTCCGGGCCATGAAGCATCCGGGCGTCATCTCCAACGCGCTCATCGGCCTGACATACAGTTTCGCGTTCTTCACGATTCTCGCCTACTCGCCCATCACGATGACCTCCGTCAGTGCACTGGGCTTGGGCGTCGTGTTCTTCGCCTGGGGCGTGTTGGTCGGGATCTCGTCAGTCTTCGTGGTGAACTGGTTGCGTCCGCTGATGGGGCCGGTTCGGATGCTGGACCTGAACCTGCTGTGCATGGTGGCCGTCCTGGTGGCCGCTGCGTTGGTGAATCAGCAGCACTGGCTGGTCATCGTGATCATCGTGTCGGGGTTCTTCTGCGGCATCTCGAACGCGCTGTTCACCACGTTGGCGATGGAAGTGTCTCCGTTTTCGCGGTCCATCTCTTCCGGGACCTACAACTTCCTGCGCTGGTCAGGGGCGGCGGTGGCGCCCGTCCTGGACGGGCTCCTGAAGGACGCCTATGGCGTGCAGGTCCCGTTCTGGGTCGCCGCCGCGGTGATGTTCATCGGATGGCTCGGCCTCAAGTGGCGTGCCGGCGTGCTCGACCGGTGCCTGGCCGAACAGGGCCATGCCGAAGGCCATGGCCACGGTTCGGGGCACGCAGTTCAAGCCAATCGCACGTGATAGCGGCGCATCCACTCGTCAATTTCCAACAGGTAATGGAACAGTTGGGCCGTGCCGAGGATCTGGCCGAACCACGGCCGGTGCTCGCCCGGCTGCCTGCTTGCTTCCGCCAGCCCGCGGATCGCGGCCACGTCCACCAGCGGGCGGAGCGGGGAGGCGGGATCGTCCAGGACCTGCAGGGCGCGGGTGCGCGTCGCCTCCAGGTACTCCGGGTTCGGTGTGCCGGGGTATGGGCTCTTCTTGCGGTACAGCACGTCCTCCGGGAGCATGCCCCGCGCCGCGCGTCGCAGCAGTCCTTTGATCTCGCCGTCGCACGCTTTCATCGCCCAGGGGACGTTGAAGACGTATTCCACCAGGCGGTGATCGCAGAAGGGTACGCGCGCCTCCAGGCTCGCCCCCATGCTCATCCGGTCCTTGCGATCGAGCAGCGTGGGCAGGAAACGGGTGATGCTGAGATACCCGATCTCCCGCACGCGCGCCTCGTGCGGGTCCTCCCCCGGCAGCACCGGCACCTCCGCCAGCGCCTCCCGGTAGCGGTCGGCCACGTACTCGAACGGCCGGATCCATCCCCTCAGTTCCTCAGACAGGATGTTTACTCGATCACTCAGCCGAAGCGACCACGGGAACGTGTCCGCCTGGAGCGCCTCTTCGCGGTGGAACCACGGGTATCCGCCGAACACTTCGTCTGCCGCCTCGCCCGTAAGGGCGACGGTGTGCGTCCGCTTGATCTCCCGGCAGAACAGGTACATGGACACGTCGATGTCGCACATCCCCGGAACGTCGCGCCAGGCGAGCGGTGTGAGCAGGTGGTCGATCATCTCCCTCATGCTGAAGACCACCCGGTGATGCACCGTTCCCAGGTGCTCCGATACGCGCTGGGCGTATGGAGCGTCGAGGCTCTTTTGGAATGCGTTCGCTTTGAAATACTTCTCCATGTCCTCGATCTCGATGGCGAACGTGTGCAGCGGCTCTCGCCCTTGCACACGGTAGTAATCTGCCGCGATGGCGGTGACAGCGCTCGAGTCGACGCCGCCGGAGAGGAACGTGCAAACAGGCACGTCGGAGACCAGTTGCCGCTGCACCGTGTCGATGAGCAGACCGCGCACCGTCTCCACCGTCGTGTCCAGGTCGTCCGTGTGCTCGTGGCTCTCCAGCTTCCAGTAGGCGCGGATGCGGACATGATCCCGCGTGGCCACCAGGGCGTGGCCGGGGCGCAGCTCGTAGACGTCTTTGAAGATCCCGTGGCCGGGCGTGCGCGCCGGGCCGATGGCGAACACCTCGGCGAGGCCCTCCGCGTCGACGACCGGATCGACCAACGGATGCGCGAGCAGTCCCTTCAACTCGGACGCGAACAAAAAGCTCGATCCGCGCCGTGCATAGAACAGCGGCTTGACACCCAGCCGGTCGCGGGCCATGAACAGCCGCCGCTCGCCTTCGTCCCAGATGGCGAAGGCGAAGATGCCGTTCAGCTTCCCGACGCACGCCTCTCCCCAGGCGATGTACGAGACGAGCAGGACCTCGGTGTCCGAGTAGGATTGGAACGTGTACCCAAGGGCCTTCAGTTCGCTGCGGAGATCTTCGGTGTTGTACAGCTCGCCGTTGTAGACCATGGTGTAGCTGCGTTCGCCGCAGCGGCGCGTCATCGGTTGGGCGCCTCCGGCTGGGTCCACCACCACCAGACGGCGGTGCCCGAACGCCGCGGACTTCGACAGGTAGACTCCGTCTGCGTCCGGGCCGCGGCAGGCCATCGTGGACGCCATCGCACGCACCACATTCTCCTCGCGCCGCAAGTCGCGCTCCCAGTCAATCCAGCCTGCAATTCCGCACATTCCGTCAGCGCCTCCCTCGATTCCCAGCTTGCGGACGCTGCCGCGCCCAGATGACGCCATACCTTATGCAGTCCCTGGGCGCGAGGTGACGGGCGGAACCCGGGCGCGAGCGCACTGTCTCAAGCACGGGTGTGGACGCGCGGGGCGCAGGCCGTTTAGACTGGGGACGAGGCGCCCTGTGGCGCACTACGGCGGAGGTGACCCCATTGGACAAGGAGATCCCCACGCGGGAGAACGCCTGGATGACGGCCTTGGCGATCACGTTCGTCCTGGCCGTTCTCAATCTCATCCCCGCCGGCCGCTACACATACTGGGTGGCCATCGGTATGGCGGTGGTGGAGGCGGGGGTGCTGGTGTGGATGATCTGGCGGCTGTGGTCGCGGTCCTCACTGGTGTTGGACCCAAAGGCGATCGTGGTGATGCGCCGGGGCCGGGAGATCCGCCGCATCGAGGCGAAGGAGATGGAGAGAGTGGTGCTTTCGGGCGGCGCTGTCACCGTCTATCGCAAGGGAAAGTATCTGCCGGCGCTGATGCGCGCCTTTCGCGCACGGTCCGAAGAGGACAAGCAGCGCTTCGCCCGTGCGGTCTCGGATTGGTGCCGAAAACACCAGGTCCCCGTTCAGTGAGGGTGGCTGGGAAACCCGAAGCGGTGAACGGTGTCGCCTGGGGGCGGCGCGCAGGCGCCGCCCCATTCCGGCAGGGCCAAGTATTCATACATCTCATACATCGTCCTGTGGTCGAAGGATGGCGGGCATCTTCCCCACGTACACCGACTGCGGGCGGATGAGCCGGTTGTGGGCCGCCTGCTCCAGGATGTGCGCGCTCCAGCCCACCGTCCGGCTCGCCGTGAAGGTTGCGGTGTACAGCGGCTTCGGGATGCCCACCGACCGCAGGACGGCCGCCGCCCAGTACTCGACGTTCGTGTACAGGCGCCGCCCCGGCTTATGCTCCTCCAACAACCGGATGGCGATGTCCTCCACCTGGGTCGCCAAGGAAAACCACGGATCCTCGCCTGCCAGTTCCATCACCACGTCCCGCAGCGCCAGGGCGCGAGGATCGGTCGTCTTGTACACCCGGTGCCCGAAGCCCATCAGCCGTTCACCTCTCGCGAGGGCGGAGCGGATCCATGACTCGGCCCGGTCGGGCGTTCCGATTTGCTCCAGCATGTCCATGACGCCGGCCGGCGCCCCGCCGTGCAGCGGTCCCTTCATGGCGCCGATGGCGGCCGCCAGGGCGGAGGCCATGTCCGACTGCGTTGAGGTGACGACGCGCGCCGTGAAGGTGGACGCGTTCATGCCATGCTCCATCGTGATCACCAGGTATGCCTCGAGCGCCCGGATGTGTTCCGGCGCGGGGTCGCGGCCGGTGAGCATGTACAGGTAGTTCGCCACATGGGACAGGTCTGAACGCGGCGCCACTGGCGAGCGGCCCTCGCTGCGCGCGTGCCGGTAGGCGATGATGGTCGGGACCGCGGCCGTGAATCGGATGGCGTCGGACAGGCTGGGGGGCCAGTCCTGCGCTGCTCCGAGCGCAGAGACCGCAGTACGCACCACGCTCATCATGTCCATCTCGGGCGGGAGGGCGTCGATCACCCGGCACACGTGTTCGGGCAGCGTCCGCGCTGCAGCCATTTGCGCCTGCCACGCCGAGGCCTCCTCCGGCGCCGGCAGCCTGCCCGTCCACAGCAGATGGGCCACGTCTTCGAAGCGGCGGGATCGCGCCAGCTCGCGCGCCCAGTGCCCTCTGAACACCAGGTGGCCTCGCTCCCCGTCGACCAGCGACAGTTCTGTCTCCGCCGCCACCACGCCTTCCAATCCACGCGTGTTCGTCATGTGGCTTCCTCCTTTTGATGGCCAGGTCTGGTTCCCCTGTCAGGGTTCCGTACGTTGAGCATAGCGCTGTGTATCGATTTTGTATAATGAATATAAATGCATATTTCGATTATGAAACGTAATAGGAGGTTCCGGCATGGACCTGCAATGGCTGCGCACGTTCGTCACCGCCGCACAGACGGGCAACTTCAGCCGGACGGCCGAACGGCTGCATTTGGCGCAACCGACCGTCAGCGTCCACATTCAGAAGCTCGAACAGACGCTCGGCGTCGCGCTGTTCGAGCGCACGGGCCGGAGTGTGCGGCTGACGCCGGCCGGCCGGCGCTATCTGAACCACGCCAGGGCCATGGTGGAAGCGGATGACGCCGCGCGCGAGGATCTGTTTCGGTGGCAGCAGGGATATGCGCATACCGTCCGCGTGGCGGCCTCCCCGCTGGTGGCCACCACGGTGTTGCCCGACTGTATCCGGCGTTTCACGCGGGAGCGGCCTGATGTGGAATTTGCCATCCAGGTCATGGAATCCGTGGACATCGCCAAGGCGGTGATGGAGGGGCTGTGTGATTTCGGGCTGTCACGCCTGGGCGTCGAGCATCCGCACCTGGTCGCCGAGGCACTCTATGCGGACCCGGTGGTGTTCATCGCGCCCGCGGACGTCGGCGACGTGGACGGCATCCTGCCGGCGGCCGACGAGCTGTTGGAGGTGTACCCGTTGCTCACGCACAACCACCCGGAGTATTGGGAGGATCTCCTGCTGCAACTCCGCCGGATTCATCCTCTGCGCACCCTCCGCGTGAGCCAGGTCCACGTCACGATTCAATGGGTGGTGGATCGCCTCGGCGTGTCGTTTCTGCCGGCGTCCACCGTCCGCCGCGAGCTGCTCCGGGGCACCGTGCTGGAGGTGCCCTTCCCGCACTTTCCGCTGCCCGTGGCGCACACCCGCCTCGTCTGTATGCCGGGCACTCTGCGCGGGATGGCGGCCGAATTCGCTGAACACGTCCGGGCCTACTGCCGCGCGCGGACCTTTTAGGAGACGACTCGGTGTTGTATGATGATGGCAAGGAACGGAAGCCCAGAGGCAGGGCCGCTGGACGCGGCCTGGGCTGACGGACGGAGGCGGGGACGGATGGCCGTGTACAATGTCACGGAGACGATGGTGCGGTCCTTGCTCGAGGACGCGTATTTGAAACGGGGCTTAGTGCGCTGCGGTTGCAGTCAGTGTATCGACGACATCCTGGCCATCGCTTTGAATCACCTGCCGAGCCACTACGTCTCCACAGAGCACGGGACTGCGTTCGTCAAAGCCAAGTATTTTGAGCCCCAGCTGCAGTCGGACGTTTTGCGGGAATTGGCGCTCGCCGTCGATATCGTGGCGCGCCGGCCGCGCCACGCCATCCCGGACGGGGAGGCGCCGGGCTCGCAGCCCGGCGCGAATCCGGCATGAACCCGCGCTCGGCTGGGGGATCGGGCTCAAGCCCATGGGCACCAGGCGCGGGTTCGCGGGACACGGGACCGGGGCCCTCCGACGTCGTCCTCCTGCAGGAGCGCCGGGATGAGGACGAGCACTGGATGCGGCAAGCCCTGGCTGAGGCCAGGCGTGCACGCTCCTTCGGCGAGGTACCGATTGGGGCCGTCGTCGTCCACCAGGGCCGGGTCGTGGCCCGGGCGCACAACTGGCGGGAGACGTGGCGGGATCCGACGGCGCACGCCGAACTCATTGCCCTGCAGGAGGCCAGCCGCCGCTTGGGGGGCTGGCGGCTCGCCGAGTGTCAGTTGTATGTCACGCTGGAGCCGTGCCCCATGTGCGCCGGCGCGGCGATGCTGGCCCGCGTGGCACGGATTGTCTTCGGAGCGGCCGATCCGAAGGGCGGGGCGCTGATCTCCCGTATGAACGTGTTGGCGCCTGGCTTGTGGAACCATCAACCAATCATTACCGGTGGCATTCTGGGCGAAGAGTGTGGTATGATACTCAAGGAATTTTTCCGGTCGCTGCGACAGGCGCGGCCGTGAAGGACAACCGAATCCCGCTTTGGGTCGACGCGGAGAGATGTCTGAGTGGTCGAAAGAGCTCGCCTCGAAAGCGAGTAGCCCTTCACGGGGCTCGTGGGTTCGAATCCCACTCTCTCCGCCATACGTGTCTCGACGGGGGATGGGCGGGCGCGCGAATGGCGTACCGCCCGAGTCCCGGGGACAGCCTAGCGTACATCGACGCGTTTTGCGACCAAGGACCAAACTGGGTCCCGCGCGGCGAAAACTTCCGAACCGTGTCAGGTCCTGACGGAAGCAGCACTAAGGAAGACCTTTCGGGCGACGCGGGGAAGCCTGGTTTGGTTCTTGGTCGGAAGGCGCGTTTTTTGTGTTCTTGTCGGGCCTGGGGGTTGTCGAACCCTGTCTGCTTCCGGGATCTTTTGTCGACCGGGCAGGAATCTCCTCGCACAGCCCGAAATCTCCCCCATTCTCGGCCTTGGGGGGCTGTGCATGGCTGTGCGATGGGACGCGGATCCGGGGGTCGGCGCGGACGGTTGGAATGTGGTCGGGCGCATGAACTCCGGCCTGCTCTACCTGGACAAACGGGGGACGCTGATCGTGTTCAACGAACTGGCTAACCAGCTGTTGGACATCGAGGCGCCGCTCGGCAAGGCCGTGCCGCTCGCAGATGTCCTTCCTGCGGATCGGGAAGAGCACCAACTGTTGTCCGGATTGCTGACTTCCGGACGGGAGCTGAAAAACCACGTCCTCACGTGGACGAGGGGTGACCGTATCCGCCACGTGCTGGCGGACTCTTTCAATAAATTCGATCCGTTCGGGGTGTACGCGGGCTTCTACATGATGATGAAGGACCTGGGGGATCTGCGGACGCTCGAACAACACGTTCAGCGGACCGAAAAGATGGCGACGTTGGCCAAGATCGCCGCGGGGCTCGCACACGAACTGAGGAATCCCCTGACGACGGTCAAGGGTTTTCTGCAGGTGATGGAACACAAGTTCTCCGCCGCGGGCCAGGCGGGAGACCTGCAGAACACGCGGATCATGCTCAAGGAGATCGGCCAGGTCGAGGCGCTCATCGACGAGCTGATGCTGCTGTCGCATGTGCACCGGGTGCAACCTCGTCCGTGCTCCCTGCAAGCCGTCCTGGAAGCGCTGGAGCCGGAGCTGTCGGCACAGGCCGAAGCGGCCGGGATCCAGGTGTGCCGGCGGGTGGAGGTCCTGCCCCCCTTCCTCGCCGATCCCGTTCTGCTCACCCAGGCCATCCGGCATCTGGCGGAAAATGCCATCGAAGCCATGGAGCCTGGCGGGGTGTTGACCATCGCCGCGAGGCGGAGCGGAGACTGGCTCGAGATCGACGTATCGGACACCGGGCCCGGCATCCCATATTATCTGATGGATCGCATCTTCGACGTGTTTTTCACCACCAAGGACCGGGGGACCGGCCTCGGGCTCGCCATCTGCCAGCGGATCGCGCTCGATCACGGCGGTGAGATCCGGGTCTCCTCCAAAGGGTTCGGAACCACCTTCCGCTTCCTCATGCCGTTTCGGAGTTTGCCCGGCCCCCCGGATTGTCCGCAGGCACCCCCTGTGTTACTGTAGAGGATGCATGGCCCGCCCGGCACCTGCGGCCGGGCGCTGGCATTTCTGCGCGCGGAGGAGGGGGTGGCCGTGCCGTACCAGGCCCTGTACCGGGCGTGGCGGCCGCAGACGTTTGCGGATTTGGTCGGGCAACCGCACGTCAAGCAGACGCTGATGAACGCCATCCTGCGCGGTCAGGTGGCTCACGCCTACCTGTTCTGCGGGCCGCGCGGGACGGGAAAGACCAGTGCCGCTAAGGTGCTGGCCAAGGCGGTCAACTGCACCCATCGACAGGGAGCGGAACCGTGCAACGAATGCGAGGCCTGCCGGAGCATCACGACGGGGGCCAGCGTGGATGTCGAGGAAATCGACGCCGCGTCCAACCGCGGCGTGGAGGAAATTCGCCTGTTGCGGGACAAGGTGCAGTATGCCCCCGCTTCGCTGAGCCGCAAGGTGTACATCGTCGACGAGGTGCACATGCTCACCCCGGAGGCGTTCAACGCCCTGCTCAAGACGCTGGAGGAGCCGCCGGGGCATACGCTGTTCATTCTGGCCACCACGGAGCCGCACAAGATCCCAGGGACGATTGTGTCGCGGTGCCAACGGTTCGACTTCCGGCGCATCGAGCCGGAGCAGATTCTGGAGCGGCTGCGAACGGTCTGCGCCGATCAGGGGTGGACGTACGAGGAGGAAGCCCTGTGGAAGATCGCGGAGGCGGCGGACGGCGGCCTGCGTGACGCCCTGGGTCTGCTGGAGCAGGCGGCGGCCTTCGGCTCGGGCCGCCTGACGGCCGAGGAGGCGGCCCAGGTGTTGGGCGGCGTGCGCTCCTCCGCCTTGCTGGAGCTCGTGAACCGGCTGGTGGCGGAGGATCTGCTGGCCGTGATCGAACTTCTGATGGATTGGTACCGCGCCGGCAAGGACGCCTCTCGCATCGTGCACGAATTGTTGCAGGTGCTGCGCGATTTGTTTATTGTCAAGCTGTCCGACGGACGGAGTGAATGGGCGAGCCGGCCAGGATACCGGGAGACCGCGGATCGATGTGACAAGGCGTGGCTTCTGCGGGCCATCCAGGCGCTCGGCGAGACGTACGTGCATCTGCGCTTTGTGGACCAACCGCGCTTGGCGTTGGAGACGGCCCTGCTGTCGCTGGCGCCCAGCCTGACGGGCGCGGGGAACGCGCCGGCGCAGTCCGCCGGGCCGGCGGCGAACATCCCGGGGGCTGCTGCAGGGGCAACCAACGCGACAGGCGCGGCAAGCGCGGCGGGCGCGGACCGCGGGATGGCCACACCGGCGGCCCCAGCAGCGGAGTCCACACCGCCCGCGGCCGCAAAGCCGGGTGCGGGAACTGCCCGTGGACCTGTGCGGCGCACGGGAACATCGCGTAAGATGGAAGTGTTGGCGACGCTGTCGAAGCAGGCGTCGACGGCCGTGTTGGAGCAGGTCCAGGGGCGCTGGGAGGAGTTGCTGCGGCGCGTGCGGGAGCGCCGTATCCAGACACACGCCTGGCTCATCAACGGGGAGCCAGTGCTCGCAACGCCCGACGTCCTGGTGTTGGCGTTCACCAGCCCCTTCCACCGCAATGCCGTGATGAAGCCGGAGGAACGCGGTGTGATCGAGGCCGTGCTGGCGGAGGAGATGGGCACCGCCATGCAGGTTCTGGCCTTGCTGAGGGCCGACTGGGAGTCGTTTCAGCAGGCTTCCGCTCCGGCTCGGACGCCCGAGGGGAAGCAGGAACCCTCCGCGACCGCCCCGGCGGATGATCTGGTGGCGTCCGTGGTGCGCTTGTTCGGCGCGGATCGCGTCGAGATCATCGAGGACAAGGAGTGATCCCTCCGTGAAAAACATGAATCAGTTGATGCGCCAGGCCAAGAAAATGCAGGAGGAGATCCTGAAGGCGCAGGCCGCGCTGGCGGAGCGCACCGTGGAAGGGACGGCCGGCGGCGGTGCAGTGCGCGTGACCATGAATGGACACAAGCAGGTCGTCGCGGTGGCCATCCAACCGGATGTGGTCGATCCGCAGGACGTCGAGATGCTGCAGGACCTCCTCCTGGCGGCCCTGCGGGACGCGGGTGAAAAGGTGGACCAATTGACGGAGGCGGAGTTGGGCAAGTACACCCGCGGCCTGAACATGCCCGGGTTGTTCTGACATGTGGGGATACCCTGAGCCCATCGCGCGGCTCGTGGAGCAGTTCATGAAATTGCCGGGCATCGGGCCGAAGACGGCTGCCCGGTTGGCGTTTCACACCCTGAATATGAGTGAGGAAGACGTGGCGGCGTTTGCCGCTGCGCTGCTGGACGTCAAGCGGAAGCTGCACGAGTGCCCTGTCTGCTGCAACATCACCGATCGCACGCCTTGTTCAGTGTGTGCCGACACGGGACGCGATGGCCGGGTTCTGTGCGTCGTCCAAGATCCGAAGGACGTGTTGGCCATGGAGCGGACGCACGAGTATAACGGCCGGTACCACGTCCTGCACGGCGCCATCTCTCCCATGGAAGGCGTTGGCCCAAACGACATCCGCATCCGGGAGTTGCTCCAGCGGGTGGCGGACAGCGAGATCGAAGAGGTGATCCTGGCGACCAATCCCACCGTCGAAGGGGAGGCCACGGCGATGTACATCGCCCGTCTGCTCAAGCCGTTTCCCATTCAGGTGACGCGCATCGCGCGGGGAGTTCCGGTGGGCGGGGACCTGGAGTACGCGGATGAGGTGACGTTGGCGAAGGCGCTGGAGGGGCGCCGCCAAGTATAATCCAGGTATCGTCGTAGTCATAATCGTCCTCTTCCCTGTCTATGATCTATTAGCCTGCGACAGGGGGAGGACGTTTGCATTGAAAGAGGACAGGCACGTGTCTTTCGCGGCTGGACCGGCCGCGACAGCCGGAGTGGAGTCTGCGGCGACCCTGGCCGGGGAACGGGATGCCGACCAGGTCATTCGGGATCTGCGCCGCGCGAAACGCGAGCTCGAGATCGCGCGCCTGCAGTTCGACACGGTGACGGATCCCATGCTGATTGATCACATGGTCTTCAGGCTCGGGGCCGCGGAAAGGCAGTTTAACTACCTGTTCCAGCTCGCGCGGCGTCATGGGATCCGCGTCGAGGGCGTCCGTTGGGATTGGAACGAGGCGGATTGACCGGGGAAGGGAGGGAAGCCGGGTGCCCAATCCCCATCTGTTGCTGTGGGCGGGATTGGCGTTGATGGGCGTTTTCGCCGCGAGCCAGGTCCTGCGCTATCCGGGCCAGGTCTTCTGGTGGGTGGTCAAGAGTGCGGTACTGGGGTGTCTGTTCGTATTCGCGGTCAACTGGGTGGGACAGTACGTCCACTATCACCTGCCGTTCAACCCGATGACCGCCATGGCCGCAGGCTTGCTCGGGATCCCCGGGGTCGCGGCGCTCATCGTCCTGCACTTGTGGCTGTACGCATGACTAGGATTGTGCGGAAGAGGGGCGCAGGCGCCGGGCGACCCGGGCCAGCTGGCGGCCCACCGCGGGCAACCGCTGCAATTCGTCTGCCTGCACGGCGCCCAGGGCGATGGCGGCCGTGACGTAGACGGCGCCCCCGACGGCGATGGCGAACACCACCTGGGCGGTCGCGAGCAGGTCGGGGACCCGGGTCACGAGGCCCATGGCGTGCCAGCCGAGCCAACTGCCTGCGGCCAGCGCCGGGCAGGTGAGGGCTGCGGCGGCTGCTGACGGCAGCGCCAGGCGGATCACCGAGAAGTGGACATGGCCGTACTTTTTCACCGCCAGGACGTTGAGCGCGGACGAGAACAGATAGCCGATGGTCGTCGCCATCGCCGCTCCCAAGATGTGAAACGGAAAGATGAGGGCGATGTTGAGCACGAGCTTGACCAACACGCCGAGGAACATGTTGCGCACGGGCCTGTACATCTCGTTCAGGCCCTGCAGCATGTAGGTGGAGATCAACTCGAGACTGCTAAACACGCTCATGAATGAGACGCTCGAGATGATGAGGGCGCCCTCGGTGGAACCGTACAGCATCTGATCGATGGGCCGGCCGAGGATCAGCAGCGCCGCGGCGACCGGGAAGGTCATGAAGAGCATGGATCGCACGGTGCCGTTCACCCGGTTCTCGATGGCGGCCTGGTCGCGCAGGGCGCGCGCTTGGGCGATGGCTGGCAGCACGGAGGCTCCGACGGCCATGGCGAAGGCCAGGGGCAACTGGATCAGCTGCATGGCCTGCCGGGAGAGCACGCCGTACGCCTCGGTGGCGTGCTGAAAGCTGTAGCCTGCGAACAAGAGCGTATTCTGCACCGTCAGCGAGTCCACCAAACCGGAGATGGGCACCACCAGCGTGCCGAGGCTGATCGGCAGCGCCAACTGCCACAACTCCCGCCGCAGGGCGGAGGCGGCGGTGCGAGAGGACGGGCGGCGCCACCGGGATCGAAATTCCCGCCGGACCGTGTGCACCGCGACGAGGAGCAGGACGAGCCCGGCGAGCGCGCCGACGAACGCCCCGAACGTGGCGGCGGCGGCCCCAGGGCGGGGGTGCCTCCACCGCGCATCACCCACCAGGCGCCGATCACGATGGCCACCACGCGCACCAGTTGTTCCAACGCTTGGCTGTACGCCGACGGCTCCAAGCGTTGAAATCCCTGCAGATAACCGCGCAGGGCGCTCATCAGGGGGACCACCAACAGCGCCGGGGCCAGCGCCCGGATGGAGAGGGTCAGGGCCGAGACCGCCTGCGCGGATTCCCGCAGGGCCACCATCCTGGCGTACAGCGGAGCCCCGAACCACATCAGGATCGCCAAAATCACCCCGAGCCGAACGACCGTCCGAACGGTGATGCGGTACAGTCCTTCGACTTCTCCGTACCGGCGCAGGGCGAGCCGTTCCGACACCAGCTTCCCCATCGCGGTCGGGAATCCGGCCGTCGCTAAGGTCAACAGGATGACGTACAGGGCGTAGGCGTTTGAGTAGATGCCGATGCCTTCGTCATGGATCAGGCGGGTGAGCGGGAACAGGTAGATGAGGCCGAGCAGTTTGGCCGCCGTCACGCTGGCCACCATGACGGACGCACCCCGGGTCAAGCTGGAAGTCTTCCTCACCTGCACGCCGCCACCTCCTCCCTCCCGCACTCCGCTCCTCACGAAGGCCCTCTTCTGGAAGCAAGAGCATTATAGCACGGAAATCCCCCGGCTTACCGGACCGAAACAGCGACGAGCCTTGGCTCATAAGGTGTAAGGAGTCCACGGGGGGTGGAGCCGGATGGGTTCGACCATTGTGACCATCTGCGCCATTGCGCTGGCGGCCAACCTCGACAATGCGAGCTTTGGCATCGTCTACGGAATCCGCCACATCCACATCTCGTGGTGGGCGAACGCCATCATCGCCCTCATCTCGGGGGCGGCGACCTTCGTGGCCGGCTGGTTTGGCGAGGTCCTCACCCGCTACGTCCCGCCCCATCTCACGGCCTGGACTGGAGCGGTGGTGATGTGGCTGGTCGGCCTTTGGGTCCTCACCGAGCCTTTGCGCGGTCGCCAGGAGATCCTGCCGGAAGAGGGGAACGTGGTCAAGCGGATTCTGCGCGATCCCGCCGCTGCCGACTTGGATCATTCGCGCACCCTCAACCTGGGTGAGGCGGTCATCCTCGGCGTGGCGGCGGCGCTCAATGCGCTGGCTGGCGGCTTCGACGCCGGCGTCGTGCACATCGGCATCGTGTGGACGGCCGCCGCGGTGGCGTTCGCGAGCTTTGTGCTGCTGGGCGCCGCGGTGTACGTGGGGCGGCGCTACATCGCCAAGAAGCTGGGGAACTGGGCCACCTGCGTCGCCGGGTTGGTGATGATCGCCATCGGGATTCACCAGATTTGGTAGGTATGATTGCCAGTGTGATAAGCCATACTGGCTGCTGGAGGCGCCGGACAACGCGCGGCTTTGCCGGGACGCTTCGACCGGGGCTACGGATGGGACGGGTGATAGGATTGGACGGAAAGCAGGCACGACAGTGCATCGTGTGCCAGCAGGAGAAGGCGGACGGAATTACGGTGTGCGGACAGTTCATCTGCATGGACTGCGAGCGGGCAATCGTCTCCACGGATGTCTCTGACGTCCGTTATAAACATTACGTGGATTGCATGAAGCGCATTTGGTGGCGGGTTTGTCCTTGACCGCCCCTGAACCCGGCAGGCTACAGGCGGTCATATCGGACACCGCGGCACCAGCGGGGCGCTGCCTCAACCGCTGCGGGCTGCCGAGCAGCGGCGGCGCCGGCGTACGCCGGCGCCAGACGCCTGGGATTCAGTACGAGGGCACCGCGTGTTCGCGCCGTGCGACGCCGGTTCGGACCGCGGCCTCGGCGACAGCCCGGCTGACCGACTTGACGACCGCTTCGTTAAACACCGACGGAATGATGTACTGTTCGTTCAGCTGATGATCCGGCACACAGGCCGCAATCGCTTCCGCCGCGGCCAGTTTCATCTCCTCGTTGATCTCCCGCGCGCGCACGCGCAGCGCCCCCCGGAAGATGCCCGGGAAGCAGAGGACGTTGTTGATCTGGTTCGGGTAGTCGGAACGCCCCGTGGCCAGGATGCGCACGTAGGGCTCGGCTTCTTCCGGCAGAATCTCGGGGATCGGATTGGCCATCGCGAACACAATCGGATCGCGCGCCATCGCCTGGAGGTGCTCCGGTTTGAGCACACCCGGTCCGGACACGCCGATGAACACGTCCGCCCCGGTGATGGCGGCCATCAAATCGCCCCGGCGGCCCTCCGGGTTGGTGTGGTGCGCATACCAGTTCCAGATGGGGTTCTCATAGGGGTGATCGCGTTCGATGATGCCGGCGCGATCGACTCCGATCACGTTCTTGACCCCCGCCGACAGCAGGATCTTCGTGCACGCGACGCCGGCGGCCCCGATGCCGCACACGACCACGCGCAGGTCCGGCAGCTGCTTGCCGACCAGTTTGACGGCGTTGAGCAGGCCTGCCAGGATCACCACCGCGGTGCCGTGTTGGTCATCGTGGAAGACGGGGATGTCGAGCTCTTCGCGCAACCGCTGTTCGATCTCGAAGCAGCGCGGGGACGAGATGTCCTCCAGGTTGATGCCGCCGAACCCGGGTGCGATGGCTTTGACGATGGCGACAATCTCGTCGGTGTCCTTGGTGTTCAGGCAGATGGGAAAGGCGTCGACACCGGCGAACTGCTTGAACAGCATGGCTTTGCCTTCCATCACGGGGAGGGCCGCCTCCGGCCCGATGTCACCCAAACCCAGGACGGCCGTACCGTCGGTGACGACGGCGACCGTGTTGCGCTTAATGGTCAGCTGAAACGCTTTTGACGGGTCGTCGTGGATGGCTTGGCAAACCCGGGCCACCCCCGGCGTGTACACGCGGGAGAGGTCGTCGCGGTTCTTGACCGGGGTCTTGGCCTGGATCTCAATCTTACCGCCCAAGTGGACCAAGAACGTCCGGTCGGAGACGTTGATGACTTCGATTCCGGGGCGCTGGGCGAGCGATTCGACGACGCGCTCGCGGTGGGCATCGTTGTGCACGTTCACGGTGACGTCGCGGATGACGTGGTCCTTCTCGACGCGGATCACGTCTACGGCGATGATGTCGCCGCCGGCTTCCCCGATGGCCGTTGCCACCTGGCTGAACGCGGCGTCCGTGCTGATCTTCAGGCGAAGGATGAGGCTGAGCCCGTTTGTCTGTTGGATGGCCACCCTGATTCCTCCTCAGGCTTCCTAGCAGCTTGATGTCCAACATTGTATCATAGGGGGCAGCCAATGCCGCGGACGGGGGGTTAAGATTGATCGGAACCGTTGTCACGGACGGAAAGCCCGGGTGGGATGAAGCGGAAGCGCCGCTGTTGGCGGCGCTCGTCCGGATGGCAGGCCGAATTCGGCTGCCGCTGTTCGTCCCGGGTCACAAACAGGGCCGGCTGTTGCCCGGGAGGCTGTCTCCGTGGCTGGGGGCAGCGGCGAAGATCGATTTAACCGAGTTGCCCGGTTTGGACAACCTCCACCGCGCCGAGGGGTGCATCTTGCGTTCGGAGGCCCTGGCGGCGGCACACTACGGGGCGGAATGGTGTCTGTTCAGCGTCAACGGATCGACCGCGGGTGTGATGGCCGCATTGCTCGCAGCGGCACCGGGCGGCAAGGTGGTGTTCGCCGGTCCTTTCCACCAGAGCGCGTGGCGGGGCCTGGTGGTCGCGGGTGCCGAACCGGTGCTGATCCCGGGCGCATGGGACGCCGGGCGTCAGGTGGTTCGCCCGCCGGCCCCGGCCGAGGTGGCGCGGGTGTTGGAGGATGCGCAGGGGATCCGGGCCGTGTACGTCACTTCGCCTACCTACGCAGGGGTGCGCGCCCAAGTGCGTGAGCTGGCGGAGGTGGCGCATCAGCACGGGGTGCCTCTGATTGTGGACGAGGCGCACGGGGCGCATTTCGGGCTGGTGCCGGAACTGCCGCCGCACAGCATCCAGGAAGGTGCGGATGTGGTGGTGCAGAGCGTGCACAAGATGCTGCCCGGGTTGACGCAGACGGCCTGGGTGCTCGGCCAGGGGCGGCGGGTGGACCGCGTGGCCGTGGCCGAGGCGCTCTCCGCGCTGCAGACCACGAGTCCGTCGTATCTGTTGCTGGCATCCTTGGACGCGGCCCAGCTGTGGCTGCGCACGGAGGGGGCGGATGCGGCTGCCAGTGCGGTGGCGGCGATGGAGGCCGTGTGGCAGGCGTATCCGCATCACCGCCTGGACGATCCGCTGCGCCACTTCCTGCCGACTGGCGGGATGGCGGCGAGCCAGCGCGTGCAGGCCGCACTGCAGGATGCGGGCATTTGGGTGGAATACGCCGATCCCCTGGGGGTGCTCAGCGTATTCGGATTGGCGGCTGAACCCGTGGGTGTCGGAAGGTATCTCGACGCACTGACCGGGGTGGCTCCGCCGGCCAGGCCGTCGCTCGTCGGTCCTTCGCCCGGCGGCCGGCCGGCGGCAGAAGTGTCGGCCGCGGGTTCGGACGCCGGCCTGGCATCGCCGCTGGTCCGGCTGATGGCGCACAGCGCCGCTCCTCTGGCCGCCGCGCCGCGCGAGGTGTTTTTCGCTCCTCGGACGTGGGTGCCGGTGGGAACGGCCGCGGGACGTGTGGCCGCGGGGCTCATCACGCCGTATCCGCCGGGGGTGCCGGTGGTCCTGCCGGGGCAATCGCTGGACGAAGAGCTGTGCGCCGCCCTGTCGGCGCTGTTGGAGACTGAGTACGAGGTGCACGGCGTGGACGCGGCGGGGAACATCCCTGTGCTGCAGGAAGGAGGGGTCGCAGGTGTTCATCACGTTTGAAGGGTTGGATGGCGCGGGGAAGAGCACGCAGATTGAACGCTTGCGGGCCCGTTTGGAAGCCTCCGGCAGGCGGGTGATGTGCACCCGGGAACCGGGTGGGACACCGCTCGGCGATGCGCTGCGGGCGCTTCTGCTCGATCCGGCACGCCGGGACATTGCCCCGCGCA
The DNA here is from genome assembly GCF_000702485.1 of Alicyclobacillus macrosporangiidus CPP55. Lineage (GTDB taxonomy): Bacteria > Bacillota > Bacilli > Alicyclobacillales > Alicyclobacillaceae > Alicyclobacillus_H > Alicyclobacillus_H macrosporangiidus_B. The sequence continues at coordinate 2,270,942 of NZ_JNIL01000001.1, read as the reverse complement.
CCGAGGCCCTGCTGTACGCGGCCTCGCGGGCGCAACTGCTATGGGAACGGGTGCGGCCAGCTCTCGCCCGGGGGGACGTGGTGCTCTGCGACCGCTACGTCGACGCCAGTCTCGCGTACCAGGGCGAAGGGCTGGGTCTCGGGATGGACGCGGTGGCCGCGGTGAACCGGTTTGCCACAGGCGGGCTGAAGCCGGACCTGACGTTTCTCCTCGACGTGCCGGTGGCGGTCAGCCGCGGGCGTGTGCAGGCGGGGCGCGGACAGGCGGATCGCATCGAACAACGCGGGGATGAATACTTTAATCTTGTCAGGGACGCGTTCTTGCGCATCGCGGCGGCGGAACCGGAGCGCATCGTCGTCCTGGACGGCACCCGGGACGCGCAGGCCCTGGAGCAGGAGATCTGGTCCCGCGTGGAGAAGAAACTGTAATCGCGAATGGTCAACCCATCCGCGGAAAAAGGTGGTGTGTGGGATGAAGATGGTCATGGCGGTCGTCCAGGACAAGGACAGCCCGCGGCTGGCTCAGAATCTCGTCAAGGCCGGGGTGCGCGCCACCAAACTGGCGAGCACCGGCGGGTTTTTGCACGCAGGCAACACCACGTTCATGATCGGCACCGAGGAGGACCGGTTGGAAGAGGTGTTGGACATCATCCGCCAGAGTTGCCGATCGCGCGAACAGGTCGTGACACCGATGGCGCCGATGGGCAATCAGATGGAGTCGTTCATCCCGTACCCGGTCAGCGTGCAGGTCGGCGGGGCCACCGTGTTTGTGTTGGATGTGGAGCGCTTTGAACACTTCTGAAGCCGGCGCCACACGCCGGGTTGTCCCGTTGTCTGAGTGGCCGATTCAGACCGACCTGCTGGGCCGGCTGCGGGAGGACATCGCGTCGGGACGTGTGCCGCACGCCATGCTGTTCGTGGGGGAAGCGAGCCAGAACCGTCGATTTGTGAATTTTCTGTCTCAAATGCTCCTCTGCACCGGGGAGCCGGCCCCCTGCGGCCAGTGCGCCGCATGCATTCAATTCGAGTCGGGCAACCACCCCGATCTGTATGCGCTCGACCGAGAAGGTACCGCGGTTAAGACGGGCCAGGTGGAGGCATTGCAGGAGCGACTGAAACTGCGCGCCCACGCGGGCGGGCGCGTGGTCTACGTCGTGCACGGCGTGGACGAGATGACGCCCGTGGCGGCCAACCGGCTCCTGAAGACGTTGGAGGAACCGTGGCCCTCCGTGATCGCCCTGTTGACCGCAGGGAGCGTCCGGCGGGTTCTGCCCACCATTCGATCTCGCTGTTTCCTGTTCCCCCTTCCGCCGGCCGGTTCGGCACCTTGGGACGACGCCATTCCGGCCGAGGAGGGAGCGGACCCGGAGGGAGATCCCCGGTTTGCCAGCCTGATTGAGCCGGTGATACAATGGACGGAGACCCTGTTGAAGGGCGCCGAGCCGGCAGTCATCCTGGCCGACCGGCTTGTTCGGGCGGCGGAGGATGCCGAATTCTCCGACGCGCTGTATGTCCTGGCGATGTGGCTGCGAGACCTGATGCACACCTGCGCGGGGGACGACCGCCACATTCGGTTTGGCGAATACCGTGCGCAGTTGAAAGAGCAGTCGAGCATGACAAACGTGGCCGAACTGGCCAAGGCCATCGCGGTGGTGCTGGAGACGAGAGTGCGGACACGCTCGCACGTCGCCGCTACGCTCAACGCGGAGCGCATGTGTGTTCGACTCCAGGAGGTTTTTGCCAGTGTATACGGTCATCGGCGTCCGCTTTAAGACGGCGGGCAAGATATATTACTTTGATCCGGGTCCTTTGACCCTCCGGCGCGGGGATCATGTCATCGTGGAGACGGCGCGGGGCATTGAGTACGGCGAGGTGGTGGTGGGCAACAAGTCCGTGGCGGAGGAGGACGTGGTGCTGCCACTGAAGCAGGTCATCCGCGTCGCGGATGCCAAAGATGCCGAGACCGTCGCGGAGAACCGGCGCCGCGCCAAAGCTGCGATGCAGGTGTTCCGTGACAAGGTGGCGTCCCACCAGTTGGAGATGAAACTGGTCGACGCCGAGTATACGTTCGACCGCAACAAATTGATCTTCTACTTCACCGCCGAGGGGCGGGTGGATTTTCGGGAGTTGGTCCGGGACCTTGCCTCTGTGTTCCGGGTCCGCATTGAGTTGCGCCAGATCGGCGTCCGGGACGAGGCCAAGATCCTCGGCGGGATCGGGCCCTGTGGCCGACTGTTGTGCTGCAGCACGTGGATGGGTGAGTTCGATCCGGTCTCCATCCGCATGGCCAAGGACCAGAGCCTGTCCCTCAATCCCACGAAAATCTCCGGTCTGTGCGGAAGGTTGATGTGCTGCCTGAAGTTCGAGAACGACACCTACCAGGACCAGGGCGTCGCCTCGTCGCACTGAGGCGGCCCCGGGCCGTGGACCGGGAGAACGCGTATGGACAAACACTCGCTGTTCGTGCAGGTGGCGAACCTGGAGGAGCGAATCGGTGAACTCTACGAGGAACTGGGTGTCCTGCGCCAGAAAATCCTCGAACTGATAGAGGAAAATCAGCGCCTGTCCCAGGAGAATGCCCGCTTGCGTGAAGCAGGCGGTTCTCCAGAGGAGGGGTATGATAATCTGCTGCGCATCTATCAGGAAGGCTTCCATATCTGCAACGTGAAATACGGCAGCCTTCGAACCGAAGGCGAGTGTCTGTTCTGCATGTCGATTCTGGAGAAGTGAGTACCCAGGGGCCCGTCCCGCAGAGGGGGCGGGCTTTTGCGCACCTGCCACGTACCTGCGGGCGGAAGGAGGGGATGGCGTGCAGATCCGAAGGAGCTTTTCCGGGGAGGGACCCAGGCTGTATGTCTGCAGCACGCCCATCGGCAACCTGGCGGACGCCAGTTTCCGCCTGGTGGAGACGCTGCGATCCGCCGACGTGATCGCGGCGGAGGATACGCGTCACACCCGAAAGCTGTTGTCACACTACGACATCCACCCCCGCCTGCTGGTCAGCTATCATGAGCACAACCGGCGCCAGCGGGCGGACGACCTGATCCGCTGGTGGCAAGAGGGCAAAACGGTGGCGCTCGTCACGGATGCGGGGACCCCGGGGGTCTCCGATCCAGGGGACGACGCCGTCGCGCTGGCCATCGAGCACGGCGTGCCGGTCATCCCGGTGCCGGGTGCCAGCGCGGTGCTTGCCGCGCTGACGGGAAGCGGATTCCCGGTGCAGCCGTTCACGTTCCTCGGCTTTCTGCCGCGCGGCCGGACCCAGGCGCTCGACGTGCTGCGCCTCTACGCCGGCACGCCGGGGGCCCTGGTGCTGTACGAAGCGCCTCACCGGCTGATCAAGACGCTGCGCCTGTTGGACGAATTGTGGCCGGAGCGCCGGGTGGTCCTCGCCAAGGAGTTGACGAAGCGCCACGAGTCATTTCTGACGGGAATGCCAGCGGAGCTCGCCCGGCATCTCGAGGAGGAACCGCCGCGCGGCGAGTACGTGCTGGTCCTTGAGCCTGCCCCGGCCGGCACGGGATGGCGCTCACCCGTGCAGGACACCGATCCGGCGAGCGGTGCGACGGCGTCTGCCGCCGGCGCATCCATAAAGGCCGGTCCATCTGTGGCCGCCGGTGGTTTGGGGCCGGACGGGGCAGCGGCGCCGGTCGATCCGCTGGAGAATGCCGCCGCCCTCGTGCGGCAGGCGATGGCGCAGGGGATGTCGCATGCGGCCGCGGTTCGGGCCGTTTCCGGGCAGACGGGCGTTCGGCGGAAAGACCTGTATCATGCGACACTTGAACGTTGATGTAAAAGGGCTGGCCCGTGTTGGACCAGCCCGTGTTGCCGATTCTCGTTGCGAACTCGAATTCCCCTTCCCCCTGGCGCGGTCAGCCGCGCATCGCCGCCGTCAGGACTTCATCTCGGCGATACAGGCGGGACAGATGTTCTTCCCCTTGAAATGGATGATCTCGTCGGCGTTGCCGCAGAAGATGCAAGCCGGCTCATACTTCTTGAGGATGATCCGGTCACCGTCCACGTAGATCTCCAACGCGTCCTTCTCGCCAATGCCCAACGTCCGGCGCAGTTCGATGGGAATCACCACGCGTCCCAGCTCGTCCACCTTGCGCACAATCCCTGTAGATTTCACTGCACAGCACCCCCGCGATAAAGATAAAATGGTTGTCTTTTTTTCTGTGTCGTCTCCCGCAGAAGCGGGCTTTGCATGCTGGCATGATAGGGAGTCGCTATCATCGCATGCAAAAACTTGAATTTTACCTAACTATACACGATCAGGCGTGTTTTGCAAGAGGCATGGTTGAGTTTGTTGTGATTTGGGCAAATTTCTCTTCCCGGGTCGCACGCTGGACCGGACAGATTTTACCGGACTGGATACGGTATCCTGTTGTGTTCGTGAGTGGATTCATATAAACTGTGAAAGCGGATTCGGTTGCCAATTAGGAAGGATTGGGGGGTTATCCATGAAGAAGGGGACAATGTGGGCGGCCCTGTTGTTGGCGGGCGCCGCGCTTGCCGGATGCGGCGCTAGCGGTGGAAACGCGGCGAGCCCGGCGGGCAACGGAACCCAGAACGCGACGGCGGGTCAAGGTACACAACAAGAGACGATTCTCGTGGGCGCGGACACCACCTTCCCTCCGTTCGAGTCCATGCAGGGCGGCCAGGTGCAGGGTTTTGACATCGAGCTGGTCCAGGATATCGCTCAGGTGGAGAACCTGAAGATCGAGCAGATCAAGACGATGCCGTTCGAAGGCTTGATCCCCGCCCTGCAGGCGGACCAGGTGGACGTCGCGGTGGCCGGGTTCACCATCAAGAAGAGCCGCATGGAGAAGGTCAACTTCTCGAACGCGTACTACAAATCCGGTCTTTCCATCCTGGTGAAGAAAGGCTCCAACATCAAGGGCTTGGACGACCTGAAGAACAAGGTGGTCGCGACCAAGAAAGGCACCTCCTCTGTGGACCTGCTGAAGAAAAACGGGATCACGAACATCAAGCAGTTCGACAACATCGACCAAGCCTACAGCGCGCTGGAGTCGGGTGGCGCGGACGCCGTGGTGTTCGACAACCCGGTCAACATCAACTTCAAGAACCAGCATAACGACGTGGAGATCGTCGGCGGCCTCTTGACCGGCGAGTACTACGGCATCGCGGTGACCAAGGAGAAGCCGGATCTCCTGAAGAAGATCAACGATGGCCTGCAGAAACTGCAGCAGGACGGCACCTATGAGAAGCTGTTCGACAAGTACCTCGGCGGCGACAAGGCCGGCTTGGTCAACGGCGTGAAGACGCCGGACGAAGTCGCGCTCGACAGCTGAGCCAACGCGTCGTACGGCAACAGGACAACACGGGTGGCGTAGCAGGGCTCCGGCTACGCCACCTTTGTGCAGGAGGTGCAGGGAATGAGCCACATCTGGGAGCAGTGGCCGCAGATCTGGGCCGGTTTCCTGAGCACAGTTGAGTTTTCCGTTATCGCCATTCTCTTGGGTACCGTGATTGGCCTCATCGCCGCGCTGATGAAACTGGCCCGGTTCGCGCCGGCGCGTTGGCTCGCGACCGTCTACGTCGAACTGTTCCGGGGTACGCCGCTGTTGGTGCAGCTGTTTTTCATCGCGCTCGGTCTGCCCGCAGTACTCCCCTTGAACAAATGGTTCGGCCCCCAGACGTATCCGCTGGTGGCCGGCGCCGTCGGCCTCGCCCTCAACGAAGGCGCGTACATCACCGAGATCATCCGCGCCGGCATCCTCGGCGTCGACCGCGGGCAGTGGGAGGCGGCGGCCAGCATCGGCATGTCCCGCTACCAGACCATGCGCTACATCATCCTCCCCCAGGCGTTCAAGCGCATGATCCCGCCGCTCGTCAATCAATTTGCGCAGACGGTGAAAGACACCTCCCTGTTGGCGCCCATCGCCATCACGGAGTTGGTCTACTCCGCGCAGGAGGTCATCTCGGTCTATTTCAACGCGTTCTCCATGTGGCTGATCGTCGCCCTGATGTACTTCGTGGTGATCTTCCTCATCACGCGGTTGGCCGCGTACCTGGAGAGGAGGTTGCAGATTGATAAGCGTTGAGAATCTGCACAAGTCGTTCGGCCGGCTGGAAGTGTTGAAGGGTGTCACCACTCATGTGGATCCGCAGGAGGTCGTGGTCGTCATCGGCCCTTCCGGCAGCGGCAAGAGCACGTTTCTCCGCTGCTTGAACGGATTGGAGACGGTGACCAGTGGCCGCATCGTGATCGATGGCGTGGAACTGACCGATCCAAAGGTGGACATCACCAAGCTGCGCCAGCGCGTCGGCATGGTGTTCCAACGGTTCAACCTGTTCCACCACCTGACGGTGCTCGACAACATCACCATCGGGCCGCGCAAGGTGCTCAAGCGTTCCCGGGAGGAGAGCGAACAACAGGCGTACGAACTGCTCGACAAGGTGGGGTTGCGCGATAAGGCGCACAGCTTCCCCGATGAGCTGTCGGGCGGCCAGCAGCAGCGCGTCGCTATCGCGCGGGCGCTCGCGATGAAGCCGTCGGTGATGTTGTTCGACGAGCCCACATCGGCGCTCGATCCGGAGATGGTCGGCGAGGTCCTGCAGGTGATGAAGGACCTGGCGCGCGAGGGCATGACGATGGTCGTCGTCACGCACGAAATGGGATTCGCCCGCGAGGTGGGCGACCGGGTGCTGTTTATGGACGGCGGCGTGATCGTCGAGGAGGGCAAGCCGCAGGAACTGTTTGCGAATCCGAAGGAGGAGCGGACGCAGGCGTTTCTCAGCAAAATCCTGTAGCGAGTTGACACCCCCGGATGGAGTTGCTATATTGAAGCAAAGTTTCCGGGCAGCGGATCACACGTGCAGGCGGCGCTCGCCCCGAAAGGGGCGAGTTTTTTGGCGTTTGGCGTTGCGCGGGCATTTCACTCCGTTTGTGCTGCGCAAGTCACTTCGTGAAATGCCCGCGCAACGGGCGAGGGCGTGAATGCGGCGCCTTTTGGACAGCACTCGCAGGGGCCTTGCGGATGGGGGGACTGTCATGGCGAAACCGACGTTTTATATCACGACGCCGATTTACTATCCAAACGATAAGTTGCACATCGGCCACTCCTACACCACCGTGGCGGCCGATGCGCTGGCCCGGTACAAGCGCCTGCGCGGGTACGATGTGATGTACCTGACGGGCACGGACGAGCATGGACAGAAGATCCAGCTGCGCGCTCAGGAAGCGGGCAAGCCCGTCATGCAGTTCTTGGACGAGATCATCGCGTGGATCAAAGACCTGTGGGACAAGCTCGATATCTCGTACGACGATTTCATCCGCACCACCGAATCGAGGCACACGAAGGTGGTCGAGGAGATCTTCGAGCGGCTGATCGATCAGGGGGACATCTACCTGAGCGATTACGAGGGCTGGTACTGCACCCCGTGCGAGTCGTTCTGGGCCGAACGTGAGCTGGTGGATGGCAAGTGCCCGGACTGCGGCCGCGAGGTGCAGTTCGTCTCGGAGGAGAGCTACTTCTTCCGGATGAGCAAGTACGTCGACCGCCTGCTGCAGTACTACGAGGAGCACCCGGATTTCATCCAGCCGGAGTCGCGCAAGAACGAGATGATCAACAACTTCATCAAGCCTGGTCTGAAGGACCTGTGCGTGTCGCGCACGTCGTTCGACTGGGGCATTCCGGTGCGGCGCGATCCGAAACACGTGGTCTACGTGTGGCTGGACGCCCTGACCAACTACATTACCGCCATCGGCTACGGTTCGGACGATCCGGCGCTGCGCGCGAAGTTCGAGAAGTACTGGCCGGCCGACGTGCACTTCGTCGGCAAGGAGATCGTCCGCTTCCACGTCATCTACTGGCCCATCATCCTGATGGCGCTCGGCCTGCCGCTGCCGAAGAAGGTGTACGGCCACGGGTTCTTGCTCATGAAAGACGGCAAGATGAGCAAGTCGAAGGGCAACGTGATCGATCCAAAATTGCTCATCGACCGCTACGGCAGCGACGCCATCCGCTACTTCCTGCTGCGGGAGATCCCGTTCGGGCAGGACGGCGTGTTTACGCCGGAGGCGCTGGTGGAGCGGCTGAATTTCGATCTCGCCAACGACTTCGGCAACCTCGTGCACCGCACGGCGGCGATGCTGCACCGTTTCCTCGGCGGCCGCATCCCCCAGCCGGGGCCGCGCACCCAGGCGGAGCTGGAGCTCGCGGAGCTGGCGGAGCAGACGGTGCGGGACGTGGAGCAGCACATGGACCAAATGCAGTTCTCCGTGGCGCTGGCCGACATCTGGAGGCTCGTGCGGGCGGCCAACAAGTACATCGACGATATGGCGCCGTGGGCCCTGCACAAACAGGGCGACGAGGAGCGGCTGCGCACGGTGATGTACACGGTGGCCGAGACCATCCGGCTGGTCAGCGTGTGGGTGCAGCCGTTCATCCCGCGTGCGGGGGTACAGGTGCTGGATCAATACGGGATCTCGCCGGAGCACCGCACGTGGGACAGCACGCATCGGTTCGGCGCCAGCATCGGAGGCAGCGAAGTCGAGCAACGGCCGCCATTGTTCCCGCGCCTCGACGTCGAACAGGAGTTGGAGGCGCTGGCCGGCTTGACGCGCGGAGCGGCCCCGGCCGCGAAAGACCAGACCGAGCCCCGGGCGGATGCGGGGGCTGGCGAAGACGGGCGTGAGAGAGCAAGGCAGGAGGGACAAACGGTGGAGACGCAAGCCCCGGCGGGAGTGCAGACGAAGGACACCATCGGCATCGACGTGTTTGATCAGGTCGAGCTGCGCGTCGGCCAAATTCGCGCGGCGGAGCGGATCCCGAATGCCGACAAACTGCTGCGCCTGGAGGTGGACCTGGGGGCGGAGACGCGCCAGATCGTCTCCGGCATCGCCAAGCACTTCCAACCGGAGGAGCTGGTCGGCAAGAAGGTGGTGGTCGTGGTCAACCTGAAGCCGGTGAAACTGCGCGGGGTGGAATCCTACGGGATGATCCTGGCAGCGTCGACGGATGACCAGTTGCAGCTGGTGACGGTGCCTGACTTCATGCCCAACGGAGCCGTGGTGAAGTGATGCTGTTCGACACCCACTGCCATCTGTTCGACGAGCGGTTCCGGGACGACCTGGACGAGGTGGTGGCGCGCGCCCGCACGGCGGGTGTGCGCCACTTCGTCGTCCCCGGGGTCGACCTGGAGACCAGTCAGGCGGCCATCGCCCTGGCCGAGCGGTATGAAGGGGTGTACGCGGCGGTCGGTGTGCATCCCGAGTCCCTCGCCGAGTACCGGCCGGAGATGCTCGACGGCATTCGGCGGTTGGCCGCGCATCCGAAGGTCGTGGCCATCGGTGAGATCGGGCTGGACTATTACTGGGATGTGGCGCCGCGCGAGGTGCAGAAGCAGGTGTTTCAGGCACAGATCGACCTGGCGCGCGAGCTGGGGCTGCCGGTCGTCGTCCACAACCGGGACGCCACGGAGGACGTGGTCCACATCCTCGAAACGGGCGCGGCCGGGGTTACCGGCGTCATGCACTGTTTTACGGGTGACCTGGAGACGGCGATGCGCTGTGTGCGCTGCGGCTTTTTGATCTCGTACGGGGGACCCCTGACGTTCAAGAACGCGGAGGATGTGCGACAGGGGGCGGCCGGGGTGCCGCTGGATGCGCTGGTGGTGGAGACCGATTCGCCGTACCTGTCCCCCCATCCCTTCCGCGGCAAGCGCAACGAACCGGAGCGCGTGCGCCTCGTCGCAGAGAAGCTGGCGGAGGTCCGCGGCCTCCCGCTCGAGGAGATGGCGGCCATCACGACGCGCAATGCCCTTCGCCTGTTCAGGCGGGTGACGGAATGACGCGGTGCGGGGAAGGCCCTTCCGTCACCACCGAGCGGGTGCGCATCCGCGAGATCGTCGTCGTCGAGGGATGGCACGACAAACAGGCGGTGGACCGGGCGCTCGATGCCGACGTGTGGGTGCTCGGGGGCGATCGCGTCGCCCGGCGGACGCTGGCGGAGTTGCGCAGGGCCAGCCAGCACCGCGGCGTCATCCTCCTCACAGACCCGGACGGTCCCGGGGAGCGCATTCGCCGGAGGGTCGCCGAGGCGGTGCCTGGTTGCAAGCACGCGCACGTGCCCCGATCGAAGGCCCGTGGACACGGTCGCATCGGCGTCGAGCACGCCGATCCCGCAGCCATCCGGGACGCGGTGCTGGCGGCGCGCCCTGAGCGCACCCACGCGCGACCAGAACCGGTGTTCCATCTCACCGACCTGGCGGACGCAGGGCTGACCCAACACCCCCTGGCCGCGTTTCGGCGCCGGCGGGTGGGGGAGATACTCGGTATCGGATACGCCAATGCCAAGTCGTTTCTGAAAAAACTCAACGCGTTAGGCGTCACCCGGGCGGAGTGGGATGCCGCCTTGGCGGCGTTGGCGTCGGAGGAGGACCGGCATGGAGACCCGCGTGGACGCGGCGAAGCCCAGTGAGTTGAAGGCGCTGTTGGCCGAACACGGATTTCGGTTCAAGAAACAGCTGGGGCAGAATTTTTTGATCGACGAACGGGTGCTCCAACGGATCGTCGACGCGGCGGAGGTGGAGGCCTCCGACGGCGCCTTTGAGATCGGACCGGGCGCTGGCGTCGTCACGCAGCGCCTGGCCGCGCGCGTCCACCGGGTGGTGTGCGTGGAGAAGGACGAGCGGCTTCGCGGGGTGCTGTCTCGCGCCCTGGCGGGGTGTGACAATGTCGAGGTGCGCTTCGCCGACGTGCTCGAGTTGGACCTGGAGGACCTGTGGCACCGCTTTGACGACTGCGCCCGGGTCGCCGTGGTCGCCAACCTGCCGTACTACGTCACCACGCCGATCCTGTTTCACGTCCTGGAGTCGGGGGTGCGCTTCGACACCATGGTGATCATGGTGCAACGCGAGGTGGCGGACCGGCTGTCCGCCCAGCCCGGCGGCAAGGCCTACGGGGCGCTGACTCTCGCCGTCCAGTACCGGGCCATCGTGGAGCCGGTCTGCCGGGTCAGCCCCGGGGCGTTCCTGCCGCCCCCCAACGTCGAGTCCATGGTCGTCCGGCTGCGTCGCCGACTCAGGCCAGCGGTCGAGGTCCGGGACGAACGGCTGTTCTTCCGGGTGATCCGAGCCGCCTTCGCCACCCGCCGCAAGACGCTCCTCAACGCCCTGACCGGCCAGCTCCCGCTGCAGCGCGAAGGATGCCTCGCGGCGCTGGAAGAGGCCAGGATTGATCCCGGACGGCGCGGGGAGACCCTCAGCCTGGAGGAGTTCGCACGGCTGGCGGAAGCCGTCGCATCCGTCCCGGCGGGCCGCGGGGATGGCTGAAGGCTGAAGTTACCGGTCCGCCCGAGGAGGCGGAAACGCGGCGGACGGTATATACTGATAGCCAAGCGATACGCAAGCGGTTCTGGCAAAGGAGCTGTGATCCATGTGGACGTTTGACAGCCCGAGCCGCGGCACCCTGACGCTGAAACAGGTCACGGAGGACGTTCGAACGCTGGTGGCCCAATATCCCCAGGATGAGTTCCGGGTGATGGTGGGCACGGACTCCCAGCCCAAACCCGGGCGGCGCCACGTGACCTTCGTCACAGCCGTCATTGTCCACCATGTCGGCAAGGGGGCCCGCTATTACATCCATCGGGAGCAACAGGAGCACATCTATTCCTTGCGCCAGCGCATGTTCACGGAGGCTTCGTACTCACTCCAGGTCGGCGGTTTGCTGTCGGAAGAGTTGAACAAGCTGGGCGGGGACTGCCGGTTGGAGGTGCACCTCGACGTCGGGGAGCGGGGGCCCACCAAGCAGTGGGTGCGGGAAATCGTCGCGTGGATCACGCAGAACGGATACGACGCGCGCATCAAACCCGATGCGTTCGGCGCGTCCAAGGTCGCCGACCGATACACCAAGAATTGACGGGTTCATGCCCTTTCTAGGTTCCATGAGGCACCGATGCGGCGGAGGATATCCACACGGCGCTGGGAGTGGTACCCGTCCCACCAAACCCCCTGCCAGCGGCGAGTCGGCCTCCGCCCCGTCAACAGGCAGTACCCTTCTATTGCGTCTCCCCATAGTGTCTCGCGCATCCGCTCGGCGTGCAGGCGATCGCGCGTGCGATTCCCAGTGAGCCGGGCATCCCAACCGCGCACGACGGCCAGGCGCAGGTCCGGGCCGGACGCGAGCACGCAGCGTGCGAACCATTGGCCGGGATGGTGCAGCCAGAACGGAGAGAGGTCGAGAAACGCACGCCGGTGGATCAACCACGGGCTCTCCGCCGGAGACACGTCCATCCACTGCGGCCAGCGGCTTCTCAGCGCCCGGTGCCAAAGCCAAAGATCCGGCCGTGTGGCGGGCGGGGTACGCCGATTCGCCATCCGGGCGACGACCGCCGGCCGCCCGACAAATACCATCTGGGCGCGGCTCACCGTGGCGCGAGCTAACCATTCCTGCAGCATCGGACCGAACCCTCCGCCCCAATCCCCGTCCACGTGCAAAAACCAACCGGTGTCGGGAAAGGTCCGCATCGCCACGTAGGTGCCGACGGCGCGCGGGACATCCGGGCCGAGGGCGGGTTTCAAATCGATCACCCGGGCTTCCCAGCGCAGCCGTGCCAGAGCCTTCTTCGCAGCGGCGGCACTTCCGTCCCGGCTTCCGTTCACGACAATGATCCCTCTGCGGACGCCCGCCCGGTGCATCTGGGCCAGGGCGTTGCCGATGCGGTCGGCCTCGTTTCGAACCGGCACAATGGCGCACAATGGTACGGCCATTTGTATCCCCCTTGCTCCCCATGGCACGTGGGCTGGGCGGTCGTCCCGGTTCCCGTCACGCCCCTCTCCGGCGGGACGTATGCTATGGGAGCGACGAATGTCTCGAGGAGGGGCGCGCCTTGTGGAAACCCGGTGACATTGTGACTCGAAAGTCCTACGGACACGACCTGTGTTTCGTGGTCGTCGAGGTGGATGAACCGTCGGCCACCGCCATTTTGAAAGGACTCGACGTCCGCTTGATGGCTGACGCACCGTTCGACGACCTGGAGGCGGTTTCCGAAGAGGAGATGAAGCGGTTTGAGGCCAACCGCAACCGGGTGGAGAGCGAGTGTCTCCGCCTCGTCCAGTCGCGGCGCGCGATGGAGTGGGAAAAGCGCGCACTCCGCAAAGAAGCCCGGTTTCAGTCGAACCCCGATTTTTTTGAACGGCCCGGGCGGGTTCTTCATTTGGACGGAGATGGAACATACCTCCAGAAGTGTCTCCACATGTACAGAGAACTCGGGATCCGGGCGATTGGGCAACATGTGCCGGAGCCGCAGATGCCGAACGTGATCGCCGGATTGTTGGAGAAGTACGCCCCCGACATCCTCATCATCACCGGCCACGACGGGGTGATCAAAAAGGGCAAGGACTGGTCGGATCTGTATAACTACCGCAATTCCTGCCATTTCGTCAAAGCGGTCGAGGGCGCCCGCCGTTGCGTGCGCAGTATGGACGATCTCATCATTATCGCGGGCGCCTGCCAATCCCATTTTGAAGCCATTCTGGAGGCGGGAGCGAATTTTGCGAGTTCACCGCAACGCATTATGATCCACGCGCTCGATCCGGTGTTCATCGCGGAAAAGATCGCCTACACGCCGATCAACGAAACGGTCAATGTCTATGATGTGGTCCGCTCCACCTATACGGGAACCGACGGCATCGGCGGCCTCGAGTCACGCGGAAAATACCGTCTGGGGCTGCCGAAATCATTGTATTAGACCGCCTTGCGCCCTATGACACCGCGTATTCGCCGGGGCAGTCCGATGCGCAACCGTTAGGGATACCCATTGACAACGAAAAACATGCGTTGTTATAATTATAAACCTTTATTGACACCCGCCTATCCACGTGGTACAATACCGTGTGGAAAGAGGTGGTGTGTGTTGGCACGGAATGCGCTCCACGAGATCAAGCGCAGCCTGGACGGCCTGATTGGCGAAAGGGTGTTATTGAGGGCCAACGGTGGCCGCCGAAAGACCATCGAGCGGACGGGGGTTTTGGAAGAGACATACCCGTCTGTGTTCGTGGTGAAATTGGACCCGCCCGACGGTTCTTTTAAACGGGTGTCCTACAGCTATGCGGACGTTTTGACGGAATCCGTCGAATTGATGGTGTACCGCAACGGAGACCAGGTCCGCGTGACCTACACACAGTCATAATTCCACGGAGAATGAATATCTGGACGGCCTTGCGGCCGTCTTTCTGTTTTCATCGTATGGGCGTGGTACCGTTGGTGCGTTGCGCTACGCTTCTTGCGCTAACGCGAGACGCTTCGCGCAACGCACCACCGTTAAAAGGGGTTTGGGCGTGCGCCGTGCGGGCGTGTCGCGGAACGGCTCGCGTCAGCGCAGGAGTGGAGCGACACGCCCGTACGTGCATGCCAACCATATCCTGATTGGAGGGAACCACGGGTGCACAACCTGTATGTGGGCCGCAGAACCCGAGGAGGCGGTTTGCGATGGCGAGACGTGGAGGCACCATGTCGGAAGCGATGAAGATCGAGCTGGCGAAAGAGCTGGGGTTTTACGACACCGTCCAACGCGAGGGATGGGGCGGCATCACCACGCGTGACGCCGGCAACATGGTGAAACGCGCGATCGAAATTGCAGAACGTGCCTTGGCGCAACAGGGGACGGACCGTCTTTAACCGGACGACCACCGAGCTGCGGCCCCGGCCGGGAGACTCCCGGCCGTTTTTGCGTGGGGTGCGTCGCGGCGCTCGGCTTCTGCTTTGCAAGCCGCTTCGCGCCGTGCCCCACCCCCCGTCGTCAGGTTCGCGGGCGTTTCGCGAAGTGTCTTGCGCAGCACAAACGTAGCGAAACGCCCGCGCGACCCCTCCGAATAACCCGTTTGGGCCTGATGCATGATAAGGACGGTTTTTCCATCCTCCGGAAAGCGGAGAGAACACCTGCCGCCGTATCACGCGGCCGCGGGTAGGGGGGACGGTTTTGCGCCGGAGATCCGGCACGCTCGTCATCATCGGCGGGAATGAGGATAAACAAGGCGAGTGCAAAATCCTGCGTGAGGTGATCCGGCTCGGCGGCGGCACGGAGGCCCGCGTGCTCGTGATCACAGTGGCCACCGAGTTGCCGATTGAGGTCGGGATGGATTACGTGGAGGTGTTCAAGCGCCTCGGTGCGCGCGATGTGCGAACTTTCGACGTCTCCGACCGCAAATCTGCGAACCGCGACAGCGCCGTCGAGATGATTCGGGACGCGACGTGCATCTTTTTCACGGGCGGGGACCAGATGCGCATCACCAAGCTGCTCGGCGGGACGCGCATCGACGCGGTGCTTCACGACGCGCTGGGCGGCGGGACGGTGCTGGCGGGCACCAGTGCAGGTGCGTCCATGATGTCCAGCACGATGATCGTCGACGGGGAGCCACAGACCAATCCCCGCATCAGCGTCGTTCAGATGGCTCCCGGTATGGAGTTTCTGGATGGTGTCGTCATCGACCAGCACTTCGCCCAACGCGGCCGTTTGGGGCGCCTACTGTCCGCGGTCTCCCAGTACCCGCATCACTTGGGGCTCGGAATCGACGAGGACACGGCCATCGTCGTCGAGGGCCAGGCGTTCCGGGTGCTCGGGCGGGGAGCCGTCAGCGTCGTCGACGCCGGCGCGATGACGCACTCCAACTTGGACCGGGTCCGGTACGACGAGGCGTTGGCGCTGTGCGGGGTGAAGCTGCACATTCTCCCCGAGGGGTATGGGTTCCACTTGCGCACGCGGGAACCGATCGTTCATTGGGAGCGGTGGCAGTCGAACGAGGGCAAGGAGTTGACGGAATGAACATCGTCTCGGTACGCCACTTGGATGGCCCGAACATCTATATCTACAAACCGGTCATGATTGCCCGTGTTGACCTGGAAGGGTTGACAGAACGGGAGAGTTATGAGTTTCCGGGGTTCCCCGACCGGCTGTTGCGCACCCTGCCGGGGCTGCGGGAGCACCACTGCGCGAAGGGAGCGCCGGGCGGCTTCGTGGAGCGGCTGTACGGAGGGACGTACTTCGGCCACATCGTGGAGCACGTGGCCATTGAATTGGCCTGCCTGGCCGGCGTCGATGTGCACTTCGGCCGCACGGTGTACGCTGGCGGACCAGGGCTGTACGACATTGTGATGGAATGCAAGGCGTATGCCTGTCAGCATTATCTCTTGCAGGCGGCCATCGGTTTGGTCGAGGACCTGTTACAGGGTGTGTCGCCGTCCCTGGACGCTGTGTTGGTTGAGGCGGAGCGCATCCTGGCCCGGACGGAACTGGGGCCCAGCACTCGGGCTATCGTGGAGGCGGCGCACCGGCGCAACATCCCCGTCCGACGGTTAAACGAGGGCAGCCTGATTCAGCTCGGTTACGGCAAGCACCGGAAACTCGTCGAGGCGACCGTCACGGAGCGGACCTCGGCGGTCTCAGTGGACATCGCCTGCGACAAGGAGCTGACGAAACGCCTGCTGGCCGCGGCGGGCATCCCCGTCCCGGATGGGGAGTTGGCGGAAGACGCCGAGGGCGCTGTGGCGGCCCTGCGGCGGATGGGCCCGCCGGTGGTCGTCAAACCGTTCAACGGAAATCAGGGGCGCGGGGTGAGCCTGAACCTCCAGTCGGAACAGGAGGTGCGGGAGGCGTACGAGATCGCCAGGACCATTTCACCGCGCGTCCTTGTCGAGCGGTACGTACAGGGGCGGAACATCCGCTTTTTAGTGGTCGACGGACGATTCGCCGCCGCCAGCGAGCGCATTCCGGCTCGTGTGTTTGGCGACGGACTGCACACGGTGCAGGAGTTGATTGAACTGGCCAATGCCCATCCTCTCCGCGGAATGGGGCACGAAAAGCCTCTGACGCGCATCCAGGTCGACGCCGTGGTGATGTCTACCCTGCGCCGACAGCACCTGTCCCTATCCTCGGTCCCCGCGCCGGGGCAGGAGGTGTTGCTGCGCGCCAGCGCCAACCTGTCCACCGGGGGCGAGGCCATCGACGTGACGGGCGACGTGCATGAATCCTACGTTCGGCTGGCCGAACGCATCGCCCGTATCATCGGGCTGGACGTGTGCGGCATCGATATGGTCGTCGCCCGCCCAGAAGCCCCCTGCGACCGAAACGGGTGCACAGTCATCGAGGTGAACGCTGCGCCCGGCATTCGCATGCATGAGCACCCTTCCTACGGATCGCCCCGGGCCGTCGGGGAACGCATCGTCGAATCCCTGTTCCCGAACGGGGCCGACGGCCGCATCCCCATCGTGTCCATCACCGGCACCAACGGAAAGACGACGACGACCCGCCTCATCGCTCATGTCCTGGCGGCCACGGGCCGGACGGTGGGGATGACGACGACCAGCGGGGTCTGGATCGGCGGAGAACGGGTTCTGGAAGGGGACACGACAGGCCCGGACAGCGCCCGGGTGGTGCTCTCCGATCCCGCGGTCGAGGTGGCTGTCCTGGAGACGGCGCGGGGGGCATCGTGCGCGGGGGGCTGGCGTACGATCGCGCGAACGTCGCCGTCATCACCAACATCCGCGTGGACCACCTCGGCCAGGACGGCGTGGAGACCCTCGAGGATCTGGTCCACATCAAGTCCCTCGTCGGCGAGTGCGTCTGGGAAGACGGCACCGTTGTCCTCAACGCCGACGACGAACGCCTCGTCGAATTGGCGCCGCGGCTCCCTGCCCAAGTCGCTTACTTCTCGATGTCGGAACAAAACCCGGTGTTGAAGCGGCACCTGGCGTGCGGCGGCGTCGGGTATTACGTGTCGCGCGGATGGATTGTGGAAGGGCGCGGGAACCTGACCTGGGAGGTCGCGCCGGTCCGCGACATCCCGCTGACCATGCAGGGGCTGGCCCGATTTCACACCGAGAACTGCCTGGCCGCCGTGGCCGCCCTGCGCGCCCTCGGATGCACACGCCAGCAGGTGGCCAGCGGCCTGACCACCTTCCTGCCGAGTGAACACAACCCCGGCCGGTGCATGCTCTACCGGCTCCCCGGCGGCGCGTACGCCGTCCTCGATTACGGCCACAACCCGGATGGCTTTCAGCGGATGGGGGAGTGGTTGAAGCAGGTCCCGCACCGCCGTCTGATCGGGGTCGTCGGCGTGCCGGGGGACCGGATGGACTCGGTGATCCGGCAGAGCGGCCGGCAGGCGGCAGAGATCTTCGACGCTTTTGTGGTCAAGGAGGACGCGGACAAACGCGGCCGCCGGGACGGGGAGGTGGCGGCCCTCCTGGCGGAGGAGATCCAGGCGCTGGCGCCGGGGAAGCCGTGCACCGTGATCGCCCGTGAACCCGAGGCGCTGCGGTTCGCGCTGTCTCAAGCGGGGCCCGGGGACGTGGTGGTGATGTTCTTCGAACAACTGGCGCCGGCGCAACAGGTGGTGCGGGCGTTCGGCGGCGTGCCCGTGGCCGGCTTCGACGTGACGCCGGCGCAGCCGTTCGCCGCCGTACCGCTGTGACTTGACTCCCCTGCCCCGCTCCCGCATGCTAAAGGGTGTTGTGGGGTGGGCGCATTGTTGGTCGAGCACGCGTTTGCGAAAATCAATCTCACCTTGGATGTTTTGGGACGGCGGGAAGACGGGTATCACGAAGTCGACATGGTGATGCAGACGGTCGATCTCGCAGACGTCCTGACCCTGGAAGACGACCCTGGCGGGGACATCACCATCGACGCCAGCGTTTCCACAGTCCCTCTGGACGAGCGCAACCTCGCCCACACCGCCGCGCGCGTGTTTCGGGCGCGAAGCGGTCTGACGCGAGGGGTGCATATCCATATCGATAAGCAGATCCCGGTGGCGGCCGGTCTAGCCGGCGGATCGGCTGACGCGGCGGCGGTGCTGCGCGGCCTGAACCGGCTATGGGCGACCGGCCGCCCGCTCGCCGAGTTGGCGGAGTGGGGAGCGTCCGTCGGCTCGGACGTGCCGTTCTGCGTCTGGCGCGGCTGCGCCGTCGCGCAGGGGCGAGGGGAGCGAATTGAACCGATCCGTCACACCATGAACGCCTGGGTGGTGCTGGTGAGGCCGCCCGTCTTCGTCTCGACGGGAGACGTGTACGCCGCTTTGACGCGCGCGGACTACAGCGCGGCGCCCCGCAGCCCGGTGATGAAGGCCGCCCTGGTGGCGGGCGATTTTGAGGCCGTGCGAGCGAATGTATTCAACGCGCTGGCCCCGGTGACGTTCCGCCTGTATCCGGAGGTCGGGCGAGTGGCACAGCGCGTGCAGCAGGTGGCGCAGGTCCCGGTGTTCATGTCGGGCAGCGGGCCAACCTTGTACTGCCTCCTTCCCACGCGCGGTGCAGCCCAGCGGGTATACCACGCGCTCCGGGGGTTTATGCGCGAGGTGTATCTGTGCCGGTTCCTCACCGCGGCGCCCCTGCCGGCCCGGAATGCCGGCATCATTCCCTGATCACGGTACGCTTTTCCTGGGGAAGACGGTGTGCTATATTCGCTTCGGACCTGCCCGCATCCGCGGAGCAGCGCCCGCGAGGAGGATGGATGTGCGCCGTTCGGAACGCTTGATTCGCGTCACCAAAAACCTGCTGGATCAACCCAACCGTGCCTTGTCGCTGTCCGAGTTGGCAGAACGTCTGGAGGCAGCGAAATCGTCCCTCAGCGAGGACGTGGCCTTGGTGAGGAGCGTTCTCGAACGGGATGGCAGCGGTGTCGTGTGGTCCATCGCGGGCGCAGCGGGGGGTGTGAAATACCAGGTACGCGTGCCGCCCGCCCAGCGCGAGGCGTTCCTGCAGGCCATTGTGGCCCGGTTGTCCGATCCCTCCCGCATCCTGCCGGGGGGATTTCTCTACATGTCCGACGTTCTCGGCGATCCAGACGTATTGGACTTGGCCGGACGCCTGTTCGCCGAAGCCTTCGCGGACCGGGAAATCCAGGTGGTGGTGACGGTGGAGACCAAGGGTATCCCGCTCGCGGTGTCGGCCGCGCGCTACCTGCACGTGCCGGTGGCGGTGGTGCGCCGGGATCACCGGGTGACGGAGGGCGCGTCGGTGAGCATCCATTACATCTCCGGCTCTGAGCGGCGGATTCAGACCATGTCGATGTCGAAACGCGCCATGCCGCAGCGTGCGCGGGCATTGGTGGTGGACGACTTCATGAAGGCCGGCGCCACCGCCAAGGGCGTGGTCAACCTGCTCGCGGAGTTTGAGGCGCAGGTCGCAGGGGTCGCGGTGTTTGTGGCGACCCAGGAGCCGGCCGAAAAACTGGTTCCCGAGTACGTGTCTCTGTTCACCCTCGGCCCTCTGCAGGAAGGCGAGGGGGTTATCCTGACTCCGGCGTTGCCGGTACACTCGTGAAGGAGGTCTTCGCATGGACGTGATTTCAACCCAGCAGGCTCCCGCGGCCATCGGGCCCTACGCGCAGGCCGTTTCGGCAGGACCCTACGTGTTTACCTCCGGTCAGATCCCGTTGCGGCCAGACGGGACGTTCGTCGACGGCTCGGTGGATGAACAGGTGCAGCAGGTGTTGGCCAACTTGGACGCGATTCTGACGGCGGCCGGCGTGACGCGCAAGGACGTGGTGAAGGCGACGATTTACCTGACCGATCTGGCGAACTTTGAACGTGTGAATCGGGCCTACGGGGAATATTTCGGGGATCACCGTCCGGCGCGATCGACCGTGCAAGTGGCGGCCCTGCCGCGGGGGGCGGCGGTGGAGATCGAATTCACCGCACTGCGCCCTTGACCCTTCCGAATCCGAAACATGATTTTTTGAAAATTTGTACTGGACAAGCAGGAATTCGGCCACCCGCCGCGAATAGGGTACTCAGGATCATTCGCGGACAACAAGGGTGGTGAAACAGGTGCAGATCACGGATGTCCGCCTTCGCAGAGTCAACGGCGAAGGCCGTATGAAAGCCATCGCGTCCATCACCATCGACAGTGAGTTCGTCGTCCATGACATCCGCGTCATCGACGGGAACAACGGCATGTTCGTGGCGATGCCGAGCAAGAAGACGCCGGATGGGGAGTTCCGCGACATTGCGCACCCGATTTCTTCGGCGACTCGGCAAAAGATCCAGGAAGCGGTGTTGGCGGAGTACTACCGTACGGATGTGGCCCAGCCCACCGCGTAACGTTGTCTGTTCCTCTGCGTAGGGCAGGGATGAGGGACCCCAACGAGCGTTGGGGTTTTTTGTTTGTTTTCTGAAGTCGTTTCCAGACCGTTGTGGCCCGTGACGCGTAAATTGAAATCGCGGCGAGGCTTCGGGTACACTGGGATGGATAGTGGGGATGGAGGCGATGGTGTGGGCAGAGCGGCGATTGTGTTGGCAGCGGGACACGGCACGCGCATGAAGTCCAAGCGCCACAAAGTGCTTCACCCCGTCTGCGGCAAGCCGATGATATTGCACATCCTCAGCCAGTTGGAACGCCTGCGGCTGGATCAGGTGTTGGTCGTGGTCGGGCAACACCGGGAGGCCGTCGAGGCCGCGGTGGCCGGGCGTGCAGACGTGGTGGTCCAGGAAGCGCAGCTCGGGACCGGACATGCCGTACAGGTGGCCTTGCCTGCGCTGGCCGACGGAATCGACACCGTGGTGGTGCTGTACGGGGATGCCCCGTTGATAGAGGCGGAGACGGTGGAGCGGCTGCTCTCGGAGCGCGAGGCGCGTGGGGCGGCCGCCTGCGTGCTGACCGCCGAGGTGCCGGATCCCACCGGGCTGGGACGCGTGGAAATGGGCCCGGACGGGCTGGTGACGCGCATCGTCGAGGAGAAAGACGCTTCGGCCGAACAACGGCGCAACCGGCTGATCAACACGGGCATCTACGCGTTTGCACGGGCGGAGTTGGAACCCGTGCTGGCCCAGGTGCGCCCGGACAACGCCCAGGGCGAATACTACCTGACGGACACGGTCGCCATCCTGCGCGCAGCGGGCAAGGCGGTGTACGCGGTACAAGCAGGGGATCCGGACGAGGTGGCGAGCGTCAATGACCGCTGGCAGTTGGCGGAGGTGGAGCGCATCCTGCGCAGGCGCATCAACCGGCGCTGGGCCCGGGACGGAGTGACGTTCGTCGATCCGGATCACACGTACATCGACACGGACGTCGTGATTGGGCCGGACACGGTGATCTACCCGGGGTGCGTCCTGGAGGGGACCACGCGGATCGGTTCGGATTGCGTCATTGGGCCCAACACGCGGTTGGTGGACAGCGTGGTCGGGGACGGCGCTGTCGTGGAGCAGTCGGTGGTTCTGAAAAGCGAGATCGGCCCTCGGGCGTCGGTCGGGCCCTTTGCGTATGTCCGGCCCGGCAGCCGGGTGGGAGCCGGTGTGAAGATCGGCGACTTCGTGGAGATCAAAAACAGCGTGATCGGCGACGGAACCAAGGTCAGCCACTTGGCGTACGTCGGCGACGCGGACGTCGGTCGCCGGGTCAACGTCGGTTGTGGCGTCATCACGGTCAACTACGATGGGGAGAAGAAACACCGCACGGTGATCGGGGACGACGCGTTCGTGGGGTCAAATGTCAACCTGATTGCCCCCGTCACCGTTGGGGACGGCGCGTACCTGTGCGCAGGATCGACCATTACGGACGACGTGCCCGCGGACGGGTTCGCCATCTCCCGCCCCCGCCAGGTGACGAAGCCCGGTTACGTCCGGGCGTGGAAAGAGAAACGACAAGCCAGGGTGCAAACGGAAGGGAGAACCGGGGATGCAGAAGGACGGTGACCTGAAGATCTTCACGGGCAACGCCAACCCGGCGTTGGCTCAGGAGATCGCGGACTACGTCGGGGTGGCCCTCGGCGACTGCGTGGTCGGCCGGTTTTCGGACGGCGAGGTGCGCATCAAGTTAGGGGAGAGCGTGCGCGGCTGCAACGTGTTCGTGGTGCAGCCCACGTCGGCGCCCGTGAACGAGCATCTGATGGAGCTGCTGATCATGATCGATGCCCTCAAACGGGCCTCGGCGCGGGCGGTCAACGTGGTCATCCCGTATTATGGATATGCTCGCCAGGACCGCAAGGCGCGCGCCCGCGATCCCATCACTGCAAAGCTCGTCGCCAATCTGCTGGAAAAAGCGGGGGCCAACCGGGTCATCTGCATGGACCTGCACGCCGGCCAGATCCAGGGCTTTTTCGACATTCCGCTCGATCATCTCGTGGGACTGCCCATCCTGGCAAACTACTTCCTCGAAAAGGACATCCGCGATCCGGTGGTGGTCTCGCCCGACATGGGCGGGGTCACCCGCGCTCGCCAACTGGCGGAGCGACTCGGGGCGCCGTTGGCCATCATCGACAAGCGGCGGCCGGACGCCAATGTGGCCGAGGTGATGAACATCATCGGCGAAATCGACGGGAAGACGGCCATCCTTGTCGACGACATGATCGACACCGCAGGCACCATCACGCTCGGGGCCAAGGCCCTTTTGGAGCGGGGGGCGCGGGAGGTGTACGCCTGCTGCATCCACCCGGTGTTGTCAGGGGATGGCGTGGACAAGCTGCGCCGTTCGGAGATCCGCGAGATTGTCGTCACCAACACCATCGCGCTTCCGCCGGAGAAACGGCTGGACAAGATCACGGTGCTGTCGGTGGCGGAACTGATCGCCGAGGCCATCATCCGCGTGCACACCCAGCGGTCCATCAGCCAGCTGTTCGATTGATGGACGGGTGGAATGGAGGCGTCCGATGAAGGTCATCGTCGGTTTGGGCAATCCGGGGGCGATGTACGAAAAGACGAGGCACAACGTTGGTTTCTGGGTGGTGGACGAGCTGGCGCGCCGCCTCGGTGTCTCTTGGGGAAAGGTGAAGTGGCGCGCTCACGTCGCCGAAGGTCGCGCGGGCGGGGAAAAGGTCCTCCTCGTCAAGCCGCAGACGTACATGAACCTGAGCGGCGAATCTGTGCGCGAGCTGATCGACTTTTACCAAGAATTGGATCCTGCGCGGGATCTCATCCTGGTGTACGACGACATGGACTTCCCGCCCGGACAGATCCGCTTGCGTGAGCGCGGCAGCGCCGGCGGGCACAATGGAGTGAAATCGGTGATCCAACACCTCGGCAGCGAGGTGTTTCCGCGCGTGCGCGTCGGTATCGGGCGGCCTTCCGGGGATGGCCGGGTGGTCGACTACGTCCTCAGCCCGTTTTCAGCGGAGGACCTGGCGCCGGTTCAGGAGGCCGTGGCCCGGGCGGCGGACGCCGTCCAGTGCGCGCTGGAACAGGGCTTTGCGGCCGCGATGAACCGTTACAATGTGCGCCACGGGTGATCCCGCACTTGGCATGCGCATGAGATGGGAGGGTTGGGCGAAGCGGCTCGCTTTAGCGCAGAAGCGAAGCCCAACCCTCCCATCGCTCAGCAGGTATGGGTTCCCTCCCCCGCTTCCATACTAGTAGTGCGAACCTGCAGGCTTTTTGTCTGCGACACGGGGCGCAGAAGCGGAGGGATGGGCGTGCGCATCGAATATTGGTGCGGTCACTGCAAGCATCTGGTCGGGCAGGTGAACTGCCCGGAGTGGACGCTGGAGCAGGCCGAGCGGTTCTGTGGTTTGCACACCCTGTCACCCGTGGAACATTCCGAGTGGGTGGCGTATGATAAAAACAATGGGGTCCTGTCTGTGCAGACGGTTTGCGATTACTGCCAGAGTGCCATAGAACGAAACCCAGAGTTGTTGGTAGAGGGCAAGCTGCTCCAGTAGGTCGATGCCAGCCAATGGTCATGGACGCTGTCAATCGCCTTGGCAGATCTGCTAAGGCGATTTTCAGATTGTCCGGGGTGTTGGGCTGCGAGGAGGGGTAACGTGATTGATCTGGTTCGCTACATCGCCGCCGACGCCGAGTTCCGCCGGACGTTCACGAGCCTGACACCGACCGGATTGGACGGTTTGGTCACGGGGACCAGCGGCAGCGCGCGGCACCTGTACTACGCTGCCTTGCACACCCTTCGCAAGGAGGGGAATCCCAACGCCTCCACCGTGATCGTCACGCACAGCTTGGCCCAGGCGGGGCAGATCGCCGATGACTTGCGGGAGTTCCTGCCCGGCGAAGCGGTGTTCTTATTCCCGGAACGGGAGTGGTCGCTCGTCGACGCGCTGGCCTACAGCCGGGAGGCGGTGGCGGACCGGATGAACGTGCTGCAGCACTTGGCGCAGGGCCACCCCGCCGTGGTTGTGGCGACCATCCAATCGGCCGTTCAGCCCGTGATGACGCGCGATGTCCTGCGCAGCCTGCAGTGGGTCGTCAAGCCCGGCGATGTGGCGGACCTGGAGCAGGTGCAGCGGAACCTGGTGCAGAGCGGATACGAGCGGGTCGACATGGTGGAGACGAAGGGGCAGTTCGCGGTGCGCGGCGGCATCTTGGACGTGTTTCCCCTCACCGAAGAGATGCCGGTGCGCATTGAACTGTTTGACGACGAGGTGGATTCCATCCGCCGCTTCGATCCCGATACTCAGCGCTCCCAGGTGAACCTCGAGCAGGCCGTGATCGGGCCGGTGCTCGATTTCCTCGTGCCCGCCGCCCGCATGCAGGAGGCTTCCGAGCGCCTGCAGAAGGCGCTCGAGGAACGCGTGCGCCTCGCCACGGATCTCGAAGTCCGGGACCGGCTGCAGACGGTCGTCGGGGAGGACATCCGACGGCTCGCCGGGGGTCAACCCTTCGCCGGTCTGCTGCGCTACGACGCCCTGTTCCCCGGGGCCGTGCACACCTTGTTCGACTACCTTCCGTTCGGGACGTTGGCCTGTCTCGACGAGCCGACACGCCTGCAGGAGCGCCAGAAGGGGCTGGAACGGGAATTCCAGGAATGGCTCTCCAACGGGTTGCTGCGGGGCGAGCTGTTGTCGGGGACGCAGCGGCCGCCGCAGTACCAGCTGGTGTGGGAACACCGCGGAATGGCCGGGGTGGAGTTCTCCATGTTCGCCCGCAGCGGCGGGCATCGCCATCGGTTCGTGTGGAATGTGGCGGCCAAGCCGATGCAGCAGTTCCACGGCCAGATGAACGTGCTGAAAACCGAGGTGCAGCGCTGGCAGCGCAGCGGAACGCACGTGGTGCTGACGGCGGCGACCGAGGAGCGGGCGGATCGGTTGGAGCGGGTGCTGGCTGATTACCGCATTGAGGCGGTGCGCGCCACCGCCTTCACACCGTCGCGCACGCCGCAGATCCTCGTCGCCAGCCTCTCCTCCGGGTTCGAGCTGCCGATGCAGCGGTTGGCCGTCATCGTCGAGACGGAGGTGTTTCCGTCCCGCAAAAAAGCGCGCCGGGTCCGCCGGGAGATGACCGACGCGGAGCGCATCCGCAGCTACCAAGAGTTGCACGTCGGCGACTATGTGGTGCACGTCAACCACGGCATCGGGAAGTATCTCGGCATCCGCACGCTCGAGATCGACGGACGCCATCAGGACTATCTGCACCTGCAATACGCCGGCAACGATAGCCTGTACGTGCCCGTGGACCAGATTGACCAAGTGCAGCGGTACATCGGCGCCGAGGACAAGGAGCCGAAGCTGTACCACTTGGGCGGCGGCGAGTGGAACCGCGTCAAGCAGAAGGTGTCTCGGTCGGTGCGGGACATCGCCGAGGATCTGGTCAAACTGTACGCGGCGCGCCAGGCGTCGCGCGGCCACGCCTTCTCTCCGGATACGCCGTGGCAGAAGGACTTCGAAGCGATGTTCCCGTACGAGGAAACCCCGGATCAGCTGCGCGCCATCGAGGAGATCAAACGGGACATGGAAAAGCCGACGCCTATGGATCGGTTGCTGTGCGGCGACGTCGGCTACGGCAAGACCGAGGTGGCCATCCGGGCCGCCTTCAAGGCGGTGATGGACAGCAAGCAAGTGGCGGTGTTGGTGCCCACCACCATTCTGGCACACCAGCACTATGAGACGTTTAAAGAGCGGTTTGCCGGGTTTCCGGTGACCATCGAGGTGCTGAGCCGGTTCCGCACGAAGTCGGAAGCCAGCGCGGTCATCAAGGGGCTCAAAGACGGCAGTATCGACATTGTGATCGGCACGCACCGGTTGTTGCAAAAATCGGTCCAGTTCAAGGATCTGGGGCTGCTCATCGTCGACGAGGAGCAGCGCTTCGGCGTCACGCATAAGGAGCGGCTCAAGCAGCTGAAGACCAACGTCGATTGCCTGACCCTGACCGCCACGCCCATCCCGCGCACGCTGCACATGTCCCTGCTCGGGGTGCGCGATCTGTCGGTCATCGAAACGCCGCCCGAGAATCGCTTTCCGGTGCAGACCTACGTGGTGGAGTTTCACGAAGACCTCGTCCGCGAGGCGATAGAGCGCGAACTCAACCGCGGTGGCCAGGTGTATTTCGTGTACAATCAGGTGCAGAACATCCACGCCATGGCGGAACGCGTTCAGCGCCTCGTTCCGGACGCGCGCATCGCGGTGGCACACGGTCAGATGGCGGAGGACCAGTTGGAACGGGTGATGCTCGATTTCCTGGAGGGGGAGATCGACGTGCTCGTCACCACCACCATCATCGAGACCGGGCTGGACATTCCCAATGTGAACACGCTGATCGTCTATGACGCCGACCGTTTGGGTTTGGCGCAGCTGTACCAGCTGCGCGGCCGCGTGGGCCGCTCCAACCGCATCGCCTACGCGTACTTCACGTATCAGCGCGACAAGGTACTGACGGAGGTGGCGGAGAAACGGCTGCAGGCCATCAAGGAGTTCACGGAACTCGGCAGCGGCTTCAAGATCGCCATGCGCGATCTCGCCATTCGTGGCGCGGGGAATCTGCTCGGTGCCGAACAACACGGCTTCATCAATTCGGTCGGTTTTGATCTGTACAACGACATGCTCGCCAAGGCGGTGAAGGAGATCCGGGGGGAACAGGAAAAAGAGGTCCCGGAGCCGGTCATCGATCTCGGCATCGAGGCGTACATCCCGGATACGTACATCTCGGATCCTGCCCAGAAGATCGCGATGTACAAGAAATTCAAGTACGTGCGCAGCCCGGAGGCGGCCGACGAACTGGAGGAGGAACTCATCGACCGTTACGGCGACCTGCCGGAGCCGGTGATGAATCTGCTCGATGTCACGCGCATGAAGAGTTACGCGGCGCGCTTCGGCGTCGAGGCCATCTCGGCGCAGGGAGGGGAGGTGGCGGTCCGCCTGCGGCCTGAGATGACCCCCGCGGTTGATCACGGCCGTCTGTTCAGCCTCGCCAAGCAGCATGCCGGCCAGTACCTGAAGCGACCGAACGGCTCCCTCCAAGTGGTGTTCCGCAGCAAAGGTGTGTCCGATCGCGAGCTTTGCAAGCGGTTATTGAAATTTCTGGAGTCGTTCGCGGATGTGTTCAAATCTGCCAAGGAGGTCGAGGAATTTGCGAAATAAGCGAATGCACGCGCTGGCGGCATTTCTGCTCGGAGCGGCGCTCGTGGCCGGTTGCGGCGGCCCGGGACAAGCCGCCAACCAGACGGGCAATGCGGCGGGGACGCAGAACGCTACCGCTGCGGCGCCTATCCCGCCCGAACCCGCCTACACCGGGCCCGTGGTGGCGACCTACACCGGCGGCGAGGTGCGCAAGGACGAGCTGGACCGCCAGTACAACTTGCAGGTCGTCCTGCCTGGACTGCAACAGCAGGAGAGCAAGAAGGATTTTCTGACCTACTATGTGGTCTGGTATAAATACTTGTATGGCAAGGCCCAACAGCTCACGAACGTGAAGACGGATCCCGCCCAGGCCCGCCAGTTGGCAGATCAGGCGATTCAGGAGCTGGTCGGCTCCCAGTACAAGAGCCAAGACGAAGTGAAGCAAAAGATGCAGTCGCTCGGGGTCAGCGAAGACGACCTGGCCAGGCTGGCGCTCAAAAGCCAATACCTGCAGCAATACCTGCTCGACCAGACCAAGGACCTTCAGGTCACCGATCAACAGGCGCAGACGTATTACAATCAGCACAAGGACGATTACCTGCAGGTGACGGTGCATCACATCCTGGTCTCCTCCCTGGACCAGGCCAAGCAGATTGAGGCCCAGTTGAAACAGGGGGCCGACTTCGAGAAGCTGGCCGACCAGTACTCCACGGACCCCGCCGTGAAGGACAACCACGGGCAGTACGCAGATCAACCGGTATCCTCGTTCGATGCCGATTTCGCCAAGGCGGTCAAGACGCTGCCGATCGGCCAGATCAGCGATCCTGTGCACACCCAGTACGGTTACCATATTATCCGCGTAGACAAGCGCACCCAGATCCCGTTCGACCAAGCCAAGGATGAGATCAAGCAGACGCTGTTGACGCAGGCGCAGAACGACAAGGAGAAGGCGATTTACGCGGACGCGCAAAAAGCGGCGCACATCCAGCTGAAGGTGGCGGAAAAGGACCTGTGATCGCCACGTTTGCGCTTGGCCGGCACGCCCGCGTCTGGTCACGGGTGCATACGGGGATGGAAGCCGCAACATAATAAGTGCACGTCAGGAATCCGCAGAGGCGTCAGACACAAACTGGCATGTGCCAGGTCTGTGCGGGAAGTCACGGTGCAGAGGTGAGTGAGCGAGACGGGTTTTGCCAACTTCAGGATAAAAAAGGTGGGGATCAACGTTTGAAGGCAACAGGCATCGTACGTAGGATTGATGACCTCGGTCGGGTTGTGATTCCGAAAGAAATTCGACGGACGCTGCGCATTCGGGAAGGAGATCCCTTAGAAATCTTTGTCGATCGCGATGGAGAAGTCATCCTGAAGAAGTACTCGCCGATCGGAGAACTCGGTGATTTCGCCAAAGAGTATGCGGAATCCCTGGCGGATTCGACTGGCCATATCGCACTCATAACGGATCGGGACGTCATCATTGCCGTGTCTGGCGCCCCCAAAAAAGACTTTTTGGACAAGCCCATCAGCGACGACGTCGAGCAGGCGATGGAGGACCGCAGGACGATCGTCAACGCGCAGGCGGGTGAGTACGCGGTGGTGCGTGAGCGGAGCGAACGATTCACCTCCCGCGTGATCGCGCCCATCGTCGCAGCGGGGGATCCCATCGGTGCGGTGATCCTCCTCTCCCGCGAAGAAGGCGTGAAGATGGGCGAGTTGGAGAAGAAGTTGTGCGAGACGGCGGCGGGTTTCCTGGCAAAGCAAATGGAGCAGTGAGTTCCTCCGGAGCAAGCGGCCCGCTGTGACATGCGGGCCTTTCTGTTTGGCGGTGGACTATCCCCCCTTGGCTGTCCATATAGATTAGCGATACGCTGGACACGAGGGGGGATTTGGCGTGCCGCCGCAGCGAGGGTTCGTCCACGGCGCCATGCTGTTGGCCGGGGCGGCGATGGTGGCCAAACTGCTGGGTTCTGTCTACACCATTGTGCTGCAGAATGTGATCGGGGACAGCGGGATGGGATTGTTCCAGATGGCCTACCCCATCTATGCCACCCTGTTGGCCATCGCCACCGCCGGGTTTCCGGTCGCGATCTCCAAGTTGGTCTCCGAACAATTGGCCCGCGGCGAGGATGCGGAGGTTCGCCACACGCTCCGGGTCGCAGGATGGATGCTGACCGGGGCGGGGATGGTGACGTTCGCCATCCTCTTTTTCGGTGCCGACCTGTGGGCGAAGGTCGCGGGAGACGCGCGGGCCGCCTGGGCCATCCGGGCTATCGCTCCCGCGTTGCTGCTGGTTCCCGTGATGAGCGCCCTCCGGGGGTATTTTCAAGGATTTCAATGGATGTATCCGACCGCCATGTCCCAGGTGGTGGAGCAGTTCGTGCGCGTCGCGACCATCCTGGTGATGGCGGTCTGGCTGATGCGGCAGGGATACGGCCAAGCGGCCGCGGCCGCCGGAGCGGCATTTGGCGCGGTCACCGGCGCCTTTGCCGGCTTGCTGTTGCTCGGTTATTATTGGATAACACGGCATCCCGAGTTGGGCTCCGATCACCGCCTTCGACGGACACGAGTGCGCCCGGGGGTGGCCCGCCGTTTGCTGTACTACGCGTTCCCCATCAGCCTCGGCGCACTCGTGGTGCCGCTGATGAACAACGTGGACGTGGTGACGGTGGTCAATTTGCTGAAGCAGACCGGAGAGCCCCAGGCCCAGGCGACGGCGGAGTTTGGCCTGCTCACCGGCCGGGCGTTCAAGCTGATGATGCTGCCGACGACGCTCGCATCCAGTATCGGCATCGCGGTGATGCCGGCGGTGTCCGAAGCGTTCACACTCGGTTTCCGCCGTTTGATGGAGGATCGGATCGACCAGGCCGTCCGGCTCACCGTGCTCCTGTCGCTGCCTGCAGCGGTGGGCTTGGCGCTCCTGGCCCGCCCTATCGACCTGGCCCTGTTCAAGGACACGGCGGGCAGCGAAGTGATTCAGGTGATGGCGTTCGCCACGGTGTTCGCCAGTCTTCAGACCACGCTGGCCGCCGTCTTGCAGGGGGCGGGATGGGTGTACCTCCCCGTCCTCCACCTGCTCGCCGGATCCGCCTGCAAGGTGGCGGGGAACCTGGCCTGGGTCCCCAGCTCAGGCATCCGCGGGGCGGCGCTGTCTACGGTGATTGGCTATACCGTGGCCACCCTGTTGAACCTCTGGGCCGTACGGCGGCATCTCCGCGTGCGGATCGACTGGTTGAACTGGGCGGTGCGCCCGGGACTGGCCACCTTCGTCATGGGCGGGTTCGTCTTCGCCATGAGCCGCCAGTGGATGATGTGGGGCGGGCTGTCGCAACCCCGGGAATGGGTGGCTGCGGCGGCCGCAGCGATGGTGTTGGGCGGGGGGCTGATCTATTTCCTGGCTTTGGCGGCCTGCGGCGCCCTGTCCCGCGCCGAGCTGGAGGCGGTGCCCAAGGTCGGGCCACGCTTGGCAGCCTGGTGTTCCAAGCTCGGGTTGTTGCGCACTTAAGGATGCTGCGCGAGGAGGGCTTCGATGCCGAAGATCCACGTCATTGGCCTTGGCCCGGGAAGCTGGGCGGGGGTTCCGGTCGGCAGCCTGGAACTGCTCGAAGCCGGCTGGCCGGTGTTTTTGCGTACGGAAATGCATCCCGTCGTTCCGGAGTTGCGCCGCAGAGGCCTGAAGTTCCGGGCCCTGGACGACCATTACGAGCAGGGGGAGTCGTTTGAACAGGTGTACGCGCGCATCGCGCGTACCCTGTTGGACGAGGCGAAGCGCGCGGAAGAGCTGGTGTACGCGGTGCCCGGACACCCCGGCGTGGCGGAACAGTCGGTCCGGAATCTGTTGGCGGCCGCACCCGAGGAGGGGGTCGAGGTGGTCTTGGGGCCGGGCCAGAGTTTCCTCGACGGGGTGTTGAGCGTGCTCGGCGTCGATCCGATTGACGGCCTCCTGATGCTGGATGCCACCGTCTTGCGGTCCGACCAACTGCAGCCCCGATGCCACACCCTCATCGCGCAGGTGTTTCAACGTGCCGTCGCGTCCGACGTCAAGCTCACGCTGATGGAGGTCTACCCGGACGACCATCCGGTGACCCTGTTGCGCGCGGCAGGTGTGCCGGGGGAGGAGCGGATCGAACGGATGCCTCTGTACGAGATCGACCGTGTGGACTGGGTGGACCATGTGACCACGCTGTACATCCCGCCGGCCGAGCCAGGGAACGAGGCGCTGCGAAGAGACCCGTGGTACCTGGCGGGGTTGGTCCGCCGTTTGCGGGAGCCGGGGGGCTGCCCCTGGGATCGGGAGCAGACACACCGGTCGCTCCGCCGCTACGTCATCGAGGAGGCGTACGAAGTGGCGGATGCCATCGATCGGGACGACCCGGACGCACTCGCCGATGAGCTCGGGGATCTCCTCCTGCAGGTGTTGCTGCACGCGCAGATCGGTGCGGAGGAGGGGGCCTTCACATTGCGGGATGTCTATGCCGCCCTGGCGGACAAGCTGATCCGGCGGCATCCCCATGTGTTTGGCGATGGGACGGCGAAGGACGAGGCGGAGGCGGAAAGGATGTGGCGAACGGCCAAGGCGCGCGAGCACGCGGGCGAAGACCAGGACCTCTCCGCCTTGGCGCGCTTGAAATGGGCTCGCCCGCCGGCTCAGGTCGCCGTCCAGGCGGGGCGCCTGGCGGCCGAAGCCGGGTTTGACTGGAGGCGGGCGGAGGATATCGTCGACAAAATCGAAGAGGAAGTGGCGGAACTCCGCGAGGAGTTGGTGCGGGGGGACGGGGGTCGACTGGAGGAGGAGTTCGGAGACCTGTTATTCGCCGCCGCCAATTTGGCCAGGCGTTGCGAACTGGATATGGATCGGGCGCTCCTTCAGGCCACCCGGAAGTTTGTCGCTCGTTTCCGCCAAATGGAGCGGATCGCGGCGGTGGATGGGTTGACACTGGACGATCTCTCGGACGAGCACCTTGACGCGCTGTGGCGGCGGGCAAAAGCGGCGGCGCCTGGACGTGGAAATTCCTCGGTCCGTTCGGGATGGTAGCAGGATTTCCGGGGTAGAAGACGAATAGATCGTCTGACATGCAACGAAGGGGGCATTGAGACGTGAATAAAGTGGATCTGATCAACAAGGTTGCCGAGCAGACTGGGCTGAAGAAGAAAGACGCCGAAGCAGCGGTGAACAGCGTGTTCAGCGCCATCGAGGAGGCCCTGGCAGCTGGCGAGAAGGTCCAGGTGATTGGGTTCGGCACATTTGAGACGCGCAAGCGCTCCGCTCGTTCCGGCCGCAACCCGCAGACCGGCGAGGTGATCTCGATTCCCGAGTCCACCGTTCCTGCGTTCAAGCCTGGCAACCGCCTGAAGGAACTGACCAAGTAAGTTGCGTATCGACAAGTTCCTCAAGTCGTCCCGGTTGGTGAAACGGCGGACCGTGGCCAAAGAGTTGGCGGACGCCGGCCGGGTCTCGGTGAACGGACGCGTTGCCAAGGCGGGTACCGAGGTAGCGCCCGGTGACATCGTCACCCTCCGTTACGGAAATCGCACGGTCGAGGTGAAAGTATTGCGGTTGTTGGACAATCCGCGCAAGGAAGCGGCCGGTGAGATGTACGAGCTATTGAGCTCGACCGGGACGGGCGTGGCGGAAGACGCGGACGCGGAGGACGAGGAGGAAGAGGTTTGATTCCAAGACCGGCGGATGGGCCGGTCTTTTTTTGGCCGTTGTCGCTGCCACCCCACAGGGCGATGTTCTATCCCGAGTGATGCGATCATACATTGAAGCAGAGACGGGACAGGTTGGGGGGGCTGACACATGGCTTCTGCCGAGCCGCACGACATCTCCATCAAAGGCCGCAAGTGGGTGCAGGTCACCGGTGTCTCCAGTGTCGAGAGCTTCGACGCGCACGCGTTTTCGCTCGTGACGTCCGCCGGACCGTTGACCATCCAGGGGACAAATCTGCACATGAAACACCTGGACTTGGACCAGGGGGTCGTCGAGATTGAAGGCACAGTGTCCAACCTGACATACGTCAGCGAGCAGGCGCAGAAAAAACGCGTCGTCGGGCGATTGTTCCGGTAAACGCCATGGCGGCGCAGTGGATTTACCTGACGACCCTTATGGCGGCCGGCCTGTTGATGGGCACCGTGTTTGACCTCTACAACACCGTGACGGGAGCCAGCCGGTGGTTCCGGTGGCTTCGCCCGACGCTCGACCTGTTGTTTTGGCTCGTCTCGGCCGCCCTGGTGTACCACTTGGTGTTCCGCTTCGACGATGGACGCGTCCGGCTGTACGTATTTCTCCTGCTGGGCGCTGGGTATGTGTTGTACCGAGCGACTGTGCGCAGGCTTGTCATCCGGAGCGCTTTCGCCGTCGTCTGGGCGGTCCGCGGGCTGATTCATCTGGTCTGGCGCGTCGTGTACACGCTGTTGGTGGCTCCCATCCTGCTGTGGCTGCGCCTCCTGTGGCGGTTGTTGCGCCTGGTGTACCAGGTCCTCTGCCGTCTGGAGGACACGCTGTTTTGGTTGCTCGGTCTTGCAGCCCGCCTCACGGGATTGAAAAGACTGCTGAACACCGTTTTCATGAAGCGAATTTTCCATACCATTCACACCCACTGGGAGGACTTTTGGACGGCCGCGTCGAAGTGGGTAAAATCAAAGTGCGTTCGGGATTGACCGGCCGCGCCAATCCTTACCAAGGGGCTGACCATGGCTGTGGGAAAACTTGCCACACTCACTTCCCGGACCCCCTCCCGAGGGCCGGCGGAGAAGCCGGTGCGCTCCCTGCGCAGATTCAAGCTCCGCTACCTGATGTTGGCCACTGTGTGCGTTTGGGCGGCGTACCATTACTGGCACGTGCAGCGACCCCAGTTGACCCAGCTTTCCGCCAAACAGGCGCAACTGGAACAGCAGCTAGCCGCTCTACAGAAGCAGCACGATAGCCTAGCGCAAGAGGCCCAACAACTGCAGGATGACCGGTACATCGCACGGTACGCCAGCGACCATTACAACCTGGTCTTGCCAGGGCAGGTACCGTTCGACGTGCAGGCGAAACGACCCTGACAGGGGACGGTGGTAGCGGGGGATCTTTGCGCCACTGCGGTTGGACGCTTGATGCATATTCGTGGATCTGTGTATGATACTGATGGGAGTCTTAAACCTTAAGGGAGGAACCGCCTTTTTATGACCATTGAGGTCGGCAGCAAATTGGAGGGCAAGGTCACTGGTATCACGAATTTTGGCGCGTTTGTTTTGCTGCCGGGAGGTGTCACGGGCCTCGTGCATATCTCGGAAATTTCACACAACTACGTGAAGGATATACATGACCATCTGAAGATCAACGACTCGGTGACGGTGAAGGTCATCCACGTCGACAAAGATGGGAAGATTGGCCTCTCCATCCGGCAGGCGATGGACAATCCGAATCCGTCCCCGGGCGGCCGGCGCCGGCCGGGAGGCCGGTACGGCGGCGGGAGCCGGCAGTCGTTTGAAGATAAACTGCTGCGGTTCATGAAGGACAGTGAGGAACGGCTGCAGGCGCTTCGGCGGAGTGAATCCAAGCGTGGCGGGCGTGGCGGGCGCCGAGGCTGAAAACCGTTCAGACACACAGAGCGGGGCACCGCGGTGCTCCGCTCGCGTCATTTTGAGGAGGTCGCCGTGGAACGCTACTATTTGGAGTATGAGTTGAGCGACGGGACGCGTGTGATGTTGGCGTTCGACGACATCAATGACCGGGACGGCTGCCACATTTCCCTCGACATGTACAAGGTGCAGCTGGGACCGGTGGACATGGACGTGCTGTTGCGGGTAGCTGGAAAATTCCGCGGCACGCTCCTCGCGCCAAAATCCTGAGGCCACTTGAGAAGGTCGCTTCAGACGATTTTGACCACGCGCGCTCGGTTCATTATAATTGCTGTCGTGGTGTTGGGACGTTGCAGTCTGATGAGGCAGAGGTGAGGCGTGGTGGAACACTACCTGCATCCTTGGGTGGTTGCCGTCTTCCTGTTGGCGTTTACCGTGATGTCCTTGGTTGGCCTGATCCGTCTGCTGCGGGATCGTAACCTGTTCGGCAGCGTACTGCTGTTGCTGTCCACGTGCATCTTCGGCTACAGCACCTGGATCGCCGCCACGCTCCACGTGACCGGCTGAGATCGCGCCGGCGCATGGCCGGCGCCGAGCCAGCGATGCGTGAGGGCCCGCGCGACCGCGATCACGGCTGCGTGAGGCCCTTGGTGTTCCGGTAACGGAAGAAGGCTTGGTTCAACATTTGAATGGAGCGCGTGTCGTGGTTGAGGAACGCCCTCCGAAGTTGGCTGCACAGCCACTCTGGCATCCTCTTCCCCCTCGCTTTCCCGAGCTGACGCCCGCCCAACCCGGATGGCAGGCGTTTACTTATGTATATGGGGGAGCTCCTGTCCATGCTCCTGTCGGGCGAGGGCGCGCAACAGGGAATTGAGGTCACTGTGCACCTGCTCCACCGGGATCCCCGCAAACTCGAACAGTTCGGCCGCATATGGATCTGGACGGTAGACCTCCTCGTAATACACGCGCCGAATTCCGGCTTGAATGATGCTCTTCGTGCACTGCAGGCACGGCAGATGCGTGACGTACAGGTCCGCGCCTTCCGTTGAGATGCCGAATCGGGCGCACTGCAACAGGGCGTTTTGTTCGGCGTGAATCGCTCGCACGCAATGGCCGTCCACCACCTTGCACCCGACGTCCAGGCAATGGACATCCCCCCGGATGGATCCGTTGTAACCGCTGGCGATCATCCGCTTGTCGCGGACGATCACGCATCCCACCGCCAGCCGGCGGCACGTCGAACGCAGAGCCATCACCCGGCTTTGGGTCGCAAAAAACGTCTCCCACGACATGCGCGCCTTTTCTTCAGGAAATCCCTGTTCCATCGCTGATGCCCCGTTTCCGCAAAGGTTTTTGGTCCATTATAAAAAACTTTGTCCGGCATCGCGCGGATCGCCCTGGAGTGACACGGCGCTCGTCCCAACGGCGGGAACCGTGTCGGCTCGAGCACATCTGCGGCGACAGGTGTCGGAACATTTCTTTCATTCGACACCGCGTTTTGACAAAATCCACCCATCCCCTCTCCGTATAATGACCCTACACCTCACAGAGGGGGAAGGAACGATGGCTTACCAAGTCGTGGTTACGGGCAAGGGGAAGAACCTCTTGAAGGGTTCATTCCCGTCGCGAGCGATGCCCCTGGCGCGGACATCCTGGGCGCGTACCGGAGCGTTGTTGCTGCTGGCGTTGCTGCTCGGCCGCGCGGACATCGAACACGTCATCTGGCCGTTCGCCGTGGCTTACTTCGCGGTTCTGGTGGAACTGTTGGGAATCCGGCGCAGCTGGCCTGCGCTGGCGGCACTGGCCGGCGCCTACACGC
This sequence comes from Alicyclobacillus macrosporangiidus CPP55, assembly GCF_000702485.1. Lineage (GTDB taxonomy): Bacteria > Bacillota > Bacilli > Alicyclobacillales > Alicyclobacillaceae > Alicyclobacillus_H > Alicyclobacillus_H macrosporangiidus_B. The sequence goes on along the minus strand of NZ_JNIL01000001.1, from coordinate 2,233,326 downwards.
GGGGTGGTCTTGGAGCGGCCGGGCTGCTCGCTGCCGACATGGCGTTGTACTTGTTGTGCCGCAAGGCTTTGTCTCCACGCAGGCCACCGGACCTGCACTGGGCGCCGTTCATTGCCGGCGCGGTCGATACGGCCGCCCGGCTGGCCGCCGTAGGAACCGTGTGGACCCGTTATGATCTGATGATCGCGTTCGCCGACGGCGCCTTGGCTGCAATACTGGCCCTCATCTTCATTCAGTGCCTACCGATCTTCACCGGCCATTCAGGTGGCCGCACCCTGCGGTTCGAACAATGGGTCAGCGTCTCCATCCTGATGGGATCGGTCATCACGGGACTGTCGTCCCTCACGGTGGCCGGCATTCCGGTGGCAGGGGTCGCGGTGGATTGGCTGGTGTTGTTGATGGCGTCCGCCGGAGGCCCGGGGGTGGCCACCACGACGGCAGTCGTCACGGGCACGTTGGCTGTGGTCCACCACACCAGTGCGTTGGCCGATGTTGCGGTGTTGGCATTCGCGGGACTGCTCGCCGGCGTCCTGAAGGAGGCTGGCCGGCTGTGGGGGGCGGTGGCGTTCACAGGCAGCACCGTGCTGCTCGGTGCGGCTGCCACCAACAGCTTCGCGGCGGCCGAGGCGAGCGCGCTGGCGAGCGGTGTCGCCTGTCTGTTGTATCTGTGCACCCCGAAGCGGCTCCGGCGTGAATTGGCCTCCTACGTCCCCGGGACGGCGGAACACCGGGAGTCGGAGCGGGACCACGCGCGCAGGGTGCGCAAACTTCTGTGGGAGCGGGTCGACGGCCTGGGAAAGGTGTTCGATGAACTGTCGGCCACGTTCGCCGAGGGTGGCGCCACCCCGGTGGCTTCCGCGCAGCAGTTGATGGACCACACCGTGGGCCGGGTGGCCACGACGGTCTGCCATGCCTGCCCGCGGCGGGAGAAGTGCTGGGGAAAGGAGGCGTATCTCACCTATCAGGCCATCGTGCGCACCCTCGAGCGCCTGGAAGCGTCCGGATCCCGTTACGCGCCGCCGACGCCGGATCTCCGGGATCGCTGCATTCGCATCGACACAATGATGTCCATGCTGCGCCAGAACCTGGAGATCACCGACCGGGACGCCAAGTGGCTCGCGAAGCTCAACGAACAACGGCAGCTGGTATCCCAGCAGTTGGCCGGCGTGGCGGAGGTGATCCGGGCCGTGGCACAAGAGATCGATCGGCGCAACGAATCCACGCTTTGGGGCGAAGAGCAGATCCTGGCAGCCCTCGAACAGATGGGACTGTACGTGGACGATGTGCACATCGTCAGCCTCGACCCGGGGAAGGTGGAGGTGGAGGTCACGCAGCCATCCCAGGGTGCGCACGAAAACTCGGTCCGGGTCATCGCCCCTCTGCTGTCTGGCATCGTCGGCGAGCACATCACGGTGCACGAGGTGAGCGAAGGGCCTGGCCCCTGCCGGGCGGTGTTCCGATCTGCGCGCCTGTTCGACGTCCAGACCGCTGTGGCGACCGTCGCCAGGGACGGGCGAACCGTGTCTGGCGATTCGTGCACCGCGCTCGACATCGGAAACGGCCGTTACGCCGTGGCGGTCAGCGACGGCATGGGCAACGGTGAACGTGCGCAGCGCGAGTCGAAAGCCGCGATTGACCTGTTAGGGCGCTTGCTCCAGGCGGGGTTCGACGAGCGGTTGGCGGTGCGGACGGTGAACTCCGCCCTCTTGTTGCGATCCCGCGACGAGGTGTTCACTACCCTCGATATGGCCTTGATCGATCTGTACACCGCACGGGCGGAATTCTTGAAGATCGGTTCCGCGCCGAGCTTCATCAAACGCGGCGGTGAAGTGCACACCATCACCGGCAGCAGTGTGCCGATCGGCATCTTGCGGGACATCGAGGTCCAGTCCATCCCCAAACAGTTGGAGGCAGGGGACATCCTCATCCTCGTGTCCGACGGCGTATACGATGCGCCGCAGCACACCTATGACAAGGAGGCTTGGTTGAAACACCAGATCGCGCAGCTGGAGACGACCGATCCACAGGCCATCGCGGACACGCTCCTGGAATCAGCGGTCCGGCTCAACCATGGGGAGATCCGGGACGACATGACGGTGATGGTGGCCTTGGTCTCCGCTCATCAACCGGAGTGGGCCGCCATCTCCCTGCCCAACATCACAGGGCTTCGCCAGGAAAAGCGCCGCGGGGCCTGATGGCCGGAATGACGCCCGAAAAATCCGTCCATACTGGCTACTAGTCCGTATGGGGGGTGGAAGATTTGGGAGGCCAGCAAGCCGTCATCCGGCAATTGTTGGTGATCACCGACGGATGTTCGAATGTCGGGATCGATCCGGTCGCCGCTGCGGCCGAGGCGCGACGTCGGGGTGTGGTGGTCAACGTGATCGGCGTCGTCGACAAGGGAGACATGGGGCGCCACGGGCGAGAGGAGGCGATGTCCATCGCCGACGCGGGCGGCGGCATGTGCAGAGTGGTGGAACCGTCGCTGCTGTCGGCCACCGCGCAGATGATGACGCAGCAGACGGTGCACATGACGTTGCAGCAGGTGGTCAACCAGGAGCTGATGCAGGTCATGGGCAAATCGGCCGAGGATCTGCCGCCGGTGGAGCGGTCGCGCGTGATGCAGGTGGTGGACAAGTTGGAGGAGGAGGTGTCCCTGCACGTGGTCGTCGCCGTCGACACCAGCGCGAGCATGAAGGACAAGATGGCGACGGTGCGGGAGGCGATCCGCGATCTGGCATTCTCCCTCCAGGCTAGGCAAGGCGAATCCCGGGTTGCCGTGCTGGCGTTCCCCGGAAGCGGAGATGAGCCGGTCCGTCTGGTTCAGCCGTTCTCGGAACAATTGAACGTGACCGCGCTGGAGAACATGCTGGTGGCGCGCGGGGGCACGCCGACGGGGCCCGCCATTGAGCGGGGCGTGGCGCTGTTCGACGAGATCCGCGGGCGGGATGAGGATGACCGTCCGTCGAACGCGGACGACCTGCCGGTGCGCCGTTGGGGCGACGAGGCGGTCGCGCCGTGACGTGAGGGGTTGGCCTGTGTGCAGTGTGGCGACTGGGTGGTGGGCAAGTGGACCGGAGAGCCGTTCCAGGTGGAACGCCCCCTCGGCACCGGGGCCAACGGCGAGGTGTACCTGGTGCGCACGCGCCGGGGCCTCGCCGCGGTGAAGGTCTGCTCCAACGCGTCCGACATCGCCTTGGAGTGGGCGGTCTTGGAGCGTCTCCACCGTGTATCGGGCACCTTTCCGAAGCCGATGTGGATTGATGATCACGGCCCTTCGGCCTTTTTTTATGTCATGGAGTGGATCCGGGGTACCCCGCTGTCCCAAGCGGCCGCCCGGCTGACCGGCGACGCGGCCGCTGCGGTGGTACGCGGCATCGCCGAAGGGTTGGCGGAGCTGCACGCCGCCGGGTACGCCTTCTGTGACCTGAAACCGGACAACATCGTGATCGCGGGGGACCCGCCGCACGTGCGCTTTGTGGACGCGGGAGGGGTGACGCCGTTCGGGCGGTCCGTCCGGCAATTCACCCCGTACTACGATCGGGCGTTCTGGGGCCTGGGCACCCGGCGGGCGGAACCGTCGTACGACGTGACGGCGTTGGCCTTGGTCGTCGTCATCTGCTTGGGTGGGCTGACGCCCCCCGCGTCATTAGCCGGGCAGACACCTGCCCAACGTCAGGCATGGCTGCGCCGAGGGATCCGCCGATGGCCAGAGGGCGTGCGCCACTTGCTGGAACAGGCCCTCGCGGGCGGGATGGACGAGCGGCAGTTCGCCGCAGCATGGTGTCGGCAGGCCGCTGCACTGCCGGTCCGACCCGGGCCGCGCGTTTCACCCGCCCCCCTGCACCAATCGGCTTCGCGGCGCCGGCCTGCCGTCGCCGGCGCCTCCGCCTCCATGAACGCCGCTGGTCCGGGCCCTGTCGCAAAGCGAAAAGGGGGCCGGGACTGGACGGAGTGGCTGATGTGGATCTCGCTCATCGGCGCATTGACGTCGACTGCCTGGGCCTGGCTGACGTTTCTCGGTTGGGTGCCGTGATGCCCACCGGCATTGTCGCGGGGCGTGGCGCCGCCCAGGGGCGAGCCCCGTGTACTCCCTGCGGTTTCCTCGTGGTATGATCGCCGCAGAAGGGAGAACACCAGCCGCGCGGACGGTTCTGGCGGGATGGCAAAGGGGGGGACTGGAGGTGGTTCCAGGTGCGCCGGGGCGGCGCGTGATGGAGGCCGTGCGACGGGCATGTGCAGATTGGGCCGCTGTGGACCACAGGGCGGAGCGCCCGTGGCTCGTGGCGGTTTCGGGCGGTGTGGACTCCGTGGTGCTGCTGCACACCCTGTGGCGGCTCCAGCCCTGGCATGGCGTGGAGCTTCGGGTGGTGCATGTGCACCACGGGCTGCGGGAGGCCGCGGACGACGACGCCCGGTTCGTGTTGGAACTGGCGCGGGATTGGGGCATTCCTGCATCGGTGCAGCGGGTGTCTGTGGCAGCCATCCCCAGCCGGGAACGCCGGGGCGTGGAGGCGGATGCCCGCCGGGTCCGGCGTCAAGCCATCCGGCGAGCGGCCGCCAGCTGCGGGGCCGAACGGGTGTGGCTCGCGCACCATGCGGACGATCAACTGGAGACCATCCTGTTGCGCCTGATGCGGGGCGCGTCCCTGGGGGGATTGGGAGGCATTCGCCCCGTCACAGAGGATGGCGGGCTGACGTGGGTGCGTCCACTGCTCGGCGTGGAGCGCCAGGACATCGAGGCGTACGCAGAAGAAAATCAACTCCGGCACGTAGAAGACGAGACGAACCGGTTCACGGATCCGCTGCGCAACTACTTGCGTCACGAGGTGATCCCACGCTTGCGGGAGCGCCAACCGCGGGTCGCAGCCACGGTGGCCAGGGCTGCCCTGGGCGTCCAGGACGAGGATGCGCACTTGGAAGAAGAGGGCCGGCGCGTGTTCGATCGTTGCTGCGCCCTGGATGCGGGCGGCGCGACGGTGGACATCCCGGCACTCGCGGCTGAGCCCGTCGCTTTACAACGAAGGGCGATTAAAATACTATTGTCTTGTTTAACCTCCAGAGGGAACCCCGTTCTCGATTGGACGTTCGCGCACATCGAAAGCGTGCGTCGGCTGTGCGTACAAGGCCGGCCATCGGCCGCGGTGCACCTGCCGGGCGGCTGGGTGGTGCGCCGGTCCTATGGCCAGTTGCGCGTTGAGCCGCGGTCACACGCTTGCCCAATATCGGACGTGTCCACGTTTTCCCCGGTGGAGTGGCGGTTGGCGGATGGCGCGGAATTGTGTCTCCAGACCGCGGAACGGGCCGAGTGGCGATTCGTCTGCCGCGCGTGGCACGGGAAAGAAGGGACACACGTGACACCATGGACCCTTCTGCTTCCACAGTGGCCCACCGTGGAGGTGCGGCCGGGCCGTCCTGGAGATCGCATGGCTCCCCTTGGCTTGACCGGCACAAAAAAGGTGCAGGACGTGTTCGTCGATGCCAAGGTCCCGCGTCACCTGCGCCCTGGTTGGCCCAGGTTTGCGAGGGAAGGCGAGATCCTCTGGCTCCCCGGCTTGTCGCGCTCCCGCCACGGGCTGCTCGATCCCCAAGCCGGGTCGGGATGGCGGATCGACACGGTTCGGGCACCCCAGGTCGGCCGGACGTTCATGCCGCCTGGGTGAAGCGCGGACGGGTAGGTTAGGGACATCGCAAGACACGGGAGGCTCGTATGCATCCAGATTTGGAGAAGGTTCTGTTCAGCGAGGAGGAGATCCTCGCGTGTGTCGATCGCATGGGCCAGCAGTTGTCCGCGGACTACGATGGCAAGAATCCGCTCTTTATCTGCGTCCTCAAGGGCGCCGTTCTGTTCATGGCAGACCTCGTCAAACGCGTGACCATCCCCCTGGAGATGGACTTCATGGCGACTTCCAGTTACGGGGCCGCTTCGAAGTCTTCCGGCGTGGTGCGGATCTTAAAAGATTTGGAGCGACCCGTGGAGGGGCGTCACGTCGTCATCGTCGAGGATATCATCGATACTGGGCTCACGCTCGCCTATTTGAAGGAAGTGTTGCTGCACCGGCGGGCGGCGAGTGTCAAGGTGGCCGCATTGTTCGACAAGCCGGAGGGCCGGAAGTTGGAGATCGAGGCAGACTACCGGGGGTTTGTCGTGCCCAACGAGTTCATTGTGGGGTACGGCCTCGACTACGCGGAGCGCTATCGAAATCTCCCCTATGTGGGTGTCCTCAAACCCGAGGTGTACGAACGCTGAGATCCTGGCCGGATCAGCGTCCGTTGGCGCTATCGGAGCGCGTGCGCGGTATGATACAATGAGGGCGCCATGGCCGGGAGGAGGTAAGGCATGAACAGGTTCTACCGCAGCATTGTCTTCTACGTCCTGATTTTGCTTCTCATCGTGGGCGTTGTGGACTACATCACCGGTCAGGATCATACCCGGAAAGTCCTCTCCTACACGGAGTTCGTCAATAAAGTTCAGAACCACGAGGTCAAGGGCCAGGTCTATGTGACGCCCGAGGGTCTGACGGCCACCATCGACGGCACGTTGACGGACGACACCAAGTTCACCACGCGCGCCTTGCTCGACCACGATGTATCCGACTTTCTCGTCAACAACAAACTCGACGTCGTCAACGAGGCGCAACCGAAGGCGTCCGTCTGGATTCAGGTTCTCGAATCGGTCGTGCCGTTCATCTTCATCTTCATCCTCATGTTCTTCCTCTTCAACCAGGCGCAGGGCGGAGGCAGCCGCGTAATGAACTTCGGCAAGAGCCGGGCCCGGTTGTACTCCGAGGAGAAGCGGAAGGTGACGTTCCGCGACGTCGCCGGTGCGGACGAAGAAAAGGCCGAACTCGAGGAGATCGTCGAGTTCTTAAAGGATCCAAAACGCTTCTCGGCCCTGGGCGCGCGGATCCCGAAAGGGGTTCTGCTCGTCGGCCCGCCGGGCACCGGGAAGACGCTGTTGGCGCGCGCCGTGGCCGGTGAGGCAGGCGTTCCCTTCTTCAGCATCAGCGGCTCCGATTTCGTCGAGATGTTCGTCGGCGTCGGCGCTTCGCGCGTGCGCGACCTGTTCGAGACCGCCAAGAAGAACGCCCCCTGTATCATCTTCATCGACGAGATCGACGCCGTTGGCCGCCACCGCGGGGCGGGACTCGGCGGGGGCCACGACGAGCGCGAGCAGACGCTGAACCAGCTGCTGGTGGAGATGGACGGTTTTGCGGCGAACGAAGGCATTGTCATCATCGCGGCGACCAACCGTCCGGACATTCTGGACCCGGCGTTGCTGCGGCCGGGCCGCTTTGATCGGCAGATCGTCGTCAACCGCCCGGACGTCAAGGGGCGGGAGGAGATCCTGCAAGTCCACGCGCGCAACAAGCCATTCGCGCCAGACGTGCGCTTGGACGTCATCGCCAAGCGGACTCCCGGTTTCACTGGCGCCGATCTCGAAAACGTGCTGAACGAGGCGGCTCTGCTGGCGGCTCGCAAACAGCAGTCCCAGATCACCTGGGCGGACATCGATGAAGCCATCGACCGCGTCATGGCCGGGCCTGAAAAGCGCAGCCGTGTGATGTCTGAGAAGGAACGGAAGCTGGTCGCCTATCACGAGGCGGGTCACGCAGTCGTGGGGTACTACCTCCAGAACGGCGAGACGGTCCACAAGGTGACCATCATCCCGCGCGGCATGGCGGGCGGATACACCATCACACTGCCGAAGGAAGACCGTTACTTCGCCACCAAGCAGGAGATGCTCGATCGCATCTGCGGGCTGTTGGGCGGGCGGGTCGCCGAAGAGATCGTGTTCAATGAAATCAGCACCGGCGCGTCGAATGACTTGCAGCGCGTGACCGGGATCGCACGTCAGATGGTCACCGAATACGGGATGAGCGAGCGGCTGGGACCGATGCAGTTCGGGAGCCGCCAGGGTACGGGCCAGGTCTTCCTCGGCCGCGACCTGTCTCTCGAACCCAACTACAGCGATCGCGTCGCTTACGAGATCGACGAGGAGATGAAACGCATCGTCGAATCCTGCCATGAGCGGACGAAACGAATTTTGACGGAGAGGCGGGACAAACTCGAGGCGCTGGCACAGCTGCTCTTGGAGAAGGAGACGGTCGACGAAGAAGAGATCCGCGCGTTGATGGAGTCGTAAGCACGCGTGCGAAGGGGCCCTCGAATCTCTTCGGGGGTCCTTTGCACGTTCTCGGCGTATGGCAGGGTGCATTGCGCTTCGCCTGTGCTAAAGCGAGACGTTGCGCGCACGCCACACCCCCACCTTTGAGGGATGTCACGCGGAACGCGCGTTTTGCGGAGCGGCTCGCTGCGCGGAAGAAGCGGAGCAAAACGCCCGTACCGAAAGAGCAGGAGGGGTTTGCTTGCGGTGGGTGTCGCTGCACACCATCGAACCGAACCGGATTCTGGCCAGACACATCCTGGACGAACGCGGACGCGTGCTGTTGGCGCGAGGGGTGACGTTGACGCCCCATTGGGTGGATCGACTGCTGGCGCTCGGGATCTCATCGGTGTGCATCGAAGATGACCGGACGGACGACATCGTACCGGCGGAGCCGATCACGCCAGAGATGCGGCAGCAGGTGTTGGCCGCCACGTACGACACATTGACAGAGCTCGTCTCGGCACCCTCGACCTACCGCATTCGGCCAAGCCGCGTGCGAACGCGGCTGCGGCCGTTGGTGGAGGAGGTCATCGCCCAGATGCGCGAACTTGGGCAGGCTGGGCAGCATTTCGGCAACGTGTATCTGACCGACGGGGAGCTGTACCACCACTCTGTGAATGTGACGCTCTATGCACTCGGGCTCGGGATCGGGTTGCGCCTCTCGGAGGATGACCTGGTGAATCTGGGGCTCGGGACGTTGCTGCACGACGTCGGCAAACTGCGGGTCCCCAAAACCATCCTGAAAAAGCCCGGGCGCTTGACGGATGAGGAGTACGAGACGGTCAAACTGCACACCGTGTATGGATATGAACTGCTGCAGGAGGCGGGTGAACTGGCTTCGACGTCCACCATCATCGCACTGCACCATCATGAGCGGATAGATGGGTCTGGGTACCCGCACGGACGGGTGGGGGCGGAGACTCACCTGTTCGCGCGCATCGCGGCGGTGGCGGACGTGTACGAGGCGCTGACGGCCAACCGAGTGTACCGGCCTGGGTATCTGCCGCACGACGCCTACGAGATGCTTCTGGCTGGAAACGGGACCTTGTTCGATCCGCGCGTGATCGAAACGTTCATTCGCACCATCGCCGTCTATCCGGTCGGGATGACGGTGCGGCTGTCCAACGGCTTCAAGGGGGTGGTGGTGCACAGCACCGGCTGGCAGACACAGCGGCCGGTGGTGCGGTTGTTGGAGGGGCCGGCAGGGGAACCGGTGCAACCGCCGGTGGACCTGGACTTGGCGAAGGAGCTGTCCGTCGCCATCGTCGGCTGCGAAGTGTAGGGAAGAGCTGCAACACCGCGTGGTGTGGGGCGGGCAGGACGGAAAGGAGCGCTGGGATGACGGCGGAAGACATGGTTGTTCGTGCGACCGTGCCAGGAAGGCCGGTCCGCGGTTTCGCATGCCGGACGACCGAGTTGGTGAACACGCTGCAACGGTTGCACGGGACATGGCCCGTGGCCACGGCTGCGCTGGGTCGCACGGCCAGCATCGGCGCGATGATGGGCATGTTGTTGAAGGCAGCCGAACGGTTGACGCTGCAGGTGGACGGAGACGGACCGCTCGGAAAAATTATCGTCGATTCCGACGCGGCAGGTCACGTGCGGGGGTATGTCGAAAATCCGCATGTGCATCTCCCCAACAATGCGTTGGGGAAGCTCGACGTGGGTACGGCCGTCGGCCGCGGGATGCTGTACGTGATGCGCGATATGGGGTTGCGCGATGTCTACCGCGGCAGCGTTGAGCTGCAGACGGGGGAGATCGGCGACGATTTCACGTATTACTTCGCGGTGTCGGAACAGATACCGTCGGCGGTCGGCGCCGGGGTGTTGGTGGACACGGACAATTCGGTATTGGCAGCGGGCGGTTTCATCGTCCAGTTGATGCCGGGCCACACGGAGGCGGATGTGGAAATGCTGGAACAACGCCTGGCGGGGCTCGGGAGCGTCACGGATATCCTGAAAACCGGGGCCTCTGCTGAGGACTTGCTCGATCGGGTGTTGCCCGGTGCGAAGGTGTTGGAGCGGCGCCGGGTGGTCCACCGGTGCACATGCGAGCGGGATCGAATCGCGTCCGTCCTGAGGAGTCTCGGCCGTGCCGAACTGGAGGCGATGATCCGGGACCAGGGAGGGGCCGAGGTCGTCTGCCACTTTTGCAACAGACGGTACACTTTCACGGCGGACGATCTGTCGGCTCTGATGGCGACGGAGTGAGTTGGCCAGGGAGGTGGGAATGTGCCGGACAGGAATCGGCGGAATGTGGCGAGCGGCGGTGGGACATCGTCCAAGACGTTGGTGATGGGGATCGTCAACGTGACGCCGGACTCGTTCTCGGACGGGGGGCGGTTTTACGATCCGAAGGACGCCATCGAGCATGCGTACCGCCTGGTGGAGGAAGGCGCGGACGTGATCGACGTCGGCGCGGAGAGCACCCGGCCGGGGTGCACACCGGTACCGGAAGACGAGGAGTGGCGGCGGTTGGAACCGGTCCTGCGGGAGCTGTGCGCCCACGCGCCCGTACCCATTTCCGTGGACACGTTCAAGGCGGCGACGGCCGCGCGGGCCCTCGAGTTGGGGGCGGACATTATCAATGATGTCTGGGGCGGATTGGCCGATCCCCGCATGTTGCAGGTCGTGGCCGACGCGGGCTGTGTGTATATCTGGATGCACAACCGTCGAGAGCCTGCACCCGAGCGGGTCTTCGATGTCCTCGTCGAGGAGACCCGCGCAGGCGTCGCCCGCTGCCTGGAAGCGGGGATCGCAGAGGACAAGCTGTGGATCGATCCGGGGATCGGATTTGCGAAGACGTACGATCAGAACCTCCAAATCTTGCGCCGTCTCTCCGAATACTGTGCACTGGGATGGCCAGTGCTCTTGGGGACGAGCCGCAAGGGCGTGATCGGCAGGACGTTGGGGACGAGCCCTGCCGACCGGCTGGAAGGCTCGCTCGCGACGGTGGCTTGGGGAGTCGCCGCAGGGGTGCGGATGGTCCGTGTCCACGATGTTTTGGCGACGGTGAGAACGTGCAGAATGGTGGAGGCCATCCGGGATGCGTGAGACTGATCCCGAGCTGCACACGGTGTACCTGAGCTTGGGCAGCAATCAGGGCTCGCGTGTGCGCCACCTGCTCGGCGCTTTGGATGAACTGCACCGCATGGCGGTGGGGCCGGTGGTCTGCTCGCGCGTGTATGAAACGCGGCCGGTGGGGTACCTCCTGCAGCCCGATTTTTTGAATATGGTGGTGCGTATGCAGGTCGCGATGCGGCCGCTGCCCCTGCTCGGTGCGCTCCACGCGATAGAACAGCGGTTCGGCAGAGTCCGGGAGATCCGGTTCGGGCCGCGGACGCTGGATTTGGATATCCTTTTGTACGACCAGGAGTACATTTGTTTTCGTACGCTGCAGATCCCGCACCCGCGGATGTGGACGCGCGGATTTGTCCTCATTCCGTTGGCTGACTTGGCACCTGGCCTGCGGGGGCCCGGTGGCCGGACGGTGCGGGAAATGGCGGACGCGATGGCCAAGGACGGGGGGGTGCGCGATGTCGGACGTATTTGCTAGGCGGCTGCGGGCGTACCGAAAACTGAAACATTGGACCCAGGCGGAATTGGCGGCCGCCGCAGGAGTGAGTGTCGCCATCATCGGCGGATTGGAGCGAGGGACGCGCGCGCCGACACCGGCATTGGTACAGCGGCTGACCGAGATTCTGCACGTGACCGAGGCGGAACTGCTCGGTGCCTCGCCACAGGTGGGCGGGGCGATGGTGTCGGGGGCGGAAGCGCCTCAACGTGGGGATGACAAAGGCGGCGATCGCGGTGCAGGCGACGGGTCAAGCGGGGATCGAAGGAGAAAGCCGGATAAATCTGGCTGATAATTCTCGCCGGAAGTTTAAGAGAATTTTACAACTACCGGTCTTTGGCTGCACATGAATGCGTTGACATCCCGGGGACCGCTCTCTATAATTGCGCATAGACGACGCAACCGACCCGTGATCGCAACACTGTTAGTACGCTTTCGGTACTGGCAGTGTTTTCACACTTCGGGACAAGAATATTCAGATGTCACCAAGGCATATGTACAGGGGTATCACAGCGGTTGCAAAGGAGAGACCTGAATGGCTGACAAGGAAGTCCTGCTGACGCCGGAAGGCCTGCAGAAACTTGAGGAGGAACTGGAGCACCTGAAGAGCGTGAAGCGCCGCGAGGTGGCGGAACGGATCAAGCTCGCCATCAGCTACGGTGACATCAGTGAGAACTCCGAGTACGAAGACGCCAAGAACGAACAAGCCTTTATTGAAGGGCGGATCATGACCCTGGAAAAAATGCTGCGCAATGCGCGCATCATCCAGGACAACGACGTGAACACCGACGTGGTCAGCATCGGATCGACGGTTCGACTGCGTGACATCGAGTTTGACGAAGAAGTCGAGTACACCATTGTGGGGTCCGCTGAAGCGGATCCGGCGAGCAACAAGATCTCCAACGAGTCGCCGGTGGGGCGCGCGCTGCTCGGCAAGTCCATCGGATCGGTGGTGGAAGTCGCCGTTCCGGCTGGGACGATTCAGTTCAAGATCCTCAGCATCAAGCGCTGAACGTCCGTGAGCGGATAGCGGAGGATGGACGGTTCGGGCACATGGTCCTGCCGACGTGTCCGCAAGCGGACAGGCTTCGTGGTATGATGATCATCAGACTGAGCTGTGACGGGCGAGGGTGGGGAAGCTCCCCGACCTCGTCCGTTTCGTTGGACTGGAGAGGTGAGTTGTGGACGAGCGGGACCTGTATCAGACGCGCATCAATAAGCTGAGGGAATTGGAATCCCGCGGGATCGATCCGTTTGGGCATCGTTACGAAGTGACCCATCACGCGGCTGACATCCTGGCGTTTGGTGCGGACAAGTCCAAGGAAGAGTTGGATGAAATCGGGCTGCGCGTCCGCATCGCCGGGCGGATGATGGTACGCCGGGGCCACGGAAAGGCGACGTTTGCCGTCCTTCAGGACCGCACCGGGAGCATTCAGATTTACGCCAAGTACGACGTCCTGGGGAAGGATATGTACGAGGTGTTTCAACTGCTGGATCTGGGTGACTTCCTGGGTGTGGAGGGCCCGGTCTTTCGGACCAACCGGGGCGAGATCACGGTGCTGGCGGAATCCATCACGGTGCTCGCCAAGTCGCTGCGGCCGCTCCCGGAGAAGTGGCACGGTCTGAAGGACGTCGAACGCCGCTACCGGCAGCGGTATCTGGATCTCATTGTGAATCCGGATGTCCGCGAGACGTTCATCGCCCGGTCGAAGATCGTGCAGGCGATGCGGCGATTTTTGGATGACCGGGGCTTTCTGGAAGTGGAGACGCCGACGCTGCACACGGTGGCCAGCGGTGCCCACGCCCGGCCTTTTGTGACGCACCACAATGCGCTGGATATGACATTGCACCTGCGGATCGCGCTGGAGCTGCACCTGAAGCGGCTCATCATCGGCGGCTTGGAGCGGGTGTACGAGATCGGGCGGGTGTACCGGAACGAAGGCGTGTCCACGCGACACAATCCAGAGTTCACGATGCTGGAGCTGTATCAGGCGTACGCCGACTTCCACGACATCATGGATCTCACGGAGGACATGATCCGTTACATTGCGCAGGAGGTCAACGGCACGCTGGAGATCCCCTACGGGGACGAGGTGGTGCACCTCGACGGACCGTGGGCTCGCCGGCACATGGTCGATCTGATCCGCGAACACACCGGCGTCGATTTCTGGGGCGTCCACTCCACGGAGGAGGCGCGGGCGCTGGCGGCCGCCCATGGGGTGAACATCACCCCGGGAATGGAATACGGGCATATTGTCAACGAGTTCTTCGAGCAGAAGGTCGAGGACAAGCTCATTCAACCGACCTTCGTGTATGGACATCCGGTCGAAGTGTCCCCGCTGGCGCGAAAGAACGCGCAGGATCCGAGGTTCACGGACCGCTTCGAACTGTTCATCGTCGGCAGGGAGCATGGCAACGCGTTCACCGAGCTGAACGATCCCATCGACCAACGGCAACGGTTTGAACAGCAGGCGCGCGAGAAGGCAGCGGGGAACGACGAGGCGCTCGAGATCGACGAGGATTTCCTGACGGCCATGGAACACGGAATGCCGCCGACGGGCGGGCTGGGCATCGGCGTGGATCGCTTGGTCATGCTGTTGACCAACCAGCCCTCCATCCGTGACGTGCTGTTGTTCCCGCTGATGCGGGAGCGGACCGAAGACTAGGGTGAGCGTTGCCTCCGATGCTACCCTGAACGGGGTCTGGACAGGCGGGTAGGTGGCTTGGATGGGCTCTGGACTGGAGTTGGAAGTGCACGGAGCCAGGGCCAGTCCGAATCCTTCGAGGCTGTTGCTCGGGCTCGCTGTCAGCTTCGAGTACGGTCGCCTTCGAATACGCGGGACGTCGCAGTGCGGCGTCCCGTTCTGTTCGCACGGGGTTTGTGCTGAACGGTGGGCGATCGATATGGCGCTTTCCTGATTTTTACCTGTTGATCTCACGGCGCGGGCGTGGTATATTACTCGACGTCGCTGCTGCGACGGCTGTGGCGTCGGCACCGTTGCTGGCGGCATGGCTGCGACGGCCACGGCGCCGGTCAGGCGATCGGGTGCCGGGCAGCGGAGCCATCCAGAGGGGATCATGCGAGTGGAAGCCTTCCAGAGAAGGCTGCCCAAGCGGAGGTCCTCCAAAAACCCCCACTTCCCATCGAGGATGCGGTGTGGTAAGATGGATGGCGCCGTTGAGAGCGGCGAAGTGAGAAAGCGACTGGTTCCTTGAAAACTGAACACGCCATGAGAGCGAACGTACGAAGTGATTCGCGAGAATCACAGGATAGGTTTGAGAGTTTGATCCTGGCTCAGGACGAACGCTGGCGGCGTGCCTAATACATGCAAGTCGAGCGGGTTTCAAGGGGCTTGCCCCTTGGAGCCAGCGGCGGACGGGTGAGTAACACGTGGGCAATCTGCCTGTCAGACCGGAATAACGCCTGGAAACGGGTGCTAATGCCGGATAGAGCAATGGGCAGGCATCTGCCTGTTGGGAAAGGCGCAAGAGCGCTGCTGACAGAGGAGCCCGCGGCGCATTAGCTAGTTGGCGGGGTAACGGCCCACCAAGGCGACGATGCGTAGCCGACCTGAGAGGGTGACCGGCCACACTGGGACTGAGACACGGCCCAGACTCCTACGGGAGGCAGCAGTAGGGAATCTTCCGCAATGGGCGCAAGCCTGACGGAGCAACGCCGCGTGAGCGAAGAAGGCCTTCGGGTTGTAAAGCTCAGTCACCCGGGAAGAGCGACCTGCGGAGTGGAAAGCCGCAGGGGAGACGGTACCGGGAGAGGAAGCCCCGGCAAACTACGTGCCAGCAGCCGCGGTAATACGTAGGGGGCGAGCGTTGTCCGGAATCACTGGGCGTAAAGCGTGCGTAGGCGGTCAAGCAAGTCCGAGGTGAAAGACCGAGGCTCAACCTCGGGGTGGCCTTGGAAACTGTTTGACTTGAGTGCTGGAGAGGCAAGGGGAATTCCACGTGTAGCGGTGAAATGCGTAGATATGTGGAGGAATACCAGTGGCGAAGGCGCCTTGCTGGACAGTGACTGACGCTGAGGCACGAAAGCGTGGGGAGCAAACAGGATTAGATACCCTGGTAGTCCACGCCGTAAACGATGAGTGCTAGGTGTTGGGGGGGTTACCCTTCAGTGCCGAAGGAAACCCAATAAGCACTCCGCCTGGGGAGTACGGTCGCAAGACTGAAACTCAAAGGAATTGACGGGGGCCCGCACAAGCAGTGGAGCATGTGGTTTAATTCGAAGCAACGCGAAGAACCTTACCAGGGCTTGACATCCCCCTGACAGCGCTAGAGATAGCGTTTCCCTTCGGGGCAGGGGAGACAGGTGGTGCATGGTTGTCGTCAGCTCGTGTCGTGAGATGTTGGGTTAAGTCCCGCAACGAGCGCAACCCTTGACCTGTGTTACCAGCGCGTAAAGGCGGGGACTCACAGGTGACTGCCGGCGTAAGTCGGAGGAAGGTGGGGATGACGTCAAATCATCATGCCCTTTATGTCCTGGGCTACACACGTGCTACAATGGGCGGTACAACGGGAGGCGAGGCCGCGAGGCGGAGCAAAACCCTGAAAGCCGCCCCCAGTTCGGATTGCAGGCTGCAACTCGCCTGCATGAAGCCGGAATTGCTAGTAATCGCGGATCAGCATGCCGCGGTGAATACGTTCCCGGGCCTTGTACACACCGCCCGTCACACCACGAGAGTCGGCAACACCCGAAGTCGGTGAGGTAACCCTCGCAAGAGGGAGCCAGCCGCCGAAGGTGGGGCTGATGATTGGGGTGAAGTCGTAACAAGGTAGCCGTATCGGAAGGTGCGGCTGGATCACCTCCTTTCTACGGAGCAAGGAGCTCTCAGGCGTGTTCGGTTTTGAGGGGGCGAGACCCGTGGGAGACCATGGGGGTAGCTTTCTCGATGTACCTTGGAAACTGGATACCGAGAGACGCTTCTGACGTGGAAACGTCAGGGGTGACCTGCGACAGGTGAAGATAGGAAGGGCGCACGGTGGATGCCTAGGCGCCAGGAGCCGATGAAGGACGGGGCGAACGCCGATACGCCACGGGGAGCTGTAAGCGAGCGTCGATCCGTGGATGTCCGAATGGGGGAACCCACCGGCCGTCATGGGCCGGTACCTTGCACTGAATGCATAGGTGCAAGGGGGCAACCGGGGGAACTGAAACATCTCAGTACCCCGAGGAGAAGAAAACAAGCGTGATTCCGCAAGTAGTGGCGAGCGAACGCGGAGGAGCCCAAACCAGCGCGGTGTGAGAGGTTGCAGCCGTTGCCGCGTTGGGGTAGCGGGGCATACAGGCAAGCCGCTGCAACGGCTTGACGGAGTGAGAAACTGCATGGGTAGCCGAACGGCATGGGAAGGCCGGTCGTAGAGGGTGAGAACCCCGTAGGCGAAACCGATGCAGCTCCGGAGTATGACCCCAAGTACCGCGGGACACGAGGAACCCCGTGGGAATCCGGGAGGACCACCTTCCAAGGCTAAATACTCCCTGGCGACCGATAGTGGAGAGTACCGTGAGGGAAAGGTGAAAAGTACCGCGGGAGCGGAGTGAAAGAGAACCTGAAACCGTGTGCCTACAATCAGTCGGAGCACGCGTTGGCGTGTGACGGCGTGCCTTTTGTAGAATGAACCGGCGAGTGATGTTAGCGGGCGAGGTTAAGGCGAAAAGCCGGAGCCGAAGCGAAAGCGAGTCTGAAAAGGGCGCAAGTCCGCTGACATGGACCCGAAACCGGGTGATCTACCCCTGGCCAGGGTGAAGTGCGGGTAACACCGCATGGAGGCCCGAACCCACCGGCGTTGAAAAGCCGGGGGATGAGCTGGGGGTAGGGGAGAAATTCCAATCGAACTCGGAGATAGCTGGTTCTCCCCGAAATAGCTTTAGGGCTAGCGTCAAGTGGACAGAGGCGGAGGTAGAGCACTGATTGGGTGCGGGGCCCGGCCAGGGTTACCAAGCTCAGTCAAACTCCGAATGCCGCTTTGTGGGTGCTTGGCAGTCAGACTACGAGTGCTAAGATCCGTGGTCGAGAGGGGAACAGCCCAGACCAACAGCTAAGGTCCCGAAGTGCCAGTTGAGTGGGGAACGATGTGGCGGTGCACAGACAACCAGGATGTTGGCTTAGAAGCAGCCATCATTTAAAGAGTGCGTAATAGCTCACTGGTCGAGTGTCGCTGCGCGGAAAATGTAACGGGGCTAAACTGGCCACCGAAGCTTTGGATACGGAGACGTATGGTAGGGGAGCGTTCCGCTTGCGGGGAAGGTGAGCTGTGAGGCGAGCTGGAGCGAGCGGAAGAGAGAATGCCGGTATAAGTAGCGAAAAGACAGGTGAGAATCCTGTCCGCCGAAAGCCCAAGGGTTCCTGGGGAAGGATCGTCCGCCCAGGGTAAGTCGGGACCTAAGGCGAGGCCGAAAGGCGTAGTCGAAGGAGAACTGGTGGAAATTCCAGTACCACCTTGGCACGCTTGAGCGAAGGGGTGACGCAGGAGGCTCAGGGGAGCGGCCGGATGGAAGAGGCCGTCCAAGCAGCAAGCGGGGTGTGCAGGCAAATCCGCACACTGGTAACCGTGAGCTGTGATGGGGAGGGAAGGAAAGTACCGAAGCCCTGGGAGTCACACTGCCGAGAAAAGCCTCTAGCGAGTGACAAGGTGCCCGTACCGGAAACCGACACAGGTGGGCGCGTGGAGAACACGGAGGCGCGCGGGAGAACTCTCGTTAAGGAACTCGGCAAAATGGCCCCGTAACTTCGGGAGAAGGGGCGCTCTGTGAGAGCAGAGCCGCAGTGAAAAGGCCCAAGCGACTGTTTAGCAAAAACACAGGTCTCTGCGAAGCCGAAAGGCGACGTATAGGGGCTGACGCCTGCCCGGTGCTGGAAGGTTAAGAGGAGGGCTTAGGGAGAGATCCCGAAGGTCCGAATTGAAGCCCCAGTAAACGGCGGCCGTAACTATAACGGTCCTAAGGTAGCGAAATTCCTTGTCGGGTAAGTTCCGACCCGCACGAATGGCGTAACGACTTGGGCGCTGTCTCAACGAGAGACCCGGTGAAATTGTAATACCTGTGAAGATGCAGGTTACCCGCGGCTAGACGGAAAGACCCCGTGGAGCTTTACTGCAGCTTGATATTGGAGATGGGTATGTCATGTACAGGATAGGTGGGAGGCAGAGAAGTGTGGGCGCCAGCCTGCATGGAGCCGGCGTTGGGATACCACCCTTGAGATACCTGTTTTCTAACCTGATACCGTGGAGCCGGTATGGGGACAGTGTCAGGCGGGCAGTTTGACTGGGGCGGTCGCCTCCTAAAGGGTAACGGAGGCGCCCAAAGGTTCCCTCAGCGCGGATGGAAATCGCGCGGAGAGTGTAAAGGCAGAAGGGAGCTTGACTGCGAGACGGACAGGTCGAGCAGGGACGAAAGTCGGGCTTAGTGACCCGGTGGTTCTGAGTGGAAGGGCCATCGCTCAACGGATAAAAGCTACCCCGGGGATAACAGGCTGATCTCCCCCAAGAGTCCACATCGACGGGGAGGTTTGGCACCTCGATGTCGGCTCATCGCATCCTGGGGCTGAAGTCGGTCCCAAGGGTTGGGCTGTTCGCCCATTAAAGCGGTACGCGAGCTGGGTTCAGAACGTCGTGAGACAGTTCGGTCCCTATCTGCCGCGGGCGCAGGATACGTGAGAGGGGTCGTCCTTAGTACGAGAGGACCGGGACGAACCGACCGCTGGTGTCCCAGTTGTTCCGCCAGGAGCACCGCTGGGTAGCCAAGTCGGGGAAGGATAAGCGCTGAAAGCATCTAAGCGCGAAGCCAGCCTCAAGATAACGTATCCCATCCCGAAAGGGAGTAAGACCCCTTGAAGAAGACGAGGTAGATCGGTCCGGTGTGGAAGCGTGGTGACACGTGGAGCAGACGGATACGAATCGGTCGAGGGCTTCACCAGAAGCAGGGAAACTCGGTATCTGGTTTCGAGGGTGCAAAGACACCCTGAAGTCTGGTGGTCATAGCGGAGGGGAAACACGCGTACCCATCCCGAACACGACCGTTAAGCCCTCCAGCGCCGATGATACTCGGGGCGGGAGCCCCTGGGAAAGTAGGACGCCGCCAGGCGAGAGAGAAGGCCCGGCATGCACGGAAGGTGCAGGCCGGGCCTTTTGCTGTGTGGTGTGCGGCAGGCGTAGGCTTGTCATGGGCTTGTCGGGATTGATGCGCAGCGCGATCGCAAATGACGCCGATTGCGGCCGCGGCGGATGGCGGCTGGTCTGTGTTAACGTGAGGGCTCAGACGGGCGCCATGTCAGTCGGGACGGCTCAGCGGGGGAGAATGGGTGGGAATGGGGGATGAATGGGGTGTCAATGGGGGGCAAATGGGTGGTGAATGGGTGGTGAATGAGTTGACCGTGGTGCCGAGACCGCCCATTCGGTGAGCTGTAACAAACGAATTGCACTTATGGCACCCGAGGCTGGAATGAATACAAACGGTTTCGCCTTTATTCGCGGGCCTTGGGGCCGTGATAGTGACTGTTTTGCATGTAAGCGGGCGGACGGGGAATGGGGATGGAGCGGATAACGCGACGAAACCACCTTATGGTGTCGGCGGGGGTCCGAGTTAGTTCGAAACGTCCGCTATCGTGCTGGGTCCCCAGAGAATTAAGGTGGAAATCGTTTTTACCACCCAACGCGGCACTATGCCCCACCACGGCCAAAGGGGGTGGCGGGGTGGCACTGGGGTTAAGCGGGCGTCAACGCGCCCCTTGGATAACGCCCCGCATGACGGCGCATGACGGCTCCGCCCCCCTCCCCCGGACAATCCACCGCGGAACGGCACCGCCCCGTCACGGCATCGCCTCATCACGGCAACGCCCTACGCCACGGCATCGCCTCATCGACGTCAGGAGTTGCCCGCCGGCGTCCCCGCGAGGAGGCCGCGCAGGAACACGTCGGAGAACACCTGGGCGATCTGCTCCGCGGTCATCTCTCCGGATGTCTTGTACCAGCGGTACACCCAGTTACAGGCCCCCAGCAGCGCCAGAGCTGTCAGTTTCGGATGCTGCGTGCGGAATTCTCCGGTCTCCTGCCCTTCGCGGATGATATTTGTCCACAGTTCCAGATACCGGTCCGTGAGGGATTGAATCACCTTGTGCTGGTCTTCTCCGAGCGAAAAAGCTTCGCGCAACAGGACCGTGGTCGTCTGCAGGTTGGACACCGACACCGTGATGTGGTTTTCGATGGCACGCACCAGTTTCTCCCGGGCGGACAGGTCCGACGCGATCACCTGTTCCAGCTGATGGTTGAAATCACTGATGGCCTGATGGGCGATTTGGAGCAAAAGGTCTTCCTTCGAGTGGATGTAGTGATACAAGCTCCCTTTCTGAAGTCCCACCTCATCTGCGATGTCCTGCACAGAGGTCGCATGATACCCCTTCTGCTCAAACAGCTTCACAGCCGCACGGGCGATCTCTGCCTGTTTGTTGGAAGCCATACCCTTCGACAACCTTTCTCCCTGGAATCTCCCCGAACCCGCCGGGGAGCAGATGATTATCCATGCTTAAGGCACCCCGCTGCGCGAGAGTTCCGGTATTTCTGTCGGACCAGGTCACTGGCCGTCCAAGCCAAGCCGTCCACGCCAAGCGGAGACTGACGACAGTATACCAGAATCCTCTGGCAACCGGTGAAGCCCCGGAGCTCAGGTGGGGTGAATGTGCAGCCTCTGCACGGGAAAGGCTGAAAGACAGGCGCTTGCACTTTTTCGCTCATGCGCTATAATGAAGGTCAGAAATGGTCAAAGTCAACATCAGTCAAGGTCAGGTGTCCCACCGTGGATACTGCAGACCGTATTGGAGACGGGTGGTGAAGCGGTGCATTGGGGAACAATATTTCTGACATCATCGAACGTTACCTCAAGAGGATTTTGCAGCAGAGCCAATCCGGTGTCATCGAAGTGCAACGGAGTGAATTGGCCGAACTGTTCCAGTGCGTCCCTTCGCAGATCAACTATGTGATCAGCACCCGTTTTTCGGTCGATCACGGTTATATCGTCGAGTCCAAGCGAGGGGGCGGCGGGTACATTCGGATTCGCCGGATCGACCTCGATGAGCACGCGCCGTTGGTCACGCTCGTCCGATCCATGGGGAGCACCATCAGCCAACGTGAGGCGGAGAGCGTGATCGACCGTTTGCTTCGGGAACAGGTCGTCACCGAGCGTGAGGCGGCCATGCTGCGCGCGGCCATCCGCCGAGAAGTCCTGAATGTCGACCTGCCCTATCGCGATGAACTGCGCGCCCGGCTGATGACCCAAATGCTGCTGGCCTTGACCGCCGTGGTACAACGCGCCGAGGACGATGCCAAGCCACAGTGGTGAGGTGCCGAGGGCGACGAGGAGGGTGAAACCTGTGCTGTGTCAACGGTGTCAACAGCGTCCGGCCACCGTCCACTTCACGCAGGTGATTGGCGGTGACAAGACCGAATACCATTTGTGTGACCAGTGCGCACAGGAGAAAGGCGATCTCTTGAGCAAGGCGGCCCAGGCGTTTTCCTTCAATAGTTGGAATCCGTTTCAATTCAACCAGTTGCTGAGCGGCTTGTTGAACATGGAATCCTCACCAGGATTCGCGAGTCCGCCGTTGACACAACTGCGCTGCGACCACTGCGGATTGCCGTACAGCCAATTCACCAAGACCGGACGCTTCGGCTGCGCGCACTGCTACGACAGTTTTGAAGCCAGGCTTGAGCCGATGCTCCGGCGGATCCAGAGCAACACGACGCACACGGGGAAAGTGCCGTTGCGTGCGGGCGGACAAGTCAAGGTGAAGAAAGAGCTGCAGCGGCTGCGGCGCGAGTTGCAGCAGGCGGTCAGCCTCGAGCAGTTTGAGCATGCCGCCCGGCTGCGCGATGAGATCCGCAGGTTGGAACAGCAGTTGGAGGATTAGGGGGGCTGGGCATGTCACTGGGTGAATTTCTGCAGCGCGCCACGAGTCCCTGGATGCGAGAGGGCGGCCCGCAGGACGACATCGTGCTGACCAGCCGTGTTCGTATCGCCCGCAACCTCGAGGGCATCCCGTTTCCGCAGTTGGAAACGGACAGCCACGCGAACCAGGTGATTGAACGCGTCGCCAAGGCGTTGAACAGTCCTGCGGTGCGCAAACTGGGAGATTTTGAATTGGTCCGCTGCTCAGATCTGTCCGCCCTCGACCGGGCGGTGCTGGTGGAAAAGCACCTCATCAGCCGGGACCTCGCCGAAGAGGCGCGGCACGGTGCGGTGGCGCTACGGCAGGATGAGGTCATCAGCATCATGGTGAACGAGGAAGACCATCTGCGCATCCAATGCATCCTCCCGGGGATGCGGGTCGACGAGGCGTGGCGTCTGGCCAACACGGTCGACGACGCGCTGGAGTCCGAGTTGACGTGGGCCTTTCACGAGCGGTTGGGTTATCTCACCGCCTGCCCGACCAACGTGGGGACCGGAATCCGCGCTTCGGTGATGATGCACCTGCCCGGATTGGTCATCTCCGGCCAGATCAACCGCTTGTTGTCCGCCGTGTCGCAGGTCGGCCTGACCGTCCGCGGTCTGTACGGAGAGGGCAGCGAGGCGGCCGGAAATCTGTTTCAGGTGTCGAACCAGGTGACGCTGGGGGAATCCGAGCAGGAGATCATTCAGAACCTGACCGGGGTCGTGCTGCAGCTCATCGACCACGAACGCGCTGCGCGCAAGGCGCTGTTGCAGGCGAACCGGGAGGCGCTTGAAGATCGCGTCTGCAGATCCTTCGGTATCCTGGCTTACGCACGCCGGATGGATTCCAAGGAAACCCTGCAGCGGTTGAGCGATGTCCGATTGGGCATCGATCTCGGCATCATCAAAGGGGTGTCCTCCCGCATCCTGCAGGAGCTGTTGGTCATGACGCAACCGGCTTTTCTGCAAAAGTATTTCGGACAAGAGCTGTCCCCAGGGGAACGGGACGTCCGCCGGGCGGCCCTCATCCGCGAACGGCTCAGACTGGACGATACGGAGGTGCATGGTTGATGTACACACGGTTCACGGAGCGCGCGCAAAAGGTGTTGGCACTGGCGCAGGAGGAAGCGACCCGGCTCCATCACCCCGGTGTCGGGACGGAGCACATCCTCCTCGGGTTGGTCCGCGAAGGGGAGGGCATTGCCGCCAAGGCGCTGCAGGCTCTGGGTGTCAGCGCCGAAAAAGTGCAGGCCGAGGTGGAGAAGATCATCGGCCCTGGCCAGAGCCCCGTCAGCGCCATGACGTACACGCCGCGCGCCAAGCGCGTGATTGAGCTGTCCATCGACGAGGCGCGCAAGCTCAACCACTCGTATGTCGGGACGGAGCACATCCTGCTCGGCCTCATTCGGGAGGGAGAGGGCGTCGCGGCGAGGGTGCTGGCGAACTTGAACGTGAGCCTCAACAAGGCGCGACAGCAGGTGTTGCAGCTGCTCGGCGGGGACGCGGCGGATACGGCAACCGATAAGGACGCCGGCGCCGGGACACCGACCCTCGATTCGCTGGCCCGGGATCTCACGCAGATGGCCCGGGATGGCAAGCTCGATCCGGTGATCGGCCGCAGTAACGAGATCGAACGCGTGATCCAGGTGCTTTCCCGGCGGACGAAGAACAACCCGGTGCTGATCGGCGAACCGGGCGTCGGTAAGACGGCGATCGCCGAGGGCTTGGCGCAGCGCATCGTCAACGGCGACATCCCGGAGACGCTGCGCAACAAGCGGGTGATGGTGCTCGACATGGGGACCGTGGTCGCGGGGACGAAGTACCGCGGCGAATTCGAGGACCGGCTGAAGAAGATCACCGAGGAGATCCGGCATGCCGGCAACGTGATTCTCTTCATCGACGAGTTGCACACGCTGATCGGCGCCGGCGGCGCGGAGGGGGCCATCGACGCGTCGAACATCTTGAAACCAGCCCTCGCACGGGGTGAGCTGCAGTGCATCGGCGCGACGACCCTTGACGAGTACCGCAAGCACATCGAGAAAGACGCTGCGCTGGAGCGCCGGTTTCAGCCGATCATGGTCGACCAGCCGACCCCGGAGGAAGCCATCCAGATCCTGCGCGGTCTGCGCGATCGGTACGAGGCGCACCACCGCGTGAAGATCACGGACGAGGCGCTGGAAGCCGCGGTGCGGCTGTCCGACCGGTACATCACCGATCGCTTCTTGCCGGACAAGGCGATTGACCTGATTGATGAGGCGGCTTCCCGCGTCCGTCTTCGTACCCACACCGCGCCGCCGAACCTGAAGGAGTTGGAAGCGCGGCTGGAGCGGGTACGTAACGAGAAGGATGCCGCCGTGCAGAGCCAGGAGTTCGAAAAGGCCGCGGCGCTGCGGGACGAGGAGCAGAAACTGAAGAAGGAGCTGGAGGACCGCAAGGCCGAGTGGAAGCGCCGCCAGAGCGATCACGACGTCCAGGTGACGGCGGAGGACATCGCCCACATCGTTTCGGCTTGGACGGGGATCCCGGTCAAGCAGCTCGCCCAGGAGGAGTCCGAGCGGCTGATGAACCTGGAGAAGATCCTGCACGACCGGGTGATCGGCCAGGACGAGGCGGTGACGGCGGTGGCGCGCGCCATCCGGCGCGCCCGGGCCGGGCTCAAGGACCCGAAGCGCCCCATCGGATCGTTCATCTTCCTCGGACCGACGGGCGTCGGCAAGACGGAGTTGGCGCGGGCGCTGGCGGAGGCGATGTTCGGCGACGAGGACGCGATGATCCGGATCGACATGTCCGAGTTCATGGAGCGCCACTCGACGGCACGCTTGGTCGGAGCGCCTCCCGGATACGTCGGCTACGAGGAAGGCGGTCAACTGACCGAGAAGGTGCGGCGCAAGCCGTACTCGGTCGTGCTGCTCGACGAGGTGGAGAAGGCGCACCCGGAGGTATTCAACATCCTCCTGCAGGTGTTGGATGACGGCCGACTCACCGACGGTAAGGGACGCACCGTCGACTTCCGCAACACGGTCATCATCATGACGTCCAACGTCGGCGCGGAGACCATCCGCCGCGGCGGATCGCTCGGATTCAAGCCGGACACGAGCAGCGAGTACACCGATATGAAGACGAAGGTGTTGGATGAACTGAAGCGGACGTTCCGGCCGGAGTTCTTGAACCGAATTGACGAGATCATCGTGTTCCATCCGCTCAGCGAGGAGCACATCGCGCAGATTGTCGACCTGATGGTGCGCGACCTGCAGAAACGGCTGGCGGAGCAGAACATCTCGTTCACCTTGACCGAGGAGGCGAAGAAGTTCCTCGCCAAGGAAGGGTTCGATCCGCAGTACGGCGCCCGCCCGCTCAAGCGCGCCATCCAGCGGCACATCGAGGACCGGTTGTCGGAGGCGTTGCTCACGCAGCAAGTCAAACCAGGGGATTGGGTGGAGTTCGGCACGGACGGGAAGACGCTGGTGATTCAGCAGGTCCGCCCGGCAGAGTCCCCCGTCCCCCAGACCTGACCGGGGCCAGGAGGCACAGCCCAGGAGACCCGCGGTTGCACCGAAAATCAGGCCGCGGGTCTTCCTGTACCACGGCCGCTTGCGCTCGCGCGTTGCAGGTCTGCCCAGCGCGGGGATCGTTCTCGATGGCGAATGCCAGGTCCGCCTGCTTCCGGTATGATGGAGAAAGGCGAGAGCGGAGGTGGCGGGGTGGCCAAGACGAGCACCAAGTTTATCTGTCAATCGTGCGGGTATGAAGCCGTGAAATGGCACGGGCGGTGCCCGGGATGCGGTGAATGGAACACCATGGAGGAGACACTGGTGGAAGCGCCGCGCGGCCGGGGCCACCTGCGGGATCTGGTCCCGGGCGCGCCCGAGTCCCGGGCGCAGCCGATGAGCCAGATTCCGCCGGCGTCGGAGCAGCGGTTCAGCACCGGGATGAGCGAGTGCGATCGCGTGTTGGGCGGTGGGGTCGTGGCCGGTTCCCTCGTCTTGATCGGCGGGGATCCGGGCATTGGGAAGTCCACGCTGCTCTTGCAGATCGCGCACCATCTGGCGGTCGCCGGCCGTCGCGTGCTGTATGTCTCCGGCGAGGAATCTGCCGGGCAGCTGCGGCTGCGCGCGGAGCGGTTGGAGACGATGCACGAGAACGTCTATGTCCTGGCGGAGACGGATCTGGACGCTGCACTGCGGGCGGCGGACGAACTGCGCCCGGACCTGTTGATTGTCGACTCGATTCAGACGGTTTACCGTCCAGGGATGTCGTCAGCGCCTGGAAGCGTGTCCCAGGTGAAGGAATGTACCGGGCTCCTCCTCCGCGTGGCCAAGTCTTTCAATCTGGCGACGTTCATCGTCGGGCACGTTACGAAGGAAGGGAATCTGGCGGGACCTCGCATGCTTGAACACATGGTCGACGCGGTACTATACTTTGAAGGAGAACGTCACCATGCGTACCGTGTGCTGCGCGCGGTGAAGAACCGGTTTGGATCGACCAACGAACTGGCCATTTTCGAAATGAGACAGGAAGGTCTGCGGGAAGTTACCAATCCGTCCGAGATGTTTCTGTCGGAGCGTTCGGAGCGGGCTCCGGGGTCGGCGGTGGTCGCCGCACTGGAGGGCTCTCGGCCGCTCCTGCTTGAGGTTCAGGCCCTGGTGACGCCGACCAGTTTTGCCGCGCCAAGGCGCATGGCCACCGGTGCCGACCCCAACCGCACCCACTTGATCATCGCGGTTTTGGAAAAGCGGCTGGGTCTGCGCCTGCAGACGTCGGACGCCTATGTAAACCTGGCGGGCGGTGTACGTGTCGACGAACCCGCTATCGACCTGGGCGTGGCCATGGCGCTGGTCTCCAGCAGCAAGGACGTTCCGCTGCCGTCCGGTGACGTCTTCGTCGGCGAAGTCGGCCTGACCGGAGAAGTCCGGTCCGTCACTCGGCTGGAGCAGCGGGTGCGCGAAGCCGACAAGCTCGGATTCTCCCGCTGCATCGTCCCCGCTCACAGCCTGCGCGGGTGGCGGCAGAAGGGGAACATCCAAGTGGTCGGTGTTCACACGCTCTGGGACGCGATGCATCTCGCACTGCAGGGGTGAACTATGCGCGAGGATTCCAAGCGGGAAGCTGCAATCAATAAGATTCTGCGGATGGTGGCACCCGGCACCGTGTTGCGCGAGGGCATCGAGAACATCCTGCGAGCCAAGACCGGAGGCCTGATTGTGGTCGGCGCCTCGGACACGGTGCTGAGCTTCATCGATGGCGGTTTCCCCATCCAATGCGACCTGACGGCCTCCAATTTGTACGAGTTGGCCAAGATGGACGGCGCCATCATCGTCAGCGACGATCTCAAGAAGATCCTGTACGCAAACACCAACCTCAATCCGGATCACACCATCCACACCACGGAGACGGGCACGCGCCACCGCACCGCGGAGCGGGTGGCGAAGCAGACGGGCCAGCTGGTGATCTGCATCTCCCAACGCCGCAACGTGATCACGCTGTACCAGGGAAACTTCAAATACTCCCTGAAGGACATCGGGGTCATATTGAACAAGGCGAACCAGGCCATCCAGACGCTGGAGAAGTACAAGGCGGTGCTGGACCAAGCCTTGACGAACCTCAGTGCGCTGGAGTTCGAAGAGTTGGTGACACTTCAGGAAGTGACCCTGGTCCTGCAGCGATTCGAGATGGTGTTGCGCATAAAATCGGAGATCAAACGGTACATTACGGAGTTGGGCAGCGAGGGCCGGTTGATCAGCATGCAGCTGGACGAACTGGTGTCGCGGGTTGACGAGGAGGCGTATCTGCTGGTGAAAGACTACGCCTTGTTGCAACCGGACGAGACCCCGCACCAGGTATTGACCGCCATCCACGACCTGACGTCGGAGGAGCTGTTGGACGGGCATACGCTGGCGAAGCTGTTGGGTTATCCGAACACCAACAACATCGGAGACGAGCCAGTCTCTTCGCGCGGGTACCGGATCCTGAACAAGATTGCCCGCCTTCCGCAGCCGGTGATTGAGAACCTGGTGGAACACTTCAAAGATCTGTCACACATTTTGGCGGCGTCCATCGAAGAGCTCGACCAGGTCGAAGGCATCGGTGCGGTACGCGCGCGGGCCATCCGAGACGGACTGAAGCGGATTCAGGAACAGGTGTTCATCGATCGGCACATTTGAGCGGCCGCCGCTGCCGAACGTACGGCGTCGCAATCCCAAGGAGGATGAGCATGCTTATCAAGATGGTGCCCAGTCTGTTGACCGTCGGCAACCTGGTGCTCGGGATGGTGGCGCTGGTGTTGGCATTGCAAGGGTTCACCGCGGACGCGGCGCTTCTGGTGGTCATCGGCATGGTGTTGGACGGCATGGACGGCCGTGTCGCCCGCTGGCTGCAGGCGGAGAGCGCCTTTGGCAAGGAACTCGATTCGCTGTCGGACATCGTGACCTTCGGTGTCGCCCCTGCGCTGATCATGTACGAGGTGGTGCTTCAGAACGAAGGCTGGCCGGGGCTTGTGTTGGCGACGCTGTTCCCGGTGTGCGGGGCGCTGCGGCTGGCCCGGTTCAACGTGCAGACGAAGTCCACCCATTACTTCGTCGGGCTGCCCATCACCGCTGCCGGCGGGATCCTGTCCACGATGGCCCTGTACAAAAACGTGCTCTACCCGTCCGACGTGATCCTTCCCTTAGGGATGTTGGTTTTGGCCCTGCTGATGATCAGCCAGGTTCGGTACCCAAATTTCAAAAAGGTCGCCTTTCCGCGCTCCGCCATTGTCATGGTTCCTCTGCTCGCCATCTTGGTCTGCGCCGTGTTTCGCTACCAGCACAGCGCGGTCAATCGCCTCATCTTCATCCCCTTGGCCGTGTACGCGCTCTATGGCGTCGGGCGCATGATCCGGCGCCGCGGCGGGAAGTTCGAGGAAGCTCCGCGCGAGGCCAAACTGTTCAAAGAGACCAAGTGAGACGGGCGGTTGGCACATCTGTCAACCCTTGTTTTTTGACGGGATCGACGGCGGGTGTTACACTGGGTGTACCACCCCAAATATTTCTATATGCTCGTACGACTATGAGAAGGGAAGTTTGGCTCGAGTGATCTTTGCCCATACTGGTGATAGGAGGTGACGGATGATGGTAAAGAAGATGGTGCAGTTGTTCTTCGCGGTCATCGGGGTGGTGTTGGGATATGCATTTTCTCCGGACTTATTCAGGGTTGCCTTTCATCTGACCTATGCTCCGTTTAATTCCAAGTGGTTTGGGGCTGCGCTGGGGGGCAGCATCTTCGTGCTGTCGACGGTGTGGCTTGTCAATTATCTGACCACGCTCATCAAGTGGACCGAGGAACGGCTGCAGAAGGTCCCCTTGGCGGACACCCTCGGCGGGACCATCGGGATGGTGTTCGGTCTGCTGGTGGCGTATCTGTTCGCACCAGAGCTGCGCGTCATTCCGGTGGTGGGCCTGCCGTTGCAATTTTTTGTCAGCCTGCTGTTGGCGTATCTCGGTCTGCGCATCGGCTTCACGAAGCGCGAGGACCTGGTATCGTTGTTCGCGGGCCGGCTGACGCTCAAAGAGCGGGACAAAGACAAGAAAGGCGGCGGTTACCGCCCGGGCGAGGCGAAATTGCTGGATACCAGCGTCATCATCGACGGGCGGATCGCGGACTTGGTCCAGACGGGGTTCCTGGACGGCGTATTGGTCATCCCTTCGTTCGTCCTTGAGGAGTTGCAGCACATCGCCGACTCTTCGGACGTGCTCAAGCGCAACCGCGGCCGGCGAGGCCTCGACGTGCTCAACCGGATCCAGAAGGAGCAAAAGGTGAAAGTCAAGGTGATGGAGGTCGACTTCGAGGACCTGCAGGAGGTCGACTCGAAGCTGGTCCGGCTTGCCAAGCAGCTGCAGGGCAAAGTCGTCACGAACGATTTCAACTTGAATAAGGTCTGCGAGTTGCAGGGCGTACCCGTCCTCAACATCAACGATCTGGCCAACGCGCTCAAACCCATCGTGCTCCCAGGCGAGGAATTGACGGTGCAGGTGATTAAGGACGGGAAGGAGTACAATCAAGGGGTCGCCTATCTGGACGACGGCACGATGATTGTCATCGAAGGCGGACGCGAGTACATCGGGGCCAAGGTGGACGTCCTGGTGACCAGCGTGTTGCAGACATCGGCTGGCCGGATGATCTTCGCAAAGCCAAAGCTGTTGGAAAAAGCGCTGTGACGTGTGCGTCTGGGAGTGGAGACGGGGATGGTCTACGGGATCGTGGTGGCTGGCGGGCAAGGGACCCGGCTGGGCAGGAAAAAGCAGTTCCTGGACCTGGCCGGGTCTCCTGTGTGGGTACGGGCGGTTCGCGCCTTGCTGGACGCGGGTGTCGCCCCGGTCTGGTTGGTGGTGCCCCGGGAGGATGTGGACAAGCTGTCGGTGGAAGCGGATGACATGGGGTTGCCGCTGCGGGTGACGGCAGGGGGTGAGACCCGGTTTGATTCGGTGTACAACGGCCTCCGGGAAGTCCACACGTGGTATGGCGAGGTGGGTTTGTCTAGCGGGGCGGGTTCCGCAGGTTCACCCTCGCCAGCGGGGCCGGCTCTCGTGGCTGTACACGATGCGGCACGCCCGTTCGTCTCATCCGAGGACGTGAAGAATGTGGTGCGGATGGCTGCGCAGACCGGGGCCGCCATCTTGGCCCGGCCGTGTGCGGAGACGGTGAAGCGGGTGGAGGCGGGGTGCATCACGTCGACCGTTCCCCGGGAAACCCTGTGGTTGGCAGAGACGCCGCAGGTGTTCCGGCTCGACTGGATGTGGGACGCCTATCGTCGGGTGCACATGCCTAGTGCGGCGACCGATGACGCGTGGGTGATGGAGCAAGCCGGTTACCGGGTGCACGTCGTGCCTTCCACTGCAGAGAACCGTAAGATTACCACGCCAGCGGATTGGGAGTACGCGCAGCTCTGGGCGCAGCAGCGCTGGGGGAGGCGAGATGGTTGATGCGTATCGGACTTGGATTTGACGTGCACCGGTTTGCGCCCGGGCGAACGCTGGTGCTCGGC
This sequence comes from Alicyclobacillus macrosporangiidus CPP55, assembly GCF_000702485.1. Lineage (GTDB taxonomy): Bacteria > Bacillota > Bacilli > Alicyclobacillales > Alicyclobacillaceae > Alicyclobacillus_H > Alicyclobacillus_H macrosporangiidus_B. The sequence goes on along the minus strand of NZ_JNIL01000001.1, from coordinate 2,201,630 downwards.
GGCGTGGAGATCCCGTCGGACACCGGATTGGAAGGCCACTCGGACGCGGATGTGGTATTGCACGCCGTGATGGACGCCCTGCTCGGGGCGCTGGCCCTAGGAGACATCGGGCAGCACTTTCCCAATACGGATCCCGCCTGGGCGGGTGCGGACAGCGCCATGTTGTTGCGCACCGTGTGGGGCTGGATACGGGATCGCGGCTACCGACTCGGCAATCTGGACGTGGTGATCTTGGCGGAGCGCCCGAAGATCTTGCCGCACGCCCCGGCCATGCGGGCGCGCATCGCCGAACTGTGCGAGTGCGAGGTGGATCGGGTGAGCATCAAGGCCACGACGATGGAGAAGATGGGATTCATCGGCCGGGAGGAAGGGATGGCGGCCCAGGCGGTCGTCCTGCTCGAGCCAAACGAGGGAGGCGTGGCCCGGTGACCGTGCGCGTACGTTATGCTCCAAGCCCCACCGGACACCTGCACATCGGCGGTGTGCGCACCGCCCTGTTCAACTACCTGTTTGCGCGCCACCACGGGGGTGCGTTCATCCTGCGGATCGAAGACACGGATTTGGAACGGAACGTTCCCGGCGCCGAGGAAGAGATGTTGGAAGGCTTCCGGTGGCTCGGATTGACCTGGGACGAAGGGCCGGACGTGGGCGGTCCCCGAGGGCCCTACCGCTGTACGGAGCGGCTGCCCCTGTATCAGCAGGCCTTAGCGCAGCTGGAGGCGGAAGGATGGGTGTACCCGTGCTTCTGCACCCCGGAGCAGCTCGAGGCCGAACGCCAGGAAGCGCTGCGTGAAGGACGGGTGCCGCGGTACAGCGGGCGCTGCCGGCACCTTAGCCCCGAGGAACGCCAGCGGAGGATGGCGGCGGGTCTTCGGCCCAACTGGCGATTCGCGGTGCCCGCAGGGCGGACGCTGACGTTTGACGACGGTGTCCGCGGCTCCGTTTCGTTTGCCAGCGACGACCTCGGGGATTTCGTCGTCGTCAAGTCCAACGGGATGCCGACGTACAACTTCCAGGTCGTCGTCGATGACGCGGCGATGGCGATCACCCACGTGATCCGCGGCGAGGAGCATCTTTCAAACACGCCCCGCCAACTGTTGATCTACGAGGCGCTCCACCTGTCGCCTCCGGTGTTCGCGCACCTGCCGCAGGTGCTGGGCGCCGATCGCAAGAAGCTGAGCAAGCGGGATCCGCACGTGCAGCCGCTTCACGTCTACCGGGATCGCGGGTATGTGCCCGAGGCTTTGGTGAACTTCCTGGCTTTGCTCGGATGGTCTCCGGGCGGGGAAGAAGAGATCCTGCCGATGGCCGAATTGGTGGCGCGGTTCGATCTCGATCGCGTCGGTCACAGCGGGGCCATCTTCGACGTGGAAAAGCTGCGGTGGATGGCCGGGGTGTACCTGCGGAAACTCCCGGTCTCGGACCTGACTCGGTTGGTGCAGGAACAACTCCGGCGGCACGGCATGGCGTTGCCGGAGGGGACGGACACGGGGTGGCTGGAGCGGGTGGTCGCGCTGCATCAGGACCACCTGGCCTGCGCCGCCGATTTCATACAGGAGGCGGCGGGATTTTTCACGCCAGAGGTGGAGTGGTCGGACGAGGCGCGTGCGGTGTTGCTGGAAGCGGGTGCCGCGGAAGTCGTCCGTATGTATCTGGACTTGGCGAAGGACGATGACGAGTGGAGCGCGGAGGCCAGCCGCGCCCGTTTCCAACGCGTTCAGCAGGTGCTGGGCGTGAAGGGCAGGCATCTGTACATGCCCGTGCGCGCGGCCGTCACAGGGGCTGTCCACGGCCCAGACCTGCAACAGACCATCGCGTTGCTGCCCAAAGCCTGGGTGCTGGCCCGGTTGGAAGCCGCCCTGCGATTGACAAAGCCGACTCCGTCGATACAATGAGGCTTATCACTTGGTGCACAATCTGAACCTGCACGGCGATTGGCGGGAAGAGTACGCGGGGCCGCCGGCCACAGAGAGGAGGCGCCGGGCCGCCAGGCCCGGGTGGGAGCGCCTTCGGCCGGTCCTCGTGGAAGTGCGCCCGCCAGCCCCGGAAGGAACGGCGTCGCCCGTCGGGGCGCGCTCAGTAAAATCCGGCGCGTGGGTCCCGTTAACGGCCCGCTGAGGGGGGCGCATCCAAGCGCCAATCAGAGTGGAACCGCGGCAATACCGTCTCTGGCACAGGGACGGTTTTTTCATGGATGGACAGACTATGCCCAGAAAGGGGTACCTGGCATGGCGATCCGGTTGTACAACACGATGACTGGGCAGAAGGAGGAACTCCGGACCCTCGAACCGGGGAAAGTGCGGTTTTACGCCTGCGGCCCGACGGTGTACAACTACTTTCACATCGGCAACGCGCGCATGTTCGTCGTGTTCGACACCGTCCGCCGCTACCTGGAGTACCGGGGGTATCAGGTCCGGTACGTGCAGAATTTCACAGACGTGGATGACCGCATCATCCAGCGGGCGAATGAGACGGGGCAGCACGTCCGGGACGTGGCCGACTTCTACATCCAGGCGTACTTCGAAGACGCGGACGCCCTGGGGATTCGTCGGGCCGACGTCCATCCCCGTGTGACGGAGTGCATCCCGGACATCATCCGCTTCATTCAGGACCTGATAGACGGCGGCCACGCCTACGTGCGGGATGGGAACGTGTGGTTTGACACCTCCTCGTTCCCCGAGTACGGAAAGCTGTCCCACCAGTCGCTGGAGGACATGAAAGCGGGGTTTCGCATCGAGGTCAACGAGAACAAGGACGATCCCACCGATTTCGCCCTCTGGAAGGCCGCGAAACCGGGGGAGGAATTCTGGGAGAGCCCGTGGGGGCCGGGGCGTCCGGGATGGCACATCGAGTGCTCGGTGATGAACCTGAAGCACCTCGGCGAGCAGATCGACATCCACGCCGGCGGGCGCGACCTGGTGTTTCCACATCATGAGAACGAGATCGCCCAGAGCGAAGCCCGTTCGGGGCACACCTTCGCGCGCTACTGGATGCACAACGGCACGCTCAATATCAACGGGGAGAAGATGTCCAAGTCCCTGGGGAATTTCATCCTCACGCGCGAGTTGTTGCAGAGGCGCCCGGCGCGGGCCATCCGTTTCTTTCTGTTGAGCGCGCACTACCGCCACCCCCTGAATTACACGGAGGAGGCCATGGACCAGGCGGAACAGGCGTTGGAGCGGGTGGACCGCTGCCTGCGCAATCTCGAACACCGGTTGGAGGCGCTCACCGGGCTTCCTGCGCCATTCGTCGGACTCCACGACGGACGGGCGCCGAAGGATGCCATTCAATCGGTGCGGGACCAGTTCATAGAGGCGATGGACGACGACTTCAACACGGCGGATGCCATCGCGGCGTTGTTTGAGGGCGTGCGGCAGGCGAACACGTACCTGGCAGGCCCCGAGGTCACGGTGGCGGGCGTGCAGGCGTGGAAGGATCTGTTGGAGGAACTGCTCGGGGTGCTGGGATTGACCGGGATCGCCGCCGAGGTTCCAAACGCGTCGGCGGGCGCCATCCCAGATGACGAGGTGGATCGGCGTTTGGCGGAACGGGCCAAAGCTCGCAAACGCCGGGATTTTGCCCGGGCGGACGCCATCCGGGACGAGCTGGAGCGGCAGGGAATTGTCATCGAAGACACGCCGCAAGGGACGAGATGGTACCGGCGATGAACGGCGCGCAGGATCCCAAGGACTTCGAATTGGATACGCGCGGCATTCCCACGTTGGCATTCGCGTTCATCGGCGATGCGGTGTGGGAACTGCGGGTCCGGGAGCACGTACTGCGCAAGGGGATCCGCCGCCCGAACGAACTGCATCGGGCGGCGACGCGCTACGTGCGCGCGCGTTCCCAGGCCTATCTGGTCGACGTTCTCGGGCCGCTGCTCAGTGAGGAGGAGCGCGGCTTTCTTCGCCGGGGCCGCAACGCCAAGCCCGGCCATGCCCGCAAGAGCGCCGATGTCCTCGACTATCGGCACAGCACGGGGTTTGAGACCCTGATCGGGTACCTGTACACGTCGGGTCAGCGGGATCGCCTGGATGAACTGTGCAATCGCGCGCTGGCCGCGGTAGATGATTGGGAGGAGGATGCACATGCGCGCGAACAGGCGGAGAAGCAACCCGAGGGAGGCGCGGGCGGCGCGCCGTGACCAGGCCGGGCGCCGGGAAAAACCTGACAAGCGGGTGGAACCGGTCGCGCAGAACCGGGCGGATGAGGTCGATGCGATGGGTGCGGGCGCCATTGTCGGGCGGCATCCGGTGTTGGAGGCCCTGAAGTCGGGGCGCCCCATCAACAAGATCCTGGTGGCAGATTCGGCAGAGGGCGGAAGCCTGGTCGAGATCCTCGGAAGGGCCCGATCGGCCGGGATCGTCGTGCAGTCGGTTCCGCGCCAGTCGCTCTCGCGGATGTTCGGAGACGCGCACCAAGGGGTGGCGGCGTACGTGGCGCCCAGGGCGTACGTGGAACTGGACGACGTGCTCGCCAGGGACACGGGGCAGCCGCCCCTGGTGTTGTTGTTGGACGAGGTGACGGACCCGGCGAACTTCGGTGCCATCCTGCGCACGGCCGAGGCCACCGCCGTGCAGGGGGTGGTGATCCCCAAACGCCGGGCGGTCCCCTTGACGGAGACCGTGGCCAAGGCGGCGGCGGGCGCGGTCGAGTACGTGCCGGTGGCGCGCGTGGCCAACCTGGTGCAGGCGATGGAGCGGCTGAAGGAGGCCGGCTACTGGTTGGTGGGCGCCGACGTCGCGGGGACACACCTGTACACGGAGGTGGACTACCGGGGAGCCATGGCGTTGGTGATCGGCGCCGAGGGCAAGGGGCTCAGCCGGCTGGTCAAGGAGCACTGCGACTACCTGGTCAGGTTGCCGATGCTGGGGCACTTGCAAAGTTTGAACGCGTCGGTGGCGGCGGGGTCATGTTGTATGAAGTCGTCCGCCAGCGCGCGTAGTCCCCGGCGGGGCGGGAAGTGTCTGATGGTGGACGGGTATAACGTGATCGCCCGGATGAACCATTCTTCCCTGCACGACGTGGAGGATGTGGACGAGCAGCGGGATCGCCTCGTCGCGTCCCTGGCGGAATACGCGGCGTACGCAGGGGAAGACGTCATTGTCGTGTTCGACGCGCACCATACCGGGGAACCGGAACGGGCGGTTCACGCCGGTCCGGTGACGGTGGTGTACACGGGGCCCGGGGAGACGGCGGACCAGTACATCGAGCGCGAGGTGTACCGCCTGCGCGACATGTACCGCCAGGTGACGGTGGCCACTTCGGATGCGGCGGAACAGCAGGTGGCCTTTGGCGGCGGCGCCCTGCGCATCTCAGCGGACGGGCTGTTACGGCGGCTGGACGAGATGCGGGCCGCGGTGCGGGCGATCACGGAGGAGCGGGCGCAGCCGGCGCCGTCGCGGGTGATGGATCACCTGCAGGACGAGGTCGCTCGCCTCTTGGAGTCCTGGCGCAGGCATCATGACTAGGAATTGACCGTGATAGATTACATAATGTATAATGGCTTCGATCCTGACAGCCGATTCGGGGTGATTTGTTTGACGGTGCAACTAGAGACGTCTTCCGTGAACGCCCTGGAGGAGCGCAGCGACGAAGAACTGGTGGAAGCTGTGCGCAACGGCGACGATCAGGCGCTGGAGTACCTCATCCATAAATACCGAAATTTCGTGCGCGCGAAGGCTCGTTCCTATTTTTTGATCGGCGCGGATCGAGAGGACATCGTTCAAGAAGGCATGATTGGCCTATACAAATCCATTCGCGATTACCGCGAGGACAAGTTGACGTCGTTCAAAGCCTTCGCGGAACTGTGCATCACTCGCCAGATCATCACGGCCATCAAAACCGCGACTCGCCAAAAACATATTCCGCTGAACTCCTACGTTTCCTTGGACAAGCCCATCTATGACGAGGACTCCGACCGAACGCTCCTGGATGTCATTGGAGCCGCCCGGGTGACCGATCCGGAGGAACTGGTGATCCATCAGGAGGAGTTTGATGACATTGAATTGAAAATGTCCGAATTGTTGAGCGACTTGGAGCGGCAGGTGCTGATGCTGTACCTGGACGGCCGTTCGTACCAGGAGATCGCGGTCGATCTCGATCGCCATGTGAAATCCATCGACAACGCCCTCCAACGGGTCAAGCGGAAGTTGGAGAAGTATCTGTCCGGACGCAACATCGGCTCCTGACGGCAGTGGCGAAATTCCCCACCCGACGGTGTATACGCTTGCAGGCGGATGTCCATACTGGCATGTTGAACCCCGTGCCCGGCGCCTGCCGGTTGGCTGGGGCGTATTGACACCTCGCGGCCCCTGTGTTACCCTATTTTAGGCCTATCAGGGGGCATGGGATGCCCTTTTTATTATGGCGTGCGCCCTGCCGGGGAGGTGTATCGGAATGCGCGTGATCATTACGCTTGCTTGCACAGAGTGCAAACAACGGAACTATACAACGACGAAGAACAAGAAGAACGACCCGGACCGCCTCGAGGTCAAGAAGTTCTGCCGGTTCTGCAACTCTCATACGGTGCACCGGGAGACCCGCTGACGTCGTCGGGGCGAGGCGGCGCGGGCGGCGCGTCTGTCTGCGCCAGTCGAGTCTGGTCTGAGCTTGAAGAGCGGGGGCGTTCACGATGTCGAAGCCGAAGGAAGCGGTCGTCCACCCCAAGCCCCGCCGGACCGGTGTGGTTCGATTCTTCGTGGAGACGGTACACGAGCTGCGGCGGGTGCGCTGGCCGAAGCGGAGAGAAGTGGTAAATTATACGGTGGCCGCGCTGTTGGTGTGCTTTATCATGGGCTTGTTGGTGTGGGGCTTCGACCTCGGTGTGGCCAGGCTGTTCGCGCTGGTCAATCTGGTTTGAATACGATGAGCCGCGGGTGAGCCGGGAGCCGGTGCGCCTGCGGCGTTTGGTATGGGGGGTGCGGGGCGGCCGCCCTCAACATGGAGAACCTCGAAAAACAGTGGTACGTCATTCACACGTACTCTGGCTACGAAAACAAAGTCAAACAAAATCTCGAGAGCCGCGTGCAGACCATGGGCATGGAGGACAAGATCTTCCGTGTCATGGTGCCGACCGAAGAAGAGTGGGAAGTGAAGAACGGCAAGAAACGCCTTGTCCAACGCAAGGTCTTCCCGGGCTATGTCCTGGTGGAGATGATCATGACGGACGACTCGTGGTACGTGGTGCGAAACACGCCAGGGGTCACGGGGTTCGTCGGATCGGCGGGCGGCGGTTCGAAGCCGGTTCCTCTGATGCCTTCCGAGGTCCGCGCCATTCTGCGCCAATCAGGTTCGGAGGAGATCAAGACCAGAGTCGACTTCACCGTCGGCGAAGTCGTGCGTATTGTGGATGGCCCGTTCGCTGATATGATCGGGAGCGTGGAAGAGATTCACGCCGACCAGCAGAAGCTGCGGGTGCTGGTCTCCATGTTCGGGCGCGACACGCCCCTCGAGGTGGATTTCACTCAGGTGGAGAAACTCACCTGAGGCGGCGCGGAGCCGTCTCGGCGCGCGGCGTCCGTTGAGCCCCGCGACTTCCTTCCTGGCGCGGCGGGGGGCCGTCACTGGATGGATGGGCAGAACATGGGTTCGTCCTGCCGGTGGGCGGATCGGGCGAATCCATTTTCTGTGGCGTTCCCAGGAACGCCGGATATATGGTACTGTGTGATCTCGGGCCGTCCGCTCGGAGGCCGCGTGGATCGCCCAGTGTGGGAGGGCGTGTGCCCGAATACCACATCTCGAGGTAAAGGAGGTGGACGCGTTGCCGAAGAAAATTGTCAAGGTCGTCAAACTGCAGATCCCTGCAGGCAAGGCAACTCCGGCGCCCCCGGTGGGTCCTGCGCTCGGCCAGGCCCAGGTTGGCAACATCATGGGCTTCTGCAAGGAGTTTAATGCCCGGACGGCCGACCAAGTCGGTTTGGTCATCCCGGTTGTCATCTACGTGTACGAGGACCGTTCGTACACATTCGACCTGAAGACCCCGCCGGCAGCGGTGCTCCTGAAGAAGGCGGCCGGCATCGAGTCGGGTTCTCCGGAACCGAACAAGAAGAAGGTCGCCACGGTCAAGCGGGCGAAGGTTCGAGAGATCGCCGAACAAAAGATGCCGGACCTGAACGCGGCGTCGGTGGAGGCCGCGATGCGCATGGTCGAGGGCACGGCCCGCAGCATGGGCATCGTGATCGAAGACTGACGTCACGCGGGAACACGTGGGAGGCTGTACGGCGGTTCGCTGCCGTAGCCGAGCACCACATGGAGGTGAATGGGGTTGGCAAAAACGTCGAAGCGCTTCGCGGAAGCGTTGAAGCAGATCGACAAGACGAAGCTGTATGATCCGGTGGAGGCGTTCCAACTGGTCAAACAGCTGGCGTCCGCCAAGTTCGACGAGTCGGTCGACGTGGCGTTCCGGCTGGGGGTGGATCCCCGGAAGCAGGATCAGCAGGTGCGCGGTGCCGTGGTGTTGCCGCACGGGACCGGCAAGACGGCGCGTGTCCTGGTGTTCGCGAAGGGCGAGAAGGCCAAGGAAGCGGAAGCGGCCGGCGCCGATTACGTCGGCGACGAAGATTACATCCAGAAGATCACCCAGGGTTGGCTCGACTTTGATGTGGCGGTCGCCACGCCTGATATGATGGGCGCGGTCGGCCGGTTGGGCCGTATCCTCGGGCCGAAGGGCTTGATGCCCAACCCGAAGACCGGCACCGTCACGTTCGACGTGGCTCGCGCCGTGCAGGAGATCAAGGCCGGTAAGATCGAGTACCGGCTGGACAAGGCGGGTATCGTCCACGCGCCCATTGGCAAGGCGTCGTTCACCGTCGAGCAGTTGGTGGATAACTTCAACACGCTCTTCGACGCGTTGGCCAAGGCGCGGCCGGCGGCCGCAAAGGGCCAGTACTTCCGCAGCGTCACGGTGTCGTCCACCATGGGCCCTGGCATCCGGGTCAACCCGCTGCGCGTGGCGCGCGCTGCGGAGTGACCCTTGCCCCGCCCGGCGCGACCGCGGGGCTGCGGATTGCGGCCGGCGGGCTTGACGGGCGGGGGCGCGTGGCTTAGGATATACAAGGTGCAATGCAATACCGGATGGACCGTAGACAGTAGGTCTCCAGCTCTCCTGGAGAGAATGGGCTCGTCCCGCCTACCGAGGTTCGCGGCTGAATGAAGCGGAGTCGCGCCTTCGTGTCTGCGGAGGCGCGTTTTTCATATGCCGGAACGGGTTCATCCAGAACCATTCGGCGGGAGGTGTGAGGAATTCGATGGGAGTCCGCGAGGAGAAGGAGCAGCTGGTCGCGGAAATCGCAGATCGGTTGTCGCGCAGCAAGGCGACCATCATCACGGATTACCGCGGCTTGAATGTGGCCGAGGTGACCGAACTGCGTAAGCAATTGCGGGAAGCCGGCGTGGAATACCGCGTGTTGAAGAACACGTTGACACGCCGCGCGGCGGCGCAGGCACAGGTCTCGGGCATCGAGGAGTACCTGACCGGGCCGTCCGCCATCGCGTTTGGTTTTGAAGATCCGGTGGCTCCGGCGAAAGTATTGTTCGACTTCGCCAAGAAGCACAAGGCCCTTGAACTGAAGGGCGGTGTCGTGGAAGGCCGTGTGGTCAGCGCGAAGGAAGTCGAGGCGTTGGCCAACCTGCCGTCGCGTGAAGGTCTGTTGTCCATGTTGCTCAGCGTGCTGCAGGCGCCCGTTCGCAATTTCGCGTACGCCGTCAAGCAGGTGGCTGAGAAGCAGGAGGCGCCGGCGGCCGAGTGAGCCGGTGTTCATCGGTCCTGTGGTGCGGAGCCTGCGGTTTGGAATGAGATGTACCCCGGTTGGGCCGGGGGAGATGGATATGCATAAGGAGGAGATCCCGTGGCGAGCGAAACCATCACCAACATTCTGGAGACCATCAAGGGAATGACGGTGCTTGAACTGAACGAGTTGGTCAAGGCCATCGAAGAGGAGTTCGGCGTGACAGCCGCTGCTCCGGTGGCGGTCGTCGGCGGCGCGGCGGCTGGCGGCGCTGAGGAAGCGGCCGAGCAGACGGAGTTCGACGTCATCCTGACGAACGCCGGCGCCTCGAAGATCAACGTCATCAAGGTCGTGCGCGAGATCACAGGCCTCGGCCTGAAGGAAGCGAAGGACCTGGTGGATGGCGCGCCGAAGCCGGTGAAGGAGAAGGTCTCCAAGGAAGAGGCCGAAGCCATCAAGGCAAAACTGACCGAGGCGGGTGCGACGGTCGAGGTCAAGTAAGGCCGTCCGCACATCCGGAGGCACCCGCGCTGCCATATGGGGCAGCGCGAGTGCCTCTCTGTATATGGGGACAGTTGCGGTCCGCGCTGGGCACACGGTGCGTGTCTGCGAGGAGGGAGCTGGCTTGTCCGGAAACAGTCACTATTTCACTTCGTCCCCGGAGGCGGAGAGCCGCCCCCGTTCGGTACACATCAGGGTGCGCGGCGTGGAGCTGGAGATCCTGACGGATTCCGGCGTATTCGCCAAGCGCGGTCTGGACTTCGGCACGCGCGTGTTGATCGAGACCGTGACGCTGCCACCGCAGGCGGAGGCGGTCGATCTCGGTTGTGGCTACGGTGTGGTGGCGGCGGTTTTGGGGCGGGTGTACCCCGGATCGCAGTGGACCCTGCTGGATGTGAACGAGCGGGCCGTGGCGTTGGCGCAGCGCAATGTGCGTCTGGGGGACCGGGCCCGCGTGCTGGTCAGCGACGGGTTCGCGGCGGTGCCTGACCTGCGGGCGGACGCCGTGGTGCTCAACCCGCCGATCCGCGCGGGAAAATCGGTCGTGTACCGGTTGTTCGCCGAGTCCGCTCAACATTTGCGTCCGGACGGGGCGCTGTGGGTCGTCATCCACAAGAAGCACGGGGCGCCGAGCGCCCGCGAGCGGTTGACCGCGTGGTTCGGCGACGTGGCGTTGGCCGAACGGGAGAGCGGGTACCATGTGTTCTGCTGCCGCGATCCGATTGCAGACAGAGGCTATGCGGATGTGTTGACATAGTTCTCTGAACGTGGTAAACTCAATCAATGCAAACTGATACGGGGCTCCGTATGCCCTGATCAAAGTCGGGAAGGCGGAGATGATTAAAATCTGTTCCGCTTGGAGATAGGTAAATATTACATGCCCTTGTGAAAAATGTGGTTCCACGCGACCTCATTTCTTTTTTGTCTGATCGCATAGGGCGTGGCTTTGTTGTTGTCATCGCCCGGTGTGATGCGAAAACCGCATGAGGGGTGACGTTTTTGCAGGGACACGTGGTGAAGTACGGATGGCGCGACCGGCGTTCGTACGCCCGCATCCAGGAGGTCTTGGATCTGCCGAATCTGATTGAGATTCAGCAGAAGTCGTACGAGTGGTTCCTGCGCGAGGGGCTGCGCGAGATGTTCGAGGACATCTCCCCGATCACCGACTTTACGGGCAATCTGGTGCTGGAGTTCATCGACTACAGCCTGGGTGAGCCGAAGTACGATGTCGAGGAGTCGAAGGAGCGCGACGTCACCTATGCCGCCCCGCTGCGCGTGAAGGTGAGGCTGCTCAACAAGGAAACCGGCGAGGTGAAGGAACAAGAGGTCTTCATGGGGGACTTCCCGCTCATGACCGAGACCGGCACCTTCATCATCAACGGCGCCGAGCGCGTCATTGTCAGCCAGCTGGTCCGTTCTCCGAGCGTCTATTTCAACAGCAAGATGGACAAAAACGGCAAACGCACGTATGCGGCCACCGTGATCCCCAATCGGGGCGCCTGGCTCGAATTTGAGACGGACACGAAGGACGTTGTGTACGTTCGGATCGACCGGACCCGCAAACTGCCCATCACGGTCCTGTTGCGCGCGCTGGGGCTGGGGACGGACGCGGAGATCATCAACCTGCTCGGTGAAGACGAGTATCTGCGCAATACCTTGGACAAGGATACCACAGATTCCACCGAGAGGGCACTGGTAGAGATTTACGAACGCCTGCGCCCGGGCGAACCGCCGACGATGGAAAACGCTAGGGCGCTGCTGACTTCCCGCTTCTTCGATCCGAAACGGTATGACCTGGCCAATGTCGGGCGGTACAAGATCAACAAAAAGCTCCACTTGAAAAACCGCCTGTTGAACCAGCGTTTGGCGGAGACGCTGGTCGACATGGACACCGGCGAGATCATCGCCGAGGCCGGCCAGGTGATTGACCGCCGGCTGCTCGACAAGATCATCCCTGCGCTCGAAGGGAACGTGGGGCGTATCTCCCTGCGCGGTACACCGGAGCTGGCGCCGGAGGACACCATCTCGCTGCAGATGGTCAAGATCTTCAGCCCGACCGAGGACGGAAAGATCCTGCACGTCATCGGCAACGGGTCCATCCCGCAGCACGTCAAACACATTATGCCGGCCGACATCATCGCGGCCATCAGCTATTTCTTCAATCTGCTGCACGGCGTGGGCTCCACGGATGACATCGATCACCTGGGCAACCGCCGCCTGCGTTCCGTCGGCGAACTGCTGCAAAACCAGTTCCGAATCGGTTTGTCGCGGATGGAACGGGTCGTGCGGGAGCGCATGTCGATTCAGGACGCCAGCGCGATCACGCCGCAGGCACTGATCAACATTCGGCCGGTGATCGCGGCTATCAAAGAATTCTTCGGTTCCAGCCAGCTTTCTCAGTTCATGGACCAGACCAATCCGCTGGCGGAGCTGACCCACAAGCGCCGCCTCTCGGCCCTGGGGCCGGGCGGTCTGACCCGTGAGCGGGCCGGATTCGAAGTGCGCGACGTGCACTATTCTCACTACGGCCGGATGTGTCCGATCGAAACGCCGGAAGGTCCGAACATCGGGCTCATCAACTCGCTGTCTTCGTACGCGCGCGTCAATGAGTACGGGTTCATTGAGACGCCGTACCGGAAGGTGGATCCGGACACGGGGATCGTCACCGACCACGTCGACTACCTCACCGCCGACGAAGAGGAGAACTACATCGTCGCTCAGGCCAACGCGGAGTTGACGGAGGACGGGCGCTTGGCGGACGCCGAAGTGGTCGCCCGCTACCGGGGCGACATCATCGCGGTCCCGCGCGAGCGGGTGGACTATATGGACGTGTCGCCGAAGCAGGTCGTGTCTGTGGCGACGGCCCTGATCCCGTTCTTGGAGAACGATGACGCCAACCGCGCGCTGATGGGATCGAACATGCAGCGTCAGGCGGTGCCGTTGTTGGTGACGGAGGCGCCGCTGGTCGGAACGGGCATGGAGCACAAGGCGGCGAAGGACTCGGGTGTCTGCGTGGTCGCACGGCGGGACGGCGTCGTGGAACGCGTGACGGCGCGCGAGATCTGGGTGCGGGTCAAGCAGGAGGTCGACGGCCGCACGGTGTTCGGCGACCTCGACAAGTACCGGCTGCAGAAGTTTGTGCGTTCCAACCAGAACACATGCATCAACCAGCGGCCCATCGTGCGCGAGGGCCAGGAGGTGCGGGCGGGCGACATCATCGCCGATGGACCGGCCACGGATATGGGCGAGTTGGCGCTCGGCCGCAACGTCCTCGTCGCCTTCATGACGTGGGAAGGGTACAACTACGAGGACGCCATCCTGCTGTCGGAGAAGGTCGTCAAGGAGGATATCTACACCTCCATCCACATCGAGGAGTACGAGCTGGAGGCACGAGACACCAAACTGGGGCCGGAGGAGATCACCCGGGATATCCCGAACGTCGGCGAGGACGCGCTGAAGAACCTCGACGAGCGGGGCATCATCCGCATCGGGGCCGAGATCCGCGCGGGCGACATCCTGGTCGGCAAGGTCACTCCGAAGGGCGTGACGGAGCTGACGGCGGAGGAGCGGCTGCTCCACGCCATCTTCGGTGAAAAGGCGCGGGAGGTGCGGGACACCTCGCTGCGGGTGCCGCACGGCGGCGCCGGGATTGTGGTCGACGTGAAGGTGTTCACGCGGGAGAACGGCGACGAGCTCCCCGCGGGGGTCAACCAGCTGGTCCGCGTCTACATCGCGCAGAAACGCAAGATCTCGGAAGGCGACAAGATGGCCGGGCGCCACGGGAACAAGGGTGTGGTGGCGCGCATCCTCCCGGAGGAAGACATGCCGTTCTTGGAAGACGGCACGCCGGTGGAGATCGTCCTGAACCCGTTGGGTGTGCCGTCCCGCATGAACATCGGCCAGGTGTTGGAGACCCACTTGGGGATGGCGGCCAAAGCCCTCGGCATCCACATCGCGACGCCGGTATTCGACGGTGCGAAGGCCGAAGACGTGTTCGCCACCCTCGAGGAAGCCGGGTTCCCGGCCGATGGCAAACAGGTGCTGTACGACGGGCGAACCGGAGAGCCGTTCGACAACCGCGTCACGGTCGGGTACGTGTACATGATGAAGCTGGCTCACCTGGTGGACGACAAGATCCACGCCCGTTCGACCGGGCCGTACTCCCTGGTCACTCAGCAGCCGCTGGGCGGCAAGGCTCAGTTCGGCGGCCAACGGTTTGGCGAGATGGAGGTTTGGGCGCTGGAGGCGTATGGCGCGGCTTACACGCTGCAGGAGATCCTCACCGTCAAATCGGATGATGTGGTCGGGCGCGTGAAGACGTACGAGGCCATCGTCAAGGGCGAGAACGTGCCGGAACCGGGTGTCCCCGAGTCGTTCAAGGTGTTGGTGAAAGAGCTCCAGAGCCTCGGCATGGACGTCAAGATCCTGAGCGAGGACGAGCAGGAGATCATCATGCGGGAGAGCGACGACGAAGAGGACGCCGGGGAGAAGTTGAACCTGAGCCTGGAGACGCACAGCATCGGCGAGTGACGGAGCGGGCTTCAGCACGTGCAACACGAAAGGGGCCGGGTCCCCAGCGGGGACCGCATCGGCCCGCGAAGCGAGGGAGGAATACTCCTTGTTGGACGTCAACAACTTCGAGTTTATGAAGATCGGTCTGGCATCGCCCGAGAAGATCCGGTCCTGGTCCCACGGTGAGGTGAAGAAGCCCGAGACCATCAATTACCGGACGCTGCGCCCGGAAAAGGATGGCCTGTTCTGCGAGCGCATCTTCGGACCCCAGCGGGACTGGGAGTGCCATTGCGGCAAGTACAAGCGCGTGCGGTACAAGGGCGTCGTGTGCGACCGCTGCGGCGTCGAGGTGACGCGCTCGAAGGTGCGCCGTGAGCGCATGGGGCACATCGAACTGGCGGCTCCTGTGTCGCACATCTGGTACTTCAAGGGTATCCCGAGCCGGATGGGTCTGGTGCTCGACATGACGCCGCGGGCGCTGGAGGAGGTCATCTACTTCGCGTCCTACGTGGTCACGGACCCGGGCGACACACCGTTGGAAAAGAAGCAGCTGCTCAGCGAGCGCGAGTACCGTTCGTACCGGGAAAAGTACGGCTACGCCTTCGAAGCCGGCATGGGCGCCGAAGCCATCAAGAAGCTGTTGGTGGAGATCGATCTCGATCGCGAAGTCGAACAGCTCAAGGAGGAGCTGCGCACCGCGCAGGGCCAGCGGCGCAACCGGGCCATCAAGCGGTTGGAGGTGCTGGAGGCCTTCCGGGCGTCCGGTAACCGCCCGGAGTGGATGATCCTCGAGGCGCTGCCGGTCATTCCGCCGGACCTGCGTCCGATGGTGCAGCTGGACGGCGGCCGCTTCGCCACCTCCGACCTGAACGATCTGTACCGGCGCGTGATCAACCGCAACAATCGCCTGAAGCGCCTGCTCGACCTCGGCGCGCCCGACATCATCGTGCAGAACGAGAAGCGGATGCTGCAGGAAGCGGTCGACGCCCTGATCGATAACGGCCGCCGCGGCCGCCCGGTGACCGGGCCCGGGAACCGCCCGCTTAAGTCGTTGTCTCACATGCTGAAGGGTAAGCAAGGCCGTTTCCGCCAAAACCTGCTTGGAAAGCGCGTCGACTACTCCGGGCGTTCCGTCATCGTGGTCGGGCCGGAGCTGCGGATGTACCAGTGCGGCTTGCCCAAGGAGATGGCGCTGGAGCTGTTCAAACCGTTCGTCATGAAGGAACTGGTTGCGCGCGGCCTGGCGCACAACATCAAGAGCGCGAAGCGCAAGGTGGAGCGCGTCTCGCCGGAGGTGTGGGACGTCGTCGAGGACGTCATCAAGGAGCACCCGGTGCTGCTCAACCGCGCCCCGACACTGCACCGCCTCGGCATCCAGGCGTTCGAGCCCGTCCTGGTCGAGGGCCGCGCCATCAAGCTGCACCCGCTGGTGTGCACGGCGTACAACGCGGACTTCGACGGAGACCAAATGGCGGTGCACGTCCCGCTGTCTGCGGAGGCGCAGGCGGAAGCGCGGCTGTTGATGCTGGCGGCGCACAACATCCTCAACCCGAAGGACGGCAAGCCCGTGGTCACGCCGACCCAGGACATGGTGCTCGGTCCGTACTACCTGACCATCGAGCTGGCCGGGGCGCCGGGTGAAGGGCGACTGTTCGCCGATCCCGACGAGGTGATGATGGCGTACCAGGAGCGGCAGATCACGGTGCACACGCGCGTCGCGCTGCCGGCGCGATCGCTCGGGAAGACGTCGTTCACGCCGGAGCAGCAGAACGCCCTGCTGGTGACGACGCCCGGGAAGCTGATCTTCAACGAGATCTTCCCGAAGGACTTCCCGTATCTGCACAGCGGAGCCCGCCAGAACCTGCTGGTGGGCACGCCGGACGAGACGTTCATCTTCGAGAAAGGCGTCGACATCGCGGAGCGCGTGCGGAATCGGCCCATCCCGAAGGCGATTATCAAGAAGGACCTTGGGAACATCCTGCACGAGTGCTTCCGCCGGTATGGCACGACGACCACGTCGGAGATCCTCGACAAGGTGAAAAAGCTCGGCTTCCATTATTCGGCGCAGGCCGGCATCACCATCTCGGTGGCCGACATCATCGTGCCGAAGGAGAAGGCGCCCATCATTGCCGAGGCGGAGCAGAAGGACCGCAAGCTGGAACAGCAGTACCGCCGCGGCCTGATCACCGGCGAGGAGAAGTACGTCTCGTTCAGCCAGATCTGGAGCGAGGCAAAGGAAAAACTGTCGCAGACGTTGATGCAGAGCATGGATGAGCTGAATCCGATCTACATGATGGCCACGTCCGGCGCCCGCGGCAGTCAGTCGCAGATCACCCAGCTGGCCGGCATGCGCGGCCTGATGGCCAACCCGTCGGGTCACATCATCCAGCTGCCCATCAAGTCGAACTTCCGCGAGGGCCTGTCGGTGTTGGAGTACTTCATCTCCACGCACGGCGCCCGCAAGGGTCTGGCCGACACGGCGCTGCGCACGGCAGACTCCGGTTACCTCACTCGCCGTCTGGTGGACGTGGCGCAGGACACCATCGTCCGCCAGGTGGAGTGCGGCACCGACAAGGGGCTGCGGGTGACGGAGATCCGCGACGGGCGCGAGGTCATTGAAGACCTGTACGACCGGATCGAAGGACGGGTGGCCTTCCAGGACGTCTACCACCCGGAGACCGGCGAGAAGCTGGTGTCGAAGAACCAGCTGATCGACGCGGACATCGCGGCGCGGATCGTGGCGGCAGGCATCAAGGAGGTCGTCATCCGCTCCGTGCTCACCTGCCGGACGCAGCACGGGGTGTGTGTGCACTGCTACGGCAAGAACTTGGCGACGGGCAAGATGGTGGAGATCGGCGAGGCCGTCGGCATCATCGCCGCGCAATCCATCGGCGAGCCGGGTACCCAGCTGACGATGCGCACGTTCCACACGGGCGGCGTCGCCGGCGACGACATCACCCAAGGTCTCCCGCGCATCCAGGAGCTGTTCGAGGCGCGCAACCCGAAGGGGCAGGCGGTGATCACCGAGATCGACGGCGTCGTCTCGGCGATCCGCGAGGGCAAGGACAAGCGCGAAATCGAGGTCACCGGCGAGGGCGAGACGAAGGTGTACAGCATCCCGTACGGCTCTCGCATCCGTGTCACCCAGGACCAACGGGTAGAGGCGGGCGACGAGTTGACGGAGGGCTCGGTCGATCCGAAGGAGATGCTGCGGGTCAAAGGTCTGCAGGGCGTCCAGAACTACCTGCTGCGCGAAGTGCAGCGCGTCTACCGCCTGCAGGGCGTGGACATCAACGACAAGCACATCGAGGTCATGATCCGGCAGATGCTGCGCAAGGTTCGCGTCCTCGACGCGGGCGACACCGACCTTCTGCCCGGCACCTACGTCGACCTGTTCGAGTATGAAGAGGCGAACCGCAAGGTGCTGTGGGAAGGCAAAGAGCCCGCGGTCGCCCGCCCGGCGCTGCTCGGCATCACGAAGGCGTCGCTGGAGACGGACTCGTTCCTGTCCGCCGCGTCGTTCCAAGAGACCACGCGCGTGCTGACGGACGCGGCCATCAAGGGCAAGGTCGACCGGCTGCTCGGCCTGAAGGAGAACGTGATCATCGGCAAACTGATCCCGGCTGGCACGGGTATGACCCGTTACCGGCATCTCGAGATCGAGAGCGACGACGATCCGGTGGAAGATTCGGCCCGGGAAGGGGCCGAGGAGGCCGTCGGGGCCGGGGAATCCTGACCTCCCTGGAGGCTTTCGGCAGCTCTCCCGGGGACCCGTCCGGCCAGTCCTGGCGCGGGTTCCCGGGGGATTTGCAATATCAGGGTGCAAGTTGACAGCCTGCTCGGCGGGGTGATAGAATCTCTGAGTGTGCCTAGAGCACGGGTGTAGATGTGGGGGGGCTTTGCGATGTCGTTGGATCGCATTCGCCTTGCGCGCAAGCGGACAATCGGCACCAACCAGACGACCAAAGCACTTCAGCAGTCCCTCGCCAAACAGGTATACATCGCCCGGGACGCGGACACGCGGGTGATCCAACCGGTGCTGTCGCTGGCGCAGGAGCGCGGCGTACCGGTCCTGTGGGTGGACACGATGAAACAGCTGGGCAAGGCTTGCGGCATCGAGGTTGGCGCGGCCACCGCTGCGATTCTGGAAGAGTGACTCAGGTCTGTCCGGTGCCGCCCGCGCGGGGGTGGCGTACCGGAATCTGGCTTTTTCTTTTGCCCATCCACGAACCGCCAGGCTCTGTGGACATGACGCACCCGTGAAGCGAATCTCGGAAGGAGGTGCAGCCATGCCGACCATGAACCAACTGGTCCGCAAAGGCCGTAAGCCGATAGAGAAGAAATCGAAGTCTCCGGCGCTGCAGAAGGGATACAACAGCTTCGAAAAGAAGGAGTTCGAGCTGCCGTCTCCGCAGAAGCGCGGCGTGTGCACGCGCGTGGGCACGATGACCCCGAAGAAGCCGAACTCGGCGCTGCGGAAGTACGCGCGTGTGCGTTTGACCAACCAGGTCGAGGTCACGGCGTACATCCCGGGCATCGGCCACAACCTGCAGGAGCACTCCGTGGTGCTTGTGCGCGGCGGACGTGTCAAGGACCTGCCGGGTGTGCGTTACCACATCGTCCGCGGCGCGTTGGACACCGCGGGTGTCAAGGACCGCATGCAGGGCCGCTCCAAGTACGGCGCCAAGCGTCCGAAGCAGAAGTCGTAACCGTTCGCTGCCGCTGTTGCACTGCAGCGTAGAAGAGCCTGGCCGTGCCGGCTGCACCTATGGTGGACGGGCGGTTCGGCCGGTGGAATTGTAAACGGAACAGCATGAAAGGAGGCGGACATTCGTGCCGAGAAAAGGTCCCGTCCCGCGCAGGGACGTCATGCCGGACCCGATCTACGGGAACAAGATGGTGACCCGTCTGATCAATAAGGTGATGCGCGACGGCAAGAAGGGCGTCGCACAGCGGATTGTGTATGCGGCGTTCGACGAGATCCGCCAGCGGACCAACAAGGATCCGATGGAGGTTTTGGAAGAGGCGATGCGCAACGTCATGCCGGTGCTGGAGGTCAAGGCCCGCCGCGTGGGCGGTTCCAACTACCAGGTGCCGGTGGAGGTCCGTCCGGACCGGCGCATCACCCTGGGTCTGCGCTGGCTGGTGCAGTACGCGCGCTTGCGCGGTGAGAAGACGATGGTGCACAAGCTCGCCAGCGAGCTGATCGATGCCGCGAATGGCACCGGCGGCGCGGTGAAGAAGAAAGAGGACACGCACCGTATGGCTGAGGCCAACAAGGCGTTCGCCCATTACCGGTGGTAAAGCGGCGCGCGATGCCGACGGAAAGGAGGTCGCTTCTTGCCACGTCAATTCCCTCTTGAGAAAACCCGCAACATCGGCATCATCGCCCACATCGACGCGGGGAAGACGACGACGACCGAGCGCATTCTGTTCTACACCGGCCGCGTCCACAAGATCGGCGAGGTACACGAAGGCGCTGCGACGATGGACTGGATGGTGCAGGAGCAGGAGCGAGGCATCACCATCACGTCCGCGGCGACCACCGCGCAGTGGAAGGGCCACCGCATCAACATCATTGACACGCCCGGTCACGTGGACTTCACCGTCGAGGTGGAGCGGTCGCTGCGCGTGTTGGACGGCGCCGTCGGAGTGTTTGACGCCAAGGGCGGTGTCGAGCCGCAGTCCGAGACGGTGTGGCGGCAGGCGGACAAATACGGCGTACCGCGCATCGCTTACGTGAACAAGATGGATATCATCGGCGCAGACTTCCTCGGCTGCGTGCAGCAGATGCGCGATCGCCTGGGCGCCAAGGCGGTGCCGATTCAGTTGCCGATCGGCGCGGAGGATACCTTCGTCGGCATGGTCGACCTGGTCGAGATGGCGGCGATCATCTACACGGACGACCTCGGGACGCGCTCGGAGAAAACCGAGATCCCGGCCGACATGAAGGAGCTCGTCGAGAAGTACCGCACCGAACTGATTGAGGCTGCGGCGGAGGTCGACGAGGAACTCATGATGAAGTACCTCGAAGGCGAGGAGATCACGGTCGAGGAGCTGAAGGCCGCCATCCGCAAAGGCACCTGCACCGTGCAGCTGTTCCCGGTGCTGTGCGGGTCGTCCTACCGGAACAAGGGTGTGCAGCCGATGCTCGACGCGGTGGTAGATTACCTGCCCTCGCCGGTCGACGTGCCGCCCATCAAGGGATGGACGCCCGATGGCGAGGAAGTGGAGCGCCGTTCTTCCGACGACGAGCCGTTCGCCGCGCTGGCGTTCAAGATCATGTCCGATCCGTTTGTCGGCAAGCTGTCGTACTTCCGGGTCTACTCGGGGACGCTCGCCAGCGGATCGTACGTGCTCAACTCGACGAAGGGCAAACGCGAGCGCATCGGCCGCATCGTTCAGATGCACGCGAACCATCGCGAGGAGATCGACATGGTGTACGCCGGGGACATCGCCGCCGCGGTCGGCCTGAAGGACACGACCACGGGCGATACGCTGTGCGACGAGAAGCACGTGGTCGTGCTGGAGTCGATGGAGTTCCCGGATCCGGTGATCAACATCTCCGTCGAACCGAAGTCCAAGGCGGACCAGGATAAGCTGGCGCTGGCGCTGAGCAAGTTGGCGGAAGAGGACCCGACGTTCCGGACCTGGACCGATCAGGAGACGGGCCAGACCATCATCGCCGGCATGGGTGAGCTGCATCTGGAGATCGTGGTCGACCGCCTGCGGCGTGAGTTCAAGGTGGAGTGCAACACCGGCAAGCCCCAGGTGGCGTACAAGGAGACCATCACGCAGCGGGTGGAGCAGGAAGGCAAGTTCATCCGCCAATCGGGCGGGCGCGGTCAATACGGCCACGTCAAGATCATCCTGGAGCCCCTCGAGCGGGGTGCCGGTTATCAGTTCGAGAACAAGATCGTGGGCGGCGTCGTCCCGAAGGAATACATTCCTGCGGTGGACGAAGGGATCCGCGAAGCCATGCTCAGCGGCGTGCTGGCGGGCTATCCGATGATCGACGTCAAGGCGACATTGTTCGATGGTTCGTACCACGAGGTCGACTCGTCGGAAATGGCCTTCAAGATCGCGGGCTCGATGGCGTTGAAACAGGGTGCGGCGAAGGCGGGCCCGGTCCTGCTGGAGCCCATCATGAAGGTCGAGGTCACGGTGCCCGAGGAGTTTATGGGCGACGTGATGGGGGACATCAACTCTCGCCGCGGGCGCATCGAAGGGATGGACCAACGGGCGAACGCGCGCGTGATCCGCGGATACGTTCCGCTGGCTGAGATGTTTGGTTACTCTACGAGTCTGCGCTCCCGCACCCAGGGCCGCGGGACGTTCTCGATGGAGTTCCATTCATATGAAGAAGTGCCGAAGAACATCGCTCAGGAGATCATCGCCAAAAACAAAGGCGAATAAGGACAAGGAGTGATTGAGCATGGCAAAGGCAAAATTCGAGCGCACGAAGCCGCACGTCAACGTGGGCACCATCGGCCACGTCGACCACGGCAAGACGACCCTGACCGCGGCCATCACCTCCATCCAGGCCCAGAAGGGGAAGGCTCAGGCGCAGAAGTACGAGGACATCGACAAGGCGCCGGAGGAGCGCGAGCGCGGTATCACCATCAACACGGCGCACGTGGAGTACGAGACGGACAATCGTCACTACGCCCACGTGGACTGCCCCGGCCACGCCGACTACGTGAAGAACATGATCACCGGCGCGGCGCAGATGGACGGCGCCATTCTGGTCGTATCCGCCGCGGACGGTCCGATGCCGCAGACGCGGGAGCACATCTTGCTGGCCCGTCAGGTCGGCGTCCCGTACATTGTCGTGTTCCTGAACAAGTGCGACATGGTGGACGACGAGGAGCTGCTCGAGCTCGTCGAGATGGAGGTTCGCGAGCTGCTGAACGAGTACGAGTTCCCGGGCGACGAGGTGCCGGTCATCCGCGGCTCTGCGCTGAAGGCGCTGGAGGGCGACCCGCAGTGGGTGGCGAAGATCGATGAGCTCATGGACGCCATCGACACCTACATTCCGACGCCGGAGCGCGACACGGACAAGCCGTTCCTGATGCCGGTCGAGGACGTGTTCACCATCACCGGCCGCGGCACGGTGGCCACGGGCCGCGTCGAGCGCGGTACCCTGAAGGTGGGCGACGAAGTCGAGATCGTCGGATTGGCGGACGAGACGCGCAAGACGGTCGTCACGGGCGTGGAGATGTTCCGCAAGCTGCTCGATCAGGCGGTGGCCGGTGACAACATCGGCGCGCTGCTCCGCGGCGTGGACCGCAAGGATGTGGAGCGCGGACAGGTGCTCGTGAAGCCTGGCTCCATCAAGCCGCACACCACGTTCAAGGCCGAGGTGTACGTGCTTACGAAGGAAGAGGGCGGCCGACACACCCCGTTCTTCAACGGCTATCGCCCGCAGTTCTACTTCCGCACGACGGACGTCACCGGCGTCGTCAAGCTGCCGGAGGGCACGGAGATGGTAATGCCCGGCGACAACGTGACGATGGACGTTGAGCTGATCTCGCCGATCGCGTTGGAAGAGGGCACGCGTTTCGCGATTCGCGAGGGTGGCCGCACGGTCGGTGCGGGTGTGGTCACCGCCATCACGAAGTAAGTCGCAGCCAGCTTGGTTTTGGGCTGGGACGGACCGTAAAGCAGGAAACATAGCGTTCGCTGCCGGCTGCCGGGTTTCCGGCAGCCTTTCTTTCAGGTGGGGGTGTTGCGCGGAGCGGCTCGCTTAAGCGCACAAGCGGACCGCGACGCCCCCACCTGTTAAACTTTTGCCTTGTGTTTTCCCGCTGTGTCTAGTACAATATCGGCTGTTGGTCTCTGACAGCGATGAGGCAGAAGGTTGCTCATGTGCCCTCGGCCATATGGGGCACCACTGAGGAGAATTTCTGCGGAGTATGTCCAAACAATGGGCGAAGAAGGAGGGAAACATATGGCGAAGCAAAAAATCCGCATCCGGCTGAAGGCGTTCGACCACAAGATCCTCGACCAGTCGGCCGAGAAGATCGTGGAGACGGCGAAGCGGTCGGGTGCCCAGGTGCATGGCCCCGTGCCGTTGCCTACCGACAAGCAGGTGATCACCATCCTGCGGGCCCCGCACAAATACAAGGATTCGCGGGAGCAGTTCGAGATGCGGACGCACAAGCGCTTGATCGACATCGTCAATCCGACGCCGCAGACCGTGGATTCGCTGATGCGCCTCGATCTGCCTTCCGGTGTGGATATCGAGATCAAGCTGTGACTTTTACGAGCGAAAATGACATGCGTGGGTACGTTGACTTGAACCCGTAATGGATAGAGGACGGCTCCGAGGAGGTGCGGCCATGAAAGGCATCCTGGGGCGCAAGCTGGGCATGACCCAGGTGTTCGACGAAGACGGTGCCGTGATTCCGGTCACCGTGATCGAAGCAGGCCCCTGTGTGGTATTGCAAAAGAAACGGGTGTCCACGGATGGCTACGACGCCATTCAGTTGGGCTTTGCGGACAAGAAGCCGAACCGCGCGACCAAGCCCGAACAGGGTCATGCGCAGAAGGCGAACACGGCGCCGAAACGCTATGTGCGCGAACTGCGCGGTGTGAATGTGGATGAATACGAGGTCGGGCAGCAGTTGGGCCCGGATGTGTTTGAGCCTGGCGAATTCGTCGACGTGATCGGCACGTCGAAGGGCAAGGGTTACACAGGGCCCATCAAACGCCACAACCAGGCACGCGGCCCGATGTCCCACGGCTCGAAGTACCACCGCGGCGTGGGGTCCCTGGGTTCCATTGCGCCGAACCGCGTGTTCAAGGGACAGACGATGGCGGGCCGCATGGGCGGTGAGCGCTGCACGGTGCAGAACCTGCAGGTCGTCCGTGTGGACGCGGAGCGCAACCTGCTGTTGATCAAGGGCTCGGTTCCGGGACCGCGCAACTCGTTCGTGACGGTGCGGGCCGCGAAGAAACGGACGAAGTGACCGAGACGGTTGGAAAGGAGGCAGACGGATGCCGAAAGTAGCGGTTTACAACATGGACGGAGCGCAGGTCGGCGAGATTGAGCTGGATGAACGGCTGTTCGCGGCGCCAGTCCGGCCGGACCTGATGCATCAGGTGGTGTTGTCGTACCTGGCGAACCAGCGTCGCGGCACGCACAAGGTCAAGGGGCGGTCCGAGGTCCGAGGCGGCGGACGCAAGCCGTGGCGCCAGAAGGGCACCGGCCGTGCGCGGCAGGGCAGCATTCGCGCGCCACAGTGGAAGGGTGGCGGCGTCGTGTTTGGTCCGAAACCGCGCAGCTACGCGTTCCGCGTTCCCAAGAAGGTCCGGCGTCAGGCGCTTTACAGCGCGTTGACCTCGAAGGTGGACGGCGGCAAGCTGATCGTGCTGGATGAGCTGCGGGTCCCCGAAATCAAGACGAAACCGATGGTGGCGATGCTGCGCCGCCTGAATCTGGAGAAGGCGCTCATTGTGGATGCGGAGAAGCAGCAGAACGCCGAGCTCTCCCTCCGCAACATTCCGGGCGTGACGTACGTCCCGGCAAACGCCGTGAACGTCTACGAAATCCTCCGGCATGACCACCTGGTCCTCACCCGCGATGCGGTGGCCAAGGTACAGGAGGTGTTCGCGTAATGGATCCGCGCGATCTCATCAAGCGTCCCATCATCACGGAGCGTACGACCGAGCTCATGGAAGAGCGCAAGTACGTGTTTGAGGTGGACCGCAGGGCCAACAAGACGGAGATCCGGCAGGCGGTGGAGAAACTGTTCGGCGTCAAGGTCGAGCAGGTCAACACCATGCGCGTGCCTGGCAAGCAGAAGCGGGTGGGACGGTTTGTCGGCCGCACGCCGGAGCGCAAGAAGGCCATCGTGAAGTTGACGGAGGACTCCAAGCCGATCGAGCTGTTCAACAGCTGATCCTTTGTACGGTCATCGCAGCAAAAGGAGGTTATCCCGGTGAGCATCAAAAAATACCGCCCGACCTCCCCGGGGCGCCGGTTCATGTCGGTCTCCACGTTCGAGGAGATCACGACGGACGAGCCGGAGAAGTCGCTGCTTGAACCGCTGCCGAAGCGGGCGGGCCGCAACCATCAGGGGAAGATCACGGTCCGCCACCGGGGCGGCGGACACAAGCGGATGTACCGCATCATCGATTTCAAACGCAACAAAGATGGCGTGCCGGCCAAGGTTGCGACCATTGAATACGACCCGAACCGGTCCGCGCGGATTGCGCTGTTGTTCTACGCGGACGGCGAGAAGCGCTACATCATCGCCCCGCTCGGTTTGAAGGTGGGCGACGTGGTGATGTCCGGCCCGGACGCCGACATCCGACCGGGGAATGCGTTGCCTTTGGCGAACATCCCGGTCGGTACGGTGGTCCACAACATCGAGCTGAAGCCGGGTAAAGGCGGCCAGCTGGCACGTGCAGCGGGCGCCGCGGCGCAGGTCATGGCAAAGGAAGGCGACTACGCAACCATCCGGCTGGGTTCCGGCGAGATGCGGTTGGTGCGCCTGGAGTGCCGCGCCACTGTGGGCCAGGTGGGCAATCTGGATCACGAGAATATCAACCTTGGCAAGGCGGGCCGATCCCGCTGGCTCGGCCGTCGGCCGACGGTCCGCGGTGTCGTCATGAACCCGGTCGATCACCCGCACGGCGGTGGTGAGGGCCGTGCGCCAGTAGGCCGCAAATCGCCGATGTCCCCGTGGGGCAAGCCGACCTTGGGCAAGAAGACGCGCAAACGGAATCACCCCACCGACAAGTACATCGTCCGCCGGCGCAAGAAGTGACCCGCCGGGAAGGGACGCGCGATACCGGTGTCCGCCCCGCTCGGGCGGGTGGGCTCGGGCGGAGGCGGCCACAACACGATTGGGGAAGGAGGTTTTCTGAATGGGCCGTTCTTTGAAGAAAGGGCCGTTTTGCGACAGCTACCTGTTGAAAAAGGTGGAGGCCTTGAATAAGACGGGCGACAAGCGGGTCATCAAGACCTGGTCCCGCCGTTCGACGATTTTTCCGCAGTTCGTCGGTCACACGTTCGCCGTGCACGACGGTCGCAAGCACGTTCCGGTGTACGTGACGGAGGACATGGTCGGTCACAAGCTGGGAGAGTTCGCTCCGACGCGGACGTTCAAGGGCCACGCCGGAGACGAGAAGGCGTCCCGGGCTCGCTGATGGAGGCAGCTAGGAAGGAGGGGTTCCGATGGCAGCGACGGAGACACGCGCACGCGCCAAGTACATCCGCATCGCGCCGCGCAAGGTGCGCTTGGTGGTGGACCTGATCCGCGGCAAGCGGATCCAGGAGGCGTTCGCGATTCTGAAGATGACCCCGCGCGGAGCGTCCCCGGTGGTGGACAAGGTGCTTCGGTCCGCAGTGGCCAACGCCCAGAACAACCACAACATGGACGTCAACCGCCTGTACGTGAAGGAGATCTGGGTGGATCCGGGTCCGACCCTGAAACGCTACCATCCTCGCGCACAGGGGCGCGCGTACAGCATCATGAAACGGACGAGCCACATCACCGTCGTCGTGGCGGAAAAGTGAGGAGGGATGAAGCCGCATGGGTCAAAAGGTCAATCCGGTCGGTCTTCGGATCGGCATCATCCGCGATTGGGAGTCCCGTTGGTATGCGGACAAGAAGAACTACCAGGACCTGCTGCATGAGGACCTGCGCATCCGCGATTTCATCTTTAAGCGGCTGAAGGACGCGGCGGTGGCGTCGGTGGACATCGAACGGGCGGCCAACCGCATCCACATCATCATCAATACCGCGAAGCCGGGAATGGTGATCGGCAAGGGCGGCCAAGAGGTCGACGCGCTGCGGAACCAGTTGAGCGCATTGACCGGCAAGCGGGTGCACATCTCCATCTCGGAGATCAAGCAGCCCGATCTCTCCGCGCAGTTGGTCGCCGAGAACATCGCCAGCCAGCTGGAGCGCCGGGTGTCGTTCCGCCGCGCGATGAAGCAAGCGATTCAGCGCACGATGCGCGCGGGCGCCAAAGGGATCCGCGTGAAGGTGTCCGGGCGTCTCGGCGGCGCGGAGATCGCGCGGACAGAAGGGTATGCCGAGGGGACGGTGCCGCTGCACACGCTGCGGGCAGACGTGGATTACGCCCTGGCGGAGGCGCACACGACCTATGGGCGCATCGGGGTGAAGGTGTGGATCTACCGCGGCGAGGTGCTGCCGCAGCGGTCTCGGAAGGGCGCTGAGGAAGGAGGCAAATAACCATGTTGATGCCGAAGCGGGTCAAGCATCGCAAGGAGCACCGGGGACGGATGAAAGGGATGTCCAAGGGTGGCAACACAGTCACCTTTGGCGAATACGGTTTGCAGGCCCTGGAACCCGCGTGGGTGACGAACCGCCAGATTGAGGCGGCGCGTATCGCGATGACGCGTTACATCCGCCGCGGCGGCAAGGTGTGGATCAAGATCTTTCCGAGCAAGCCAGTGACCCAGAAGCCGGCCGAGACGCGTATGGGCAGCGGCAAAGGGTCTCCGGAGAAGTGGGTCGCCGTGGTGAAGCCGGGCCGGATCCTGTTCGAGTTGGCGGGCGTGTCGGAGGAAGTCGCGCGGGAGGCGATGCGGCTGGCCGCGCACAAACTGCCGATCAAGACGAAGTTCGTACGTCGGGATGAAGTGGGTGGTGAGGCTGATGAAAGCTAACGAACTGCGCAGCCTGACGACCGAGGAGATCCAGAACCGCATCGAGCAGCTGAAGGATGAGTTGTTCAACCTCCGGTTCCAGCTGGCGACCGGGCAGTTGGAGAACCCGATGCGGATCCGCCAAGTGCGCAAGGACATCGCGCGCGCGAAGACGATTCTCAAGCAGCGCGAGCTCGGAATCGGCTGAGAAGGGGGTTGCGAAGGTGGAACGGAACGAACGCAAGGTGCTCGTCGGCAAGGTCGTCAGCGACAAGATGGACAAAACCATCGTCGTGGCGGTCGAGGAGCATGTGAAGCACCGTCTGTACGGGAAGACCATGCGCCGGACGAAGAAGTTCAAGGCCCACGACGAGCGCAATGAGGCG
Organism: Alicyclobacillus macrosporangiidus CPP55; assembly: GCF_000702485.1. GTDB lineage: Bacteria > Bacillota > Bacilli > Alicyclobacillales > Alicyclobacillaceae > Alicyclobacillus_H > Alicyclobacillus_H macrosporangiidus_B. The sequence continues at coordinate 2,172,879 of NZ_JNIL01000001.1, read as the reverse complement.
AAGGTCGGAGACGTCGTGCGCATCATGGAGACGCGCCCGCTGAGCAAGGAGAAGCGCTGGCGTTTGGTCGAGATCATCGAGAAGGCGGTCGTGGTCTGACCGAGCGGAGATCGGACTTGTAGAGAAAGGAGGCCACTCCCGTGATTCAACCGCAGACAAGGCTGGTCGTCGCCGACAACACGGGCGCGAAGGAAATCATGTGCTTCCGCGTGCTGGGCGGTTCCAACCGCAAGACCGCCAACATCGGAGACATCATCGTCGCTTCCGTCAAAAGTGCAACACCCGGCGGCGTTGTCAAAAAGGGCGACGTGGTGAAGGCGGTGATCGTGCGCAGCAAGCGGGGGCTGCGTCGGCCGGACGGATCGTACATCCGGTTTGACGAGAACGCGGCCGTCATCATCCGTGAAGACAAGAGCCCGCGCGGCACGCGCATTTTCGGCCCTGTGGCGCGCGAGTTGCGCGACCGGGACTTCATGAAGATCATTTCGCTCGCCCCCGAGGTTCTCTGATCAGGAGGCGCAGGAGGCGGCGGCACTGCGAGGAGGTGTCGAAGCGTGCCCAAGCTGCACATCAAGAAAGGCGATAAAGTCGTTGTGATCGCCGGCAAAGACAAGAAAAAGACCGGCACGGTGCTGGCGGTGTTCCCGAAGGAGCAGCGCGCACTGGTGCAGGGTGTCAATATTGTCAAGCGGCACACGAAGCCAAATCCGGCCAACCCGGAGGGCGGCATCATCGAGAAAGAGGCGCCGATCCACGTCTCCAACCTGATGTTGGCCGATCCCAAGACGGGGGAGCCGACCCGGATTGGATACAAGTTCTTGGAGGACGGGACGAAGGTCCGTTACGCGAAAAAGTCTGGCGAAGTGATCGACTAGTAGCCAGGTGAAAGGAGGAAAGGCTGTGTCCCGTTTGGCTGAGCGGTACCGCAATCAGGTTGTACCCGAGCTGATGAAGAAGTTCAATTACAAGTCCGTGATGCAGGTCCCTCGGATTGAGAAGGTCGTCGTCAACATGGGCCTCGGCGAGGCGGTCCAGAATCCGAAGGCCATCGACTCGGCGGTGGCGGACCTGACAGCCATCACCGGCCAGAAGCCGGTGGTGACGCGGGCGAAGAAATCGATCGCGCAGTTCCGGGTGCGCCAGGGCATGCCGATCGGCGTGAAGGTGACCCTGCGTGGCGAGCGGATGTTCCACTTCCTCGACAAGTTGATGAACATCGCCCTGCCGCGAGTGCGTGACTTCCGCGGGGTTTCGCCGAAGGCGTTCGACGGCCGCGGCAACTATACCCTGGGTCTGCGCGAGCAGTTGATTTTCCCGGAGATCGACTATGACAAGGTCGACAAAGTGCGTGGTATGGAAGTGGTCGTCGTCACCACGGCGGACACGGATGAAGAGGCGCGAGAGCTGTTGACCTTGATGGGAATGCCGTTCCGGCACGCGTGAGAAACGAGCCACTCGGTGGACGAGGGGGGATAAGCGTGGCCAAGAAGTCGTTGATCGTCAAGGCGGCCCGGAAGCCGAAGTTCAGCACCCGCGCGTACACGCGCTGCCGCATCTGCGGCCGGCCCCATTCCGTGCTGCGCAAGTTCGGCATCTGCCGCATCTGCTTCCGCAACCTGGCGTACAAGGGCCAGTTGCCGGGCGTGAAAAAGGCGAGTTGGTAATTCAGGTTTCGCACGGAAGGAGGTCTCTGACACATGACCATGACAGACCCGATTGCTGATATGCTGACCCGGATCCGCAATGCCAACCTGGTGGGTCACGACAAGGTCGAGATCCCGGGGTCGAAGATGAAGCGGGCCATCGCGGAGATCCTGAAGCGCGAAGGGTTCATCCGTGACGCGGAGTTCATCCCCGACGACAAGCAGGGGATCATCCGCGTGTTCCTGAAGTACGGCAAGGGTCAGGAGCGCGTCATCACCGGGCTGAAGCGGATCAGCAAGCCGGGCCTGCGGGTGTATGTCGATCACGAGAATATCCCGCGGGTACTCGGCGGTCTGGGAATCGCCATCCTATCGACGTCGAAGGGCGTCATGACGGATAAGGAAGCGCGTAAGCTGGGCGTGGGCGGAGAGGTCATCTGCTACGTCTGGTAACAGGCGGGTACGAATGGAGGTGTGCGCATGTCCCGCATTGGTAAGAAGCCGATCCCGATTCCGGCCGGCGTGGAGGTCCGCCAGGAGGGCAACGTGCTGACGGTCAAAGGGCCGAAAGGCACCCTCACGCGGACGCTGCACCCGGATATGAAGGTGACCGTCGACGGGCAGCAGATCGTGGTGGAGCGCCCGAGCGACGAGAAGCTGCACCGCAGCCTTCACGGCACGACCCGCAGCGTGATCGCAAACATGGTGGAGGGCGTGACGAACGGATTCAGCAAAAGCCTGGAGCTCGTCGGCGTCGGATACCGCGCGACGAAGTCCGGGAACACGGTGACGCTGTCCCTCGGGTTTTCGCACCCGGTGGTGCTGACGCCCGACGAGGGCATCGAGATTGAGGTCCCGGCGGCAAACCGCCTGGTGATCAAGGGTATCGACAAAGAAAAGGTCGGCATCTACGCAGCCAAGGTTCGTGCTATCCGGAAGCCGGAGCCGTACAAGGGCAAGGGCATCCGCTACGTGGACGAGGTCGTGCGTCGCAAGGTCGGCAAGACCGGCAAGAAGTAATCTGGCAGCGTGAGAAGGGAGTGACCCGGGATGATCAACAAGGAAGACCGCAACCTGGCCCGGAAGCGCCGGCACCTGCGGGTGCGCAAGCGCATCGAGGGCACCCCGGCGCGCCCGCGGTTGAACGTGTACCGTTCGAACAAGCACATCTACGCGCAGGTGATTGACGATGAGCACGGGCACACCTTGGCGAGCGCCTCGACGCTCGACAAGGAGCTGCGCGGAGAGGTGGAGAACGGGGCCACGGTCGAGGCTGCCCGCAAGGTGGGCGAGCTGGTGGCGAAGCGGGCGTTGGAGAAAGGTGTCAAGTCGGTCGTCTTTGACCGCGGCGGATATCTGTACCACGGGCGCGTGCAGGCGCTGGCAGACGCGGCGCGCGAAGCCGGACTTGAATTCTGAACGGAAAGGATGGTGTCTCTGTGCGCATTGATCCGAACCAACTGGAGCTGTCGGAGAAAGTCGTCTCCGTGAACCGCGTCGCGAAGGTCGTGCAGGGAGGCCGGCGGTTCTCCTTCTCCGCGCTGGTGGTCGTCGGCGACGGTAATGGCTACGTCGGCGCGGGCCTCGGCAAGGCGGCGGAGGTTCCGGACGCGATTCGCAAGGGCATCGAGGACGCGAAGAAACACCTGATTCACGTGCCGATGAAACGGACCACGATTCCGCATGAAGTGATCGGTCACTTTGGCGCAGGCAAGGTTCTTCTGAAGCCGGCGCCGGCAGGTTCCGGTGTCATCGCGGGCGGACCGGTCCGCGCGGTGCTCGAGCTGGCGGGCATCAAGGATATCGCGACCAAGTCGCTCGGTTCGAACAATCCCATCAACATGGTGCACGCGACAATCGACGCGCTGAAGCAGCTCAAGCGTGCGGAGGAAGTGGCGCGTTTGCGCGGCAAGACCGTTGAGGAACTGCTCGGTTAGGAGGGCTGACGATGGCGCAGAAGTTGGCGATCACGCTGGTGCACAGTCCCGTCGGACGCCCGGAGAAACAGCGCAGGACCGCGGTGGCGCTCGGCTTGCGCAAGATGCATCAGACGGTGGTGCATGAGGATACCCCGGTGATCCGCGGGATGGTAGACCGGATCAAACACTTGGTCGACGTCAAAGTTGTCGACGGGGAGTAATTCAGAGGGGGTGTCGGGTGTGCAGATTCACGAGCTGAAGTCTCCGAAGGGCGCTCGGCGTGAACGCAAACGCGTCGGCCGTGGCACGAGCTCGGGTCACGGAAAGACGTCCACCCGCGGCCAGAAGGGTCAGTGGGCGCGCTCGGGCGGCGGTGTGCGACCCGGGTTCGAAGGCGGTCAGACGCCGCTGTTCCGCCGCATTCCAAAGCGCGGATTCAGCAATGCCCGGTTCACCAAGGAGTATGCGATTGTCAACGTCGAGCAGCTCAACGACTTTCCGGAAGGCACGGTGGTCACGCCGGAACTGCTGCTTGAGCGCCGGCTGGTCCGGGAGCTGCTGGACGGCGTGAAAGTGCTCGGCAATGGGGACCTCAACGTCAAGTTGACGGTGCGTGCGCACGCGTACTCCGGTTCGGCGAAGGAGAAGATCGAGGCGGCCGGCGGCACCGCCGAGGTGATCTAAGTGCTCACGACCATTGCCAATCTGTGGCGCCTGAAGCACTTGCGCAAACGGATCCTGTTCACCTTGATGGTGATCGCCGTCTACCGCATCGGGACCTATATCCCGGTGCCTGGGATCAACGTGCAAGCGCTGATGGCCGGCCAGGGCAGCAACGCGCTGTTCGACCTGTTGAACATGTTTTCCGGCGGCGCGTTTTACCGGTTTTCCATCTTTGCGATGAGTGTGATGCCGTACATCACGGCATCCATCATCGTACAACTGTTGCAGGCCGGGGTGATCCCCCGGTTTGAGGAATGGCAGAAAGAAGGCGAATCGGGCCGGCGCAAGCTGACCCAGGTGACCCGCTATCTGACGGTGGCCTTTGGTCTGATTCAGGCGGCGGGCTTCACATATCAGTTTTCCCGCACGGGTGTGTTGTACAGCAACGACTGGTGGTCGTATGCGTTGATCGTGATCTCCTTGACCGCCGGCGATACGCTGTTGATGTGGTTCGGTGAGATGATCACGGAGAAAGGGGTCGGCAACGGCATCTCCGTGCTCATCTTCATCAGCATTATCGCGCGCATCGGGCAGCTCGGGCAGGAAGTGTACCGAAATTGGTTCTACACGCATCCCGATGAGCTGTTTCTCAACGTCATCAAGGTGCTCCTGCTGATTGCGGGCATCATCCTGCTGTTTGCAGTGATTGTGTTCGTGCAGCAGGCGGAGCGGCGGATCCCGGTTCAGTACGCCAAGCGCGTCGTGGGCCGCACGGTGTACAGTGGACAGCAGACGCACATCCCGCTGAAGGTCAACGCCGCCGGCGTGATCCCGGTGATCTTCGCGAGTTCCCTGTTGTTGCTTCCCTACACCGTCGCGACGTACTTCACGACGCATTCCTGGGCGCAGGTCGTGTTGCGGTTCTTGTCACCCAACTCCCTGTACTACATCGGGGCAGAAGTGGTGCTGATCATCCTGTTCACGTTCTTTTACACGCACGTGCAGATCAATCCGCAGCAGTTGGCCGAGCAGCTGCAGAAGCACGCAGGATACATCCCGGGTGTACGCCCTGGACTGGATACCGAGCGGTACATCATCCGCGTGGTCAACCGCATCACGGTGTTTGGCTCGGTATTCCTCGGCATCATCTCGGTGCTGCCGTACCTGCTGTTGTCCGGCGCTGACCTGACTTCGGTGTACTTCGGTGGGACGTCGCTGCTGATCATCGTCGGGGTCGCGCTGCAGACCCTGCAGCAGATGGAAGGGCAGCTGCTGCAGCGGCACTACAGAGGGTTCATCAGGTAACCGCCGCACGTGGAGGGATGCGTAATGCGGTTGATGCTTTTGGGTCTCCCGGGCGCAGGCAAAGGGACGCAGGCGGAACGGATCACGGCGGACTACCACATCCCGCACATCTCGACGGGGAACATGTTCCGCGAGGCCATCGCGGCCGGCACGCCGTTGGGAATGGAGGTCAAGTCGTACCTGGACAACGGGCGTCTGGTTCCGGACGCACTGACCGTGAGGGTTGTACGCGACCGCCTGAGCCGGCCGGATACCCAAAACGGATTTCTGCTCGACGGGTTTCCGCGTACTCTGCCTCAGGCGGAGGCGCTCGACGCGATGCTGTCGGAGGTCGGCCGGCCGCTCAACTGTGTGCTGTACATCCACGTGCCGCAGGAAGTGTTGCTCGCCCGTCTGACCGGCCGGCGGGTCTGCCGGTCGTGCGGGGCCACGTATCACGTCGTGTTCCAGCCTCCTCGGCAGGAGGGGATCTGTGACAAGTGCCGCGGAGAACTGTACCAGCGTCCGGACGACACCGAAGAGGCCGTGGCGACGCGCCTGGAGCAGTATGAGCAAACGGCTCCTCTGGTCGATTTCTATCGCGAGCGAGGCTTGCTGCGGCAGGTGGATGGACTGCAGTCCATTGACCAGGTGTACGCCGACATCAAGCGGATCCTGCTCGAACTGCGCGGCTGAAGTTGAGGTGGGGGCATGTCGAGGTCTTTACCTGAGATAGGGCGTGTCGTGGAGGTCACACGAGGCCGTGACGCCGGTCTGCTGTGCGTCGTCATCGGTCACGTCCCGGATCGGTTCGTGATTGTGGCTGATGGGGATAAACGGAAGGTCGACAAGGCGAAAAAGAAGAATGTGGCACACGTGCGCACCACACCGTACATCGCACTCGAAGTGGTGGAAGAACTGCGGGAACAGGGTAAAGTCACCAATGCACGTCTGCGGCATGCTTTGCGCCGGTACCAGGAGCAGATCGCCGAAGCCGGTGAAGCGGTGAAGGAAGGGGGCCAGCCAGGTGGCGAAGGACGACGTGATTGAGGTGGAAGGCACGGTCATCGAACCGTTGCCGAATGCCATGTTTCGGGTCGAACTCGACAACGGGCACAAGGTGTTGGCGCATGTGTCGGGCAAGATCCGGATGCACTACATCAAGATCCTGCCCGGCGACCGGGTGACGGTGGAATTGTCGCCGTACGACTTGACCCGTGGTAGAATTACGTACCGGTACAAGTAAGTAAAACTGGCTTGCACCGGGACAATCCGTTATGATAGCGGAATGAGGAGGTATCGGCGCACCGCGCCGGCCTCCGCATGCGAGGAGGGTTTGCCGTGAAAGTGCGGCCTTCGGTGAAGCCGATGTGCGAGAAGTGCAAGGTCATCCGCCGGAAGGGTACCGTGATGATCATCTGTGAAAACCCGAAGCACAAGCAGCGCCAGGGTTGAGGTGGAGGCGCCTGTCTCCGCCGGCCCTGCGGGCCTGCGTGGTACACGTGTGCGATCACGGTTCAGCAGCGGCTGCCTTTGGGTCTGAACCGTGTTTTCGATAGATGTGATGAACCTCTCGGAGGTGGAGTGAAGACATGGCTCGTATCGCTGGCGTTGACCTGCCGCGTGATAAACGGGTGGAGATCGGCCTGACCTACATCTTTGGCATCGGCCGGACCACTGCGAACAAGATCCTGGCGGCGACCGGGATCAACCCGGACACCCGGGTGCGCGACCTGTCGGAGGACGAAGTCGTCCGTCTGCGCGATTACATCGACAAGAACGTCAAGGTGGAAGGCGATCTCCGCCGTGAGATCGCGCTGAACATCAAGCGGCTGATGGAGATCGGCTGCTACCGGGGCATTCGCCACCGCCGCGGCCTGCCGGTGCGCGGCCAGCGCACAAAGACCAATGCGCGCACGCGCAAAGGCCCGCGCCGTACGGTGGCTGGCAAGAAGAAGTAAGGCTGCGCGAGCGGCTTCGGGATACGGTTGAGGTTTGAACGAGGAGGATGGATGAATGGCGAAGGCACAACGCAAGGGCCAGGCGGGTACTGTCACGCGGACGCGCCGGCGGGATCGCAAAAACGTCGAGGCGGGTATCGCCCACATCAAGTCGACATTCAACAACACGATCGTCAGCATCACCGACCCGGCGGGCAACGTGATCGCGTGGTCGTCCGCAGGGAACGTCGGCTTCAAGGGATCCCGCAAGAGCACGCCGTTCGCGGCCCAGATGGCGGCGGAGGCGGCGGCTCGGGCGGCGATGGAACACGGCATGAAGACGGTCGAGGTCCAGGTCAAGGGGCCGGGCGCGGGCCGCGAGGCCGCGATTCGGTCGCTGCAGGCTGCAGGGCTCGAGGTCAGCGGCATCCGCGACGTGACGCCGATCCCGCACAACGGCTGCCGGCCGCCGAAGCGCCGCCGTGTCTGAGAGAAGCCTGCGCTGAGATGAGTTGGAACGGATCAGTATGCCCTGATTTCCCCGTTTTACGCGGATCAGGGGTATAGATGAAACTGGAGGTGTCAACACTAGAATGGCAAGATATACCGGACCGGTTTGCCGCCTTTGCCGGCGCGAAGGCGTCAAACTGTACCTCAAAGGTGAGCGCTGCTTCAGCGACAAGTGCGCCATTGACCGGCGGCCGTTTCCGCCAGGTCAGCACGGCCAGGGCCGCAAACGGACGTCCGAGTACGGTCTGCAGCTGCGCGAGAAGCAGAAGGCTCGCCGCTACTACGGCGTGTTGGAAAAGCAGTTTGAAGCGTATTACGACGAAGCGGCCCGGCGCCAGGGCGTGACGGGTGAAAATCTCCTGCAGATCCTCGAGAGCCGCTTGGACAACGTGGTGTACCGCCTGGGCTTCGCCGCGTCGCGGGCCGAGGCGCGCCAGTTGGTCCGCCACGGCCACTTCCTGGTCAACGGGCGGCGTGTCGACATCCCGTCGTACCTGACCAAGCCGGGAGACGTGATCCAGATCCGCGAGAAGAGCCAGCAGTTGGAGCGGATCAAGACCCTGCTCGAGAATGCGGAGTCGCGGACCATTCCGGCTTGGCTGGAGTTGGATCTGGCGAACAAGCAGGGCCGCGTCGTCCGTTTGCCGGCGCGCGACGAGATCGACACGCCGGTCGCGGAGCAGCTGATTGTTGAACACTACTCGCGTTAACGCCGGCGCGAGGCGGGGAGCCTGAGGCCGGTTGAGCCGCACAGCATGGACCTGGTGTGGGCCTGCGACCGGTGTGCGCCGCATCACCGCTCGGCCGCGGCCGGAGGCTGCCTCCGCCCAGCGGCGCCCGGACCGCCGTACAGGTCCGCGTAGCGAGGAGGGTTACGGATGATCGAAATTGAGAAGCCGAGGATTGAGGTCGTGGACGCCAGCCCGACGTTCGGGCGGTTCGTCGTCGAGCCGCTGGAGCGTGGGTACGGCACGACGCTCGGGAATTCGCTCAGGCGCATCCTGCTGTCGTCGATCCCGGGGGCGGCGGTGCGGTCGGTCAAAATCGAGGGCGTGCTGCACGAGTTCTCGACGATCCCTGGGGTGGTCGAGGACACCACGGAAATCATCCTCAATCTCAAGCGGCTCTCGCTCAAGATTCATTCCGATGAAGAAAAGGTGCTGGTCATCGACGCGGAGGGCAGGGGCGAGGTCAAAGCGGGAGACATCCGCGCAGATTCGGACGTGGACATCGTCAATCCGGATCTGCACATCGCCACGCTGACCGAAGGAGGGCGCCTGTACGCGGAACTGAGGGCAGGCCGAGGCCGTGGCTATGTGTCGGCGGATCGGAACAAAGACCCGGATCAGGAGATCGGCGTCATACCGATTGACTCCATCTACTCTCCGATCACACGCGTGAACTTCCAGGTCGAGAACACCCGCGTCGGCCAGGTCACCGACTACGACAAACTGACCCTCGAGGTTTGGACCGACGGGAGCATCGCACCGGAGGAAGCCGTGAGCATCGCGGCCCGGATCCTGGCCGAACACCTTCAACTTTTCGTCGGCTTGACGGATCAGGGCAAAGAGACGGACATCATGGTTGAAAAAGAGGACGCGGTCGCGGACAAGACGCTCGACATGCCGATTGAGGAGCTGGATCTGTCGGTGCGGTCCTACAACTGCCTGAAACGTGCGGGCATCAACACCGTCGGTGAACTGTGTTCGCGGACGGAGGAAGAGATGATGAAGGTCCGCAACCTCGGCCGCAAATCCTTGGAAGAGGTCGTGGAGAAACTCTCCGCGTTGGGATTGTCGCTCCGGCAGGAAGAATAGACAGGCCGTGGATGGGGGGCGGTGCGCTTCCCTGCGTCGGCCCGGTGATGTTTTGCAGAGGAGGGGAATGCAGTGCCGTACCGAAAGTTGGGACGTCCGACAGGGGCGCGGAAGGCGTTGTTCCGCAGTCTCGTGACGGATCTGTTGCTGTACGAGCGCATTGAGACCACCGAGGCGAAAGCCAAGGAACTGCGCAAGATCGCGGACAAGATGATCACGTTGGCGAAGCGCGGGGATCTGCACGCGCGCCGTCAGGTGGCGGCATATGTCCGCAAAGAGATGGTTGACGAAGAAGGCACCAAGAACGTCATTCAGAAGCTGTTCGACGATTTGGCTCCGCGGTTCAAGGACCGCAATGGAGGCTACACGCGCATCATCAAGGTCGGCCCGCGCCGCGGAGACGCCGCGCCGATGGTGATCATCGAGCTGGTCTGAGCGGTGGTCAGCTCACCGGGATGGGGTCGGCGATGCCCAAGATCCGGATGAGGATTGCGTACGACGGAACGGATTTTCATGGCTTCGCGCGGCAGCGCGGCTTGCGGACAGTCCAGGGAACCTTGGAGGACGCGCTGGCCCGCGTGCTCGGACACCCGGTGGAAGTCGAGGGGTCCGGACGAACTGACGCCGGGGTGCATGCGCGCGCTCAGGTGGTGCATTGGGAGCAGGATCGCGGTCCCGCTCCCGAGCGGTACCCCTATGTGCTCAGCAGACTGCTGCCCGGCGATCTGATTCCGATTCATGCGGAGCTGGCACCGGACGACTTCCACGCCCGCTTCTCGGCCAAGCGCAAGACGTACCGCTACACCATCCAGCAGGCGCGGGTGCCCGACGTGTTCACGCACCGCTACGCGTGGCACGAACCCGCCGCCCTGGACTTGGCGCGCATGCGCGACGCGGCGCAGCAGTTGGTGGGGGAGCACGATTTCACCAGCTTCTGCGCCGCCGCCACGCCGGTGGAAGACAAGCGGCGGGTGATCTACGAACTGCGGTTGGAGCAGCGCGGGACCTATCTGGATATCTACTGTACGGGAAACGGCTTTCTCCAGTACATGGTCCGCATCATCGTGGGAACGCTCGTCGACATCGGGCTCGGGCGCCTGAACCGTCCCATCACGGAGATCCTCGCTGCGCGCGACCGGCGATGCGCCGGGCGAACGGCGCCCGCGAAGGGCCTGACGCTTTGGGACGTGGATTATGAAACGTCGTCTTGACCACGCGGCCAGGCGTGTTATAGGATATATTTTAGTGTTTTTTACCCACTGCCCCGTTACAGTGAACATGCAACGACAAGCTGGATAGACGAAATTCAGGAGGGACACCCATGCGGACGACGTATATGGCGAAGCCAAACGCCGTGGAACGCAAGTGGTACGTGATCGACGCGTCCGGCAAACGCGTCGGGCGTTTGGCGTCCGAGATCGCGTCCATTCTCCGCGGCAAGCATAAACCGGAGTTCACCCCGCACGTGGACACCGGCGATTTTGTGGTCGTCGTGAACGCCGACAAGGTGGTGTTCAGCGGCAACAAGCTCCACAAGAAGATCTATCGCCGTCACTCCGGATATCCGGGCGGGTTGAAAGAGATCCGGGCGATCGACCTCTTGAAGACGCACCCGGAGCGCGTGTTGTTCAACGCCGTGCGCGGCATGCTGCCGCACAACTCGTTGGGCCGCAAGCAGTTGACCAAGCTGAAGGTGTACGCCGGACCAAATCATCCGCATCAGGCCCAGCAGCCGATTCCTTGGGAATCTGCGAGCAACTAACGGAGGAGGGACTCTGCCATGGCACAGCTCCAATATCTTGGCACGGGCCGCCGCAAGCATTCCGTTGCTCGCGTGCGCCTGTTGCCTGGTGACGGCAAGATTGTGGTGAACCGGCGTGACGTCAACGACTACTTCGGATTGGAAACGCTGCGGCTGATTGTGAAGCAACCGCTTCTGCTGACGGACACGCTTGGCCGTTATGACGTATACGTGAACGTGTACGGGGGCGGCATCTCAGGGCAGGCAGGCGCCATCCGCCACGGGATTGCGCGGGCGCTGCTCAAGGTCGATCCGAACCTGCGCCCGGTCCTGAAGAAGGCCGGACTGCTGACTCGCGACGCGCGGATGAAGGAACGCAAGAAGTACGGCCTCAAGGCGGCTCGCCGCGCACCTCAGTTCTCGAAGCGCTGAGCTGGACGCCACAGCGACATCGGCGGCGCGGGCGTCTCACAGGGACCAAGCAAGCGGCACGAAGTGCTGGTATGGCACCGCGTGCCGCTTTTTTACGCACATGACGCACGCGAGGCTTGCGTAGACTTTATGGGGACAACACGACCGAGCGAGGTGTTGACCCTTGGGTGGAAGACGGACGGGCCTTCGTGCAAAGTGCCAATTGGCGGCAGCCATGTGCGCGTTCGCCGTTTGGGCGCTGCCCTGCGGGTCCGGCGGGATCGCGTATGCGGCGGAACCTGGGTTGGTTGGGCGGACCATCGTGATCGATGCCGGGCACGGAGGACCGGACGGAGGTGCCAAGGGGGTCAACGGGGAAGTGGAGAAGACCGTGACGCTGGCCGTCGCGCTGAAGGTGGCCGAGTTGCTGCGGCAAGCGGGGGCCGACGTGCACTTGACCCGTACCAGCGACGACGATCTCGCCTCCGATGAAGACACTGCCCAGCGGAGGCGACATCAATCGGATCTCCGGAATCGCACGCGTTTTGTCCAATCCCACGACCCGGACGCCTTCGTCAGCATTCACTGCAACAGCGCCCCCTCCCCAGCCTGGCGCGGGGCGCAGACGATCTACATGGACGGCAATCCGGAAGGGGAACGGCTGGCCAAGATCATGCAGGACCATTTCCGACAACAATTGTTGCCCACCAAGCGGGAGGCGGAGGACATGAGCACGCTGTACCTCCTCAAACGCATCGACGGGCCTGCTGTCCTGGCGGAGATCGGATTCTTGTCGAATCCGGACGAGGCCTACCACCTGGTTCAGAACGGCTATCAAGAGGCGGTCGCGTTGGCGATCTACACGGCGCTGCTTGAGTACTTCGGCACGCCGACAGATGACCCGTCATGAGGCGACGGCGTGGGCGATTCATCGGGCGTCCGCGGCAGCGATCCCGCCCGGCGGCCGGGACCCTGGCGAGCATCGGGGCCGCGCTCTGCACCGCCATCGCCGCCTGGGGACTGTACGACCTCTTCGACAACTCCTCCGAGGTGCGGGACGCCCGCCCCGCGGTGGCCGCGGATACGCCCCCGCCTCGATTGACGCTGCAGCGCACGAACTGGGTCTGGCAGGATCATCCTGTCTACCGGTTGACGAACGCGTCCTCCTCCACCCTGTCCAATGTCCACGTCTACAGTTGGAGCGGGGAGAAACTCCCGGTGCTTGCCATCGGCCTGCAGCCGCCGACCGACGTAACCACGACGCACCCGCTTCAGCACCCGCCTTTCGAGCTCAGACCAGGACAGTCCGTGTGGGTCGCCGGACCTGCAGCATCCGACCCGCAACCCTTTACGGTGACCTGGATGGCCTCCGGACGTTTCACGTACGCGATCCTGCGCGACACCGGGGAGGCCACCCAGCGACTCCCAGGCGGGTAACCGTGGATTGCGGTTTGGCAAGGGTTCACTCCATGATGTACACTGAGAGGGAATGTCAGGCTGCCAAAGGGGGCGAGGGTCACATGGTCACCAAGGAGCAGATTCTGGACACGCTCCGTGACGTCGAAGACCCTGAAGTGCATAGAAGTATCGTCGATTTGGATATGGTGAAGCGGATCGAGGTGGACGGGGATCGCGTGGAAGTGGAGGTGCTGTTGACCGTCACCGGCTGTCCGCTCCGGACGACCATTGAGCGGTCGGTGCGGGAGCGCCTCTTGGCCTTGGAAGGCGTGCGGGATGTCGAGGTGGTCATCGGGACCATGAGTGACGAACAACGCGCCCAGTTCGCAGCGAAACTGCGTGGAGGCAAGGAACCCCAGACCCTCCCGCCGTTGCTTCAGCCCGACAGCGGCGTCACCTTCCTGGCTGTGGCGTCCGGCAAAGGGGGCGTCGGGAAGTCGACCGTGACGGCCAATTTGGCTCGTGCGTTGGCTCGGGAAGGCCTCCGCGTCGGATTGGTGGACGCGGATATCTACGGCTTCAGCATCCCAAGCATCTTTGGGATCGCAGAGCGCAAACCGACGGTGATCAACGACCTCATCCTGCCGATTGAAGTCAACGGCGTCAAATTGATCTCCATGCATTTCTTCGTGCCGGAGAATCAACCGGTGGTGTGGCGCGGGCCGATGCTCGGGAAAATGCTCAGGAATTTCTTCGGGGAAGTCCACTGGGGCGACCTGGACGTGATGTTGCTCGATCTCCCTCCCGGCACCGGCGACATCGCGCTCGACGTCCATCAACTGTTGCCGAAGAGCAAAGAGTTGATCGTGACGACACCGCAGGCCAACGCTGCGGAGGTCGCCGTGCGCGCCGGCGTGATGGGTTTGCGGACCAACCATGAGATCGTCGGTGTGGTCGAAAACCTCTCCTACTTCGTCTGCCCGTGCTGCGGAGAGAAGACGTATTTGTTCGGCCGGGACGGCGGCCGGCACGTGGCTGAGGCGCTGCGCACCGAACTGTTGGCCGAGATCCCTGTCGCCGATTTGTCGGGCGGCAGCCGCGCACTCTTTGCGGACGACACGCCTCAGGGCGAGGCATACCGCCAGTTGGCTCGCCGGGTCATTGACCGGGCGGGGCTGGCAGCTGCCGCGGCGTCCCGTTGAACCCCCGATCCGACACCAAACAACGTCCGCCTGCCCGGAGGCGGACGTTTTTTCACCTACCGCTCTGACCTCCGCCCTGGCCGCCTCCCTGGCCTCCGCCTTGACCGCCTTCATTCTGGCCCTGACCGGTTTTGGCGCCCATCTGCTGGATGGAGTCGGCGACCGCACGCTTGAGGGCGTCCTCAAACTGCGTTCGGAAGGACGGCGTCTGCAGGGCGTCCGTCATCACCTTCATGATTTGGCCTCGAAATTCGGGTGTCTGCATCAGGTCTTGGAGGTGCTGCGAGAACTCGGGCGATTTGAGCAGGACCAGCATGTCCTTCTGGTACTGCGGGTCCTTCAACAACTGCTTTTGCATTTGAATCAGTTCGGGTTGAATCGACTTCGCCAGCGTGGCCGCAAATTGCGGGTCCTTGGCCTGCTGCGCCAGGAACGATTGGTTCTTTTGGTTCTGCAGCTGTTTTTCCAGCGCCTGCGCCAGATCCGCTTCGGACAGGGCGAGCTTCTGTTTTGTCGACGGATCCTGAAGGGCTTCGGCGATGGCGCTCCTCCCCTCCGCCGAATGGAGGATGTCGACCACCATCTGTTTGGTCGTGCCGTAGTCCTGTTGGCCTGCGGCGCTGACGTCCGCACCCATGCCGCCGCCACAGCCCGCGCCGAGCAGCAGCGCGATGGCCAAAGGAACCCACCGGACGCGTGATCCGGTCATGAAGTCTCACCCCACTGTCACGGGAATACCGGAAGTATGCGCGAGGTGGTGGCTCGTTATACGGTTTGTACCCAAGCAGGGTATCGGGTATGATGGAGGCGACGGGGAGGCTTACACATGCGTCTGAACCGCTTGATGTTTCTGATCGCCACCACGGTGTTGCTGGGCGCGGGGGCTGGCATCCTGACGACCGCCACGGGTTGGTGGCTGCACGTCCCGTGGTTCGCCGGGATGGTGTCGGGCGCCTTTTTTGCGACGACCAGCCTGATGGGATTCTGGGCTTATCTCACCCTCAATTTCGTCGCCCGCGTGACGCTGCCCCGCCGCGTCTGGCGTTGGGCACAGGCGTTGGTGCTGGCGATCGTCCTGTATGACATGCTGTACTGGCGGTATCACCTGCACGCGGCCTCCGCCGGGGAAGACCCCGCGCTGTTCTGGACCTCGTTCTGGCAGGGATTGTGGCCGCTGGCGCCGGCCCTGGCAGGGGCCTTCGCCAAGCAGCGGTTGTCCGGCAAGGGCAGTTTTCTGCCGGCCCTGTTCTTCCTTTATGTGTTCACGATCCTCGACTCGCTGCCGTTTATCTGGCTACAGTACGGGTGGTCCCAGTCCAGCTCGCTGGTGAATCAGACGCTGCTGGTCGTGATGGCGTGCAATCTGTACCTGATCCTCGTCTTTGGGAAACTGTTGAACCGGCCTGAGGGGGCGGGTTCATCCGTCATGGCGGAACCGATGGAGACAGGGCGCGATGGGACTTCCTGAACCGGTGGCCGAAGCGAGAGCGGTGGCCGCGACCCATCCGCCATGTCGAACAAGGATGGGGCGGAAGCCCCCCGAAGCCCGGGAGCCGGGAGGCATTCGGGCCGTACCGTCACTGGACGCTCGATTTGACATCCGCCATCGCCAGCAGCTCGGAGACCGTCACAAACTGGTATCCCTGAGCCCGCAGGCCGGCAATGATCTGGGGCAGCGCCTCGACGATCTGCTTGGACGAGTCACTGGCGTGCATGAGGATGATGTCTCCCGGGACGACTCGTTTCAGGACCCGGTCTCGGATGGCCTGGACGCCGGGGTTCTTCCAGTCGAGGGAATCGGTGTTCCACTGGATCACCGTGTACCCCAGGTCATTCAGACACTGGATGACGCGGGGATTGATGTCTCCGTTGGGCGTCCTGATCAACTTCGTCTTCACGCCGGTGACCTGTTGGATGGCTTTCTCCGACAGTCCCACCTGTTGAACGATCCAGGAGTTTGGATAATTGGAGAAATCCTTGTGCAGGTGGCCGTGATTGCCGATCTCGAATCCCATCCGGTGGATCCGCTTGGCGATCTCGGGGTGCCGGAGCGTCCAGGGCCCACTCAGGAAGAACGTCGCCTTGGTGACTTTCTCTCGCTCCAACACATCCAGTACCGGTTCGGGGACCTTGTTTCCCCAGGAGATGTCGAACGTCAACGCGACCACTTTCTTATCGGTGTCCACCTTGTACACAGCTTGGGGCTTTTCCGCCGCAAACGCCGGGGTCTGCCCGGATACGGCGTACAGTACCCACATGAACAGGGCGATCACCGCGGTCAGCGCGAACATGCGCCTTCCTTGCCGCATGTGCTTCCCTCCTTTTCGGGCTCAGCCCGGACGTCTGAGCACAGTGTATGCGGCCGGTACATGCCCTATACAACTTGGCACAACTGCCAAGACGGTGAGGAGATGGAACGTCCGTGCAACCGGTGAAACGCCGTCTGTTTTGGTGGTTATGGGCTTTGGCGGCCGCGGTCCTCGCCGCCGGGTTCATCAGCGGCTACACCTCCCCAGGCCAGTTCGGGCACGCCCTTGCGCCCACCTTGGAAAAGCTCCAGCAGCTGGCCGAGTCCTCGCGGACCGGCGGTGGTTCGGGGATCGGCATGTGGACCGTGTTCATCAACAATGCGCTCGTGGCTCTCCTGTTGTTGGCCACCGGCGTCTTCGCCGGCGTAATACCCGTTCTGGTGCTGTGGTTTAACGGGTTGTTGATCGGGTACGTCGTCCAGGTGGGTGCCTCACACCTGGGTGTTTCCGCGTGGCGGGTGTTGGTGTACTCGATGCTCCCCCACGGAGTCTTTGAGTTGGCTGGCCTGCTGTGGGCCGCCAGTTGGGGATTGTATCTGGGATACGTCGCGGTCTACGGCGTAGCAGACCGCATCCGGGCGGTGCTGCCCGGAATGCGCGGGGGTCCGCGGCCAAAACTTCGCAGAGAGCTGGCGCGCGCGTGTGTGCGCATTCCAGGCATCCTCACCCTGTTGGCGGTGGCGGCCTGGGTCGAGACCACCCTGACCCCGGCCATCATGGGACGGGGTTTGCCGCTGCATTGACGGACTAGTACCGGAGGCACGCCTTGACGCCCGTCCAATTGTAAGAAACAATGGGAAGGAACACGGTCACAGTCCGTCAAGCTGGGTGGCGCCGATGAATGCGTGGTTGAACGTGCTGTCCAAATTCAATGTCCTGAACGCCATCGACATCCTGATTGTCGCGTTCGTGCTGTACCGGCTGCTTCTCATGATCCGGGGGACGCGCGCGGTCCCACTGCTCAAGGGCGTCGTGGTGATCCTGGTGGCCACCGCGCTCAGTTCGGCGCTTCACCTGGAAGCGCTCAATTGGCTCCTGAACAAAATCATCACCATCGGGGTCGTCGCGATTCCGATTGTGTTTCAGCCCGAACTCCGACGGGCCTTGGATCAGCTCGGCCGGGGCGGGTTTTTTTCGATTTCGTTGACGGCCGATCGCGCGGACGCGCAGCAACAGACCATCGCCGAGGTGGTCAAGGCGACTCAGGTCCTCTCGAAGACGAAGATCGGCGCTTTGTTGGTCATTGAACGGAAGACTGGCCTGTCCGAGTACGCCGAGACCGGGACGCAGATTGAAGGCCTGGTATCCTCCGAGTTGCTCATCAACACGTTCATCCCCAACACGCCGTTGCACGACGGCGCGGTGGTGATCCGGGGCAACCGCATCGTCTCCGCAGGGTGCTTTTTGCCTCTGACGGACAACCGGGATCTCAACCGCGAACTCGGCACACGGCATCGCGCGGCCATCGGCGTCACGGAGCAGACGGACGCGATCGCCGTGGTCGTCTCGGAAGAGACCGGCAAAGTATCCTTGGCGGTGGACGGCGTCCTGACGCGCGGACTGCAGGAGGCGGACCTGCACGAGCTGCTCGCCAGCCTCCTCCTTCCTAAGCGCTCCAGCCGCTTGCACTTCCTGCACCGAAAGGCGGAGTCGTGACGTGGACCGGTTTTTGAACAGCAACGCCTTTCTCCGCGTGATCGCCTTGGTGATGGCGTGCGTTCTGTGGTTGTCGGTGAACGCGCCAGGGAATTCGGGGGGCGTGGCCGGGGGACCGGTGGTCAAATCCTTTCCCTATCCCGTCCGGGTTCAGGTATCTCCTGACATGACGGTGACGAGCATCGACAACCCGACCGTCATGGTCGAAATCGCCACGGACGCGGTCAATGTGTCGAGCTTGACAGCGCAGATGCTGGGGGTCTCCGTGGTGGCGGACGCGCGCGGTCTGTCCGCTGGGCGCCACGAGCTGCGCTTGGCGGCGACCGGAATGCCGCCGGTCCGATACTCCATCAATCCGCCCGTGGTGACGGTGAACCTGGACCACAAGGTCGTATCGGTGGTCGATGTTCAGGTGACGACGACCGGGAAGCCGGCGGCGGGATACGAGGCCGGCCCAGCGACTGCTGACCTGCAGGCGGCGCAGGTGTCCGGGGCGCAGTCGGCCGTTGCACAGGTGGACCACCTGGAGGCAGCCGTCCCCATCGACGGCGCCAAGGCGGCGGTGACTCGTACGGTAGAACTGAAACCCGTCACCGCTGCCGGGGCGCCGGTGGCCGGCGTCGAGGTCAACCCGCCGACGGGCACGGTGACCGTGCAGATTCGGCCCAAATCGGTGACGGCGCACCTGGTGCCGGAGATCAGAGGCAGCCCGGCGGACGGGTACGCGGTGGCGGGTGTCCGCCTCAATCCAGCAGACGTTCGGCTGCGGTTGGGGGAGGACGCGGCCATCGGGATCGACACCGTGCAGGTCCCGGTCGATGTCAGCGGGCTCACCCGCACGAAGACGTGGACGGTGCACATCCCCTTGCCTGCGGGGGCCAGCTCGGCAGACCCATCCGAGGTCACCGTCACGGTGGAGGTGGATAAGGGCGCACAGCGAACGTTCCACGGGCTTCCGATGACCGTGACCAACGTTCCGGCTGGACTGCGAGCGTCCGCGGTGACTCCGGCGACGGTCGACCTGACGGTGACGGGCCCAGCCACAGTGGTGGACAGGATGGCCGATTCGAGTCTCCATGCGTACGTGGACGCTTCCGGGCTGGCGGCAGGGACCCATACCTTGACGCCGAAGGCGGAGGTGCCTGAATGGGTCCGGGTATCGGATTGGGCGCCATCCGCTGTCCAATTGCAATTGCAGCCCGTCCGTCCCTGACCCCCCTCCCTGCATGCCCCGGTTGCCGTCAAACCTTGGCCTGTGGCACAATGATGGGGGCTTGAAGGGAGCGAAGGACTGTTGGGCAAATGGTTTGGTACCGATGGGGTGCGCGGGGTGGCCAACCGGGACCTGACCCCGGAGTTGGCCTTCCGACTGGGGCGTATTGGGGCGTATGTGCTCGCGAAGGAAGGAACCGGGGGCCGCGTCGTCATCGGCAAGGACACGCGGATCTCGAGCGATATGCTGGAGGCCGCGCTGGTCAGCGGGGTTCTGTCGATGGGCGTGGACGTGTTGCGCCTGGGCGTCATCAGTACGCCCGGCGTCGCGTATCTCACGCGCCATCTGAATGCCGACGCGGGCGTGATGATCTCCGCTTCCCACAATCCGGTGGAGGACAACGGGATCAAGTTCTTTGGGGCGGATGGATTCAAACTTTTAGATCAAGCGGAAGATGAGATAGAGCGTTGGCTCGGTGAGGCAGAGGATCACCTGCCCCGTCCGGTGGGTTCAGGAGTCGGGCGGGTGTACGACGAACCTGCGGAAGACGAGTACGTTCGATTCCTGGCGGGGACGGTCCGCCATCGGATGGACGGGCTGAAGGTGGTGCTGGACTGCGCGAACGGTGCCGCGAGCCGCATCGCCCCGAGGGTATTTCGCCAACTGGGGGCGGAGGTCACCGTGCTCAACGACCAGCCTGACGGGGTGAACATCAATGTGGGGTGCGGATCGACCCATCCACAGGTGGTTCAACGGGCGGTGCTCGACGCCGGGGCGGACGTGGGACTTGCGTTTGACGGGGACGCGGATCGTGTGATCGCGGTCGATCACACCGGACAGGTGATAGACGGCGACTTTATCCTGGCCGTCTGCGGCAGGGCATTAAAGGCGCAGGGCCGTCTGAAAGGCGATACGGTCGTCGCCACCGTGATGAGCAATCTCGGATTTGTGAAGGCGATGGAGAACCTGGGCATCCGGGTGCAGACCACGCGCGTGGGCGATCGCTATGTGATGGAGGCGATGCGCGAGGGCGGATACGTGCTCGGGGGGGAGCAGTCCGGCCACGTCATCTTCCTCGATCACACGACGACGGGGGACGGGGTGCTGACGGCACTCCAACTGGTCGACGTCATGATGGCCAGCAGGCAGCCACTGGCGGAGCTCAGCCTGGTCATGACGCGCTACCCGCAGCTGCTGGAAAATGTCCGCGTCCGCGACAAGGCAGCGTGGCGGAGCAATGCCCGCATCCAGGAAGCGATTCGGCGCGCCGAGCAGGAACTGGGGGACGATGGCCGGGTGCTGGTGCGGGAGTCGGGGACGGAACCCCTGGTACGCGTGATGGCGGAAGGGCCGGATCCGGACCTGCTCAAGGCGTGTGTCGCGCAGATTGTGCGCGTGGTTCGACAGGAATTGGGAGGCGCCTGAGAGGATGGCGCAGAGAGGCGCTCACGCAGGCCGGGCGTGCCGCGGGGGCGCCTTTTTCGAAACGGACGGGCCATGGCGGACGGGCCCCTGCAGGGTCCTCTGCGGCGGTCAGGGAATAGCTTGACATATGGTATTGCGCGTGAAAGGGGGGATGCCGGGAGAGAAGGACGCGGAAGGATGTGAGATTGGGCAAGGACGTGCGCCGGTGAATCTGGGACGCCGGGGCATGAGACAAGCGCCTGGACTGTGCGCTCCGCGAGTACCTCGGGGTGCCGCGGATCGGCACAGTTGACGCGGAGGAGGTCAGCGAACCATTCGGCGGGTGCCTCCCGGTGTGTGCCGCACCGCGAGCGAAGCCCGAAAGCCGCCGGGCGACCGGCGGGACAAGGGTGAGCAGGCGAATGAGGAGGAATACGGAATCGATGTGCGGAATCGTGGGATATGTCGGGCCGCGCGCGGTGCGCAGCGTGATCGTCGAAGGACTGCGCAAGCTGGAGTACCGTGGATATGACTCGGCGGGCATCGCCACACTGGATGGCGGCGTCTTGCGGACCGTGAAAGCGGTCGGGCGGTTGGCGAACCTGGAGGAAAAGCTGGCGGATGGCGAGGCGGGCGGCCACATCGGCATCGGACACACGCGGTGGGCGACGCACGGCCGGCCGTCCGATGAAAACGCGCATCCGCATCAGGACTGCAGCGGGCGATTCGCCATCGTGCACAACGGGATCATCGAGAACTATCTGAGTTTGCGCGAGGAACTGTTGGCGCGCGGGCACCAGTTCAAATCCGAAACGGATACGGAAGTCGTGGCACACCTGATTGAGGAGCTGTACAAAGGGGACCTGTTCCAGACCATGCTGGACGTGGCGAAGCGCCTCCGCGGCGCGTACGCCCTCGTGGTGCTGGCCAAGGACCACCCGGACACGCTCGTGGCGGTGCGCCGGTCGAGCCCGATCATCGTCGGTCTGGGTGACGGAGAGAACTTCGTCGCTTCCGACATCCCGGCCATCCTGTCGTACACCCGGGACGTGTACGTCCTCGAGGACGGGGAGTTGGCGGTCGTCCGGGCAGACGGTGTGTCGATCCACACGTTTGACGGGGAGCCGGTGACCAGCAAGCAGGTCCTGCATGTGACCTGGGACGCGGTGGCGGCGGAGCGGGGCGGTTATCCCCATTTCATGCTCAAGGAGATCTACGAGCAGCCGCGGGCCATCCGGGACACGCTGACAGGCCGGATCGCCGAGGACCTGTCCCGCGTCACGCTGCCGGAACTGAGCTGGAGCGATGATTTTGTGCAGGCCATCGATCGCGTGCACATCGTCGCCTGCGGCACTTCGTGGCACGCCGGGTTGGTCGGCAAGGCGGTGATGGAGAAACTCACGAGGATCCCGGTGGATGTGGAGATCGCCTCGGAGTACCGGTACCGTGATCCCATTGAGACAGCGGGGACGCTCGTCGTTGTCATCAGCCAGTCGGGCGAGACGCTGGACACGCTGGCGGCGCTGCGCGATGCCAAAGCCAGAGGGCGGCACGTGCTCGCCATCACCAACGTCGTCGGCAGTTCCGTGGCCCGCGAGGCGGACGACGTCATCATCACCTGGGCGGGGCCGGAGATCGCGGTGGCATCGACAAAAGCGTACACCACCCAGTTGGTGGTCCTCTACCTGCTGGCGGTGTATCTGGGTCAGCGGCGCGGCACGCTGGAGGATGCCAACGCGAAACAGATCCTGGCGGCGTTGGCCGAGCTGCCCATGGCCGCGGAGCAGGTGTTGGACACGGCACCGCAGGTGGAGCGCTTCGCCCGGGAGTGGGCAGACGCCCGCGACACGTTCTTCATCGGCCGGGGGATCGACTATGCGATGGCCCTTGAAGGGGCGCTGAAGCTCAAGGAGATCTCGTACATCCACGCGGAGGCGTACGCGGCCGGCGAGCTGAAGCACGGCACCCTGGCGCTGATCACCGAAGGGGTTCCTGTGATCGCCCTGGCGACGCAGACCGACCTGTACGAGAAGACCCTGAGCAACATCAAGGAGGTCAAGGCGCGCGATGCCTTCGTCCTCGGGGTGGCGTTCGCGGGTGACGAGGAGATGCGCCACTCGGTCGACGAGGTGCTGTACGTACCGAGGACGCTGCCGCTGCTCGCGCCGGTGATCACCGTGATCCCGCTGCAACTCCTGGCCTATTACGCCGCCGTGGCGCGCGGGAACGATGTCGACAAGCCGCGTAACCTGGCGAAGAGCGTCACGGTGGAGTGAAAGCGTCCATCGGAGAGGAAGTCAAATGTGGATGACCCCTATAGATGAGACTAACGATATCCTCACGAGCGATTGAGTAAGACCGGTGAAATCAAATGAGACGTTTTTCTTTCCCGCCAGACCCGAGCGTTCGTCTTGCGGATTTTCGTTCGAGCCTTGATTATCGAAGACATCGGCGCCGAAATCAACGACGATCAGAGTTGGCTTAAGAAGTTGCCTTCTCGGGTCCCAACACTTCGGGAACTTCGGCAGACGTTGGAGGGCCTTCTTCGCCCAGGGGCGTTCTCCTACTTCGGAGAGAGCGCAGTAGAACATCCGGACGGATGGACGTTCCGATTCGACGCTGTGGGCTTCGTCCGTTCACAAGAGATGCTCAACGGCTCCTGGTGGGCTGACTGGCAAGCATCGACGTGCCCAGTCTTACTCATGCAAGGGGAAAGAAGTCCAGTCTTGAGCTGGGCACATGCGCAAGAGATGGTGAGACGAAGACCGAACACAACGCTTCGGCAATTTCCTGGCTGTGGACATTCGATTCGTAACGGAGACCCAGTTGGCTACCTGGAGGCAGTAAGACGTTTCCTAGCAACGCTTTAACCACGAAAGCCCCGCCCGTGCTGGCGGGGCTTTTGCGTCCCCGCAGCGGTCACACCAACTGCCGGATGCCAATGACCATCAGGACGACACCCGCCAGGATGCCTCCGTATGTCCCGAGCACCCGGGAGACCAGGGTGTGCGCCAGCCGGTTGCCCAGCCATAAGCACAGGTATCCCCACACGCTGATGCTCAGGGAGATGGTCCAGGTCGGCAGAGACGTGGTCAGGGACGCACTGGCGCCGCTGGCCACGTTGGTGGCGGAGAGCGCCACGCCCAACGCGATCCCTTCCCGCCAGCCCGGGGGAGCCAACGGCGGCCGGATCGCGGCCTCCGGCAGCCGGGCGCTGGAACACAACAGATACCACCCCAGCCCGCACAGGACGAGGCAGGCGGCCATCTGAACCCATACCAGCGGCACCCAGGCGGCCAGGGCAGTTCCCGCCCACGCCCCAGTGACCGAAGACGCGAACCCAATGCCATTGACGATGCCATTGACCCAGTGGGGGAACCGAATACCGGCGCTGCCGTAGGCCGCTCCCACCCCCGTGTTGTCGATGTTCGATCCGATGCCGATCACGCTGACGAGCGCCAGGCACGACAATAGATGCGGCCATCCGTCCATCCGCCTCACCCTTCCCCCGGATCGCTCCGGCCTGCCTTTCCACAGGTCAATCCATTCGATGGGAAACGGGCTTGTCGCCGTGTGGACGACCGGCTAGGGCTAATCCATCAGTCCGCGAATCGACCGTTCTGGTAATCGTCGATGGCCTGGAGGATCTCCGCCCGTGTGTTCATGACGAACGGCCCGTACGCGGCCACCGGCTCGTGCAGCGGCTGGCCCGCATACAACAGCGCGTGCAGGGGTTCCACCGCCTGGATGGCGATCTCGCTCTCCGGCGCGTCGGTCCGCCCCAGCCAAAGGACCTGGCCCTTTCCGCCGATCTGCGCGTCGGCGCCGAAGCGCCCGCGGCCTTCCAGGATGTACAGGAACCCGTTGTAGTCCCCGGGCAGGTCCTGGACGAAGCGGCCCCCGGCGTCGAGGTGGATGTCCACCATGGTCACCGGGGCGTGGTTCTTCGTGGGCGCCTGGATCCCGCCAGAAGAGCCGGAGAACACCCGCCCCCAGCCGCCTTCCACGCGGCGGACAGGCATGTCCTTCGCCAACAGGTTCTGATACCTGGGTTCTGTCATCTTGTGTGACCTTGGGAGATTCACCCACAGCTGCAGGCTGTGCACCGTCTCGCCCGGCGCCGGGTCCTCTTGGTGAATGACCCCGCGCCCGGCGGTCATCCACTGCACGTCGCCGGGGCCGAGTTCGCCGGAACCGTTCTTATTGTCGTAATGCCGCAGATGGCCTTCGATCACGTAGGTCACCGTCTCGATGCCCCGGTGCGGATGCAGGTCGAAGGTGCCCGACTGGAACCAGTCTTCCGCCAGGAGCAGGAACGGATCGAACGCGTCCCAATGGCCGGGCTCGAGCACCATGGCCGCCGTGTGGATGGGGCTTTGCCGGCGCACCTCGGGCGTCCAGGCCCGTTCGATCCGCCGCTGTGCGACTGCTTGTTGTGACATGCGCTTCACCTCCAGTGGGATGCGGAAGCAGGCCCGTGGTCGTGATCCAGATCAGGTTTCCGCACCTGAGCGCAGTATAGCACATCCGAACTAAAAGTAAGAAACTATATTCACGGAATCCCGGTCGACGCGTGTCGCAGAGGAAGAAATCGGGGAACCTGTGGCCAGGAGGTGACGGCGATGGAAAGATCCCGGGATGGGGAGGGGATTCGCTGGCGAAATGCCGTGTGGTCGGTGCTGGCGATGTTGGTCGGTGAGGACGTGTTGGAGGCTTCTGTCCGCCCCGTCGCTCCAAAAGACGCGGAAGGGGCGCCGGAGCCCGTTGCGGATCTTGAATAGGCGTTTGTACACCAATTCATATATAATCGGAGGTAGAACCTGCATCTGGATGGATGTATTGGAGGAGGATGCACGTGCTGTACACGGTAGCGGGAGAAGTGGCAGGTGACCGCCAACGGTGGTTGCTGGACGGGCTCCATCGGTTGTTACAAGGGCGGGGATATCAGTTTGTGGAACCGGGTCAGCCGGACATCCGATTGGTATTGAATTTTATCGATCCAGACCGGCCGCGTCCGTACCGCCGGATGGCCCAGGCGACGTACGTGGTGTCCATCGCCGCGGTGGACAAACACCCAGACAACGTCCTGCACGCTGCCTATCCGCTGATGGTGCGCTCACTCGCAAATCTGATGATGTACACGGTCGACGGCCCGGACGGATTCCATACATACTTTGTGACACTGGAACAGGGTTGCTACAAGATCCCGTATCAGGCGGGGGACGACGGGGGGTACTTTGAGCGGGTGTTCAAACGCCTGGAGCCGCTGGCGACGTCCAACCTGATCATCAACAACGACTTTCACCCCGATCTGCCCGAGGACCTGTGGGAGGGCGACGAGATCACCGAGCAGGTCAGCCGCGCCGCGCGCAAAATTGATGAGATGAACCTGTGGCCTGCGCCGTTTCCCATCCAGGAGATCCTCTCGCCGGAGGACATGCGCCACGTCAAGCGGCTGTACGGGATCGGGGGCTTGAGCTACGGGAATCTGAGCGCCCGCAAGGACTCGCGCCGCTTCTGGATGAGCGCCAGCGGGGTGAACAAGGCCAACCTGCGGACCATCGGCCAGGACATCTTGTTGGTGAAGGATTTCGATGCGGAACAGAAGGCCATGCAGCTCAGCGTGCCGCCGCATGTGACGCCGCGTCGGGTGTCGGTGGACGCGATTGAACACTGGATGATCTACACGGAACACCCGCAGGTGGGGGCCATCGTCCACATCCACGCCTGGATTGAGGGGATCCCGTCGACGGAAATCAATTACCCGTGCGGCACCGTGGAACTGGCGCGCGCGGTTGCGGAACAGGTCCGGCGGGCCGAGGATCCGTCGCGCGCCATCGTCGGTCTGAAGAACCACGGCATGACCATCACTGGCCCCGACTTGGACGACATCTTCGAGCGCATCGAGGGGAAGGTCATCCCGCAGGTGCCGATGTCGTGACGCCCTCCTGAACCTCTTCCTCCCGCGCCGCACGCCGTGCGGCGCGGTGCTGCTCCGTTACACGTCGGACCGTCTGGTTCCATCCGCGCACCGTCCAGCGGTAGTAGGCGTCGAGCAGCGACGGGAACGCCCTCGACAGCCTCGCCGCCACGCCGAAGCGGCGCGGAACCACCCACTCTTTCTTTCGCCGCAGGACCGCCTTCACCACCCCTTCGGCTGCTTCGTCCGCCGTCAGGACGGGGACGCCGAGGGGCAGGCGGTACATGTCTTGATGCAGATGACCCTCAATCAGCGCTGTGTCCACGGGACCCGGGGCAATCAGCGACACGACGATGCCCTCGGGATGCAGCTCCTGCCGCAGCGACAACGCCAGGCCGTGCAGGGCGTGCTTCGGCGCCGCGTAGGCGGCGAAGAACGCCGGCGTGCAGGGGACGGACAGGGAAGAGATGAACGCGATGCACTTGCGGCGGCCCTGCCGGAGAAGCGGCAGAAACGCTTGCACCGCATGGACAGCTCCCCAGTAGTTGATGTCCATCGCTTGGCGCGCCCGCGGAAGATCGAGCGCTTCCACCGGCGCGAGGTAGAAGACCGCCGCGCCGTACACCAGGACGTCGACGCGGCCGTATCGGGCCGCGACCTCCTCGGCGAGCCGGTTGACCGCCACCGGATCGGACACGTCGGCGGGGATGGCCACGGCTTCACCGCCTAGCCGGCGGATATCTGCCGCAGCCGCTTCCAACGCGTCCCGTCCGCGGGCGACCAAGACGACGCGCGCGCCGCGCGCCGCGAAGCGAAGGGCGCTGGCTTTGCCGATGCCCCCCGAGCCGCCGATCAGGACCACCACTTCATCTCGCATGTCCTGCATGTCGGTCACCTCCGTCGCGGATCAACTGACATCCGCGGTCAGTTCCTGTTGCTGCGCCTGGAACAGGCGGTAGTAATGGTGAATGAGTTGCTTCGTCGGGCCGCTCCAGTCCAGCTTAGACGCCACTTCCAGCCCGCGCCGCGCGACGCGCTCCCGTTTGTCCGCGTCACCGAGCCAATCCTCGATGGCGCCGAGGATGGACGCCGTGTCAAGCGGATTGAACAGCCATCCGGCTTCGCCGTGCAGCAGCACCTCGCGCGTGGCCGGACTGTCGGCGGCCATCACCGGGAGGCCGGACGCCATCGCCTCGTACATCACCAGCCCCAGGGTCTCGGTCGTCGACGGGAAGATGAAGGCGTCGGCCGACGCGTAGGCCTGCGCCAACTCCTCGCCGAACAGGTAGCCCGTGAAGGTGGTGTTGCTGCCGGCGAAGACCCGTTCCAGCTCGGCCCGGTGCGGGCCATCACCGACCAGGGCCAGGTGGACGCCGGGCAGCCGGTCGAGACACGGCCGCAGCCGCTCAAGCCCTTTTTCGGACGCGAGGCGGCCGACATAGAGGAGCACTTTCCGGTTGGGGTCAGCGCCGCCCAACAGGCGGGCGCGCATGGCGTCCGACCGCTTGGCAGGGGAGAACAGGCGCAGATCCACGCCGCGTTCCCACAGTTCCAGATTGCGAAAGCCATGGGCCTTCAACGTCTCCAACGTCGCCTCCGACGTGCACAGGTTGATCTGCGCCTGATTGTGCATGGTCCGGAACAGCCACCACAGAAACGGCTCCAGCCAGTCCAGCTTGTAGTAGCGGGCGTAGCTCGGGATGTGCGTATGGTAGGAGGCGATCAGCGGCACGCGCAGCCGCCGCGCGTAGTAAATCGCCGCCGGTCCGAGGAAACCGGGATTGACCGAATGGATCAGGTCCGGCTGGAACGCCTTCAGGATCTTGCCCACCCGCGGCCAGGGCCGCGCGAACTTCTTCTCGGGATAGAGGGAAAAGGTGAACGAGGGCACCCCGACCACCCGCGCGGGGCCGTAGGTCTCCGGTGCGCCTTTGGGGGCAAACAGCAGGATGTCGTGGTGCTCTTTCGCGAGGTGATCCAGCGTGTTGCACAGGCGGGTGACCACCCCGTCCGTACCCGGCAGGAAGGTTTCGGAAAAGATTGCGATGCGCATGCTATCGCCTCCTACTCGTCATTCTATGACAAATCACGAGCCAGGTGGACGTGGTTTGCCGGTTCTTGTCATCCCACCCCAGATCCAGGATGGCCGCTCCCGCTGGCATGAATACCCGAACCGTTGAAAATCGCCTCCTCCGGCGGATCGCCCAGGACCTGCCGGACGCGCGCGACGACCTCTCGGTACTGGGGCCGGTCCCACGAGTTGTAGGATGGATGCGGAACGCCGTCGATCACCTGCCAATGAGGACTCTCCACCGCAGCGAGGCGGAGGAACTTCTGCGCAAAACGGCCGCACGGCACCAGGGTCAAGGGCCGCTCCTGAAGCCGCTCGAGCTTCCGCCGTAATCCGGCGACGAGCACCGCCTGCACCTCGTTGTACAAGGGATCCGCGTAGGTGTCCCGCTGATTGTTGCTGCGTATGTACATGAGCGCATTGAGCCATTCCCGGTATTCCCGGCGAACGACGGAATCCGGATAGGCGCTGGCCTGCATCGGGATGTTGCACACGTTCATCAGGCCGATCCGGTTGAGGCGGGGCCGGTTCTTCGCTTCGTCGGCGTTTTTCTTCACCAGCCGCCCAAGGGGAAAACGCGCGTACCGTTCCCCGAACAGGTGCTTGGTCATGGTGGCCCCCGAGGGCCCCGAGACCGGCGCGCCAAATTTCAGCTCCTGGATGTGAGGGGATTCGAGGATGAAGATGAGATCGGACGAGGGAAGCAGAATGTCAGGGACCTCGTAAGACGCCGACAGGGTCGACAGGACTTGGCAGAACGCTTCCGTCACGTTCACGACAACACCCCCGTCCCCATTGTATCAGGAGGGGACAGGGGTGGGGATGGTCATGCCGTGACAATCCACAGAATCGCCTTGGCCAAGAGTGCCGCCAACAGGCCGCTGATGGGAATGGTCAACACCCAGGCGGTCACGATGTTCAACGCGACTCCCCACTTGACCTGCCGGAACCGCTTCGCCGCCCCAGTCCCCATGATGGCCGACGAGATGACGTGCGTCGAGGACACCGGCAGCTTGAGTAACGTCGCTGTCAAGATCACCGTGGCCGACGTCAGATCGGAAGCGAACCCGTTGATGGGCTCCAGTTTGATGATCTTCGATCCGACCGTCTTGATGATCCGCCAGCCGCCGCTGGCGGTGCCAGCCCCCATGGCGATGGCGCACAACACCTTCACCCACAGGGGGACGTGCATGTCCGACTGAAATCCGCCGGCGATGAGGGCGAACGTGATGATGCCCATCGTCTTCTGCGCATCATTGGTTCCGTGGGTGAATGCTTGGAAGGCGGCCGAGAAGATCTGCAAGAATCGAAATCCCCGGTTCACCTTGTGCGGCGAGGTGTTGCCGAACAACAGCCGCAGGATCCACATCAGCACGTATCCCAGCACGAGGGCGCTGATGGGCGAGATGATGAGCGCTTCGATGATGGACGCAAATCCTGCAGCGTTCACCGCCCGCCAACCGGCAGCGCCGATGACCGCCCCCGTCAAGCCGCCGATGAGGGCATGCGAAGACGAGCTGGGGATTCCGAAATACCAGGTGAACAGATTCCAGCTGATGGCTGCGATGAGGGCCGCCAGCACGATCCACGTCCCGTGTTCAATGTGCAACGGATTGGCGATTTTTCCGCCGATGGTCTGGGCGACCCCGGTGAAGGTCAACGCGCCGATGAGATTCAGAGCCCCGGCCAACATTACGGCGCGCCTCGGCGACAGTGCGCGCGTGGAGACGGTGGTGGCGATGGCGTTGGCGGTATCGTGAAAGCCGTTCGTGTAGTCAAACGCCAGCGCCAACAGGACGATGATGACAATCAAGGTGATCATGCATCCACCTTCTTCACGCGTTCTTCACCGTGATGGAGTCGAGCACATCGGCCACATCCTCGCAGCGATCGGTGACGTTCTCGAGCGTTTCGTAGATCTCCTTGAGCTTGATGACGTCGAGGACGTCGTAACGGCCTTTGCCGAACAGATCGCGCAGGGCGTTGCGCAACACGGCGTCACCCGCCTTCTCCAGCTGGTTGATCTTCATCGTGTATTCGCGCAGGTCCTTGAGCCGGCGCTGGAACAGCCGGTCCATGGCACCGCGGATCTCTTCGACGCTCTGCAAGATGTTCTGGGCGAACTCGTGCATGACCGGCGTGGCCTCTGTGATCTGATAGACCCCGAATCGGACGGCGCAGGCCTCCAGGCCGTCGACGATGTCGTCCATGGAGACGGCCAGCTCGAGGAAATCTTCCCGTTCCAGGGGCGTGATATAAGTCGCGTTGAGCAGGGTGACCAGCCCGCTGGTCAGCTCGTCCCCGCGGTGCTCGAAGTCCTTCAAACGTTGCATGAACTCGTCCAAACGGTGGAGTTCCTTCAGGCCTTCGGCGAAGTATGCGGCGGTGTCGTGCAGATTCCCGGCGATGTCGACGAGAAAGCGAAACAGTTGTTCACTGCGTTTGGGCACAGGACAAGGCCTCCTCTGTCACGGCGGTACGGATTCGCGGCCATCCTCTTTGCAGAGGCGGCCGCAGAGATGCAAATTCAGCGTACGGCAGCTTTGTAAAGCTTATGTGGACACTATGTTAAGTTTTTGTAAAGACATCGCCCGGTATCCCGGCACCAGAGGGTCCCAGGGGAGCGAACCGTTGCCTACGCGCCCCGATGTGTTACATTCAGTTCGACGGCTGCCCGCGCGTTCACGGCGGACGGGCGGACTGCGGCGGAGGTGTGGACGATGACCGCCAAGGTTTTGGTGGTAGATGATGAGGCAGCGATTGTCCAACTGGTCGCGTACAACCTGCGTCAGGCGGGATACGAGGTCATGACGGCCAGCGACGGCTGGGACGCCCTGGCGAAGGTGGAAGCGGCCGACCCCGATCTGGTGGTGCTCGACTGGATGCTTCCGGGGCTCGACGGGATGGAGGTATGCCGCCGCCTGCGCTCGCGCGGCGAACGGCCCGGCATCATCATGCTGACCGCGCGGGACGACGAGGTCGACCGCGTGGTCGGGCTCGAGATGGGGGCGGACGATTACGTCACCAAGCCGTTTTCTCCGCGCGAATTGACGGCGCGCGTCAAGGCGGTGCTCCGCCGCGCGGCCGCGGGGCGAGGTCCCGGCGACGGCGAGGAGGAGGGGGGCGTTTACCAGGTGGGCTCCCTGCGCGTGCTGGAACGGGAGCGGGAGGTGTATGTGGGCGAACGGCGAGTGGATCTCACCACGCGCGAGTTCGATCTGCTCCTGTACCTCATCCGCCATGCGGGGCAGGTTCTCTCGCGGGAGCAGCTGCTCAACGACGTGTGGGGATATGCGTTCACGGGCGACTCGCGCATCGTGGACGTGCACGTGTCCCACCTCCGGGAAAAACTGGAGGAGGACCCGAGGCGCCCGGCCTTCATCCAGACGGTGCGCGGAGTCGGTTACAAGTTGGCGGGGCGGGCGCGGTGAGCGGCAGGATGAGCGGAGTCCGCATCCGGGTCACGGCGGCTGCGGCAGGCGCGGCAGCGGCTCTGCTGCTGCTCGCGAGCCTGTGGGCCCTGTCCTTCTTCGAACGCGAGCAGCGCGACGGCGACGTGGCGGCGTTGACGGCGGGCGCGCGCGGGTTGGCGCTGGCCCTGGGCCAGACGGAACCGGGCAGGTGGACGGCGGTGCTGGCCGGGTGGCCTGGGCTGCCTGACGGGCTGCCCGTGCAGGTGGCGGTGTACGATCTCGCGGGACGCCGGGTGGCCGAGTGGGGCTCCGGGGGAGGGGCCGGCCCAGCAGGGTTGCCGGCGGACGTGCGGTTCGCCCTATCCGGCCGGGAGGTGGCAGGCGAGGTCCGGGAAGCGGGCGGCGTCGGGTCAGCGTGGGTGGCTGCGGAGCCCATCCGGGTGTCGGATGGACGGGTGGCGGGTGCGGTGCGGATGGTGCTCCCCGCCGGGTCCAGGGCGCGCCACCTCATCCACCAGTGGGCGTTGTACGGCGGGGGGATGGCGGGGTTGTGGCTGCTGGCGTCGGCGTACGCGTACCGGCGATCCCGCCGGCTGGCCGAACGCCTGCGGCGCCTCGCGACCGTGGCGGAGCGCATCGAGGCGGGAGAGGCCGGTGCCCGGGTCCGCGACCCCGGTGTGGGCGAGTGGGCCGAACTGGGCGCCGCCATTCGCCGGCTCGCGGAGCGGGTCGAGGAACAGCGGGCGCGTTTGCACCGGGAGCAGGTGACGCTGGCCAGCGTGATCGAACACATGACAGCCGGGGTGATGGTCGTCGACCGCGCCGGGCGGGTGCTGCTCGCCAACGAGGCGGCGATGCGCCTGTTGGCACCGTGGGCGGCCGCGGTGGTGGGGCGGATGCACGCGGACGTGATTGCAGACGAAGCGGTGGTGCGGGCGGTCGATCACGCGCTTGCCACTGGGGAAGGCGCCCGGCTGGAGGTCACCGGGGGCAGGGCCAGGGAGGCCAGGGCCGACGTCGCCCTCCGCCCGCTGCGGGGCGAGCAGGGGGCGGTGGAGGCGGTGGTCATCGTGGCCCACGACGTGACCTCCTGGCGGCGTCTGGAACGGATGCGCAGCGAATTCGTCGCCAACGTGTCGCACGAGCTGCGCACGCCGATGACGGCCATCCAAGGGTTCACGGAGACGCTGCTCGACGGGGCGTTGGAAGACCCGGATACGGCGCGCGAGTTCCTGACGGTCATCCACGACGAAGCCGTGCGCCTGAACCGTCTGGTGCGCGACCTGTTGGATCTGTCGAAGATCGAGTCCGGGCACACGGTGATGCGCTTTGAGCGGGCCGACGTGGCGGCGCTGGCGCGATCGAGCGCGGAGCGTCTGAGGCTCCAGGCGGAGGCGGGCGGGATTGACCTGCAATTGGACCTGCCCCATCCGGTGTGGGCAGAGGTGGCGCCGGAGCGCATCCAGCAGGTGTTGGACAACCTGGTCGCCAATGCCATCGCCTACACGCCGGCCGGCGGCTTCGTCCGGCTGCGAGCGGAGGAGGCGGACGGCTGGGCCTTGGTCCATGTGGAGGACAGCGGGATCGGAATCCCCGAGGCGGACCTCTCCCGCATCTTCGAGCGGTTCTACCGCGTGGACAAGGCGCGCGATCGCCGGTCCGGCGGCACGGGGCTCGGGCTCGCCATCGCCAAGCACATCGTCGAAGCGCACGGAGGGCGCATCGAAGTGGAGAGCCAGGTCGGACGGGGGAGCCGGTTCACGGTGTGGTTGCCCGTTCACCAGGGGGCGCGGCAGGGGGACCGCCCGGGTGGCGGGCAAAACGTCACAGTTCGGTGAACACTGCGTGCCGGCAAGTCTGCGCGCATGGCGCACTGCCCCAATTTTCGATACACTGGGGGCGAATGCAGAATGGCTCGGAGGGCAAGCACGCCCGACGGCTCGCACATGGCGCCATGGGCGCCGGGGACTTCCCGGAGCACCCGGCCCCCGGGCGTAGGTCCGCCGACGAGAGGAGATAGAGATGGACTTCGACGTCCAAAGTCTGCTGCAACACTATGGATACGCGGGCGTGTTTCTGATCTTGCTCCTGGAGCCCATCGGGATTCCGTTTCCTGCCGAGACCACGCTGACCATCTCCGGCATCGCATGGTCCAACGGGGTATTCGCGCTGCTGCCCCTGCTGCTCGCGGCCAGCCTCGGGAACATCATCGGGTCGCTGGTGGCGTACCTGATTGGGCGTTACCTCGGACGGCCGGTGATCCTGCGCTACGGCCGTTTTGTGGGCATCACGCCCAAGCGCTTGGACAAGGCCACAGCCACGTTTGAGAAGTACCAGGCGACCGTGGTCCTCTTTTCCAAGTTCATCGCCGGGATCCGCATCCTCGTCCCGTACATCGCGGGTATGAACCGCATGCCGCTGCTCTTGTTTACCGTCTACACGGTGGCGGCTGCCTTGGTCTGGGCGGCCACCTTCATCATCCTCGGCCGCTCCATCGAAATGGAGTGGGCCCGGTACCACCATCTCATCTACCAATACTCGGCCGTGGCGGCGGTCATCGCCGTGGTCCTCATCGGGCTGTACATCTTTCTCAAGGTTCGAGCACGCCGGCGGGAGCGGTGAGCCCCCGCCTCTCTTCGCCCCACCCGTGTGATCGCCTCAGGGGCCTCAACCGGATGCCACACCAGCCCCCATCACGCCCGCGCCCGACGCCACGCGGAGCCACGGCCGGTCATCTTGCCACGTGATCTCGACCGGGATGGAGAACGCCTCGGACAACAAGGGTTCTGTGACGACGCGCGGTTTCTCGCCGCTGGCGACCACGCGTCCGTGTTTGAGCAGCAGCACGTGGGAGAACAGGGGCAAAAGTTCCTCGATGTGGTGGGTGACGTACAGGAGTGTCGGGGCATCCTCCGCCTGACCGAGGACTTGGATGGCCTGCAGGAGGTGTTCGCGGGCGAGGACGTCGAGGCCGGTGCAGGGTTCGTCGAGGATGAGGATGCGGGGCCGGCCCATCCATGCCCGGGCGAGCAGTACCCGCTGTTTTTCCCCTTGCGACAGGGTGTTGAATGTCCGATCTGCCAGGTCGGCCGCGCCGAAGCGGGCGAGCAGGTCGGCTGCGCGATCGACATCCTCTTCACACACTTCGTCGTAGACCCCGATGGTGGAGAACTTCCCGCTCAGCACCACGTCCAGCGCCGTCTCCCGCGGATGGAACGACTGAAGTTGCTCCTGGAAGGCAGAACTCACCAATCCGATGGATTTGCGCAACTCGCGCAGGTCGACCGTTCCGAACCGGTGGCCGAGCACGGAGATGGTGCCGGACGTCGGCCAGATGTAGCCGCACAACATGCGCAGCAGGGAGGTCTTTCCGGACCCGTTGCACCCGATGATGGCCCAGTGCTGGCCCTGCGCCACCGTCCAGTCGACGTGTTGCAGGATCGTTTCGGTGCCGCGGCGCCAGACGATATCGCGAAATTCGATGACGTTCAA
Organism: Alicyclobacillus macrosporangiidus CPP55; assembly: GCF_000702485.1. Taxonomy (GTDB): domain Bacteria; phylum Bacillota; class Bacilli; order Alicyclobacillales; family Alicyclobacillaceae; genus Alicyclobacillus_H; species Alicyclobacillus_H macrosporangiidus_B. The sequence continues at coordinate 2,136,873 of NZ_JNIL01000001.1, read as the reverse complement.
AACCCACCGCTCCTTTGCTCGCCGACGGTAAGCCGGGCCCTGTTGCGTGCCCGCGGCGATCCGGCAGGCACACAGAGCCAAGTATGAATCCAAGTAACCATAACAATAGCATGACAATGGACGCCTGACCAGACACGGCACGCGGGTTCCTTTGCGCGGGCACACCTCGCGGGATTGTGTACGTCCGACTGGGACTGGATAATAACATCAGAGACGAGGAGGAGGCGACGCGATGGGACATGAAGGGCGCGTGGCTGTGGTCACGGGAGCGGCCCGCGGTATCGGCCGCGCGATCGCGGAAGCGTTTGCGTGGGCTGGCGGGCGCGTGGTGATGGCCGACCGGGATGTGGAGCCGCTGGAACGGGCGGCGGCGGACCTGCGCCAGGCGGGGGCCGATGTCACCGCGGTGGCGGCGGACGTGGCGAAGCCTGAGGACGTCGTGCGGCTGATGGAGGCGGCGGTGGACGCGTACGGGCGGATCGACACCTTGATCAACAACGCGGGGGTCTCCCGTTGGAAGTCGCCGCTGGAGCTCACGGTCGACGAGTGGGACGAGGTGCTGAACATCAACCTGCGCGGGGTGTTCCTGTGCGCCCGCGAGGCGGCTCGCCGGATGCGCGAACAGGGTGGCGGCGCCATCGTCAACATCGCCTCGACGCGGGCCTTGATGTCGGAACCGGACAGCGAGGCGTACGCCGCGTCCAAGGGCGGGGTGGTGGCGTTGACGCACGCCCTGGCGGTCTCTCTGGGGCCGTACGGCATTCGGGTGAACGCCATCAGTCCCGGGTGGATCGAGACTGGCGACTATGGGGCGCTTCGCCCGATCGATCACGCGCAGCACCCGTCGGGCCGGGTGGGGCGGCCGCAGGACATCGCTCGCGCCTGCCTGTTTCTCGCTGACCCGGACAACGGGTTCATCACCGGCGAGAACCTGGTGATCGACGGCGGGATGACCAAGAAGATGATCTACGAACCGTGACATCCGGGCCGGGGGCCCGTCTGGGGGAGGTTGTGCGGGATGCGGTTTGTGGTGGCGCCCGATTCGTACAAGGGCAGCCTGTCGGCAGCGGCGGTGGGACAAGCGATAGCGCGCGGCGTCCAGGCAGAGATCCCGGACGCCGCGGTGCAGGTGTTTCCGATGGCGGACGGCGGTGAGGGGACGGTGGATGCGCTCGTGGCGGCCACGGGCGGCCGGCTGCGCGGGATGCGGGCCTCCGGTCCGCTGCTGGAGCCGGTGGATACGGCTTACGGCGAGCTGGGGGACGGGCGGACGGCGGTGCTCGAGATCGCGAATGTGGCCGGGTTGCCGATGGTGCCGGCGGATCGAAGAAATCCGCTGCAGACGTCGTCGCGGGGGCTCGGGGAGCTGATGCGCGCCGCGCTGGACGCCGGATTCCGCCGGTTCATCGTCGGGCTCGGCGGCAGCGCGACGAACGACGGGGGCATGGGGATGCTCTCGGCGCTCGGCGTGCGCTTCCTGGACGCCGCGGGGCTGCCCGTCGAACCGGTGGGCGGGAGCCTGGAACGGGTGGCGGTGGTCGACTGGAGCGGGCTGGATCCGCGCCTGGCCGAGACGGAGATCCGGGTTGCGAGCGACGTCGACAACCCGCTGTGCGGCCCGCGCGGTGCGTCGGCGGTGTTCGGCCCGCAGAAGGGCGCCACGCCGGAGATGGTGGCCCGCCTCGACGCGGCGCTCGGCCGCTGGTCGACGTTGGTAGAGGAGGCGTCGGGCAGGCATCTGGCGGAGGCGCCGGGCGCAGGGGCGGCGGGCGGCCTCGGCTTCGCCCTCATGGCCGTCGGCGGACAACTGTCGTCGGGGGCGGCCCTCGTGGCCGAGACCATCGGATTGACCCAGGCGGTTCAGCCGGGAGATTGGGTGATCACCGGCGAGGGGCAGAGCGACGCCCAGACGCTGCACGGCAAGGTCCCGTACTACGTCGCCCGCCTGGCGCGCGAAGCGGGGGCGCGGCCCATCCTGTTGTCGGGCGGCCTCGGGACGGGATCCGATCGGCTGCTGGACCATTTCGTCAGCATCCACGCCGCGGTCCCGCGGCCAATGGCCGTCGAGGAGGCGATGGCGGACGCGGAGGTCTTGGTGTACCAAGCCGCCCGCAGCATCGCCCGGCTCATCCGGACCGCCTCCCAGGGACTGGGGCACACCGGGTGTTAGGTACACGGGTGGTCGGCCTGGCGCCATCATTCAACGGTTGCTCATCCATCCAGGCCCCTTGGCGTGGCTTATTCTGCCAGGGCCGCGCCCTTCTCCCAGGTCTCCGGAGGCACGGATTGATTCAACAGCCGCTTGGCCCTCCGCAGCGCCTGGCGGCGGCGCACGTGCCACTTTTCCGCGGCCTGGATCCACCGCTCGTCGGCTGCGGACCTGGCGCGTATGGACTTCAACGCCTGTTCGGCCCGCTTGTCGTGTTCCCTGGCCTCGACGAAACACTCGATGGTCATCAGCACCAGCATCTCGTGCGACGGACCGGCGCCCGCGAGCAGCCGCCGCAGGTTGCCCGCGGCGGTGTTGCGGTGGTAGCTGGTCTCAATGAATTACCGGAAGGTGCAACATTACAGGTTCCATTCGATGTGGAATGAACTGTCCTTGTACACGACGATCTGCCGAATTGTCGCCCGCAACAACGTCTTTTTTTCCGATAGCTCCATTCTATCCCACGCATCACGAATCGCATGGAACGCGTCCAACATCGGTTCCGGGTCCGGACGCCGAAGCCGTTCCTGCGCCTCATCCAGAGCGAGTTCAATGCGCCCGCGCTCACGCTCCAGATCCGCAACGCGCCGACGCAACTCACGTGCATCGATCGCTTCTTCCTCGAAGGCGTCATACCACCGTCGCAGCTTGCGCTCGACCGATGCGAGCTCGGCTTCCAACGCCATGATTTCGTCCGCTGCCTGCGGCTCTTCCGTCTGCGAGATCAGATCTTCCGGCGACGTCGCGATAGAGCGGACCAGTTGGGTCACCTGGTCATCCAGCCATTCCATCTGTATGTGATGCGATGGGCATGGGCCCACCGGCTTGCGATAACGTGAACCCTTCATTTTACGCGCGCAGACATAGTAGTGGTGGTCCTTGGGTTTGCCCCGATTACGGTGTACAAGGTGGTGGAGCATGGGTTCACCGCACTCGCCACAGCGTAAAAGACCGCTGAGCAGATATTCGCCGCGCGCAGGCAAGCGGCCCTCGCGACGCTTCATCTCCTTTTGCGCACTCTGGAAAGTGACCTCATCAATGATGGGCTCGTGATTTCCTTTGGCCATGGCGGTGCCATAGTGCACGTGGCCGGCATAGATGGGCCGCTGCAACATGTCTTTCACCACATGGTGATCCCACCAACGGTCTGAGTATTGCGATGCTGCCCAATCCGCGATCTCCACCAGCGAGCACCCTTGCAAAAAGCGCCGATACATCTCTCGCACTATGCGCGCTTCGGATGGGACGGTTTCAAGCCGGCCGGCCTCCTTGTTCCACCGGTATCCGAACGGCTGCGGACCGCCACCCCACAGACCCTGTCGCGCCCGCTTGTGGTGGCCTTCCTTGGTCCGCTCAATGATTGTGTCTCGCTCAAGCTGAGCGAAGACAGCGAGGATGCCGATCATGGCCTTCCCAAGAGGCGTCGAGGTGTCAAAGGGTTCCGTGGCGCTTTTGAACGTCACGCCGTGTCGCTCAAATACCTCTTCGAGCAGGTACAACACGTGCCGCTGCCGGCGGCTGAGGCGGTCCAGTCGGTACACCACCACACTTTGAATCAAGCCGCTCCCGATGTGACGGATTAGGCGACGTAAGGCAGGGCGATCCAAGTTGGTTCCGGAATATCCGTCGTCCGAATACACCTCATAGTCCTTCCAGCCCTGGCTTTGGCAGTAGGCGATGAGGCGATCTTTTTGGGCTTCCAGACTAAAGCCGTGCATGGCCTGCTCATCGGTTGATACGCGGCAGTAGAGAGCGACGGTCATGTCTCCACCACGTTCATTAGTTTCTTATGGACATTGTATCATTCGTAGACGAACACGATTACTACAGTCGATAACCCGGAGCACGACTTGAGCTCCATCGTTACAAGTCGACGACGAATGACTCTATCGGTGTGGGGCGATAGTGCGCGAGGTACTGCAGCATTGTTAGCCTCGTGGTGCATGTGATTGATGGGAACGTATGTTCGTATTTTACACCACTAAACGACAAAGATCATTAATTATTGTCTGGGCGGCGAACTGTTGCGTCATTACACACTGTGACATAAGATAAAGTCAGTCAAGGAGCGGGAGGGAAGTGCCGTGAAGATGGACCGAAGTGTTCATTATTTGCCCCATCGAACACGTCGGATTCTTCACGCAATTTCCGTGACCGGTGTATACATGATTTGGTTTGGTGCACTATTTCTCGTCCAGATTCTTATAATTGAATTTATTCCAATCCTGAAGGACGCAACAATTAGGGGCATTCCAGTCGGAGTGCCCCTCTGTGTTCTCACTTCAGTTGCCTTCATTGCACGATTTGTTCGGGCAGGCTCACCATACGAAGATTAATCACGTCTGTTTTCTGTATTCGCCATCTCTAAACGTTTCCTGACGTATTCTTTCAAATCATCGGGCGCATCTAGTTCCAGCAGGTCTAGATAATGCCTGTGCCTTTGTTCGATTTCAGCAATGCGATCCTTGCTGGCACGGTGCTTAAGCTTCAATACCTTTTCCAGTAACCCTTCAGAACTCATTTCAAGCGTTCCTTCCGTCACGTCCTTGGTGTGCTTGAATGCAAATTTGCTTTTGCCTCCGACAATGAACACAATAAGCATGCCCAAAATCACAATTGTCAACGCGGCCGCAATGCTATACAACTCGATGTGACCGGGCGACTGAACTTCTGTACGTATCTTGATGTCATCCGGTTGCACATCTTCTTCAGCGATTTCTGCAGCTAATGGAGTGAGTTCCAATATGGCTGATAAAAGACTCGCGAATGCGACCGTCGGAATTCCACTCTTGGTCTTGACGTTGATGACGAGGTGCGCTACATCACCTTTGATGTACAGCGAATGAAGCATACGATCAATATGATCGGCGTAGTTGTTTGCGGTCGATAACGTGTGTTGAGAGTTGATCAACGGGAAGAGATGGACATCGAGATTGCGTCTAGAGAATCTTTTCTCCCACCTAACTTTTCGCCGTTTACGGAACGGACACGCCCCCAGTGAAAAGGGATGTTCATCTTCGATATAGACATCAGATTCAATAATTCCGATTGAAAGCCAATGGGATTTTTCGCTTGGAATGATAACCACGTCGCCAACTTGCATCTGTTGAATGAAGCGCATCATTTGATTGTATGCATGACGAGCTCGCCGCTCATCCGGGTATTGAGCACGAATCTCTCCTATAACACGTGCTTCCGGAGTTTCGGTAAGATAAGACAGATTTAGGAACTCATCCCACCCAACCGCGACAAAGCCTCCTTCCAGGAAGGCATTATAATACTGGCCGCCACTAGTTCTTAGGAACCAGTAGTTTCGCGTTGGATCAATTCTTGGGATCATTAAATCCATTAGTCTCATTCCCCCTGCTTCTGCTCGGGCTTCCGGCCTTTCTCCTTTCAGACCCTTAAGCCACGCTCAGTCTGACTCCGCCGCCAAGATTGATGCTCTTGCGGAAGCGCCAGCCCATCCAACATCCCCTTCTTCTCACCAGGAAAACTAAGCAGTCATCCGATGAATCTCCAGTCTCATCCTCGCGATTTCGATTGTCACACCCAGATGTTCCGCCAGGTCGCTTAGATTCCTGTATCGGTAAGCGAGCGCTTCTTTGAGGTCATCGTCGGAGATCAAAAAGCGAGCCGCCCATGATAATGCTCGCCTTTCGTCTCGGGTTAGTTTAAGACGGTCTGCATACGTGACATAGGGTTTTGTGAATTTTGAACACGGAACCGTGAAATAATGGCCGAGTTCTTCGGCCAGTACACATCTATGTAAAGTAGGTCGCGTATCAATGCGGCGTTCGAGTACGATAAAAGCCTTTTGTCGAACACGTTCATAGAAATAGACGCCATATAGTTTCTTGGTGCTAAAGTCAAGGCGGTCGTAATCCAATACGATTGCCTCCGATTTTATAAGGTCCAACATCTTGTTGAGAAGGACGTCCATAGGGCTCACCTGTTGTTGTCATCGTTCCCTTGGCGATTGCGTACTGACTCGTCATATCTGCGCAGGACACGGCGGATTACCTTGTCCAAATGCTGAAGAAATTCCGGGTCATCATCCCCATATCCAGACTCCATATGAGCTGCTATCTCGGTGATTTCGTATTCGACATCATCTAAGTCATCCGAGTCATCCGAAACCATTGTGGCGGATTCCTCACCACGCTCCTTATGTTTGAGAAAGTCAGCGAACTCAGCCACCTGCTGCTGCTTGTCCGGAGGAAGGTCGCGGACGGTTTCGAGCAGCTTGCGTTCCGTGGAAGACACATGCTCATCGGAACTTGAAGCCGAAAATCCGTGCGGGTCGTCGGTGCGGCCGAGCAAATAATCGGCTGTACAGCCTAGAGTTTCAGATAATCGTCGAAGTGTATCAGCGTCCGGCTCGTTGATGTCATTCTCATACTGGGAGATGGTCGATTTCGCCAAGCCCAATCGATCTGCAAGTTGCTGCTGTGTCATTTTGTTTGCTTGCCTCATCTTGCGGATACGAGAACCAAGCATGGACATCACGCCCCTCTGAAGTTCATTGTACATGACCATCGACAGAACGTGAATTTTGTTCACGAAATATGATTTTTCCTCTTGACGTTCAGGAAACATGAACGTATACTGTTCATAGAACCTGAACGGAGGTGAGGAAAGTGAACGAAGTGCTCAGGGCCGCTCGTTTGGCCAAGGGATATACCCAAGAGCAAATGGCGAAGATGCTTGGCTATAAGTCTAAGAGCGGTTATTGCATGCTTGAGCGCGGGCCCAACGATCCGCCGTTGAAAGTGGCGTTGAAAATTGCGGCCATCCTGGAGAAGCCAGTCGAAGAGCTTTTTTCTGGTCGTGATGTTCATGAAACAGGAACATCAGAACACACTGCCTAAGGAGGTGAGAAGGATGAACGTTTATTTCGACGACCCGGACCTTCGCCAGAAGATCATCGAGTTACTGACGAAGGCCCGGTTAACCACGCGCCAAGCGCTTCAAGTTCTTGATCGGGCGAAGGAAGACATCTTGGACCTGAACCTTCCGGACAAATCACCGAAATTCGACTGATGGCTGAATTTGGATCGTCTTGTTTTCGTGATTGATCAGAATGGTCGCGGATTGAGCGTGGACCGCAACGTTGGTGCCGTGAGCCGTGATGAAGGCCAAATCACTTAAACCATTTTTAACAACAGCCTGCGAACCGTCTTCGCTCAAGTATATTCCAAATCGACCATTCGGATTGACTTGAAGGGTCCAACCGTTGATTTGAGCCATTGGGTTCACCTCCTTCCGTTGTTTGTATACGACGTTTGGAGAAAAGTTCCTTGGAAACTGAACATCGCAACACACCACCTGAGGCGGCGCACGAGAGAGTTGGCCGCAGGAGGTGAGACCGTTGACGACGACGACAGCCGAGAAAGCAGCCAACCTGTACCCGCATACGCTCACCCAGGGGGTGAGTGACGTGCAACAGCATTACGTTCCGGCGCTAAAGGACTTCCCGCCGGAGGTGCGCGCGGTTGTGAAGCAGGTCCTGGATCAGGTTCAACAACGCATGCGCCGTCAGCGCGACGAGACCGACAAGCGGATTTCTACTTCATCGTAGTCTTGGCGCAGTTCTTCGGCGAGATCGAGCAAGGCTTCGCGGATGAAATTCAGGATGGCTTCGGCAGTCGAGGTGGTCTGCATGAGGATCTCTCCTTCGATGGAGGGGGATTGGGGCGCGGCAGTGAGCCGCGCCGGGGTAAAGGTGGACAAGTACGAGAAAAGGAGGTGAGAGGCTTTGAAGCGGGGCAAAAGCAAGGGGCATGTGATCCTCAAGCTGCTGCGAGAAGCAGCGGAATTGACCCAATGCGATCTGGCTGAGGCGATCCCGTTGAACCGGTACACGGTCGGCCGGATCGAGAACGGCGATCACGTGGACCAAGAGGTTGCTCGGATGGGTGAACGCATGGGGTGGTCTTGAGCGGATTGACTGGCTCATCGATCACCTCCGTGCGCGTCGGGATTACATCTCTTGCTTACGAATGCAGACACAGACTACCGCGCCTATGCGTAACAGCGCGTGGTCAAAGTTGCACATTTTGTGCGAGATGTGCACCGGATGTGCAAGTTGAAACGGCACGATGGAAGAGGGGGTGGACGATGAAGGCGCGGACAAAGGAAGGCCCCGCGGATGTGGGTGCATCACACGGGGCACAGGATAAGGAGTTTTCCAAGGGCTACCACACCCAGTCTACCGCATCGCGTCAGAGCCGGCAAGAGGATCGGTTGAAGTCTTCCGCCATTCGGGTCCAGGACGGGAAACTCATCCTGTCCAACGGGCGGGGCCGCACCCGGCTGGTGCTGTCGTGGCCGTATGGTCACGACACATCCGTTCTGCCCAAGGGAAGGGGGCGGACGTAATGACGGAGGAGGGAAAAGTTCGTAAAGGCTGGGCCAACGAGTTCACCCAGTTCCCAAACAAAATCTACGACACGCAGGTTAGCGGATACGCTAAAGCTGTGTATATCTACCTGTGCAGACGAGCAGACAGCGAGGGCCAGAGCTTCCCGGGATATGGAACGATGGCGGATGAAGTTGGATTTTCGAAATCAACCATCCGGCGAGCCGTAGACGAACTAATTGATGCCGGACTACTCACCAAGGAGATGCGCGGTCGTAAAGAGTCCGGGGAGTTTTATCCAAATCTCTACACGGTGATCCACCCTGACGATGCGAGGCCAAACGTGCTCAAAGGGGGTATGTTCCCACAGAGCATACCCCATGATGATGGGGGTATGCTCTCACAGAACATACCCAGTGAAGAGGGGGGTATGTTCTCTCAGAACATACCTATGCTCTCACAGAACATACGTATGGTCTGTGAGAACACAGAACTAGATCCACTAACTAGATCCACTAACGAAGATGATGATCTAGATCACGCGCATGCGCGAGAGAGCGAATTCCAGGACATGGCAACACCTCGCCCGGACACTCCTGTCGATGACGACAGACACCCAATTCCCGAGGCCCCTGACACGGGTATCGTGGTCCAAGCGTCCTCGTCGCCGGATAGCGTAGGACGGGTGCCAAACGATGTCACACCAATCGCTTGGGAGAAGGAAGAGGACCCGTACCTGGCTGTTGACTACCGCATGATGCAACACCTTGGCCGCCCGTACATCGCGAGGGAGAACGACTACCGGGCGATCAAACAGCTTTTGGACAGCGGCGTACCTCTTGACTTCATCCTGGATGGAATTGACTACACGTTTGCGACCTTCGCACACAAAAAAATCCGGAGTTTTGCGTACTGTGCAGAGGTCATCAAGCAGCGCTGGGCGTGCGAATTGGCCAAGCGCGAGGCGGCTGTAGCGATTGACTGGTCTGCGTATCGAACGAGTAACGACAGGCGCAGTACGAAAAAGAGCGGACAAGCCATGGAGACGCAGGAGGTGGTCCGTGATGAGCGTTACAGGGCGTTCTATGAGTTATTCCCGGACCTGACTTGATTTGCCGGGAGGATTCTCAATCCAAGTACGGTCCAAGGCGGGGTGAGGGTTGAGTGGACGAGAACAAGTACACCTACGCGATCATGCGCTCGGACGAGCAGATTGAACTCACATGCGATTCGCCGCCTGAGCAGTTTATGCGAATCATTACCGCCGCGTGGAATCTGGTTGGATTTCGCTTGGAAGAAGTATCGCCGAACGTGTATGTGCGAAGGTCAGACAACGGAGTATGGGAGGCAATTCATGGGGAGGAGAAGACCACCGGAGCGTTCCTGTTTCCGCTTCCTCCCTCGTCCAAGGAACCGGCGTTGGAGGAGGACGACTATTACCGTATTGGCCGCAAGATTTTGCTCGCATATGGACAACTGCGAGATAGAGTCGCCCACCTGAAGAACTCAAAACTCGCTGGAGATCGTACAGTACAAGCTACTATCCGCGATCTCGAAGAAAAAATGCGCGCTGTCGAGCGCGCCGTCAAGGGCACGGAGATGGAAGAGTTGTTCACCTGGCGATATGCCCGTAACGAAAAGATCGAGTTCTGTGCAACTAAATTCTTCCTGTCATCCAGGACGCTCAATCGTCGTTTGCACCGTATGACTGTTCACATCGGACAGGTCTTGTATGCCGTTTTGAAACCACGCCAGCTTCAGGAATTGACGCGCATGGCGGACGATAAGCGCCACATCAAGCCAGCGACCCGTAGACGCCGATTGAGGACGGTTCCGCAGTGGAATCAGACGAATCCGACTCGGAATGGTGTTGTGCCACCGTCGTCGTGAGCAAAGAGATCACTTCGTCCGGTTCCACTTGGTATTCATCCGCCAGTGTCAGCAGCGAGTAGAATGCACCCACAGCGCTTTCCACGATTTCGACAGGTGTCACGTTGTACTCCTCAGCCAAGCGAAGGATGGTGTCCAGCACCGCCGAGGAAATCTGCCATTCGACGGGTTCGACCAGTTCAAATACCCCTGAGCGGGCGGCAATCGGGTACTCGCGTTCTCCAGCCACAACCTTCTGTCCGTTGAGGTACACGGTGAAGGTCTGGTGAGCAGTGACATACTCGATAGGAAGGTTGACCCGGAAATGCCGGAGCAGTTCGACCAGAGCCCGGGACGCATGGCCGATGTAGTCTGCGCGGAACGTCCCGAAGTGGTAGACCGCTTGGGTGGTGAACACCGTTACGGTGGTGGTGCCATCCGTGGTGGACACCTCGATGGTTTCGGCCTCTTCGTCGATGGTTTGCGCATATGAGAGTTCGTCGTCATTGGTCCGATAATGGCTGAATACGTGCTTCACGCGGTCGATGTACTGGACTTCGATCATCTCACGGCCACTCCTTTCCTTGGCTCTATCATACCTAACTCGTGTCGCGCCGGTGTGTTGTTCACGAAAAAATGGCGCAAAGTTGGCGTGAATATGGCGGGTGATAGGGGTACGTTTGGTTCGTGGGGAGTTGCGTCAATTTGCGTGAAAGGGGGTGTGTACATGGCGTCCAATGCATCCGCGACAGCGCTCCCGGATTTGTCGCAAACGATGTCGAAGTTGGGGTTCAGGCCGGTCAACCCGTGGTCGTTGATGGGCAATGTCACCATGTCGTTCGCGACCCTCATCCAGGTCGTCTTCAGTTGGGTGTTCTTTTTCTCGGAGATAGCGGTGTTGATCGGCGCTTTGGTCTACATTGCCGGTGCTATAGGCAGTCACAGTCGAATCAAAAGAGTCGGCGCGCACATGGTTTTGTACGCAATTCTCGGATTTGCTGCGTCGGTCATTCTGCCCGGTGTGATTGTTGCAATCAATAACAGTTTTCACGGTTAACGGTTAGGAGGAGGATCCTATGAAGCGACTGCTGGCGGTAGTAACAGTTTTCCTTGCAATGGCGTTTTCTCTGTCACCCGTTTGGGCGGCGAGTGACATCACGAACCCGCTGTCTGGGAACCAAAGCACGGTGGGGAGTGTGCTCAACGGTTTCATCGGATGGGCGCTCGGGGCGGTGGCTGCCGTTGCAGGTGCTTGGTTCCTGTTCCATCTGTACAAAGCGATCATGCTTTGGATGGCAGGTTCGCATCACGCGCAAAAGCGAGAGGAAGCCAAGTCCCACTTTGTTCACGTCGCCATTGCCGGAGTCGTGTTGGGAGCAGCCGGTGTGATCGCGGGCGCGCTGTACAACCTGGGCGGAAGCTTTCACTGAGGGGTGGGTGGTTTAGGTGCTCGAAGTGCACTCTCCAATTCCTCTCACCGAAGGCGAGAACATTGTCTTCGGGATTCGGACCAAGCATGTGTTCCATTTCCTAATTGGGGTCGGCGTCTCGACCCCAATTATGGTCCTGCTGCTGTTTGTCTTGCCGCTCGTGCACGAACCAAAGTTTGTCGCGCTCTTTATCGGGGCCGGCGTGGGATTACTGTTCGCATTGATGCCGGTATCCGACCGACCTTTGGCGGAGTGGTTGTGGTTGACCATACGGTATGCCAGACGCCCCAAGGTCGTGCTTTACGACCGGGAGTACCGGATCCGGGTTCACCGGCGGCGCGCGGAGGAAAGGTGGGCGAAGAAACCGTGAAACTTGCAGGCATTGCAGTGTTGGTGGTCCTGACGCTGGTGGTGCTCATCGTTTTTGACCGCCGCAAACAAGACGGACCCAAGAGTCGGAGTAAGCGAAGGGTCACGCCGTCTTTACAGGAGTTTCTGCCGATTGAGCGGTTCCACGAGTCCGGCGCGGTGGTGGTCAACGGACGGTTCCGCAAGCTCATCCGTGTCGGCGACATGAATCTGTACGCGATGTCGATGGAGGAGATTGCGGCTACCCGGGATCGCTTCAAAGAGATGCTCAAACGCCTGGACAACCCGTTTCAGATTTCCGTTCAGGCCCGGCGGGCAAATTACACGGACTTCGTGAAATATGCCGAGTCCGTGATCGATGACACCGTGAAAGCATACGACAATGCCACGTTTGCCAGTTACGCGGAGGCCTTAAAGGAGTATCTGCGCGACGAGGCGCAAAAGCCCCGCACCGACCGCGAGAATCTCATCGTGGTGGGCGTGCTACCAAAGGTCGGCGGAGAAGAGGAACGGCTCCAGTTAGAAAGGCTGGAACGTGAACAGGCGTTTGTGGAAGCTGGCCTCTCGAGTATGGGGCTTCCGTACGAAGTGCTCGAACCCATCCAGGTGGTGGAGGCGGTTCAGAACTTCTGGAACCGGGAGAGAGCTGTTAGCCAGCGCTACAGGGACGCCGTACGACGTAGGACACACGCGCTGCGGGTTGATGGCGCGGATGTGGAGGTGAACGACCTTGATCGGATTCATAAAGCGCAATAAGAAGCCGACAAAACGCGTGTACCAAGACGATCCGAGCGTGATCGGCGAGCACGCCCCGACACTTCACGATCTCATGACGGTCGCGGACGGAATAGAGGTTCACGCGAGTGAAATCTACGTCTCTCCAAGCGGGTACACCAAGACGTATTACGTGACGGGCCTGCCCTCCACGGTTCACTTCGGGTATCTGAATCGGTTTTTCCACGTGGGCGCGGACGTGCATATCACCATGCATGTCGAACCGGCGGATTCCGCCCTCGCGATGTCGAAGCGAACCAAGCTCATGACCAAGATTGAGGCGGAAATCCTGGCCGAGCAAAAGGCGGGTACAAACAAGCAGATCGCGTTCCTCCAGCAGGAATATCAACTCCTGGAGAAGGAGCGCGAGGAGCTGCGTTTGGGAATCGAGCGACTTTTCTACGTAACGATTATCTTTGCTGTCAGTTCACCCGACCGGGAAGAGTTTTTGGCGGCGTGCGAACGGATTGAACGTGAGGGTTTTGAGGGCTTTCTCATCCGCGAGGCGTACAAAGAGCACGATCTTGGGTTCCGTTCGGTGGCTCCAATTGGAGAGAATGTGCTGCGTCACCCCATAGAGATGACAAGCAGCGCCCTGGCTAACGCGTTCCCCTTCACCAACTCCCATTTCAGCCATGAGTACGGCGTGCCCATCGGGATTGACTGGTCAACGGGGCACCTGAACCGGTATGACGCTTGGCACAAAGGGCTCGTCAACGCCAACATGCTTATCATCGGTATGGCAGGTGCGGGCAAGAGCTTTCTCGTTAAAGGACTTACGTCCAGATCCGCGGCATTCGGGATACGGCATGTCATCGTCGATTACGAAGGCGAGTACACAGCCATGGTCCAGGCGATAGGGGGCGTGGTGATCCGTATCGACGAGCGCTCACCGTACAAATTCAACCCGTTCGAACTGGAGGAGGAAGAGGAAAAGAAACCGGACGGGCGGGTGGAACGGTTCGTGGACGTCAAGGAAAAAATCAGCGACATGGAACGGCTCATCATGAGCATGGCGCATCTTCACTCTGAAGGGGACAGGCTGGACGCGTACACGACAAACGCGATAAACAATCTTCTTCAGGAGATGTACGAGAAGGATTTCGGGTTCACGTCAGATCCCGAGTCGCTGTACGAAAGAAAGGAAACCTGGGAGCGCAACGCCAAGGGAGACCGGTTGGTCCGGCGCGTGAAACGCCGTCAACCGCGGTTCTCCGACTTCTTCAGCAAATTGGAACAGCGGGCCCAAAACGATCCGCGCTTGGAAGAGCTGGTGATGCGCCTGCGTCGGTTCAAGGAAGGCGGCACAGAGGGGATGTTCGACTGCTATTCCAACGTCGAACTGCAAGACGTGCCGATCATTAGTTTCGACCTGTCGAGCCTCTCGGAAAAGTCCTTGGCCCGCAAGCTCGGCATGCAGGTGATTCTGGAGTGGGTCGTTGAAAAATTCGTGAAGAAAAACGTCCACGTGAAAAAGCGCGTCGTCATCGACGAGGCACAAAAGATGCTCGAAAACGAGGATCATGCGTTATTTCTGGAAGACGTGTTCCGGCGCATCCGTAAACGTTCAGGCTCAGCTGTCGCGGCTAGCCAGGATTTCCGCAAGTTCGCCGAGAGTCCGCACGGCCGGGCGATTGTCCAGAACAGCGATACCAAAGTCCTCTTGCGCCAGAACAAGCTGGACAAAGAAGCCGTGATGGAGACGTTTGGGCTGGAGGAGCATGAGTTCAACGAGCTCGTCGGTTACCGGGATGGCCAGGCGCGGTGGTGGGTCGGCGGCGAGGTGTTCTACAACCAGATGACCACCTTCGCGGACGAATTTGATCTTTTCACCACCCGGTACGTGAAGTCGGATTACGAGCAGGCCTTGCAAAGGGGGTTGCTGCTCGCATGAACTGGTTCGCTTCACTCATCGCTAATCTCATCAACGCGCTGGCGAATGGCATTCAGTCGTTGCTCGATCACACCGTAGCCGCGCAGAGCAACCTGACTTCGAACGTGATGGGAAACGTCATCCTGAGTGGTTACTTCACGGACCCGAAGAATGCCCCCGTGTGGGGGGGCGGGAATTTTTCGGATGTGATGGACGCGAAAGCTGTCCAGAGTTTGCAGCCTTTCGCGTACACGTTCTGGGTGTTCGGTTGGGCGTTTTTCGCGGTGTCGATTTATCTGCTGGCGATGCAGGTCTCCGGCGCGGTCGAGAGTTCGGTCCAGCGGGAAAGGCTCAAAAACGGGATCATGAGCTTGATCCTCACTTCGCTTTTGATGTGGCAGGGTGAACACCTGGCGCTGCTCATCACACAGATCTTCTTCTACCCAAGCCTGTATTTTCTTACGCTCAATCCTCTGCCGCATTGGTCTGCGTTTAACGTGAGCGGAGACCAGGCCTTGCTCAACTCCATCGTGAACTTGTTTCAGGCGCTGTTGGCGTTCATTGTGTGGGTCGTGTACGAGTTTCGGAAGGTGTTCCTGTACGTCTGGATGGTCTTCTTTCCCTTGGCGATGGCCTTTTACGCCAACGACAAAACGCGGCCGGTCGCGAAGATGTGGTGGACCGAGTGGATCTATCAGATGGCGGTTCCGCTTGGACAAGCGGTTGTGTTTGGGGTCTCCACGGCCGTGGCGGGTCCAAGCGGCGGCTCGAACGTGACCACCGAGGACGTCTTTGTCGCATTGTCGGGAACGATTGGGTTGCTCGCGTCAGCGGTGTATGTGCGAAAGCTCGTGGAGATGGTCGCGCAGGGCTTCGGTGCGTCGATGATCGGTGCCGACCACGGCATGGCGTGGGGGAGTCTTGCGATGGCGGGAACGGCGGCGGTGGCGGCTGACATAGGCGGTAAGGTGGCCGTCAAAAGCGGAGCATGGACCGCGAAGAAGACGGTCGGGAAAGTTCTGCACAAGGCTGACAACCGTTTGTTCCGCGAGAAGGCGGAAGAGGCGATTAAGAACTATGGTGAAGTCCATGCCGGGGCAATCAAGGCCGGGGCCTCGGCAGAAGATATCGCCATGGGAAACAAACTCAGCACCACCGGAGATGTCTTGCAAAACGGAGGCGTCGGTTTAGAAGCTGCAGCTGCGGGTGGAACGGAAATCGCCGGAGGCGGCGGCATGGGACGCGGCGGTGCCGGATCCGGAAGGTCGGGCCGGGGTGGTCTTGTGTCTGTCGGACGCTCCCGCACCGCATCCGAGATCGGAGCGACTGTTCAAGGGGTACGAAGGGCGTTTGCCGGAAGTCATTTCGGAACGTATCTTAGCACGCGCTGGAAAGGGTTTCAGAATAAAGGCGGCGTATCGGGGCACGTTGGAGAAGCTGTCGCCAGCGCGACTGGAAAGGCTGCCGAAGGGCTGAAAAATACTCTTGGCGACAAGCCGCTTATCGGAGGAGTTGTCACAGCAACGGCCAACGCTGCCTCTCATCTGGCTCAACGTCATCTTGTGAACAGGCACAACAGAACCGAAAGGCTGCAAGCTCTGCGAGCACACATGCGAGAGATAGCTGAACACAACGAACTGGTGGGGCGCTTGCCGGGTATCAGTGCGATGTACGACCCGGAACATAAGGTTTTTCAGGGATTGACACCGGCTGAGACAACATACAACGAGGCCAGCACTAGGTTTATTCAGGCGTTGAAAAATTCCGGAATGTCCCATGAAGCCGCACAACAAACGCTGCAACAGGCGCAGCAACTTTGGGAGGAGGGAAGACACCTGCCTGGACAGGGACGTTTCTCTCCCGAGGCACAGCTGGCGTATCGGCAGGCGTTCACCGCGTACCGGCCGGCGCAATTGGATGCTAAAGCAAAACAGGCGGTGTCGGCTGGGAAACTGAAACTCGATCCTCCCAAGGATCCACACAAAGCACGAGTGGCTAAGACGAACGCATTTTTGAGCGACGCACGCAACGCGATCATGTATAAGCGCTAAATTCAGTCACGGTTTCGCCAACGCCCCTGGCTAAAAGATGCTATGTTTTGGATAACGGAAGGGGGTTCTTACCATGCACCTAGGTCAGTGGTTCATCCATGTGCACAATGCTGTGCATTGGTGGGTCCCAGGGGTGTTGGCGATCTATGCTGGCATTATCCCTTGGGTGTTAGATTACCCCGATCGACACATCCAAGCAATCTATGGTGATGCAGACTACACCTTCAGCGGTCCTACATTGCTGTCCATTTACGCATTTATCGGGCTCTATGCCTTGTGGTTCGCCCTTCCGCATACAGGTACGGAGATTTTGTTTCTTATCTTTTTCGCGCCGGTGGCTCTGTTCTGGTTGATTGTTATTGCCGTCAATTGGTTCGGTCATTTGTTGCTGCTCATGGATTCTGAAAGACATGAATGGGTAAAAAGAGGTCTTTCATACGCAGAGTGGGAAATTTACAAAAACGCGGTTCGGCTCCGGGATGATAGACTCGCGTCTCAAGCGTATCACGAACGAGAAGCGTCATTTGCTGGGCAGGATATCCGAAAGACTCGTTTCCGGGTGATGACCGGAGGTAAGAAGGAGGCGGGAAAATGAGCGGACTGTGGGACATGCTCCGTCGTGCGTACTTGCTCATTCCGTACTCCCATGCCGAAGCGCATTTCTTCTTGCACATCCGGAAGATGGTTCCGTGGTGGGCACCCGGGGCAATTGCTTTCGGAATCGTGCCTGCCGGGTACATCGTTGTGATTGCCGGGTTTCTTATCTTTGGCGGCTTCAAGTGGTACGACCTTGACGGGTGGTTGGCCAAAGTCAAGGTGAAGGGCAGGAAGTATTCTTACTACGCTTTCTGGACACTGTACATCATCTGGTTCCCGCTTCCTTGGCCCCGGGCCGCCGTGTTGATTTGGGCGCTGTTGTTGCGGTGGACGATTAAGTTCCAGTTGAAAAAGCGCCGTCGTCGTATAGCCTGGCTGTCGTCTCTCGACAAGGCGGACCTGGCCCTTTTTGAGGGCGGGGAGGAATGGTTGGAGCGGCAAAGACGGATCGATGAGTGCATTGCGCGCTTCTCGATAAGTAAAGAACAACCAGAAGGGAGAAACAAAGGTGCAGAACATCGCATGTCCTCATTGCGGTAGTACGTGCAAGCATCTGCAAGTCTATCTGAGTGAGTACACGTATCGGTGCAACTCCATTTCCAGGGTGAATGGTCCAATTGCTTATTACAAACATGCGTTGCTGGGCCAAGCACCGTTACTGAACTGACGGGATACCCATATTCGGGAATACCCGACGTGTCGATTTGTCGCTGCCGGTCAGCCTCACGTGATTTCAAATGTAGTCTGAGATCAATCGGCCGTTCGCATTCCCCATCTAACGAGCGACGTATTAGCGTTGGCCGCCCGCCGAAATCCGAGGCCCTGTGTTTGTACATGTGTGAACACTGAAACGTAGTTGATGATCCGAAAAATTTGATGTATACTAGCGCTAAATTAGCGACTATATAACGCCAAAATAGTAGGGGGGAGTTCACGAGAGAGTTTGTCCGTTACTTGTTCTCTGGCCACGAACAAAGAGAGAGAGGAAAGACAGGGGTTATGAACATATCGGAGCAAGTCAATACACTCGTCCAAAGTGTGTATGAGGATGTTGTAAAATGGCGGCGATTTTTACACGCGAATCCCGAACTGTCCTTTCAAGAGGTGAACACGTCCCAGTTTGTGTATGACACCTTGTTAACGTTTGGAGACATGGAGGTTTCCCGTCCCACAAAGACCAGTGTCGTGGCACGGCTGGTAGGTGTACGCCCCGGGAAAACGCTGGCTTTGCGGGCGGATATGGATGCATTGCCAATTGTAGAGGAGACGGGTTTGGACTTTGCCTCCACGAAGCACGGCGTCATGCACGCGTGCGGACACGATGGGCACACGGCCATTCTGCTTGGGGTGGCCCGTGTTCTAACTCAATTGCGCACATATCTGGCAGGGGAAGTTCGATTTGTATTCCAGCACGCGGAAGAGTCACATCCTGGCGGAGCTGTGGAACTCGTGCGGAGCGGTGTCATGGATGGCGTGGACTACATTGTAGGGCTGCATTTGTGGTCGTTATACGATGTGGGTGAAGTTCACGTGAGTGCTGGTTATACCACGGCTAGCTCGGATCGGTTCAACATCACCATTATAGGTCAAGGTGGGCACGCCTCCATGCCGCACGACACTGTGGACAGTGTCGCCATAGCTGCTCAGGTTATCAGCAATTTACAGCACATTGTTTCACGTAATGTAGACCCCTTGAAGTCACTCGTCATCTCCGTCACAAAGGTGCAGGCAGGCGATGGGTATAATGTTATCCCTCCCACTGTCACAATTGGCGGTACAGTCCGAGCGTTTGATCAAGACGTCCTCGAATCCGTACCTAAGTGGCTTGAGCGCACCGTTCGAGGGGTGACAGCGGCACATGGTGCAACCTATCAATTCGAATATCGAAAGGGATATGCCCCGGTGGTGAATGATCCCGCTTTAACGGAGAAGGTTCGGCAGACCTTAACGCAGGTGTTTGGCACATCTGCAGTACGCAACGCACGACCGATTCCAATTGGCGAGGACTTCTCTGGATATCTGCAAAAAGCACCAGGGTCGTTCATCTGGGTGGGTGCCGGGGATCCGAAAAAGGGAACCATGTATCCTCATCATCATCCGCGATTCTGGATTGATGAGCGGAGTCTGGCCATCGGCATGAAGGCGTTAGCTAACATCGCATTCAAAATTCTAAACGAATCGGAAGGGGTATGACCATGATCCACGCACCATCATTGTGGGGATTAATTCCTCTTGTGGTGTTTATCATCACCATCTTTAGGCGCTGGAATCCCATCGCGTCGATTGTCGTGTCCATGATTGTGGGAGCCATTTTGAGTGGTTCGAGCTTTACGGACATCGCCAAGGAAATCGGAACAAACGGAATGACAAACTTTCTGGCGTACATCGGGCTCGTGATCATTGCCGGCGGAGGCTTGGGTCGTATCGCTGAACGTACCGGGGTATCGCGGAACCTTGTGACATTTATCATCAACAAAGTGGGGGTCAACACTCGTACGAAAGCTATGTTAGGGACCATGCTGGCTTCCACCGTAATGGCGGGATTGTTTGGCACATTGGCAGGCGGAAACGCCGTCATTGCCCCTGTAGTCATTCCTGTAGTCGCGGCGGCCGGACTTTCTTCCAGTGTCGTAGCCATCCTATTTCATGGAGCTGGGATTGCAGGATTGCTGATAGGCCCGTTTTCCCCCCCAGTAATCACCTTCATGCAACTAACAGGACTCAGCTACCCACAGTACTTACTATTTGCCGGGCTCCCGGTTGCGGTCATCCTGTGGATCATCAGCTTTGTCTATAGTAAAAAGATTGCCAGTACAACGCTCTTGACATTCCCATATTCCGAAGAAGATTTGATGTCGTTCAATCAGCAGGAGCAGCCTGATGCGAAACAACTTACCATCGCTAAGCAGTCCACGTTGGTCTTCCTCATTTCCCTCGTCGGCCTTATCATCTACGGCATCGCGACAAAAGGCGGAGCCGGGTTCGCGATTTTCGTCATTCTCTTCACGGCGCTCGTCACCGGATTGGCAGGGAGAATGTCACCCAACGAGCTCGCGGATACCTTCGTAGAAGGCGCCAAACCTCTACTCTGGATATTCTTTCAGTTCGTCCTGTTTACTCCGTTCATGGATTTCATCGACAAGATGGGTGGATTTGAGGCATTAAAGAATCTACTGATGCCGTCCATCGAACACAGTGGTAGATTTGCTTCGCTGATACTGATGACCATCGTAAACCTCGTTGGTATTCCAGGAGCAGCGGTGGCGCACTCGGTTTTGATGAACAAGATGTTCATTGGCCCCGTGAAAGCCGCGCATATCCCGATGACTATCTGGGCACTGGCCCTGCTCGTGGGTTCGCAAATGCCATTCTTCCTGTATCCGACCGGAGATGCCATCGGATCGATGGGTATCGCGAGATCTAAGGACCTCAAGAATATTGTCTTGTTTGGTGTCATCACGGCCGTGGCGGTCTTCTTGTTGTTAGTCGTGTTTGCACTGTTCATGTGAGACTACAAGGGGCGGATGACGATTGACCTTTACAGAGCTCAGCCAGCGGATACATGGCCTCGTGTCCACACTACGAGGAATGTGCAGTGTAGCGATTGAATCGAAGGAAGGCAACATCTATGTTCGCGCAGATGATCGTGTCCCTGCCGCCAGTTTAATCAAGATTCCCATCCTGTTGGAGGGTCTTCGTCAGGTTCACGCTGGGCGTGTCTCCTTGGAACAGCCCATTCGTATTTCTGACGTGGAGGTTGTCTGGGGGACGGGGATAATTCAACTTATGTCACGTAATATTCGATGGACCTTTCGGGATCTCCTTACATTGATGATTATTGTCTCCGACAATACCGCAACAAATGTTATCATTGACATGCTTGGAATGGAACGGGTAAATGCGCTGGCGTCTGACCTGGGCTGCTCGAATACGGTCCTTGCACGCAAGATGATGGACTTTCAAGCAAGAAAAGAGGGGCTCGATAATTTTACCTCAGCGCGTGAAGTCCTGGTATTTCTGAAAGAAATGGTTTCGGGGAACACGCTTCCAGACTCAATGAAAGATCTGGCGCGTCAAATCATGGCCGGGCAGCAGCTAAATCACAAACTCCCTGGGGACATTCCTCGGGATATGTTAGCCTGTATGGAAATTGCCCATAAGACGGGTGAACTCCGGGGAATTGAGCACGATGCGGGCATTATCACCTTTGGCGGCAACCGAGTCTATGCGGCTGTCCTGACTTGGGATATGGAGGAGAATGCTGCAGGCCAGAGGTTGATTGCGGCAGTTGGACGTGCCGTGTTTGACTACATGAGCGACAGAAGCTCAAGGGTCTAGGATGAATTCGGGCGAAGTGACATCTAGCCTGGGAGGACAAACACCATGAGCAAGGAAACTCGAGGATTGGACATTGCGTTAACAGGAGATAGCATCATCACCCGTCGTATCCTGAGCAGCCACGACGAGAATACGGACGCCTTGGTTGAATTGATTCGAAGTGCGGATGTCGCTTTTACGAATTTGGAGGTTCTTCCGAACGACTTTCAGGGGCATCCAGCAGCCCGCAGTGACGGTTCGCACTTTGGAGCGCATTCCTGGGTGCTCGATGAATTGATTGACATGGGGTTCAATTTGTTTTCCTTTGCAAACAACCATGCGTTGGATTATGGGGTTGAAGGTCTGCTAACCAGCATCCGCAATTTCCAACAGAGGCAGATATCGTACGCGGGGGCTGGCAGAAACTTGGCCGAAGCACGGATGCCGGTTTATGTTGACGTCAACGGCACGAGTGTTGCCTTGCTAGCCTGTACCTCCACGTTCTTTGAGGAGCAAAGTGCCGGAGAACAGCGACCAGATGTCCAGGGAAGGCCCGGTGTCAACCCACTTCGGTTCGATACGGTATACGAAGTGACCCGCGAGCAACTGGCCGCTCTAGAGCGCATCGCGGAGGATCTAGGGTTGAAGAAGCAATTTCGCGAGTTTGTTCAACTCGGGTTCGCCTCGGAACCAAAAGACCCTAGGATCCTCCATCTGGTGGACACGAATCTGCGTGTCGCCGGAACGTTAAACGCAAAGTTCTGCGCTGCGGAGCGCCCAGCCGTGCGTACGACGCCGAACGCCCAAGACCTCGCTGACATCGTTACATGGGTTCGCGAAGCAAAGGCGCGGGCGGACGTCGTGATTGTTAGTCTGCATGCACACGAACAGGGTAATACCAGGGAGCAGCCCGCCGAATTTATACGCGAGTTTGCCCACCACATTATCGACGCAGGTGCAGATGTGCTGGTCGGACACGGACCGCACCTGTTGCGCGGGATGGAAATTTACTTGGGTAAACCGATTTTCTATAGCCTCGGCAACTTCATTGGCCAGAATGACCTTGTCTATAAGCTTCCCGCGGATTCCTACAGGCGCTTTAACGTAGACCCTGCGCTGACGCCCAGTGAGGTATATCGGATCCGTTCCCAAAACGGGACCAAAGGATTTCCTGGGGATAGTTTGTACTGGCAGACGGTGATGCCGATTTGTCACTTCACGAGAGGTGGGGAGTTGTGCAGCGTTGATATCGTTCCCGTTGGGCTCACCCGCGGCGCGCGTGCACACCTTCGAGGACGCCCTTACCTGGCACACGGCGAGCAAGCAGAGCAAATTATGCACAAATTCAGTGACCTGTCTGCTGAATTCGGTACGGGATTTCAAGTCATGGATGGTAAGCTTACAGTGGAATTGAAGCACATCCTCTGACCAGAATCCGGTAGATAGACTGATTTGACAGTTCACAAGTTCCCCTTTGCCGGAGTGACAGACGTGATACACTGTCTGGCAAGGGGATTTTCATTTAAAAATTTAAGTACCACCTAGGACAATTATCATGATGCTTACGGAGGTCAGATGTTGATTCGCATTGCTGTTGTTGGGTCAAAAAAAATGGTCGAGCAAGTGTCCTTTCTAAATACAAATACCCGTGTGCAGATCGACTCTTACGTCTACGAAACTCCGGAGCAAAGCGCTGAGCTCGTTCACGAGGCGCTCAGCAGTCACGCTATCTTGTTTACGGGACCAGTGCCTTATTATTTCGCACGACCGATATTGGAGAATGCGGCCACTCCTGCGGAGTACGTGGCTTTCGATGAGTTTGCTTTTCTGCTGACCATACAGCACATGCGCGAAGTCCTTGGTGTTCATACACAAAGACTGTCCATCGATATTCCCAGGAAACAGGTTGTGTATAACGTATTCGATGAGATTGGCGTGGAATCGACCGGTGTATTCGTGAAGGAGCATGAAACCGCGAAAGTATCCGAGCAGCATCGATTTGATGATGAATGGGTCGCCTTCCATGAAACGTTATGGCGGTCCAACAAGACGGAGTTCGCTTTGACGAGCGTTCAGTCGGTGTACGAAAAGTTGTACCGTCTTGGAGTTCCTTGTTTGCGACTGATCATCCCGAAGAAGAACATCGTAGACGCACTACAGCGCGCAATTGCAAAGGCGGAACTTGTCATTAGCCAGTTTTCGCAAATTGCCGTGGGTATTATAACGGTGCATGCAGCGAACGAGTCCGGTGGAGACGCTGACAGGAAATTGCACGAAAACGTTCATGAGCGTTTGCTTGCATTCTGCCGCAGAATGAACGCATCCGTTACCCAAACCAAGCCGGGTAACTTTGTCGTCTATGGGACCAAGGGCGGAATCCAGCAAATAACCCGTCATTACACGACGGTTCCGTTGTTGAATGACCTCTGGGAATGGACCGACGTGGTTGTTCGGGTTGGTTTTGGATTTGGCATCACGGCCAAAGAAGCAGAAGAGCATGCACGTATTGCACTATACCATAGTGAACAGGAGAACCGTCACTCCGCGTACATCGTTACCGAAGACAAGAAAGTCATTGGACCGATCGGCCAAAATGCGACACGCACATTCCAGTTACAGAGTCAAAACGAACAAATTTTGTCGATAGCCAGACATGCCAACATTAGCGTCTCGAGCGTTACCAAAATCATGGACTTTATCGCTTTGCGAAACAATCACGTGTTTACGGCAAGCGATCTCGCTCAATACCTGCAATTGAGTAAACGTAGTGCAGAAAGAGTCCTCAAGAAGCTCGTAGAACGAGGTTATGCTGAGGTTTGCGGGGAAGAACAACCGTATCAGCGGGGTCGCCCCCGTTCTGTGTACCGTCTCTTGGTAAACCCTTGGATAGTCCGCAGCTGACGCTGTAGCGGTGGGGTCAGGACGAGCATGGGATACAGTTCGCCTCCTGGCTCCACCGTAACACGTACTAAGAAGAGGGTAAGATGGGAGATATGGACACTGAGGAAGATGGCGGTTAGCTAACCGGCCGAATACATTCCGGCACGTCGTTCCGCACGTTTCCGATGAGCTTGGGAACGCGGTACCAATCCATATCGGCTTCGGGATACGGCTGCAGGATAGGCAACAAGTCGTCAAAGCTGTGCACGGCACGGGTCCAGGTACAGGTCGTAGTCGGCCGGTTTGAGTATCACGGGCATTCGGTTGTGCAAGGCTGAGAGAGCGAAGTTCGGCTCACAGGTGAGTATGCTGTACGTGGAAACCGGACCAGCAGGCGACTCGCCCGTGTCGTAAATCGCGGCAAGGCCAAATAAATCGCTGCTTTGGACGCGGATATGAAAGGGGTCTTTCGTATTCCTGTGCCACTCATAGTATCCCGTACAGGGCACAATGCACCGTTTACGTTCCACCAAGCGCCGCAGATCAGGCTTCAATTTCAGTCTCCACTTGATCGCCGTCGGGCTTCCACCATCCCACGCGCCAGGCTGAAGACCCCATTTGTGAGTTCGCCGAATTGCAATGACCCCTTTTCCGCATGTCATGTTTTGTCGAAGTGTGGTAAATTCCGAAACATTGCAGGAAGACAGCCTCCCCGCCTCAAACATAATCATGAAGCTTCTGTGTGGAAGGGTGTCCCGTGTTTCAAATCGAGGGATTTGGAGTGGAGGTTCGAAAAGCCAAGGCTGCACCCGTTGTTGCGAGCCTTTGTGCGGACTTGGACGTGGCCGGTACCATCAACCGGCATGTCAAGTGGGACCCATCCAGATCGAAAATCAGCCCGGGGACCAGCATTATCGCACTCATCGTCAACATCCTGGTCCAGAGAAAGCCTCTATACTTAATCAACCGGTTTTACCACGACATGGACTGTGAGTGGTTGTTCGACGAGGGTGTCTCAGCCGATCTCCTTCACGATGACCGTTTAGGGGATGCTCTCGACAAGTTGGCAGATGCTGACCCTTGGCGCATCTACCACGAGATTGCCTTCAACACACCAGAAGCGGCCAGCTACACGCTGGATATGCTCGTGCATTTGGATACCACGTCCATTTCGGTGCAAGGCAGCTACGATGAATCAGAGTTGGAGGACTGCCCGCTCAAGATTGTACGTGGATACAGTAAAGACCTGCGTCCGGACCTCAAGCAGTTTCTGTACGGTATTGGCAGCTACAATGGCATTCCTTTGTGGGCAGATGTCATGGATGGAAACACTAGTGACAAGACTTGGTATGGCAATCTGACTGAGCGCGTGGATAAACTACTGTCTCCAGAGGCCTGGAATCGAATTATCGTGGTGGCGGATTCCGCCTTTGTGACGGAATCAAACCTTCAGTTGTACGAGAAGCGGTACTTCATCAGCCGTTTACCTGAAACCCTTGCGTTGTGCAGGACCTTGAAAGACCGGGCATGGGCGCAGGAGGAACGGTTCGTTGACCTCGGTGCGCTGAGCCAGGATCAGAAAGAAGCGGCGCGGTATAAGATTCAGGGGTTCGAAGAGGAGTTGTACGGTCGTACCTACCGTTTTGTGGTGGTGCAAACGTCTGCGTTGGACAAACGAAAGGCCGACCGTCTTGAGCGCTTGGTCGCGGAGGAAACTCGTGAACTGGAGGTGTTGGTCCGCCAGATAAACCAGCAGGTGTATCACTGCGAACCCGACGCACAAGCCGCACTGGAACAATGTCTTCGGGGGCACAAGGCGCGGTTTCACCATGTTCATGGACGCGTCGTCCGAGACGTGGAGCAAAAGCGCCGGCCTGGTCGACCGCCAAAGGACGACCCCAATCGAAATGTGGTGACACGGGAGGTCTGGCGTATCGAGCTGCAAGTCAAGATGGATTCGGCTGCACTCGAGCGGCAACGGCAACGCGAGGGAACGTTCGTTTTCATCAGTAATGTACCGGCTGAGCACAGAACAGACGAGATGTTGCTGCGCGGGTACAACAGCCAGAGCCGGGTTGAGAACCTGTTCCGAGCGTTGAAGGAACCGTACATGATGCACGGTGTTTTCCTGAAATCGCCCAAACGCGTCCTGGCCATGGCATACGTGATGCTGATTGCCCTTCTCATCTACGCCCTGTTACAGCAGCGGGTACGACGGGGATTGGAAGCGGAACGCGAGCGCAACCCCCTTGTATTGAAGGGTGTAAAGGTGGCATCGCCAACAGGACGGACAATCCTTGATGAATTCGAGGATGTTCTTCACATCATCATACGAATGCCCGATGGGCAGGTGCAGCACCGTCTCCAGGGACTGACCGAGGGAGCCGTCAGGGTGCTCCGTTGGCTAAACCTGCAACGTCACCCACTCCTGCCTGCGCCAGGATTGCCGGGAAGAAGTCCATGATACACACGTGTGATGTAGGATCCCCTTGAGATTTTTCGACACGGTATTTCATGTTGAACACACTTTGGATTCTCTTCACCGACGCCGCGTCGAATTTTGGCTACATTTGTCGAAGAAAAACACCAGAACTCGACACGTATCGGCATGCGGAAAAGGGGCAATGAGATTCCACCGGACAAGACTACGGGGATTAGCCGACCAGCTGCTCCATTGTAGCGCTTCGGATAGGCGCTGGTCACCACATCTACCCCGAACATCTAACCGTCCCAATCCGTATACGCAAAGGAAAAGCGATCGCACATGAGTCATCACCGCAATAGTGTTATGGCGTGGCAGACATCATCCGGGCCGTAAATGGCAAATCCCGCCGAGGTGCCAACCGAACGGCGGGATTCCATAGACCCAACAGGAGGGGTTAACCCTCCTGCCATTTACAGTGTTATTCTAACATCCTCCGTTCCATACGTCCATTCCCGCAGCACTCGTTCGTTCCCCGCTTTCCAAGCGTTAAAGTTGGCGTAAAACTGGCGCGATACGGGCGGCGCCCTGTGTTACGGTTAGACCAGGGAGGGGAGGCCGTATGGAGTCGTCGACCATGATCAACAGTCGGCTGTCGCTCGAACAAACCGAGGCTCTCTTCGAAAGCTTAGGTCACGTCGCCGAATACGGAGATCCCGACGCACAAAATCATGTGCGTCGAGTGTCTGCGTACGCCCGGTTCATATCGGAAAGGGTATTGCACTGGCCGGAGCAGGAGACGCAACGGGTGGGGATTGCCGCATTAGTGCATGACATCGGCAAGGTGGCCGTACCGCGTGAGCTGCTGCTGAAGCCGGGCGGGCTTGCGCTCGCGGAACACCAGTACATCCAACAACACACTGTGCACGGGTATCGGATCCTGGATGAACTGCAGAATAAACTGGTGAGTCGTCTTGTGGAAGTTGATTCGGACCTGTTTGAACTTGCCAAACAAGTTGCCCTTCATCATCACGAGAACTGGGACGGGACGGGTTATCCGGGCGGGCTCGCGAAGGACCGGATTCCCATTGTGGCCCGCATCGTGAAAATTGCGGATGTCATCGACGCACTATTGAGTCCGCGCCCGTACAAACTGCCTCAGTCTTGGGAACAGGTGCGGACGCAGTTGTCGATGGGAGCCGGATGGCAGTTCGACAGTGAATTACTGTGCGGACTTCTGGACGTAGAAGATGAATTTGTCGGGCTCACCAAATCGCAGCGGTATTCGGTGGCTGGGTGACATGAAACGGCGAAAGAGCATATTTCGGGTGCCGCGAGAGCCGAAGGAAGTGTTCGCGTGGCTCAGTAAACAGATGGCGCTGTCGCTGGGATGCGGCGGGACATTGGGGCTGGCCGCGCTGCTCATTGTTGGACTGTCGTTGTTCGGCTTTCTCATCGGAGATTATCAAGGCACCGGGAAGGGCGTGGTCAATGGCGGCAACGTGACGCTGGACGATGTCACCATCGCACAGAACACAGCCTTGAAGACGACCTATCAGGAGGCCGCCACCCAGTGGCAGAAAGGCCTGACCCAGGAACAAATCAACCAGGTGGAACAGCAGCAGGTGGACCTGCCGGCGGCGGTTCTCATGGCCGTTGGCAAGATGCAAAACAACATGGATCCGCCGAATGCGGACACGTATTACCAGTACCTGCAACCGAAGTACACCTGGAAGACGTACATTGATGTGACCATCCGGTACTGGACCGTGTGCGACAAAAGCGGGTGCCACACGGAATCGCAGGAGACCGACACGCCGGTAACGATGCTGCAAACCGCCGATACGTGGGACGGTACGCTTACGGACACGTACAAGTGGGTGGAGACCATGCAGGGCACGACGTCAGATGGTGTGTACACCAAAAAGATCGTGCTCGATAAATCCACCCGGACCTACGACTGGTCTCGCATTTGGAACCTGTTTCAGCATGTCCCGACAAAGGAAGGGAACATCCTCGGGAACACTCAGGAGAACGAAGACACCCTGGCGGGTCTTATCGGGGCGGTGGACTACGGCATCACTGACCCGGAAGTACAGAAGATGGTCACCCAGGTGCTTTTCCCGGGCGGCGTGCAGGTGAGCGGCATTCCGTATGTGTCGACGGCCGTTCCAAGCGGGGACACCATCAAGAACATCTTGCACTACAAAGACGCCATTGAGGCAGCGGCCAAGATGTTCAACATCCCCGCCGTGCTCATCGCGGGCGTCATGTACCAGGAATCAGGCGGGAATCAATTGGACTCGTCCGGGCACATACTCACATCCAGCGCTGGGGCGCTTGGACTCATGCAGATGCTTCCCAGCACTGCGGCTGGTCTTACGGTAAACGGGCAAGCCGTGGGTAACAACGCATATGCCTACTTGTCCAACCCCGCGACAAACATCTTGCTCGGCGCGGAGTATCTCTCTGAACTCTACCACGAGTTTGGTCAGAACATCGAGGAAACGCTCGCTGCATACAACGCCGGTCCAGGCGCGGTGCAGCAGGCGCTTGCAAGGGGATATCAGATCCCGCAATACCAGGAGACGATTCAGTACGTGCAAAACATCGCCGGACACTGGATTCCGGCACTCACACCGTACTTTGGCGCTGTTCAATGACCATGCAGTGCAGTGCCTAGTGTGCGCAAAATTGGCGTAAACATGGCGCGTTTTGATGGGGTTAGTCCGATAGCATGAGGGATAGGTGAGGTGGTGAACGGACGTGTTGTATCTGGCATTTCCGTCGGACCTGCGCGAACGGTACAAGGACAGCGTGTGGCTGGTGTACGACAAGCACGTCAAAGACACACAGTTCACACCCGAGGACACGTTGGTGTTGACTTCGTGGGTGGTTCCACAGCGAACCGAACAGTTGCAGATCATTCACCGCGCGCGTCAGCAGGGGGCCCGGGTGATCTTCATCGGGGCAGAGGAAGAGGGGACAGAGGAGTTCAAGCGGCAGTTATGCCTTATGGGAGTCTACGACTGGGCGTTTTTCAGGGATGAAGTGGTGCTTGGGGAAATCGACAAACTGATCGAGCATCCCCGGACACCTGCGGATGTACGGGAATACGTGGGCGAACAGGACGCAGGTGCACCACGACAACCGCCGCCTGTCGTGGAGATTATCGAACCGCCGGAGGACAAGGACACATCTGGTTTGCGGGGCCGCTTCAGGCGAGCTTCCCGGTGGGGGAAGCGGGCATCGCCCAGCACGCAGGTTCAGGTCGTGCAACCACGGCTGCTGGTTGTGGTCGGGCTGTGGTCGCGATCTGGTGTGACCACAGTGTCGTATCTGTTGTCCAAGCTGTTCGCGGAGCGTCTTCCGGTAAGTGGAGTGACTTGTATCGAACACCCGCGTCAGTGGCCGCGCATGTGGGATTACTTCCAGCTGGATGAACGCATGCCGCCCGAACAGTACAGGCATTGGACGGAGGATGGAGCAGGACAGGGTATCGAGGTGGATGGGGTTAGTCTCGTGCCTTTACCGCCAGGGTGTGAGACCGCAGGCGATTGCCAGCAGCAGATGGTGCAGTACATCTTTCGGCAACTGAGAAAACCCGTCACGGTGATCGATTGCGGGGTGAATTTTAAAGAGGAGCTGCTCTTTGGTGTGGCCGACCGCGTGGTCTGTGTGTTGGATTGTGACCCGACCTATCTGGCGGTCAACGAATTGGGCAATCGGTATCGCTACCTGACTGAGAAGTGCGGGCAACGGCTTGTGACCGTACTGAACAAATGGACGAGCTTTGCTCACTACGGGGACTTATTTGAGGGAGCCGTAAGGGTGCCTTATCTGCCTCCCGAACGAGTGCAGCAGGCGCTGTGGGCGGGAAAGTTCATCGACGTGTCCGATATAAAGGAGCAACTGAAAGAATTGGAGGCGCGCGTTGTGGGGCCGCTTCTGCCGACGCAAGCCGAATAACGGAGGGACACTTGTGAAACCGTGGTTGAAGTACACGATTGCGACCACCCTGTTTGTAACTGGGGTGGGAGGAAGTATTGTGTATAACCAGTTTCTCGCACCGTATCTTGGAAGCCAGTGGGTCTACGTCGCGGCGCGACAGCTTGAGGCGAACACCGCCATCCGGGATTCAGACTTTAAGCGTGTGAGGTTGCCAAAGGACGAAGTGAGCCCGGACGCGGTTACGGACGTGACGAAGCTGACAGGAGCTTACACAGCACAGGCGATGTCGCAGAATCAACAGTTTACCGCGCTTAACACGCAACCCAATCCGTTCACGATCACACCGGGGACGGAGGACGTGCCGATCCCATCGGGCTGGATTGCGGCAATGTCACCGACGCTGAGGCAGGGGGACTACGTGGATCTCATCCCGATGGCCCAACCTCAGCAGGCAGGGCAAGGGAAGACGCCACCTGTCGCGGGCGGGGTCGATACGACCAAGCCGGTCTTGAGTCACATTTTGGTGTTGTCCGTGCACACCAGCAGCAACCAGGAAGTGACCAGCCAACCCCCGGGAGGGTCGCAAACCGTTGGGGCGAGACAGAACGGATCTGGCACGCCGAGTGTGCTGGACCTGAAGATGACCGACGACCAGGCGGGCACCCTCGCCAGTTTGATTCAGCAGAAATACCAGTTGCTCATCGTCGGTGTGGCTCCGGACTCCGCACAGAAATCAAATCCGTGAGGGAGGGGTTGGGGTGCTTGCAGTTGGATTGCGCGACGAACTGAAAAGAGGATTACCCGAACAAGTGCCGATGTGTGCGACGCTCGAAGCTGTAGGCGAAATGGTCAACGAGAGTCGAAACGGTGCGGAGGAGATCCTGGTCGATTCCGCCGTCATCGACCAAGCCGAACTGTACACGTTCCGTCAGCAGCATCCAGAGTGCGTGATCACCTATATCGTGGATGACACGTCCCAAGCCATGACCGCGTTTGCAGCAGCGCACAACATCCGCTTGGTGCAGGCGGCCAAGTTGGCGCAGTACCTGCAGGAGCAGGTTTCATCCGGTTCGAGGCTCCCTATTCTCGCCTTTTGGGGCGTGTATCCGCGCCTTGGTACCACCACCATCGCGTTGGCCGTGGCCCATGTCCTGGCTGCTCAACACGGCAAGAACGTCGGCGTGTTTGGGCTGAACGCGTACAATTCGGGGACCTGGATGCTGCCCGAGTCCGAACGGAATCATCATCTTGATGATGTCGTTTCGTTCTTGGTGCACAACAAGCTCGACCGGGACACACTCCTGTCCGCGATGGAGAGCGTCTACCGTGTGAGGTATCTGCCGGGATTGAGAAACCAGACCCAAGCGCTGACATTGCAACCGGAACACATGGATTCGCTCATCGCCGTGGCAAGCTCGATGTTCGACGTGCTTGTGTTGGATCTCGGTAGCGTGCTCAACACCGCGATGGCTCTGCAGGGATTGAGGATTGCGACACACCGGTACGTTGTCGCCAACGATTTGGCGTCCACACAGCGCCAGTTCTTCGATCACTTTGACTATGTGCTCAAGCCTCTTGGAATCCAGCAGCATGAACTGATGCTCGTCGGCAGCAAGCTGCACGGCAAAGGGGCCAATTTTGCCAAATCCGTCGGCTTGGTTCCAGTCGCGGGTATCCCGCACTTTCCGTCTATCGACCTGTACGCGGAACAACAGTCGGAGCCGCTCAAGCTGTTCCTGGGAGAGAAACAGTTCCGCAAGGCGGTCGATACCATCGTCCAGTCGGCCGTTGCGGATGCGGGCGTGGAGGTGATGGCCGGTGTCCGTGCGTGAATTGCTGCCTGAACAACCGTTTCGAGCGGACAGGTATCTTGCACAACTGCAAGCCGGACGTGCACGGGAGCAGGGAGAGGTTCCGTTTGAGCGGGTGATAGAGGCCTTCAAACAGTATCTAGGCCATGAAGTGGGAGCCGACGAAGACGCGGATTCGGATTACTTGACCCGCAAGTATCAGGCGATCATCGGCGAGCCCGCCGCCAAACAGTATTTCATCGGACGCATCTATGATTTCTTGCGCGAGCACCCGCAGTATCAGAACACACGGTATCCCTGGTACTACCCGAACCTGCCGGAAGCGATCTTTCAGCACCATCTGGGTTTCGGTCCAATGAGTGTGTGGTTCGCCAATCCGACCGAATCCGCCACGGTCAACGGTACGCAGATTCTCTTTGGCGTAAAGGGTCAAAGCACGAAGGTGTTGCAACCGTTCGAGTTTGACTCCATCGACCAGGTGAAACGATTGGTCCGCACCCTCACGCTCAAGGACCCGCATAACCAGGTCAATCAGACGAACAACTGGACGCAGGTGGATATGGTGGACGGGACACGCGTCACGATTTTCACTCCGCCGCTGTCCGAGACCTACGTCCTGGTGTTTCGTCAGTACGTCTTCAACCAGTACACATTTGAGCATGAGGCCGAAATGCGCACGATTCCTGCTGATTCCGTGCGGTGGTGGAAGCTGCTCAGCCGACTGATGTTGACGATGATCACGACGGGTATCCGGCGTAGCGGCAAGACCACGTTTCTGAAGGTTATTTTTGGGGCCAGGGACCCGAATCTCGAAGTCGTGACGGTAGAACGCGGGACGTTCGAGGCGCACTTGAAACGGGACTTTCCTGACAGGGCCGCACGGATCATCGCGCTCAAATCGCCGCTTGACGAGATGACTTCCTTGTTCCCGGCATTCCTGCGCAGTGACGCACATTACATGATGGTCCCGGAGATTCGCAGCATGGAAGTGGATCTGCTTTTCCTCTCGCGGGAACGGGGAAATGGGGCATTGGCAAGTTATCACAGCCCGTATGTAGAGAACATCCCGCGTGAGCTGGCGGACTTGAGCCTGGAGGCCCGGCCCAATCGAGATCACCGGGCAACGTACATTCGGGCGGCGCAGAGCATTGATGTCGCGATCAGCATGTGGGAGGACCCTACCGGGCGAAAAATCGTCACAGGTGTGTACGCATACGAGTACGACCACGAAAGTGAATCGTTTAGTGTCACCACTTGGATGAAGTATCACCGGGCGACCGACACCTGGACATTCCATGCGGAGGTCCCGCCGCAAATGAGGCAGCGCTTGGAAGACACGTATCCCGAGGTGTTGGAACCGTTTCTGAAGGAGTTCAAAAGGCTGGA
The DNA here is from genome assembly GCF_000702485.1 of Alicyclobacillus macrosporangiidus CPP55. Classification (GTDB taxonomy): domain Bacteria; phylum Bacillota; class Bacilli; order Alicyclobacillales; family Alicyclobacillaceae; genus Alicyclobacillus_H; species Alicyclobacillus_H macrosporangiidus_B. The sequence goes on along the minus strand of NZ_JNIL01000001.1, from coordinate 2,102,573 downwards.
GGAAGCACATCCGTTTCAGGGACAAGCGGTACGCCGGATAAGGATTGGAGGGTAGACGCATGCTGGCAGCGCTGAACACGCTGATTCAACTCGTGTTGTACGGATGCGCCTGTGCCGGTGCGGTTTGGCTCTTTGACGAAGTATGGCGGGACGTCCGCGAAGGAATCCGGCGCGCCTATTACGGCATTGGGCACCGGCAAATGCTTCGTGTCAGTGAGGGGTTTCGCGCGAACAAGACGCGCCAAACTCCGTGGTACGCTGGATTCGGTGAACATTTGGACATCCTTTTGAAATCGACACTGAAGAATCCAGGACGCGAATCGGTTTCCCGGTTTGTCATGCTGTCCGTCATGTGCGGAGTTGTCGCGTTCGTGCTGGCGTTACTGTTGGTTCACAACCCGGGCTTGCCGGTGGTTGCCGGTGTCCTGGCCTTGGCGACGCCTTACGGGTTGCTGCAGATCCGCCGGTATCATCTCAGCATTCGAAACAGCTATGACATCGGTGTGTTGATCACCACCATCGTCCCCGAGTATCGAAAACACCGCGGTAGCATGCTGCACGCGCTCAAATCCACAGTGGACGCCCTGCCGCCAGGACCCATCCGGCGTTCCCTGGCGAGATTGACCGACCGGCTGACTGACCATACCACACCTGACGAGGCAAGACGCGCGTTGGACCGTTTCACTAGAGAGCTTGGGACGAGCTGGGCGGCGCAGATCGCCAACGATATTGAGCACGCCGTGGTGGACGGTGTGGACGTGGAATACAGCCTGGCGCTAATGCACAAGGAGTTTCAGGACATCGAGGATGCACGCAAGGGGCAAAATCTGGCGCGTTTGGATAGCCTGCTGGTCGCGTGCGTGCCGTTTTTCATGTGGCCAGTCATGATGCTGCTGTTTTACGTGTATCTCACTCACAAAATCTTCGTGTACCAATTTTCAAACCCGGTCGGTTTCAGATGGTTCATTCTCACACTCGTGTGCACGTTCGGTTCGTTTCTGATAGGAGTCATCTTTTACCGTCCAAGGCAGGACATTTAAGAAGGGGGCGGGCGGCGTGGCTTATGTGATTCTGGCGCTTGGGGTCGTCCCAAGCGTGATCCTCTTTTACCTTGCCGAACAGGGTGAATATGGACGATTTCAGATGCAAGCGCGGATAGCCGCCGGTTGGTACACCACCAGGATGCGCGTGCGCAACCGTCTTGATGATGACGTGCTGAATGGACTCTTGCGCAAGAGCGGGCTGAACATCCGCGCTCCACATTATCACTACGTCCGGTTAGGGGTGACCGCGGTCTTTGCCGTGGTTGCAATTGCCGGTTTGGCCGAAGGCCGGGCGTTGCCCGTGGTGTTTCCGGTTCTGATGTGGCTGATATTGGAGTACAGGCGGCCATTTCCGATGTACTACGGGTTTTTGTGGATGCAAAAACAGGCCTCCTCACAACGGGACAGAGCGCTGTATCTCTTGTACCGCCTGCTACTGCAAGAGATCGTCGCTTTTCGCGACCACCCGATTGCTGTCAATGAGATGCTCAAACGCCAATTGCACCGTGTACCCGTGCTGCGTCCGTTCTTAAAGAGGTGTCTGGACGAGTGGTTGGAAGACCCAATGGCCGCCTTGCAACATTTCGGAGAAGATGTGGGCACGAAGCAGGCCAAGACGTTCTCGCAGATGCTCATGGAGATCGAACAGGCGGGGATCGGGGTGGCGCTGGATGTATTTCAAAACAACCATGAGAGTTTCCGGACTGAGCGGTTGGCCGCCTTTCGGACTCAGCTCAACACCAGGGCATTGGTCGGCACCGCCCTCACCTTGGTTGGGCTCGGCGCCGCCACATACGACACGATGGTTGTGATCCAGCTGTACACAGGCGACTTGTTGAGGCTGAGCACTGGGGGATAAAAACTGTGTCGTAAAGTTGGCGCGTTTTTGCACGGATGAAGTGGTAGGGTGAAGGAAACGAACCAGAAAGGAGGATGGGCGATTCGGCAGATCCTTGTAGGGCTCTTGATACTGGCGGTTGTGGTGTGTTTCGCGCTCTCGAATGTCGGTTTTGGCCAGGGTCAGATGAAAAGAGTGGGGCAAGCCGGCGTGAGAGTGCTGACGACCACGCCCGCGCAAAATCTAGCCGAGCGGTGAGCCTTTGAAAGGGGGTGAATGCGGGTGAACGGTGTAGCGGCTGGAATTGTGGCAGGCATTCTGCTTCTTGTCGCTGCAGTGGTCAGCGTTGTGAATATGAACGGGTGGAACAGCCAACAGCAGGCGAGTGCGCAGACGTTCACGCAGACTCAGATCTCCCAGGCCGAGAGTCAAGCGGCAGGACAATGATCGACGGGTATACGGGTAGTTGATCGCAAAGGGGTTGGTACTCGTGAGGGATGTCATCATCTTGGTTCTCCTGTACTTCAGCATTCTATCGTGGAACTATCAGCCGTACATGGATGTGATCAACGGGGCGCGGTTGCAGTACCTGCAATCCGTTGTGCACACGGCAATATCGGAGGCCAAGATCAAGGGCTACTTTACGAGTACCGACCTCCAGACCATTCAGCAGAATGTGGCACAGGCGCTGGGCTATCCAACTGGGAACGTAGTCGTGTCGGGGACCACGACGCCGACGACGCGGCGCACCCCGATTGAGCTTACCGTGTCAGTTCCGACGCGAATCAATTTGTTCTCCTTGAGTCCTTCGACGAATCACGCGATGTTGACGGCGCACGAGAGCGCGGACAGCGAGGCGCTGGACTGATATGAAGTGGGTATTGATGGCCTTATTCCTCGTCATTCTCCAGTTTCAGTCTCATCTGCAGGTGTTCAACCTCGAAATGGAAGAATCGGATTATCATCGCGTTCACGACGCGCTTCAATTGGCCACTGACGATGCCGTGGAGATGGTGACCCAGGACAGTGTTTCCAACGGTCAGCCAGTGTTTGACCAGACCAAGGCAGACAATGCGTTCCGTAGCACGTTGGCCAACAACCTTGACCTGGACCCCGGGACGTGGCAACCGAAGCCCAATACCATGCTCAAGACTGCGCCGCAAGTCCTCGATGAAGAGTTCTTTGACTGGAGTAACGCCAACTTTCCCTATCACTACGTGAACACCACGTATGGCATTGACGTAACGATGAATGAGCCGTCCATCGTGCTCGTGGTGCAATTTACGATGCCGAGTTATGCGGCGAATGTGAAGCCATTCACGATGAACATTCCGGTTGTGGCCAGTTATCACGGGCACTGAGAAATTCGTCCTCGTTTAGCCCGTTTCGGGGAACGGGCGGCGTTAAACTAGAAATAGATACCATCAAGGAGGATGTATCCATGCGTAGAACAGCCAAAGTAGTAACGGTAGGGACTGCCGCCCTGGCCTTGACGACGGCATTCTCGCCTGGGGCACAGGTCATGGCGGTGACGTTTTCACCAACACACATCTATCTGAACGGGCAGGACATCACGGACCCGGTACACACAGCGGCTAATGATCCATCGACGAACCAGCCAACGACGTTTATACCGATCTACTACGCGATGCAGGTACTCAATAGGCTCGGCATTCAGTCCGCTTGGGACGGAACGCATTGGAGCCTTACGGTTCCTTCGTCGATGACACCGAACCTGGACAATCCGGCCGCCAGTCCCAATCAGATGAGCATATCCATCAATGGGACGGTTGTGCAGACCGCGCCGAAGCTGGTGGCCAAGGACCCCGCGAGCGGCCAGGATACGACATTCATCCCGATCTGGTACTTGTTCCAGGCTCTTAATCGTTTGGGTATCACGTCTACGTGGGACGGGACGAACTGGCGCTTGACGCAGACAAAGCCCGCCACCCAGCAGGACATGGCCAATGCGATGTGGCAGGTGTTCAACGCCAATACGTGGGATGTCAACAGCCACCCAAGCATGGCGGACGCGGGCGTGAACCCGACGAACGCGCCGGTAACAGCCGGAAACGTGGCGACGTGGCTGGCGCAGTGGGCCAGTAAGGCGAAGGGTGTCACCGCGTCCTGGGGACCGAACAAGGGCCAGTGGATTCCGTATGACTTAAAATACGAGGTTTCCACTGACCCCTATATGTGGGCGAGCATCAATGGTCTATTTCAGGAAACCAGCGTGACTGGTCCGTCAAGCGTCATTAACTCTACGGATGAGAGCACGGTGCTCAGCAATCTTCAGTGGTGGCTCACTGGGGATAGAGTGGTAAACGGGGTGCATCACCTGCACGTGCCGTTTTACAGCAACTTTGGGATGTGGTACGGCGATACGGCAAACAGCGGCGCGCCGGTGAACAACGGCATTTCGGAGAATGATTATCAGGCGTATCTCGCTGACGAAACAAAGTATTATGACCAGGTGACCGCGACTGTGAAGGGTAACACCATCTATCTCACACTCCCTGACACATCCAAGAGTTTCAGCAATATGGCCTGGCATGTGGTCGACGGGTATTGGGTGTATGGAGGATGGCAGGCGAAGGACAACAGAGGAGGGAAGACGCTTCAGATTCCCAATAATGGGCCGGGGTTGTCTATTGACACGGGGACATTGAATCCGCGCATGTACCTGGAAGGGTTCCAAATCGCATACGTCAATCTCAATGGTGCTCCCGTGTTTAATCAGCCGTATGACTGGGGAGAGGGACAAAACCCGCCCAGTAAACAGTGAATCAAGCCTTGCCATAGCAGCCACATGTTAGTGGCTGCTCTTGTATAGACGAAAGAATCTCTAATAAGCACCACCGTCAACACGGCTAAAGCCGGGGGCTCCCGGCGCCCGTTGCATTTCGGTGGTTGCGCTCCTGTCGCTCCGTGTGGCTGTGGTTCTTACCTTGCTAAGCCGCAAGTAACCGCCCCCAAAAGTTAGCGCCAGCGGGGCGGTTACTTGCCCAACGATCAATCACGGGCAGGGACAACGCCCAAGGCGTAGGTGCCCGAGAGCCGAGTATGCAGCCTCGGCTCTCTTTTCATATTTAGTCTAACACAGGCGAAAGATACATCACGGTCGCCTGTTCGCTCCATCCTTTCCTCTCAAGCGTATTTCGGTGGGTGGAACAATGGCGCAAACGTGGCGCTTTTTTGCGCATGTGATCTGCTACGTTCACATTGTACACCTAGCTTTTTGCGTGGAGGAATGGGCATGCGAATAGGGAGACGGGTATGGGCCTTTGGGGCGATAGGAGTGGCGGCCTTGATGGGCAGCTTGTACTTCACGGGGGCCTACGCATATACAGTGAACAATAATCTTTCCGCATATGGATTCGTGGTGCAAACATCAGGCGGGTATGCCCTGATGGGCGGCGATGATGTCGTAGTTGGTACTTCCGGGCCATGGCCAGCTTTGGACGGTCAAACCATCCACATCGCTCAAGAGCAAGCTGACGCCGGAGACGGACAGGGCAGTTGGGGCGTCATGCTTGGCGACATGCAAGGGGTGAGCGCGGACAACGGATACCTGCTGATAGCGGACCCGTCCAAGTCATCGAATGTGCAGGATTGGGTGAACCGCTTGGGCGGGAACTTGGATTACGTGCTCAACTACCTTCAAACGCAAAACCAACAGATTCAAGTACAGAACAAGACAAATTACACCTCCTATACCTACGTCCCGTTCGCCAGCGTAGTCAACGAGAGCGGCGCACTCATCGGCAGCCACACGGTCAGCGGGCCAATCGGGACGTACACGGACCAATCGACCGGCCAAACGTATCAGGAGTACCTGTACACCTATCCCATCCAACCGTCCGCGCCTCCAACGGCCAACTCCGTGTCGGTGGTGGACGCCAACACCAACCAGAGCGGCACAGTGAAGCAGGGCGACCCGATGAACTTCACGGTGTCATCAAATGTGCCGTTGTGGAACAGTCTGGCGACACATCACTGGGTGTCGATACAGGCGGTGAATCAGTCGAACGGGCAGTCTGTGTGGTTGGTCGGGAGCGGGAACACGGACAAACAGCAGATGCAGGCTGAGAGCGGTTCGCAGGATTCGTTCACGGACCAGTTTTCGTTGATCTCGTCCGCAGCGCTGCAGCCCGGGACGTACACGATCAACGCTTGGGTGTGCGACGGGGTGGACCGGGTGAGCAATGCCGTTACCACCACGCTGATCGTTCAGCCTGGAGTAGGACTACTCCTGAGTGCGAACCCCACGAGTTTACCCACTGGACAGGCCTCCACTCTGACAGCGACAGCAACCAACGCGCCTTCTGGCGACTATATCAAAATTCTTGATCAGTCCGGGGCGAACACGCTTGCGGGTCAGAATGCTTATGTAGATAACCGCGCTGGCGAGCAGCAACTGACCACACAGGCGGTCTCCTCGACCGCGCAAACCGTCACCTACCAAGCGCAGCTCATCAATGCTGCGACAGGCAATGTGGACGCGACATCGAACACAGTCACCGTCCAGTGGAATGCTATCAAGGAGACAATTACGCTCACGGCCAACCCGACTCTGGTGCAGAGCGGACAGCCGTCTACAGTCTCGTACACCACGACGAACATGCAACCTGGAGATAAGGTCATGTTGGCGGGCGTAGGGGTGAATCCGCCTTTTCAAACCATCTCAACGTTGCCAAGTGGTAGTTACATACAGGTTCAGAATCCCACAGATGGACAGAGCATCACGGTCTACTACTCCGCCAACATCGTAAACAGCGCGGGGCAGATCGTGGCACAGTCAAATCAAGTGGCAGTTACCTGGAAGAGTTTGCCGCCAACGATCTCTCTGACTGCTGATCCGGCCTTAATGGTTCCTGGCCAGCCGTCGACCATCGCGTATGCTGTGCAGGGTGAAATGGGGCCTGGAGACACTATTTCTGTGTCTGGTACAGGTAATGCGGCCAATCCGTGGAACACAAAGAACCAGACGGCATACTACGAAAGCTATCAAGAGGTAGAACACCCCGCTTCCGGGCAGACAATCAGTGAGACTTATACGGCGCAAATCATAAACAGCAGTGGCCAAGTCATCAGTCAGGCGTCTGTCACAGTGAAATGGGTCAATGAGTGGACCGGAACTATCAATTTGTCCGCAAACCCACTTCATCTGCCGGTGCAAAATCCGACCACATTGACTGCGACAACCACACAGGCCATTCCGGCCGGGTACACTCTGTACATCATGGATGAGACGACTGGGCAGATGGTTGATAGTACCGGATCTACGCCATTTAACACTAAATACTCCAGCTACAATCCGGAAACGGACACATTCATTGCCTACATTTCGGATGGCTACGAACAGGTTGGAACGCCCTCTAACGAAGTGACGGTACAGTGGAGCCAACTTGCGTTGTCGGCCAATCCTACTCAGTTGCCGGCCGGACAGACAACCACGCTCACTGTTTTAGGGCAGAACGTACCATCTGGGTACTACCTAGTTATCTATGACCAAAACACAGGCCAGGAGATTGGCTACAGTCAAAACACACCATACAGCGTCCAGGTGACTCGTGTTACTCCAGAGACCGACACTTTCATCGCTTATATTAGCTCCAATACCGACCAGAGTGGCGCTTTTATTACGTCCAATCCTGTCACAGTGACTTGGTACACTGTACAGCTCACGGCCAAACCGACCCGGCTCCCAGTTGGGAAGGCCACGTTGTTAACGGCTTCGGCGGCCAATATCCCAAGCGGATACGTGCTCGACATCGTGAATCAAACCACCGGGCAAGTGGTGGCTACAGGCCAGCCTGGGCAGAGCGTTCTCAACTACTACGACACCAAGAACACGCCGCAGACCGACACGTATATTGCGCAGGTGGTACAGCCGAGTAACCCGTCTATCCCTGGATTACAGGTTCCGGGGTATGTCCCCGGTCACGGTGTCCTTGCGTTTACTTCTGATGCGGTGTACAGCTACGATTCTACGGCTAATCAATGGGCATACGTTGCTCCTGTTCCCAATAAAGACGGAACCTATAATGGGACGGTCATACAACAGTTTGAGCCTGATACATACATCCCGCCCATGTTCGATCCGAACAATGACACTGTTTACGTCTGGTTCACGTATTGGCAACATGATGTGAATTCCTATTATGGTCCTTTCATGTACGTTCTCTACGGATTCAACCTAGATACGGCTCAATGGATTCAAACATCAGTGCAAGGTAATACCATTTTTGGTATGGCCACTAACCTACCATCGGGTATGACTTTCGATCCACAGAATGGAATGCTCTATATTACCGAGTACGAAGGATTGTATGGTCAGCAAGATCTTTACGCTTACAATCCTTCCACAGACCAGCAAACCTACGTCGGGATGGGATATACCGAAAAGAGTTGGAACCCTTCCCTTGGAAGAATGGTGTTCACAAGAATAGAAGGCCCCGCCGCGCCAATTGTGTACGATTCTAACAACCAAACGTTGTATTCCCTTGGCGCAAATTACCTATTCATAAACACAGAGCCTGATAAATTTTTGTACTACAACGCCTCCACGGGTGCTACCGGACCAGTAACAACGGTTAACAATCAAACAACATATGGCCTATGGGGAAGTTCACTAGTCTATGATCCTAATAACGGATGGATGTACTTTTATTCATCAAACTATTACGGTGGTGGCGGGAATAGTCCGACCATCATTGGTTATAACCCCGCTACTGACACAGCTGTCGTGTATCCCACAGGGCTGGGTGCGGGGAATTTCGCACAATCGAGCATGGTCTTCAACCCCAGTGACGGCCAGATTTACATACAACTTGGTAACGGCAGAGGTCCTGTGTATAAGTTTAATCCGACAAACGGAGATTTTACTAATGTTGGGAACCCTGCGGGTTCCGATACCTACCCGGTGCAACTTCTGTACGACGGAGACTTGGGAACTATTCTGGCAAATAGTTATAGCGGCCAAACGAGTGAGTACATCAACGGTGGGTGGTATCCGCTGGCCACTCCATTGGGAGCATCATCGCTTGTCTACATTCCTCCACATGGTGTTCCCGAGGGTACCGTAAAAAATTTTCCTTATTGGACGTTCGATCGGCTCCCGAGCTACATTCCGACAAGCCTCTTCCCGCAACAGGCTGTCACCAGCGGTGAGGGTGGCGGATTTTGGGTAGACGGGAAGGCTGCATCTAAAAACGGAACAGCCTTCTTCGAGACGACCTTTCAAACCTCGACATCGCAACAAGTCACTGTGAGCATCCCGGCTACAGCGGATGACTATGAGGTCGTGTACCTGGACGGTCAGCCGGTTCTCCAAAACGGCTACTCGTCCGGCTCCATCCCGTCTGCACCAGGTGCGGCCAATGGCACCAGCACGACGGTCACCCTGCCGGCAGGGCCTCATCAAGTGGTCATACAAGGCAGCAACACGAACGGTTTTGGAAATCCTGCACCGAATGGGGCGCGCGTGTCCTTGCAGATCACTGACCAGAATGGACAAGTTCTCGTGGCCAACAATGCCAACCAGTGGATGACGACTGGATACGTCACTCAACTTCCTGCAGGCTGGTTTAGTGGCGCTGTTGGGACGTACAACTTCACAGAGTATCTCATGGGTGAATCGGGAACCCCTGTTACACAACAGGCGAGCTATACCGTGCAGACGACCGCTCAAAATGTCGCACTGCAGTCTCAGCCCGTATCGGTCACCTGGTATCAGTATGACCTAACCCTGAGTGCATCGCCTGTCTCCCTGCACGTGGGCGAGGCGACAACCCTCACGGCCACAGCGCCTTCCGGAGCGCCTGCAAACGCCGTGATCCAGATTATCAAGTCGCCCAATCAGGTGATCGGGCAAAGCGGACCGGGCGCCACCTCTTATACGACTACTTGGAGTGAGGCAACACCAACAACGGATGACTTTTTCGCTCAGATGATCGACCCGTCTTCTGGCTCAACCTATGCGGTCAGCAATGATGTCCAGGTCACTTGGACTTCCATACCGCTGACGCTGTCCGATGCCATCGTCACACATACGCCGGCATGGCTTGCGAATCTGCAAAATTACAATGCCTATTATTCGGCGCACGATCCGAGTCTCGTTCGTCCAGTGACTGACTTCTGGGCGGGTGAAGAACTGGTGTTCAAGGTCAAGCCGTCGGTTTCGACGATTCAACAGGCGTACGTTATCATGAGCGGACTGAGATTTAGTCCTTATGCGCCTCCAAATCCGCCGGTCAATTTCACCGGCATGTTTACGGTTCCGCTCTCTTATGACTCGACCACAGGTTATCTGGAGGGCCACACTGACCCTAACTGGTCAACGTGGTTCCAATACCTGCAAGACGGGACGTATACGGTGCAGTTCTTTGTGAAGGCGCAGGACAACCAAGTGGCCAACGCGACGGCACAATTTGCAATAAACGCACCGTGGGTAAGCGGGAACGACCCGAGAACTTACTTCCACGAACACGAGATATGGTAGGGAAGTCATCTTGCCGCCAGCCAACTGGCGGCTTTCTCGTACAATCAAATTGGCGCGAAGATGGCGCATTAGCGTATAGGGCGTGTGTTACGGTGTGATGTGGGAGGTGATGTCCGTGAATCGCAAGGTCGTACCATATGTGTCTGCTTTTGCTGTTGCTTTCGTGTTGACGGGCTGTGCAGGGGTTTCTCAGGGTTCCAATCAAGTGAGCGCACAGAGTCCCGTGAATGCCTTGCCAAGCGCCATTCAAACAAAACTGTCTTCGTTCGACAGTCGCAAGCGAACGGTGCATACGTTGCCTACGAAGATCACCGCGCAAAACGTCTTGTATATCGCGCCAAACGAGAAGTACGCCATTGACCAGTTCGTGCAGGTGTGGCCGCGCTTGAAGGTGAAACCCGCCGTGGTGTGGACCCGGACCAGTGAGGCGCTGGCCAAGACCGTGTGGGTGAAGGAAGGGTATAAGTCGAATCCGTTGCCCTCTCCGCAAACGCAGTACGTCGAACAAAACCTGCCGACGCCAGACGCGTATCATCAGACGGGTAAGGACACATGGGTCGAGGTCCCGGGTGTGTTGACTGCGCAGGAAGTGGACAAGTGGTTGAGTTTCTTTCAATAACCATAACGTTTACGTTAGGACAACGTAGACAACTGACTGAAGGGAGCGTTGAAAAAATGGTCAGACTGGCTGCTGTTGACATCGGGAATGACAGTGTGAAGCCGATCTACGAGGGCGCAAATTCGTCGATGGTCAAGGGCACGATTCTGCCGAACGTGATTGCTGAGGTATCTGAGGACCGTGGCGTAGTGTCCCTGGAGAGCAGCGTGTACGAGGGGATTCACTGCCGCGTCACCAGCCCGTCCCTCGCGAAGAGCGGTGTGTACGCGGTGGGGAACCTGGCTACGAGGTATGCGTCCAATCAAGAGCCGGAGCCGGGGGACATGAAATCAACGAGCGACCAAGCCGTCATCATGCTTCTGGTTGCCCTGGCGCTGGATGCCGCACAGAACGTTCCTGCTAACAGTAACGGGATCATCGAGGCCAAGTATGCCTTGTCAACCGGTTTGCCCCTCAAGGAAGTGAAACAGCTTGGTGCCAAGACGGTCTTCCGGGATCGCTTGATGGGCAAAGTACATGAAGTCGAATTCCTGCAAACTCCACAGATTGGCAAGACCACCGTGCGAATCGAGTTTGAGTCTGTGGACGTGTACAGCGAGGGCCAAGCGGCGATGATGCATTTGGTCACCGACGACCACGGGCGAATTCGCAATGAGGAGCTGTTGCAAAAGTCGATCCTCATCAACGACATCGGCGGGCTGTCCACGGACTCGGCGGTCATCGAGCGCGGTGAGCCGGACAATATCAATTCGGACGGCATGAACAGCGGCGTATCGGAGTACCTGGACCAAATCATCGAGCAGGTGTACGAGCGGTATCATCACCGGATTCGGTCGCGCAGGAATCTGGTGCGGGATGTCCTGCTTGCCAAGGACGAGCGCAAGAACCACATCTTTGTGGACGGTAAATTAACGTCCATAAAAGACATCGTGGACGAGGCGCTGATGGCCTGCGCGAAAGCTCAACACGAGCACCTGGGCCGTATGTGGAAGAAGGTATCCGACCTGGAGTTGGTGTATCAGATCGGCGGTGGTTCTGCACTCATTCGGCCGTATCTGACGTACATCAACGAGAACAGTAAGCATGTCTATCCGCTCCGGTGGCAGGAGTCGGCGGAGGAAAGCATCTGGATGATCGTGGAGTCGTACTGGAAGATGCTCGTACTCTCTCGAAAGGCCGAAGCTGCGGCAGGGGAAGTGTAAGGTATGCCACGTCGGCCGGATTTCAAGGCGGGGAGTGTTCTGTCCTTCCGCATTCCGGAGAACATCTCCCCGGAGGAATTAGAGCATCTTCGACGTATCGCCAAGCGCCCTACCACTGGCAAGGCTGGCGCGGTGAGCGAGTTTTTCTTTGCCAAGGTCGCGGAGGACAGGGTTCAACAGTCACGGCACGTCACCATTGCACTCCCGGACTTGACGGACGATGAGCTCCATATGCTCGACAATCCGATGTTCAAGAAGGCGCTGGCGCTGTACGCTTACCAGTTACTCGGTCGATCTGTGGCGGTGGTGGGTTGTGTGGTGCCTCAAGAGGATATCTCTGAGCGGCTCCAAACCGAAGATCAACAGGGTGATGATGATCACGATAGACACGAATCGCTTGAAGGCACGAATGAACCAGCCGTGTCATCGCAGGAAATCGATCCAAAGGCTCTGGAGTTACTGAGGAAGCTGCGCGGGACGTAAACGCCTACTGTAAACGTCATGTCAACGTAGACAGTAGACGTCATGTAAACGTAGACGGTTTTCGTTGTGTAGACGTAGACGCTTGAGAATCACTTGGACGCACTGGGAAATGCATTCCCGGTGCGTTTTTCGTGGGCTCGCTGAGGATGCAAGTGTGGCGCGAAGATGGCGCGATTTGACACGGTAAGCCTGCTACCCTCTGGATAAGGGGGTGGCTCCATGAGCCGCGAACTAGAAGACCTGATACGACAAGAACAACTGAGAATGCTGGCGCAATCCAAAGAGCCGTTGGACATCCTGCGGCGCTACCACATCTTGATGGCGCAGGTGTACGAGACGTTGACCGAACTCACGATGGGCGAGGACATGGAGAAGGTCACGGACTTGCTGGACGGAATTGAGGAGCTGGATTCACAGATCCGAGAGTATCTGTACGAGGAAGCCGGTCTGACGGTTGGTCACTACGATGAGCGGTATGGGAAGATCGTATTCGACAGCTTACCACCCGATCTTCGCCTTGCGCCTACTGGACATGGCTTTGTCGTGGAAAATCTGCCTGTTTGGATGTTGGGTCACGGCGCGAAGAAGAAGTACCACCCGCTGTACCACAAGAACCGGCCGTTCGTGCGCAAGCGACAGTTGTGGTACTGGCTGTTTTACAAGCTGAAGTGGGATTACCTGAACGAGGTGATGTATTGGGAGAATAGTTTGTTACCGAAGGAACCGCCAGGATATGCCCGGATGCTGCTTGTGATAAAGTCCGAGCAATTTTGGAAGGTCAAAGACCTTGACCATTACCTTCCCACGCTCGAATTTCTCGTTAACGCGATGGTTGCAAATGGACTGATCTGGAGTGACCGACCTGGACGGTTTTCCTATGCCGTGAGTTGGACCCAGGACTCGTCGGGTGTAGCCAATCCAAGTTTCGATTTGTACGTAGAGACCTCTGATAACCCATTTCCGACATGGATTATTGATGTTGAGCGACCAGAACCATCTGAGCAATCCAAAAACGTTCTCAAGGTTGTGAATCAGGGAAGCCAATCAACAGACGCAGACGACTCGAACACATGCCCGTATTGCGGAAGTACTTTACAGTATGTGGATCACAAAACGGAATGGCATTGTCCGGGATGCGGGTTGCGGAGGCGGCGGAGGCAGGGTTCTACGTGCTGAAATGCGAATTTGCTATACGTTGAATTGCGTTCAAAACGCAATTCATCCGTGACAATTCAACAGGTGCAAGGAAAAAATTCTTGAAGTGATAGGCGATTTAGGGTGTCTCTTGAACATGTAGACTGCCTACCAAAAGCCCGAGGGTGGGGAGTGGACACGGAACCTGCACAGGTTCAGGGGGCACTCCCCACCAAGCGGCACAGAGCACAAGCCAACTTTATACAGCACGAAAGGGGTGCTGACGTTGGGGCGCACAGCCGAAGCATGGGAAACATTGGCGGAACAAAGAGCCGATGAAGTCTGTCGCGCACTTGTGCGGCTAGGCGTGATGACGCACGCGCAGGTGGCGCGATTGCTGAATGTGCATGGACAGATTGCGACGGATTTGGTGCGAAACATGTGGGACCAATTTGAAGTACAACGGAAGGTGCCCAAAAACATTACCAAAGGGCGCTACGTTGTGCCAGGCAATCGTCTCATGAGCCTGGTCAGGCTCAACAGGGATGTCATGGCACAGTGGGCGGCGAGAGAACAACTCGCACGAACTCGTAATCATGTTCCATCTGATGTGCTGGCACAAACGTTGAATCTCGTTGAGCTTCTTATCCGTTTACGTCATGATGGACTCATTTACGATAAGTGGGACATAATGCTGCCGCAAAATGGAGACGAAGGCCTGCACGCCTGGCTGGTCAAGAAGGGTGAAAAGGGCGAAGAGGATTTCAAGATCGGTTTGTTCTTGTTACCGATGAAGTTGACACCCGCGGAGCAATCCAAGAAGGGGATGATCTTTCACGGCACATTGCGCAGGGTGATTCAACACAGCACTGTAAAGAACACAGTGTTTCTGGCGACACGCGAATATTACGAAACGGCACTTCGTCCATTGTCCAACATCGAAATCATAGGCCGTCATTTCTACCTCTTACCGTGGGAATCGTTTAAAGCCCATCCAGGCTGGTACTTGGACGCCATCGTGCGCGGCGACCACATCCAACGCAAAGCGCTGGTTGATGACACCATCGACTGGGAAGACAGTCTCATGGTCCCCGTCCAACACCGCTTCGCCGCCCTGCTCGGATTCAACGACGGCCGTTACCGCTTCGTCGATACATACGTGGATGGCAGCATAGACCGCGTGCGCAATTGGCGCACGTTCACGCTCGGTTACCACGTGCCAAAGACGGCCGCCGTGGCCGGAGCAGACGTGTATGTATTCGACGAAACCATGCGAGACGGGCTAGAGAAGCTGTTGTCGATGAAGGATAGGAAGACGCACGAATCGAGTATCGTTGAAGTCCACCCGTGGCCAGACGGAATGATACGACCCGCGGAAAGCACAAAGACAGTCGTCGAACAACGTCCCGTAACACCGCCAGCAGATGAACTCTTCGACGAGCCACTCACCTTGGAGGACATGGACGAAGAGGACTGGCCCGATTATTTCATTGACCTCGGAGACCTGGACAACCCGGACGACGACCATTAAGCCTTGGTGGGGGACGGCCTTTCAGGCCGTTCCGCGCCAAGGCGTGCATGGCAGACGGGGGCCAGAAGGCATAGGGGCCCTCCCTAATCGCCACGGGGATAACGTAGAAGCGTAGAATCTACGCAGAATCCATCGGAGGTCGTAAGACAATGACAAAGATTTCATCCGGAACGAACGCGGTCGTGGTGGGAACGCCAGAGGCGGGAAAGTCGATTTCAATGAAAGTCGTTAAACAGATGTTCGCAGTTTGTACGTCCTATGGGGAGGTCAAGGTCACTTCGCAAAGGGACGCGGGCGTGGGACACTGAGACAAACGCCAGACGGCATGACACCCCTCACACAAACGGGTGTTCATTTCGCCGCGGATAACACATGTCGCTGACTAAACAGCACGGTAAGACGGAGGACGCGGAAGACATGAAACCATTCCTGAAATGGGCCGGCGGGAAGTACCGCATCGTCGAGCATATCAAACGCCGTTTGCCGTCCGGACGCCGCCTGATCGAGCCGTTCGTTGGCTCGGGTGCGGTGTTTCTAAACACGGACTATCCGGAATACCTGCTCTCCGACATCAACCAAGACCTCATCCAGGTTTACGAGACGCTCAAACAGCACGGGGACACGTTCATCGCGTACTGCAAAGAACTGTTCGTGCCCGAGAACAACACGCCGGAACGATACTACGCGCTCCGTGCAGAGTTCAACGAGACGACGGACACCTGGCGTAAGTCGGCATTGTTCGTCTATCTGAACCGACACGGCTACAACGGCCTGTGCCGGTATAACGCCAATGGCCAGTTCAACGTCCCGTTTGGCCGGTACAAGCGCCCGTACTTCCCCGAGGAGGAAATGCGGTACTTCGCGCGGAAGGCCCAACACGCCACCTTCGTATGCGAAGACTTCCGCGTCGTCATGGGACAGGCCCAAGCGGGTGACGTGATCTACTGTGACCCGCCCTACGTCCCGCTGTCGGACACCGCGAACTTCACCGACTACGCGGCTGGCGGATTCGGTCCGGATGACCAGCGAGACTTGGCACGTCTGGCGACCGCGCTTGGAGAGCGAGCAATCCCAGTGCTCATCTCGAATCACGCCACGGATTTCACGGAGGACGCCTACGCGGCGGCGGACGTGGAACGACTTGAGGTACGGCGGTTCATCAGCTGCGATGGAGACAACAGGGGAACCGCAACGGAAGTTCTCGCACTGTTTGGGGGTACACAGCGATGAACCGTCCGAACACCCAGGGCGGATACGCGAACAGTTCCGGCAGCGTTTTGGAGCGGATGATCCGCGAGGTCATGTCCAGCAAAGGCTTCGAGGTCGTCCCGTACTCCCAGTACGCCAAGCGCCCGGAACGGTACGGCACCGAGCTACTCCTCCAGAACGTGCCGTACACGACAATCTACGGCCACGAGGGCAAGACCGAATTCCTGCTCGTCTCAGCCGACTACGACCTGCGCGTCCGGATCGAGTGCAAATGGCAACAGTCGGCCGGCAGTGTCGACGAAAAGTACCCGTACGTCTACCTCAACGCCATTGAGGCCATGCCCGAGAAAGACATTTTCATCGTGCTGGGCGGTTCAGGCGCGAAAAAAGGCGCTGTCGAATGGCTGAAACAAACTGCCCAACAGCGGCGGTACGGCGCGGACACGGCAGAGAAGAACGTCCGCGTCATGTCCCTGGATGACTTTGTGGCCTGGGCAAACCGGACTTTCCGTGGGCGGTGAGCCGGACGCACGTAAACTAACGACCGTTCATTCGAAAACAACACAGACAAGAGAGAAGGTACAGTGCTTGGTCTGGATCACGTTTCAGTGTCCACAATGTGGACGAGTTGGAGAGGGACGGCGGTGCAAGGTCTGCCGTGTTCCAATGCAACGCATCGAAGTTCGGCAACTCACGCTTGGGCTGTTGGAAGACGAAGACACCAGTATTCCGCACCCGGTCAGGTCCGTTTTATATGTGATAAAAGGTGGGAAGGCAAGTTCGCCTTGAGTAATCCTAAACCAACCTGCCGAATTGAGAATGCGCTCAAAGGGATGTACAGAGCGGATATGCCAAATACGCAAGGTGGAGAAAATGAGAACATGATATAACGGGTTTTCGATGAACAGCAATTTCGTCTCGGAGAAACTGATTCTAGTTCATGTTGCGTTTGGTCTTTCTCAGGTCTTTTATGGTCGCTGGCTCATCAAATACGCTGTGTACGAAATGGATATTCCGCCAATACCGGACATACAGGAACTGCAGAAGATACAAGATACCTGAAATGGACGATTAAATACACTCAAGGCCGGATTTCGCACCGTGATGAAGGACGCCGAACCAAGCGAAGGTGCTGACGATGGAGAGCAACAGCGGGCAACGTGCCAACGGGATGGACGCGACAAGGGGATTCCTCCTTCAACTGAGAATCCGCCCGCGCCATCGGGAAGACGGCGCACGGGCTATCCATAGTTTAGCGCAGCTGTCGAGGCCGTATGCATCCGGCCCGGGGCCGGCATGCGGAGAACCGGTTCGGGCCGGACGCAGGGGACCGGTGGGGGGATCCGTCGCGGGCCGGATGGGGGGCGGCTGGGGGCGTTGTGCCGCGATCCGTCACCGGCGCGATAGCACGGCGATGATCCCCGGCAGGGCGGCGACGAGGAGGATGGCGAGGAGCACCAGCCAGGCCGCGGGCCGGGCAAAGTTGAGTGTCCACCCGATGCCGAAGCGCTTCGGGACCATCCAGGCGGGATCGGCGGGGTTGTAGTACAGCGCGCCGCCGATCCAGTGGCGGTCGTCGTCCACGTGGGCGAACGGTGCGGTACCCGCCTGGTGGGCATCCGCCGCCCCATTTCGCCGGGCTCGTGCGGACCGGGCCGTCGCGGCGATCCAGGGGGCGATGGTGCCGACCAGGATGACGGTCGGGATGACCAGCACCGACCAGCCGGATGCGCCGCCCAGGAGCCCCCACAAGAGCAGCGCGGCCAGGCCGAGCCCTGCCTGCGCAAAGGCGCAGGACCACCAGCTCGCGGCGATCCAGACGCGCCGCTGCCGCAATTGTTCGGCCACCGAGGTGCGGGGGTCCTGTGGATCGACATCCACGCGCGTGGCGTACAGCGCCAGGTGTGCGAACAGGCAGATGGCGATGAACAACGCGTTCGGGATGAGGATGCCGAAGGCCGAGCCGATGCTCTTGGTCGACCATTGATTGGGCGTGCCGTCGATCCCGAAGTGGGTGGGAAACCGGTCGGGCAGGGCCGGGTACCGCCAGATGCCAATGGCGACGATGGCCGCGAAGATGGCCAGAGACGGGACCGCCCACCACAGCGAAGGCGCCCGGCGCGGCTGCGTGTCCGCGGCGACCACCTGAACGGTGCCCGCGAACCAGTCCTCCGCCGCCTTCACCCGTCGGAGGTCGCGGTGCGCGGCATAGTAGTTGGCGTAACACGCCACGGCCGCGAGGACCACCACTGCCTGGCCGGAGAGGAAGGCGGCGGTGGCGGGGAGCAGGAGGGCGGCGAGATCGATCGCGATGGACAGCACGGCGATCACGGCCAGGCGGCGGTAGAAGCGCCGCGTCGCGCTGGCGACGGCGGGATGGTTCGCGTGCGCGAGGGGAACGCGCACGCCGAACGGCAGGGTCTTCGGCACCACGGCGGGCAGCAGGGCTTCGACGACGACGAAGACGAGGATGACCACCAGAGAGATGAAGTGCGCGGGCAGGAGCGCGGTGAGTTTCACGACGAAGCACCTCCCGTGGGGTGAGATGGGGCGGCGGGCCGGCGAAATGCCTGCAGGAGCTGGTCGCACTCAGCCAGGATGTCCTCCGGGGAGACGCCTTTCACGTACGCCTCGGCTAGCAGGACCCGGGCCCGTTCCCGCCACTGCTCGCGGAACTCGGGCGGGGCGGGCTCCAGCGCGACCACGGCGCCGGTGCGGCGGTTCAGGCGGATGAGGCCCTCCTGGCGCAGCAGGTCGTACGCCTTGTGGACGGTGTGGAAGTGCACACCGAAATCGGCCGCCAGCTGGCGGATGGGCGGCAGCGGATCGCCCGGAGCCAGCTGTCCGGTGGCCAGGCCGTTGACGACCTGGTCGCGGATCTGTTGGTACAGCGGGACGTCGCTGTCGGGATGTAGGTAGAGGAGCATCACGTCCACCCTCATTGCTATAGTTGTTATGTAACAATAGTAACACGGAGAGCGCCGGTGTCAAGGGAGACGGGGAGGATTTGGCCATTCAGGCGTGCGGAATGTCAAAAAGCAACACTTATTTCCGGTTAACAGACCACGCACTACCCAACAAGTTCCGACGATGACAAAAGGAACGTTCAGGTTGAAGACGAGGAGCCGGACGTGCAGGTTGAACCCACACGTCCCAAGCTCCAAATCATCCAGGGCGGGCGCAGGGATAGGATTGGCACAACCAGAGCCTTGGACTGATTAGAAAGGCTTGTCTACCCAGCGAAGATCAACCCCAAGCGTCTTCGCGATTATGGCGACGATCGCGGGATGCACATCTTCGAGAAAGTTTTCGGCGTCGAATACATCGTCCGGAGTTACCCCGGCCATGACGGCAACTTCGGGAATAGTAAGCCCCCTCATAGCCCTGGCGATGGTCAACGCGGCTGAAACGAGCGGTGGCATGAAACATCACCTCCACTTCGTTCAATGCAGCGGGAAGGCATGTTTGGGGGATAGACAGTCCAAAATTTTTGTCCCAAGCGCGAAGTGAGAGGAGGCCAGTCGTCATTGAAGGTAACGTTCTCCGTTGCGGAGATACCTCCCAAGAAAGACGGCGCAAGTTCAATGTGGAATAAGGCGCAGGAAGTACCTCGTCTCATTGCGTTGCGCCAAGCGGCACTAACTGCACGGCAACAGGCTGGATTGACCCAAGCATTGGAGACATTTGTAAAGCTGGACGTCGAGATTTTTATACCGCGCCACCGAGTCGAAGTCGTGGGCGACTTGGACAATTTTTTGACGGGGATATGTGATGGATTGCAGGCCGCCGACCCCAAAGCTTTCTGGCACCCACAGTTCGACCGACCAGAGCTACAAGACGTTCATCCCCGACATGCCATCTTGTTAAAAAATGACTCTCTCGTGATTGCAATCAACGCCAAGAAGGTGCCTGTGCCCGTGGAAGCGCAAGTAACCTACATCGTGTCGGTGGAAGAACTGGTGAGCCCGAACGATTGGGAGATGACGATGTAGACATGCAGTGGCCAGTCCTACTTCCGATTCTGATCGTGATTGTCATAGTACTCAAAGTGCTTGACAGCTCGAAAACCTTCACTGGATTCCTGGGCGAACAAGGTGTCCGTTCTCAATTGAACCGGCTCGACAAGTCTAAGTACCTGGTCATCGACAACTTGATGGTGCCCAGGTACGACGGAAACGGCACATCGCAGATCGACCACGTTGTCGTATTTCGCGGCGGTTTGGCCGTCATTGAAACGAAAAACTGGGCTGGCAGGGTGTACGGGAAGGGCGGAGACACGAGGTGGACCATCACGCTGGGCAGGCGGAAATACATGCCCGAGAACCCGATCCTCCAAAACAAAGGGCACATCAAGTCTCTCCAAGCGCTAATTGGCGAGGATGTGCCCATGTACAACATCGTGGTTTTCACCAGACGGGCTGACTTGCGCTTGCAGGACGTGCAAGGTGCGGTTGTCATCCGACCACGCCAGCTGGTTCCGACTCTCACCGGCGCAAGGCATGAAGGTCTGTCAGACTATCAAGTGCGTGACATTCATGAGCGACTGCTGAAAGCGAATATAACTGACACAAAGGCCCGCAAACAGCATGTAAAGGATATTAAACGACGGTTCACATGACCAAAACCTAATCGCCGCAAGCCCCGGGGATAGCGATCGGCCTTAATAAATGCCAGAGCGCGTGGAACTCAGAATCGATATTCATGGAATTCCCAGGACTCCTTCACCGCTTTAAGGGCGAAACGGTCGAAATCCGAGATTGTGTCTTGTGGAGCCCGGTTGTTCCGCACAGATTGTAAACGACCCTTGTGGTAGGTCGATGAAACGACCTGCACTAAATTATGAAATTCAAACAATGAAAACACTTCCCCCAGCAGTAAAATTAGAACAAATAAAATACGTAATCAGGTGCCAGGACGCGGTGAACCGGGCGGATGCCGAACTCATTCATCCCCATGCGTACCTGAGTCCATGCAGCAATCGAGAAGGGATCTGTACAACATGACAATACTGGAAATGGTTTTGCGAACAATGGAGATTTATCAGCAAACCTATCCCGAGGACGCGTTCATTATTGTGACAGATACTGAGAAGGTCGTTGGTGCCCTCTCCGGTAGGCAGATTGCGTTACAGTTTCAGGTTGGTACGCCGGTGCACCAAATGAAAGGAACCGTCATCGAAAAGGCGATGCGTATTGGTGAAAGAGTTCAGGAAGAACGTCCACAAAACCACGTGGTTGCTACCGCAATACCCATTTACGAGGACGGCAAAATGGTCGGTGCCATCGCTGCAGTGGTATCCAATGAGAAATATGATACATTGCGATTCAACGCCACCAATCTCGCGTCCATGGTCGAAGAGATGAGTGCCATCACTGACCAGGTCACCCAAGCCACTCAAGACGTTGCGAAACAGGTGATGGACGCTGCGCAGATATGCGACACCATGTTGGGTAATGTGGATAGCATCAACTCCATCGCATCATTCGTTCAAGAAATTGCTTCCCAATCCCAATTGCTTGGGTTGAACGCGGCCATTGAGGCGGCTCGGGCCGGCGAGCATGGGCGCGGCTTTGCAGTGGTGGCGAACTATATTCGACAGATGGCTGAGGAGAGTAAACGTTCCGTCAAAGATATCCATGAAAAGCTGGACCGGTTACGGAATCTGATTAGCGAAATCAATGCTGCCATGCAGCAAATCTCAGCCGATACCGAAGAACACTTAGCCAGCATGGAAGAATTGAAGGCCACATTTGAGCACATTGTGCGGACTGCCGATGAATTGGCCAATCTGTCGAAATTGGGAGATTGAAAAACCGATTAAGCATCATGTGACACGCGTGTGTACTGGTACGCAATCAGGGCAAACGCCAAAGCCAGCCTGTGTTCCGGCTGGTTGAGGACGTCGCCAAGCAGATGCTGTATCTTTTTGATGCGGTAAGAAACAGTGTTCGGGTGTACATACAATTGCCTGGAGGTGGCTGTGACGTTTCCGCCGTGGAGCAGATACGCATACAGCGTTTCGCACAACGCGTCATTGTGCTCCTGGTCATGTTTGAGTAATGGTTCTATCAGGTCGCGAGAGAAAGAGTGGAGTTCTTCGTGATCACGGATCATGGAAATGATTCGATAAATGGCGATCCGTTCGTAGGACACGATGTTTCCAAGGGACGGTACAATGTTCAACACCTTCAGGACTTGCAACGCGTCATCGTAACTCTTCTGTAATTTATTAGGGGAAGGATATGCTCCGCCAATCGCAACTCGGATCTCTGGCAGGGACAGCTTCTTTTTAAGCCCCGCCAAGGCCTCTTTGAGAACCGCCTCCAAGTCTGCAGGTACTTGTTTCACGTTTTCCGGTCTGAACGGGACCAGGACGGTAAGGAGACTGTCGTACCACCCCATAATGCAGGTGCCGAACGTTGCTTCCAGTTCTCGCCGCAACAGATTCTCGAACAACCTTTGTGGACTTTCTGCCACGTAGAGTCCGTTGTCCGACTTGTCAAAGTGAATTTCGATGCAAACCGCCACCCTCGGCGTGGCCCAGTCCAGGTTTGCAGGGAGAAGCTTCTTCAGCGATGAGGTGTGGATCCTGCCGCGGATCAATGATTCAATTACACGGTCTGTTTCGGCCCGTTGCGTTTCTTCGTTCATGATGTCCTTTACGAGTTGTAATGCCACCGTGGTTGCCCCTTGTTCCAATGCGACCATATCCATGGAGGAATACTTACCGGAAACCGCCAGCATGGATATGAAACCGTAGACCACGCTGCTCGTGAGAATCGGAATCGTGACCGAGCGAGCTTTGCCACCGCCCAGGCTGAGTTCCAGCACATCGTTTGACCGCCCCCGCAAAATTCTCTTGTAGTAATCTGAATGCAGCAACCTTTCCTGGAAGGTAGGGCTAAGCCGTTCATGGAGCAAACTCTGAACGGCTTGTTTTTCTGTCTCCGGATTGGCGTCTATACCGAGTGACTGGTCCGGGACACTCACTGCGAGTACATTGAACCTTCCGTCTTCAACAATTACCGGATTCTTCACCAGCGATGCAAGTGTTTCCGTGATGGCCTGAATGGACGTTCCTTCTAACACTAATTTGGTCAAATGCTCGTGAATTTCCTGTGCTCTACGCAGCCGGGTAACCTGCTCATTGGTGATCAGATTCATAACCGACTCAATTACCGCTGGCCAAGTAGAATCGGGGGGCAAACCAATGATAGGGAAATTCTTACGTCGTGCCAAATTTATAACTGACTGGGAAAGCTCGCCAAGAAAGCGGGTTGTCTTGATAGCTAAAGCTGAGGCACCGTGTGATATTAAACTCTCTATCCAGGTCATCTGCGACGCGGTACTATCCCGAATAAAAAAACCCGTTGTACAAACAATCTCATCTCCGCGTAACCAATCTGCCGCATCAGGGACCTCCGCCACAGTAACTGTTTTTACTGGTTTGGATAAACCACCCTGTCCAGCCAGTACGACTGCGTTCTGAAAAGCCTTCGTTGACAAAACGTCTGATACAGTCACCATAAGATACCACCGTCTCAGTCGGAGTTCGAAATGATTAGCTGTATCGCTTCTCCTGCAAGGACCCATCAAACCAGTCAAACTTCTCGGACGAGACGTTTATAATAATATTTTTCACTTGCGTGTAATCTTTGTAGCAATCGATGCCGTTCTCACGGCCAATTCCACTGTGTTTATACCCACCCCATGGTGAAGAAGGGTCAATACGATGATGGTCGTTTATCCAGATGACCCCTGCCTCCAACTGCCCTGCAATTCGATGAGCCCTACGAATATCGTTTGTCCAAATCGCCATCGCGAGGCCAAATTCAGTGTCGTTTGCCATGTCCACAGCTTGTTGGTCGTCCGAGAAACGCATAATGCAAACGACCGGACCGAAAATTTCTTCCTGGGCGATGGTCATGTGCGAACTGACATCTGTAAAGACGGCGGGTTTCATGTACCATCCGGGAAGCTCTTCCAAGACGGTTCCACCGTAGGCCAACGTTGCCCCCTCATCAATTCCTATCTTTACGTACTGTAGTACGCGATCTCGTTGTCTTTGAGAAATTAGTGGACCAATATCGGTCGACAGATCAGATGGGTCACCGATTTTCAACTGACTTACTCTCTTAACAAACAATTCGACAAAGGCGTCATAAATACTTTCGTGTACGAGAACGCGAGCTCCCTGCACACAGGTTTGTCCAGTGGCGATGTAGCCTGCAAACAATGCTCCGCTTACAGCCTCATGAAGATCCGCGTCGTCAAAGACCAGTACAGACGCTTTGCCGCCAAGCTCAGCGGCTACTTTAGCCAGGTTGCGGCCTGCCGCTGCAGCAACAGCTCGACCAGTTGGGGTGCCACCCGTCAAGTCAACCTTTGCAATCTTCGGGTTTTCAGACAACGCCTTTCCCGTTACTGCACCAAATCCGTGAACGACGTTTACAATCCCGGCGGGAATCTCCGTTTGCTGAATCAATTCTGCAAGCATATTGACAGTGATCGGGGCAAGTTCCGACGGTTTGATGACCACGGAATTCCCGGCCGCAAGAGCGGGTGCGAGCTTTTTGGTCAAAATCAACAAGGGATGGTTCCAGGGTGTCAACAGGGCAACTGTACCAAGCGGTTCGCGGATAGTGTAATTGACGTATCCGGTGCCAAATGGGGGAACCGTCCCCTCCAAAGTTTCTGCCACGCTGGCAAAGTACTCGTACCATTCAGGGAGCCGTGACAACTGTGCTTTCATTTCTCGTATGGGGCGGCCGGTCACAGTGCTTTCCATTTCCTCTAGGGTCGGCAAATGCCTCCGCATCAGAGCCGCCAGGTGCCGTAAAGCTCGCACCCGAAGCCCGGTATCATATCGCCACGGGGTTGAGCGGAATGCCTGTTGGGCCGTCTCCACGGCATATTCCACATCGGCCTGGGAACTGTTCGCAACCTCAGCAAACGGTTGACCGTTGCTGGGACGGTACAACGTAAAGTACTCACCGCTTTGACTAGGAGTAAAGGTTCCTCCGATAAACTGATCATATCTCTGAGCCATAGGATACCAACCTCCCATAGTTTTTCGGTTTTCTATCGAAAACAACGTGTGTTCCGGGTACGATGCCTTTGATTCTGGAGTTCGCCAGAGCACAGTAGGCTCCTGTCGTGTGCACTCGGCGAGTAGGCAACGTGGACGCAATCAAGTTCCCAGATGGATCAACGATGAAACTGGCCCCTGGTTGTTCACCGCTCCTGGCTGAGGAATACACACCAGCGATGAAGAACCGGTTTTCGGCCGCACGCGTTCGTGCCAGCGGAAGAGCACGCTCAAATGACATGCTGTGTGGCCAGATCACAAGATCCGCGCCTGCGAGCATGAGGCAGCGGGCCGGTTCCATGAGCACCAGTTCTGCATCGTGAACCACTCCGATGCACCCAAATGGTGTTCTTCTTACGACAGGAAATTGGTTCACGGAAAATGCAGGCGACTGCGGATTCCAGTCGTGACAAGTCATGTACTCCCCAACCACATTTGTGGAACTCAGTATCCGGGTGCGGACCAGGCCGCGATGAATGTCGGACAGCACTAGGTGTTGCGTGTCGGCGAGCCGTGCTTGGAACGGTGCGGCATCCACGTCGGCTTGGTGAACCGTGGGCAACACAATCAAATCCGGCTCGTGTTCAAGCAGCCGTTCAACATGCGCAACCAGGTCAACATCTCCGTTGGCCAAACTGGTTACGGTCACATACGGCGTCAAAAGTTCAGGAATCACAGCCTCTGTCAGAGTGTGATACACTGGTAGGTCGTGCGTGTCCGTTGTCAGAAGGGAGTACAATTCGGGTCTTCTCCTGGGCAGCGGTTCTGACAGCATTTCACATGAGATGAGCCCTGTAGCCGGGTCTGTCGGAATCTCAACAGAAAGCACATAGTTCGCGTCGGATGGAGCCTGTGCGACGCACCGCCCATCCGGAGCAAAGACGCTGGAGCGCCCGGCGTAACAGACGGAATCTGCCTCAACTCCCCACTTGTCGGCCACGGCCAACCAAGCTCCGTTTTCCCTGGCACGTGTACCGAGCATGTACTCGCACTGGGCATTGGTGAGCTTGCCTGGATCAGGGCCGGAAGCGGTCAGGTTGGCCAAATCAATGATGAGTCTCACACCTTCCATAGCGGCTCCGCGAACCAGTTCGGGGAGTCGCGCATCCGCGCAAATGACCAGCGCCACTTTGCCGAACTCCGTTTCGCACACACATACCTCCTCACCTGGTTGAAACCATCGGCGATCAAAATGCCAGAGGTAGCTCTTGGCTTTCCGTGCGATTTCGTGTCCTTGGCGGTCAAAGAGCGAAGCCACGTTTTCGCTGCCTGAAGCGTAGCCAAATGCAATGTAGGTCTCCGTTTCTTGAGCAATTTGTCGAACTTCCTCCAACACTACGTCGGTTGGGATTACGCCGGCTGGACGCTCGTGTGCGGGTAAGAAATACGCCGGGAAGATGCATTCTGGAAGGATCACCAGATCATGCGATCGAGCGGCAGACACAAGGGTTGCTTTGGTCGTCGACCAGGCCTCGTTCGCATCTTTCCAATCGTTTGCCTTCGTTTGTATGCATGCTACTCTCATCCACACACCACCGCCATCCGAAGGATTTACCTGAAATTAGGCTTCATTCCAATGAGAGACCCAGGAAGTTCAATGCGTTCTCGCAGGTGACCTGATGCACGGTCTGTTCATCTTCCGTGGCGCTCCGTAGCATTCCCACCGGGTTGTCCTCGCCCATGTCAAAGGGATAGTCGGTCCCCAGGACGACATTCGCACTTCCTACCATATCGAGTAGAAATGACAATGCCTTAGGATCAAAGGTTATGGTGTCGTAATAAAACCGTTGCAGGTACGCCATGGGCTTGTGCCGACAGGTCCTGCTCTCGGAACGAACCTTGTACCCGTGATTGAGACGGCCAATCTGATAGGGAAGATAGCCGCCGCCATGCGCCAGCAGGACACGCAGGTTTGGGTATCTATCAAGAACGCCACCGAAGATCAGCGCAGCGGCCGCCATCGTGGTGTCAAGCGGGTTGCCGATCAGGTTCGTCCAGTAATAGCTGGACATTCCCTGCTTGTCGCCGACGTAGTAAGGATGCAGGAATATAGGCCAATTCAGTGCCTGACATGCAGAAAAGAAAGAGTCGTAGCGGGGGTCATCCAAGGATGTCCCTTCGATGGTGGTCCCAATTTCCACTCCGCAAAGCCCTGGAAGGTGGCTGGCGTATTCCAACTCTTCCACTGCTTTCTTTGGATCCTGCATCGGAACCGTAGCCAGCGCACGAAACCGCTTTTTATGTGCTTGAACAAATTCACTGGCTCCTTGGTTGACCATGCGTGCCATCTTCGCCGCCACTTCCGGTTCTATCCAATACATAAACAACGGTGGTGCGGGGGACATCACCGTGAAGTCAACGTCCATATTGTTCATGGATTCAACTTTGGCATCATGGTCGTAAAAATGTGGATGTAGAGGATACTGATAGCCCTGTTTGTGAACAACCCATTCCTGCCCATTCCTGATTTGCAGTTCAGCCCCGAACACGTGGCCTCGATTTCGAATCTCGTGCACCACGTTACTGGGAATGATGTGGCTGTGTAGGTCAATGTTCACCCTACCCTGCCCTCCTTGCTGCTGGTCATCCGGTGCTCGTATTTTTAGGATACATGACGTTAACACTGTTGAAACTTCACATTCATTGTTGAGCAAACAGCAGAAAGACGGGCGGATGTTGTGGTCTTTTCACAATGAGATTGAGTAGAGGGTCGTCACCCGCCGTTTGGTATTCGATACAATGGCGATGTTGTAACTCCACAATAAAATTATCGAAGTATTGTGCGAGACAGCGCTGGCCTCAAACCGCAACTCGCACTAGGGTTATATGTGAAGGTGGTTACTTGTAATAGCGACGGGGAAGGGTAGGAGGACAGGTATTTCCCTACAACGTCGGTCAGTGTGGTGGTCGACATTCTGGTGTCGGATGAGATGTCGGAGGCACCGATTGCCCGGAGGTGGCCAGGGTGAACATCCTGGAGCAACACAATGTACGTTTTGTCGGTTATCACGACTTGGAGAGCAAGCCGGGGTTCAAGATGGGTATTCAACGGTGTGGGGAGAGGTGGTATCTGTACGTCGCACACCTGTGGCACCGCGGCTGGTCTGTGTTGGACGTCACCAATCCGGCAGAGCCCCAGTACCTAAGTTTCACCCCGGGGCCGCGAGACACCTGGACCATCCAGGTTCAGGTAGCCGACGGCAAGATGATTACGGCACTGGAAAAACCGGTCGAAGGCTGGGGAATTGAATCTGGAGCCCAGTATGACGAGGGAGCTCTCATTTGGGACGTGGAGTCTAATCCAGCACAGCCGCGACTGCTCGGGAAGTACGAGACTGGCGGCACCGGGACACATCGTAATTTCTATGCGGGCGGTCGCTACGTCTACATGACGGCTAACCCCGCGGGTTTTGAGGGGAACATTCTGACCATCGTAGATATAGACAATCCGGCGCAACCAGTGGAAGTTTCGCGCTGGTGGTGGCCGGGGCAGAATGTAGGTGCAGGCGAAAGTCCGGAATTCTGCGCGTATTTTCATGGGCCAGCTTACGTGGTGGGAGAACGTGCGTACCTATCGTATGGACAGGTTGGGCTCGTCATTCTCGATGTCTCTGATGTGTGGAATCCCAAGTTTGTTAGCCGTGTATCGTTCGGTAACCTTGGCAGTTCCCTTGGTTGCCATTCTGCAGTACCGATTCCAGACAGGAAGATTGTGATTGTGAACAGTGAGGCCATCCTGGAGGGCAGCGGAGACGGGCTCAACTACGTCTTCGTGGTGGACGTGGCGGACGAACTCCACCCCAAAGTCTTGAGTTCGTTTCCGGTTCCGACGCCGGAGCCAGGATTACCGTACCAAACCTACTACGAAAAAGGTGGACGCTTTGGTCCGCACAATCAACATCACCACCAGGGACATCCCGATTTAATGCCACCGTCGGACATCGTCTACTTGACCTACTTCAACGCAGGTTTGAGGGTCTTCAGCATAGCGGATCCGCTGGTTCCACGAGAAGTCGGCCATTTTGTCCCGGCTGATCCTACCGAGCGATTGGGTGTTCTTCCATCCGTACTCGTGACGCAGTTTGAGGATGTGTTGGTGGATTCTCGAGGTTATGTGTATTGTACCGATAAGAACTTTGGTCTTTTCGTTCTTCAGTATACGGGGACTGACTAGTGGTGAGCCTTAAAAGCTTTGCCCTGTTCCGCTGCCAAGGCGAATCGGAGGCCACCGAGGAGGAAGGAGGCTCAACCTTCCTCCTGTGTCTGTACGTCTGACACGGGCGGCGTCCATAGGGTGCAAGTCCCGAACGGAGGTTGGCGACATACCTATGGGACCTGTGAACAAGAGAGTAGTGTCACCCTATCACTCAGATTCCGATAGTTCTCGTTTATGTTAATTTAGCAGGGTTGCCTTTGGGGATCCCGCGAGACAATGCTCCTAAGAGCAGGGTCCGATCCGGGTTTATCGCGAAGTCACAAAGCATCACAATAAACGCGGACTCGTGCTCTCAGCCCGGAAATTCGTTCGTCTGA
Source organism: Alicyclobacillus macrosporangiidus CPP55 (assembly GCF_000702485.1). Lineage (GTDB taxonomy): Bacteria > Bacillota > Bacilli > Alicyclobacillales > Alicyclobacillaceae > Alicyclobacillus_H > Alicyclobacillus_H macrosporangiidus_B. The sequence goes on along the minus strand of NZ_JNIL01000001.1, from coordinate 2,072,390 downwards.
TCTTTGCCCTTCTGAACAAAGCCCAAATCTACACCTCGCTGAAGAAGATATAGCCGGAATATTTTATATCAAAAATCTATTTTGATGAAACAGTCTGGATTGAATTCCTCCTAAAACTCGTTCCCTTCATTGGCCTTGAGACTTGATAGAGAACTTGACATTAACATAGATGGTCTACTCGATGAAGGCAGGACGGGGTTGGCTGGTGTTGTGAACACCTTATAACGGGACACCTTAATTTTTGTGGGAGAGCGTTATACCAACCATTTTGGCGTTTCGCTATATTCGAGCCAAGGCTTGCTGTCTAGAGAATTCATCTTGTGGGAGGTCACACAATGGCGACTGCAACGAGTGCCTGGGGCTACTGGGAAGGCTACCATCACTGGAACTTCACGTTGTGGAGATTGATTGGGCTAATCGACTTCGGAGCGTCCAACTTTAGCGAGATGATGGAGGCGGTGGCACACATTCCGGCTGGAGATGAGAAGGCATGGTTCGAACAATGGTACAAGATTGGCTCGCGCGTTGAACTATTGGCGCGCGAAGCGGAAGATAAAGGTAACGCGCTCTCGGCCCGCAACGCCTATTTTCGGGCCTGCAATTACTATCGAATGGCGCAGTTTTTCTTGCCAGGCAGCGATGCCCGCAAGGTACCTACGCTGGAGTCCATGGACAACATGTTTCGCAAGTCTTTGCAATATGTTGACAATGTTGAAACTGTTTCTATCCCGTACGAAGGGACGGCCCTCGAGGGCTACTTCATCAAGGCCAAAGGCCCTGGGCCGCATCCGACGATGATCTACATGAATGGCGCGGACTCGTTGCCACCAGAGGTCTATTTTACGGCGGGCAAGCACATGGCTGAAGCAGGACTGAACTTCCTTGTCTACTACGCTCCCGGCGTGGGTCTGACACTGTATAAGAAAGGCATCCCGGTCCGACCCGATACCGAGGCATTCGTTTCGCCGGCTGTCGATTGGGTGTCGAATCGCGATGACGTGGACCCCTCCCGGTTGATCTTGATTGGCGAGAGCTTCGCCGGCTACACGGTTCCCCGGGCTGCCGCTCGCGAGAAACGAATTGCGGCTGCCGTGGTTTGGTCGCCGGTGTACAAATTCGACGCGGGGTTCCTTTACCAACATTCAGGTCCATCATTCCGGGAACATTTGATGCGGTTGTTTGGTGCCAACTCCTATGACGATCTCGTCGAGAAGTCTTCCAAGTATGACCTTACCGGCGTGGCCCGGGAGATCGAATGCAAGCTGTTTCTGATTCAAGGCTCCGAGGACTTTATTATCCCGGTCCCGCTTGAGAGCGCGCTGCGCCTGTACAACGAAGCAAAGTCGACGGTGAAGAAACTGCGGTTCATTGAGCGGGACGAGGGACTCGGCGGCGTGCTTCATTGTCAAAAGGACAACCTTCACGTGGCACACTTCGAGACGCTGAATTGGCTGAAGGAAGTTGGGTTGATCTGAGCACGGGGAGATTGACAGCATGTATGACATCGAGATCGTTGGCGCCCAAATTGTCACACCTTCCGCTGAGTTTATAGGATGCATTTCCATTCAGGACGGGAAAATTGCTGCCATCAGCGAGAAGCCATTAGGTCATGCGCGAAAGACCATTGATGCAACGGGGCTACACGCACTACCAGGGATGATCGACCAGCACGTTCACTTTATGGACCCTGGCGAGGAGGACCGTGAAGATTTCATTCACGGTTCCACCGCCGCCGCAACGGCGGGCGTCACCACGGTCATTGAGCACACACACGGGCACCCGGTGAGAACGCTGGAAGACTTTCTTGAGAAAAAGCACCACCTGGCCACCCGTTCACTGGTTGATTTTGGCCTTGGTGCACACCTGTGGCCGGGTTATTTCAGCGAAATTCACAAGCTGTGGGAGAACGGGATCTCCTTCTTCAAGGCGTTCACGTGTACGACGCACGGGGTACCCGGCCTGACAAACAGTGAACTCTTCGAGGCGTTCAAGGAGGTTGCGAGCGTCGGTGGTGTGGTCTTGGCACATTGTGAAGACGAGACCATGACCGCCAAGAACGAACAAGACCTGAAGTTGTTAAACCGGCTGGACGGACACGTCATCCAAGAGTGGCGCAGTAAAGAGGCTGAGGAAGTAGCTGTCTCCGGGGTTGTGTTGTTGGCCAAGTTGACGGGCGCAAAGGTGACGATTGCCCATGTCAGCCACCCGTTCGCCCTCGAGTTGGTTCAACGCGGGCGGGAACTAGGTGCGGACGTGATGGCCGAGGTTTGTCCGCAATATATGTTTCTTGATGAGCGCCTGATTCAGGACCGTGGGCCGTTTGGTAAATTCACACCGCCGGCGCGGTCTGCGCCGGAAACGAAGCGGATGATGAACCTGTTGGCGAACGGGTCGATTGACATCTTGTCCTCTGACCACGCACCGTCAACCCGTAACCAAAAACTGGAGGGGAACATCTGGAGCTGCCAATTTGGGCTGCCCGGCGTGGAAACAACGCTACCCCTGATGTTAACTGCTGTAAATAGAGGTGACATATCACTAGCGACTTTGGTCCGGGTTTATTCTGAGACACCGGCTCGGCGACTTGGCCTCTATCCCAACAAGGGCAGTTTGCGCGTCGGGGCAGACGCGGACATCGTCCTGATCGATATGGCGAAGAAGTGGGTGATTGAAGACGCAAACATAGTCTCGAAGGCGGGATGGTCACCTTACAGCGGCACCGAGTGCATCGGGAAGCCCGAAACGACGATTGTCCGTGGGCAAATCGTGATCGAAAGTGGCAAAGTCGCAGCCGATCCGGGTGTCGGTCAGTATGTCTCACGGGTAAGCAGACATTGAAGCATAGAATTGTCATGTTTCAGGGGGGTCACGATTTGGGAAACAGAGCTGTCATCGCCATCGACCTGCACAGGGGGCATCTCGATCCTGAAGTGGCCACGATGCCACTTCCCCCTGATAAGTGTGAAACCGTTATCAGAGCCAACGCGGCATTCTTCGCGAAGTGTCGAGAACGTGGAATACCTATCGTCCATGTGGTAACGCAGTATCGACACAATAAGGAGATTCTTGTGAACCCTGCGTGGCGTGCACGTGCCGATGACCCGCAGGCCACGCGGAAGAACGTCGGCCGTCACAACCTCCGCGGCATGCCCGGAGTGCAGGTGATTCCCGCTCTCTGGGACGACAAGGACGTGCTGGTGGATACGAAGAAGCGATATGACTGCTTCGTTGGCACGGATTTAGAGTTTGTCCTCAGAACCCTGGGCATCGAAGAACTATGGGTGACTGGAGTAAATACAAACAGTTGCGTACTCGCCACATCCATTGACGCGTCCTGCCGCGACTACGATGTGACCATCGTGTCCGATTGTGTGGACACGATGGACGGGCCAGAATTCCACACCAGCGCGCTGCAGATCTTCGAGCGAGCTTTCGGGCGTGTCAAACGTTCCATTGAATTGATCCACTGAGGTTGGGAGATGAGACAATGTTGTTCACGAAATACAAGCTCGGCACTGTACAAAGATTGCCCGTTTCCATTGCGGTAATGGCGTTGGTTGTGCTCGCCCTGTCGTATGTGGTCAACGCCATGGATCGACAAGTGTTTTCGGTCCTAGTCCCGACCATCGACAAGACGTTTGGCTTCTCACTGCCGCAAGGGGGCTTGCTATCCACCATCTTTACACTCGGCATTGGTGTCGCAGGGATTCCCACAGGCTACCTGCTTGACAGGCTGACCCGCAAGTCCGTGATGCTCATCGGCATCGTGGTGTATTCGCTGTTTACCATACTTACCGCAATGTCCACCGGATTCGGCGACATGCTGTTTTACCGTGCCGGCTCAGGCATTGGGGAAGCGATGCAGAACGCTGCGCTTTTTTCGGCGGTCGGTGCCTACTTCTATAAACACCGCGCCATGGCGCTCGGCACGTTGAACTTCGCGTATGGTGTAGGCGGCTTCTTCGGACCGCTGTTTGGTGGAAAAATGCTGGTGGCGTACGGATGGAAGACACCCTTTTACGTGTACGGTATCATCGGTCTGATTTTCGCGATCGCCATTCTGTTTGCCATCTCAACGAACTTTACGGAGCATGAAGAGATTCAAGAAGTTCATTCTGGAAACGTGGATCACATTCCGGAAAAAGTCTGGAACCGCAACATCGTAATTGGCGTGATTACAGCGGTGGTGGTCGGCCTCTCGATGTACGGGTTCTTGGGCCTGTATCCGACGTTCCTGGTCAAACAACTGGGGTACACCACAACTCAGGCCAGCTTCAGCTTGAGCATGTTTGGCTTGGGCGCACTAATGGGTATTCCTGCCGGGTATCTAGGGGATATCTTCCGCCAGAAATGGGTAATCATCATTTCGTTGGTCTGTGGCATGATTGTCGGCTATTCGCTGTTCGACGTCGTGACTCAACCGGGACTACAGGCGCTGTTCAGCTTCCTGGAAGGTATGTTTGGCAGTGGTTTCCTGTTCGTCAACACCTACTCTCTCATGCAACGGTGCGTCCGGCCGGAGCAGGTGGGCAGAGCGTCAGGTATCTTCGTCACGTCGCTGTATCTGCCGTCCTCCCTTGCCGGGTACCTGTTTGCCGCCCTAGTGGGTACGGTTGGATGGGGTGAGGCCGGGCTGATTCAGTTGACCCTGATTCCCATCATAGGGATTATTGCGATGGCTTGCCTGAACGAAAGGCAGGTTCTCGTACCAAGCACGGTGGACAGGGTGAAGGCGCCCGGTTTAACTCACATGTAATCAGTTTGCAAACCAGGGTTGTTGGCAAACCAGTACGATAAGTGTAGTCGACGATGGCATGAGATTGCTGCTGTGTGGACTACGACTCACACTTTCCATCTATTAGGGAGATGTTTATGGTGGGCGAATACAGGGAATATGGTTGGGAACAGTGGCCTGAATACCCGTGGATGTCCTACCAGTTTCGGAGAGCCCTGGGCGAGACCCAGGAGGGCGGTGGCAGTGTCAGTGAGTGTTTACAGGCTGCGCAGCGGATGGTTCCGGGTGACCGGGAGAGTTGGCACAAGGAGTGGATGCGCATTGCGGAGAGGAACCGTGCCAAGGCATACCGGGAGGAAGCGGCTGGCCACTTTGTAACAGCCCGCGCCTGCTTTCTTCGCGCGTGCAACTACTTTCGATGTGCCGAGTTTTGGCTGGAACCGAACGACCCTCGCCGCTTGCCGACGTTTACAAAATGCGAGGAGTGCTTCGAGGCCGCGAGCCGATACTTCGACCACAAGGCAGTCCGCGTGGACATCCCGTATGAGGGTACTTTCCTGCCTGCATACTTCATCAGGTCCAGATTTGCCCCCCCGAAGTCACCGGTTTTGATAGCGCTCGGCGGACTCGACTCATTTAAAGAGGAACTGTATTTCATGCTCGGACGGGGCGCGTTGGAACGAGGGATTTCGTGCCTCCTCGTCGATGGCCCAGGTCAAGGGGCGGCGCTCCGCAGGCTGCATCTGACGACGCGTTTTGATTACGAGGTGCCTGTTGGGGCATGTGTGGACTACTTAGAGACCCGGGACGATGTGGATTTCGATCGGATCGCCCTCAGCGGTTCCAGCCTGGGCGGGTACTACGCAGTGCGGGCGGCAGCGTTTGAAAAGCGCATCCGGGCTTGCATCGCCCACGGGGCACAGTGGAACGTGGCGCGGGACTGGAGCACCCGCGGCGACGATCACCCGCTCGCACTGCACATCCGCTGGGTGTTTGGCGTGCGAACCATGGCCGAGGCACTCCTTAAGGCACAACAGTTCAACCTCGAACCAGTCGTGGGGAAACTCGATATACCGCTCCTCATCGTTCATGGTGCGAGGGACATGATAGGTGTGGAAAAGGCTCGGCAATTGTACCGTGGTGCGCTGGAGGCGGGTGTCGATGTGACGCTGCGCATGGTGTCGCCGGAGGAAACTGGAGCCGAGCACTGTCAACACGATAATCCAACTTTAGCGCATGAATATGTATTTGACTGGTTGAACGATGTTTGGAAGATTGTAGAGTCCGTGCACCGCTGACACCGGTTCAGGAACAATGCGGGAGGTCTGTGGCGCGGGGGAGTCAGGCAGCGGAGACGACATGCTCGGATCCGCGTGACGGACGAGTAAAATTGCACTCCTTGACGGGCCAGGGAAGCTGCCCCGGCTTACGTCGGGTGATGAAAATGGAGGAGAAAGTGTCAACGCTCACGCTGTCTGACGGTAATTTTCTCGAATTGCCTGGCGGTGCACGTCAAGACTGATTGGCGTCTGGCGCAGAGCCTCGTAGCGACAGCCAAGGTGAGCCTGTCAAGGCAATCGTTCCAGCCTTGACAGGCGATTATGGTCGCCCACACTGGCTTTGGTGGCTGAATCCGACACTTATGGATTCAGCCCTTGCTACAAATGAGTGTCGGTACAACAATCATTTCACCGACTAACTGTCGGTTCATTTTTCACACCAACGTCGGTGAGAAAATCACCGCCAAATAGCTTGAGCGCCTACAGGAGAGTCTGGAGGGTGACCTGCGTGGTACTGTTTGTCACGTGAAGACTCTTCTCTGTGTGGTGCGGCCATCTCTGGGGGGCCTGTTACGATCACCACGCATACAACAAAGCCCCATCCTCCGATGGGGCTACTTGAGTGTAATGCAAACTTGGTCCTCGAACCCGCATCACGCCTGTGGGTGTTTCAATAAGCTCTCAGAGTCTCCGTCGATAACAGACGCCCACGCAGAAGACAGACATCGTGGAGTTCGTTAAGGGCTGAGCTGGCGCAGGCCGGTATCACGGTCGCTGACGCGCAGAGTGTCTCCGCTCTGCAGGATGCGCAGAAGGCTCTTGATTTCGTGGAGCAGAACGTGATTCCGGTGGTCAAGGCGCATGACGCGGCCGTGCAGGCGTGGCAGGTGTCGCCGGCGCAGACTCAGACACCGCAGCAGAGTACATAAGAGACGAGGCCCTCATCCCTCAGCGACGGGCGGGGGCGTCTTTATTCGCAAACGGGAACCCCGGCCTTTATGATACGGTGGAGCCAGGAGGAGAGACTGTTTCCCATGCGCCCCCTGGCACCACCAATCCACCGTATGTTGCTCACAACAGCCGACGCGCCGGCAAAAGGCCCAGTCGCAAGGCCTCCGCAAACACACCCTATCTCCTCATGTGCCCGAACATGTGCTCTTCGGCGAACGCCACGAGCCTCTTCGTGATTTCGCCGCCCACGGAACCGTTCTCCCGCGCAGAGGTGTCAGGTCCTAATTCGACTCCGAACTCCTGGGCGATCTCCCACTTCATCTGTTCAATGACGTTCTTCACTTGCGGAGACACGTACCGATTACGATTCGGCACTATTCATCATCCTCCTGCTCCTGTTGGAGTTAAGTGTAATCGTATTTTGCGCAGGAGGATTTCATTGTATGCCGCCCTCCCACACATCGGGAAAGGAGGACTTCGGCGAGCCCGAACTTTGAATCAGAAAAATTGGCGCAAAAATGGCATACACGCAAGACGGCCATATCCGATATTGAAGATGAACACAATCATTGGTCATTGGTGCCGGAAGGAGCGGGTTGCCGTGGACGATTCCGAGATCCGCAAGGCTTTGACTGTCCACAATCCATGGGGCAAGTTTTGGCCGGGCGAACTGCCCTGATGAAGCGGGCGTCATTTTGCGCAGCACAGAACGTTCGCGTGGTGTTGTTGTACGAACATCCGGACGAGCGTATGCCGTGCACGCTCTGCAACGACCCAAATTGTTTCGAGTGGGCAAACGTGCTCAGTGTGGACGGCCGGTATTTCTACCACATCCCGGACTGCCAACTGGAGAAGATCGCCTACGGGGAACACATTGACGAGGTACATGCGCTACTGGCGGAGGCATCACATGAAACAGGAGATTGACATTCACGCAGCACCCCGCGTCGTCCACTGCCGCCGGGAACCGTTCGATGTGTATATCGGCCGCTCGGTTCCACGGCTCAGGGACCTGTTGGAGGCGCTTGGAGAGCCGCGCGGGAAAGCCCTGGGGTGTTGGTGTAAACCTGAACCGTGCCATGGGGATGTTTTGGTTGAACTTGTCACGATGGTGGAGCGTGAGTGAACATGGCGAGCCGAATGAGAGCCGCGGCGGGGCGGAGCAGGGCGTTGGACGATACGGAACGGCCTGGACTTCCAGACGTGTATTGGGTCAAGTCCCCGTCGTAAGGAACGCTGGTTCGATGCGCGTAACGTTTGAAAGTCTTGCGGCTCAACTCGCGAAACAACCTGTCCTGCGTGAAGTTCGGGATGTGCTGTTGGACGGCGACACCATCCGGTTGGTGTTGGAGAGGGAGGAGCCACCGGAAGCAAAGGAGGGAACAGTGGATGAGCGTCAGCACCACCATTGAATGGACGGACACTACCTGGAACGTCATCACCGGTTGTTCAAAGGTTAGCGAGGGATGCCGTCACTGTTACGCGGAGACCGTAGATCGACGGTTTGCGCAGAAATGGGGCCACGAATTCAAGCCATGGACAGGCCCCAACGCGGCGCACAATGTCCGGTTACATCCGGAGCGACTGACCATGCCGCTACACTGGCGGAAACCGCGCAAGGTGTTCGTGAACAGCATGAGTGACCTGTTTCACGAGCAGGTGCCGGACAATTTTCTTGATGAGGTGTTTGGCGTCATCCTAGCCTGCCGCTTGTTAGAGAACCGACCGGACCACGTGTTTCAGATTCTCACCAAGCGCCCACGTCGAATGCTCGCATATTTCACAGAACGTCGTCCAGATGAGCTGGTGCGCGCTTGGGCACAAGCAGCGAACCTGAATGTCGCGTTGGACGATCCCGATGTGATCTTCTCGGAGTATGCGGAGGCCTACGTGGATCGAGTCTGGCCGCTTCCAAATGTCTGGCTCGGTGTGTCGGTCGAGAATCAACAGGCTGCGGACGAGCGTATCCCTCTCCTGTTGCAGACGCCGGCGGCGGTGCGGTTTCTGTCCTGTGAACCATTGTTGGGTCCGGTGGACCTGTCCGAATTCAAGCCATTCGACGGCGAGTGCTACTGCCAGGGCCGGCCGGATGGCTGCAAGCCGGGTAAGGCGGTTGGCTGTCCAGAGAACGCGATTGACTGGGTCATCGTCGGCGGCGAAAGCGGTCCAAACGCACGGCCAATGCATCCGGACTGGGTTGAGAGCTTGCGCGACCAATGCCAGGCGGTCGGGGTTCCATTCTTCTTTAAGCAATGGGGTGAGTTCGTCCCTGTTGATTGGGTTCGTGCGAGCAGTAGTGGATTTCCAATGCGCCGCGTCGGCAAGAAAGCCGCCGGCCGCATGCTCGACGGCCGCACATGGGACGAGTACCCGGAGGTGACGGTCTGATGGCGCAAGCAGTGGCGACGAAGCGCGCACGGGCGGGGCGTGAGATGGCGGAGGAGCGGTGCATGGTCTGGTACGTGGACGGGGACGGATGGAGAACGTATCCTTCCATGTCTCGGTCGGAGGCTGACATGGTGGCGGAGTGGCTAGACGTACTAGGTGTGCAGTTCAAGATCGTGCCGGTACCGCGGACGACCATCAAGGACCTGTTGGAGGGGTGAGCGCTATGTTTAGATTCCCGTTGCTGAGGGTACGCGAGAAAGGCGACGAAGGACCTGGGCGAATCGTAGGTACGAATTCGCACGATTTTCTGTATGTGGATGAGACAGGATCCATTAGGTACAGGAATCTCCAGAACAACGAAGGCACAGGCCCGCACAGCATCTATGAGTTTGTGACAGTCGATGACCCTTTCATGGGAAAAGAGATTACGATGGTGTCCCTGCCGGACCTTGCAGCAGCCTATGAGCGGGCGCTCGAAGAGGAGATCAGGCATCGCGTGGCGGTGGCCAGTCTGATGCGAAGGTTGACTCAAGATGATTGAGCTACCGCCATGGCGCAGGAAGTTCAGTCCACACAAATGGGCACGGTCTTCTCAACGGAGGCAGGTTCAGCCGACCATTGAAATGCGTTTCGTGTTCTACGAGTGCTGGCGGTGTGAAGAAGACGAGAACGTCTATGACGGTCGGTTCATGGTGCCGTATTACTGCCTGCCTTACTACGGAGTGGTACACTGCCCGCGGTGCGGGAAGCCGGACAAGGTGGAGCAAATTTGCACGGGGGTAGCGGAGATCCTGTGGGAGAGGAACGGCCGTGGCTACCAACACCGAGATCCAAGCCCTTGACGCCGCCCTCACGGATGCTATCCGCAGAGCAAGAGTATCTTGCAAGGCTGCTAGACGCCCTTCTGACGGGCGATGGCGTGCTGGTAGAAAACTATACCCGGACCACACGAACGCGGCTCATAGTTCGAATGGCTCATTTCAACACGGTATTACGAAGAGCCAAAAAACGGACGAGTCGTGTCGTGAATAGTGTGGCACTGCAAAAGCTGTGCAATGCGTTCCTTCTCGTGAAGCTGGAGGCGATGGAACATGGCAACACATGAACTCAAGACGTGGCCCGAATATTTCGAGCCGCTACTGCATGGCGAGAAAACGGTTGAACTGCGAAAGGACGATCGTGGATATGCAGTCGGTGACACGTTGATTCTTCGCGAGTATGACCCGGACACTAGGCAGTACACAGGTAGAATTTGCACGCGCACCGTGACGCATATCTTGCGTGGCGGACCGTGGTTACAGGATGGATATGTCGCGTTATCGGTTGTTGATAAGGAGAAAGAGGAGGCCCTGGAGCGGGTCGCAAACGCGGCGAAGGTGTGGCGCAACTGCTCAATAGACAGACTTGGATTCGCTACGAGTCCGGAGGAGGCAAAGGCTCATCACGTCATGATTCACAACGCGACAGTCGCCCTTACAAGGGCGGTCGACGCATTGGAGGATCTGGAGGTAACGTATGATGCGCGCAACCCTGAAGGAAACAGTTCTCTTTGAGCCTGTGAAGCACTGGCTCGAAGAACGAGACTTTGTCGTGTATAGCGAAGTCCAGCTCGACCGACGCGCAGACGTGGTGGGCCGGTGTGGTAAGTTCATTGCAGTTGTCGAACTCAAAAGGTCGCTCTCCCTGGACCTGATTGAACAGTGCGTAGACTGGCGTCGGTTCGCTCATTACGTTTATGCTGCCGTACCAGCACCCAAACGCCATGTCAACGGTTATGCCCGGGATTTATTGCGCCGAGAAGGTATCGGCCTACTGACAATCGAACCGGCAAGACCGGTTCCGTTCGTTCCGCAAAACCAACAGCCACAATTTTGGGTGAGCTGTGAATTAACGCCTCGATTGAACCGCCAAGCGTACACCGATTTTCTGCTGCGGCACCTTCATGAGGAACACCGGACGGGCCCACCAGGCGGCCATCGCGGTGGTGGATACGTGACACCATACCGGCTCACCATGGGCCGGATACGTGACGTACTCCAGTCGGAACGAGAACGGCGAAACTCAGACGGCTGGTTATCGGTCCGGCAAATCTGCGAGCGCGTTGAGACGCACTACGCCAACCCTCGTGCGTCGGTGGCCAGGGCATTGTTGGACTTCGAGCACGATTGGTGCGAGAGCAAGCGGGAGGGCGACAAACTCTATTTTCGTCTGCGTGAAAGGAGCGTGTGAGGAATGGGCGAGGAAAAGACGAAGGTCACGCTGGAAATCAAGGGCATAGTTCAGACAACCAAAACGAGATCGGAGTGGGAGGATGACTTTCGGAAGTGGCTTGAATCGCGCGGTGAATACTTCGGGGGGACGGTTTTCTTCGACAACAGAATGCAGAAGCAAGTGATTAGTCACCTCCGACCCGGAGATAGGGTACGACACTGCAAGCACCGAGACTGGGGTGAAGGAACGGTCAACGACCTATCTCTGAGCGGCAGGAGTGCCTACGTCAAATGGGACGACGGTCGATGGCATGGGGTCATCAAGATTGATAAGCTCGTCCGACTGGATCACGACGGGAGCGTCAAAAGACGCTTGTAACAGGATCATGATTGACGAGGAACATCGGATAATAGAAATACCGAGACTACGGGAGGAGAAGGACATGGCCAACACACAACGCAAGACCCAGGTCTGGGACGCCTTGGTGGAATTGTACAACCAACGCGGTGAACCGGTGGGCCCGACAGACATCGGTCTGCGCCTTGGCTTTCCGTATCAGTCAGCTTCATCACGGGTTATGGCCGCGCTCAAACAACTTGTGCAAGAAGGACAAGTCGTGCGGAACGAGCGCGGTAAGTACGCGCCATGTCGCTAAATTGAGCGTTCGCCAAGACACGGCCAACCTACAAGGGAGGCCGATATTTTCATTCTCATTTATAACTGTTTATAACCTTGATTAACATCTCTCGTGCAGATACAATTGAGACAAAGTGAACCGTTTATTACGTTGCATAATGGAGGCCTGCAAATATGCCCCGTCCACGCAAGCCCGACGAGGAACGCCGAACCCACAAAGTGTCCGTGTACCTGACGGATCTCGAGTACGCATCGCTTGAGCAGGCTTCCCAAACTGAGCGCAGGCCTCTCGCGCAATGTGTGGTCGAAGCCATACGCCGGTGGCTGGACAGTTTGACGGAGCCGCCGCAGGCGTGGCTCACGCAAAAGGTTGAAGTAGCGGAGACGCGCAGGAAGGCCCTCATGCAGGGATGGATATGTCCGAGAGGGCACATGTTTTGGACCGAGTTTGGTGCAGCTTTGTCCGTCAAACAGTGCCCTCACTGCTGGAGCGAACGGTTGCGACAGACACGGGAGTTGTGGGACGGACAAGCGAGAACAGGGCTTTGATCACGAAACCGCGGTGGGCCGATTCCTGTGTCGAACGACCCACCAGCGGCACGGAATCAAGAGACCAATGATGCGAGCGGCACACGTGTCCCGTCTCTTCCAACGAGCGCGCCCTGACGAAAGACAAAGCCTTGGTCCAACATAGATGTGTACGCAGATATGAATCGGCCTTGTAATCGGAAAGCCTCTCCAAGCGTCTCGCACTCATGGACTAAATAACTGTCACGCTTCCCACGGAACACCGTGAGACCATAGCCAACAATGTCCATTTCCCTATTGCCCCATACTCTACTTGCCACAGGAATGACCCGAAGTTCACTGTGATCCCGCAGAGGGAAAGGTTTGAGTGGCCACTTCCGATTAATTCCGTCCTTGTCGAAGTTCAGACCCAGGTTCATGCGCATGTAGAAGTTGCACGTTGAACTCTGACAGTCTGCCTCCACACCGCAGCAGAAATCGAGCTGTACCAGAGCGTTGTCGCCACAGAACGGACATGCAATTTCCGTGCTCAAATCACCGCTCGTAATGAGTCCAAGCGCCGCGTCATACACCGCATTGGAATTCGTCGTCATCCTTTTCAAGAATGCTTCCAATTCCGCGTCGTCCATATTTGCTCCTTTCGGAGCTTTCACAATACGCATTGAACCACCCCCTATTCAGACTAGCATGCGAACATATGTTCGATAAAGTATGTTTATGGTCTCTCTCCCGTAAATCCTTTGTTCGCGTAACAGGGAGTAGGGGCGATCGCGAGCTTTGTATTGGAATCGGGAAGAGCAGGGTATGGAGTACGTGCCGGAGGGTGAGGGCAGCGGGCACAGCGTGTTGCCGAGTTTCGAGGTATGGTCAGAGCGCCTTGTCGTGGTGCGCCGCCCACGGGATTTCACTCGGCGCCATGCCGCTGGGGAGCGGGAGACGGAGCGGTCTCGAACACGGGTGACGACACCCCACGTTTCTACTGTAAAAGTTGACCACCCCAGGCCCAGTGAATCCCGGCCCACGACACGGCGGCCTGGATTGAGCTTTCTTCTAGAGACAGGTCCCTACTGAGACTTTGTACGCTCCTGCGACGTCATCCGGTGTTCGGCGCAGCTGGTGTAAGGCACTCCATTCCTGCTATTCGTGCGTGAACATCGAGGTGAACGCGTTGACCAGTTCTGGCGTGAAGTGTGTACCCGCCAGGTTTTCAATCTCCGAGATCGCGACAGAATGGGGTTTTCCGCGCACTGTCACCTCAGTTGAGTAATAGTCCGCGATGGCGAGTATTTGGGACATCGGGTTTATTTCGGACTCCTGTTTCCCGCGTGGATACCCGCTGCCGTCGGGATGTTCGTGGTGATCCTCGATGATGGCGAGTACGGCACGCGGTAGCTGTAGGGAGTCTAACATCTTCACACTGAGAAGTGGGTGCTGTTGATACTGTTCCCAGGCGTGGCTCGATCTCGTGGGATTGGCGAGCACCTCCGGTTCGATGGCGGTCAGCCCGTAATCGGCGAAGCGGCAAGCGTACACGATATCTTCCGTCGCCTTCGGCCCAATGCCAAGAAAATTCGCGAAAGCCCTGGCGTACAGAACTCGGGTATCGAGCAAGGCTGCGAACTTCGGAGTCAGCAACTCTTGCGCGTTCATCACCTCGAGCAGCATTAAGAACTGTTGGATTTCGTCCAACCTCACACCCTCGAGGCCAGGTTGGGGTCGGCGAGGGGTATCTTCAGACTGCAGCCAGTCGTCCATTTCAGCCTGAACCTGTTGCCACTCCCGCCACATCTCCAGCTGACCGAACAGCAGTTGCGATTTTTCAAGCAGTCGGAGAGCCATGGTGTACTCTCCCATTCGGTGAACAAGCAGGGCCAGTAGGCGGCAAAGGCGGGAGACTTCGTGCTTTGCGTTGTTCATGACGGAAGACCATACCAGGGGAAGGGCCTTCTGAGCATGGTGTACACTTTGCTGAATGTCGTTTCGCATTAAGTATAGCCGGCTTAACTCTGCGTGTCCGTAGAGACGGCTAGTCTCATTGAATTCTAATACCTTCGACAGGTAGGCTTCGGCTTCTTCGTACCGGCCGAATTCCAGGCAGAACACGCCCAGATTGTTGTACACCTCGTCGTAAAGAGACGTGAGTCCCGCTTGGCCGAATTCGTCGAGGCTCTTCTTGACGCTTTGGAATCCCTCCGAGTAGAAACCGTTTAGCCACTGCACATCTCCAAGGTTGTTGTACAAGGCGCCGCGCAGAGCCGGGGGCAGCTGGTCGCCAAAATTCTCCAACGTCTCGGTCAGGAGCCGGTAAGCTTTGTCGTAGTCCACGTATCGGTAGGCTACAGCCAGGTTAATACGGCATCTGGCTTCTAAGTCCAAAGGTAGATGAGAGGACGATAAAGCGTTTGAAAAGTGAAACACGCCCTGTTTGTAGTCTCCGAGAGCAATATCAATTTTTCCAATCTCATAGTAAAGTCGAGCACGCAATATATCATCTGGGCAGTGTGAGACTAAGGACGGTCGGAGAAATTCAAGGGCGATATGGTAAAGCTGCCTGCTGGCAAGCGAAGCTCCCTGTTGAAGGCGTTTCTCCCAATCTTGTACTACCTCTAACATGACGCTGCTCTCACTTTTCCCCGTAGACTGGTACGCGGATGGTAAACGTGCTGCCCGTGCCTGGCCTCGATTGAATGTCAAGTCTTCCGCCAAGGTAGGCGATGCGTTCTTTCATTCCGACGATACCATAGTGTCCCGCGGGGATGGCATTCGGATCAAACCCTTTTCCGTCGTCCCAAATCGACACGATCAGGTGGGCTCCCTCTCTGAATACGCGGACATCAACACGTGTAGCGGATGCGTGCTTCTTGACGTTATTAAACACTTCCTGAACCAAACGGTAGATGGCGACCTGTTTTGCCGGGGCAATGTCATCCGTGACGTCGGGACGCACGTCCATCTGGAACGTGATCTTCCAATCTTGCGTGCAACTGTCGCACAGTTCAGAGATGGCCTTTACAAGACCAACCTCGTCGACAGCCACCGGGCGGAGGTCGTAGATCAAACGCCGAATGTCGTTGACGATTCTCACGACACGCCTGTTCAATCGGTCCAATTCGCACTCAGCCAATTGCGGATCGGATTTTATCATTTGCTGGATGATTTCCAATCTCATGCTGACGTTGGTGATGTCTTGGACGGGGCCGTCGTGCAAGTCACGCGCAATTCTCCGCCGCTCCTCCTCAAGAATACGAATGCCTTGGTCTATGCGGTCAAATACGGGCAATTCTCCATGTGTCATCCTTGCGTCTAACCTCTGTCCCGTGTATTTCGTGTTCCCGACTCTCTCTATGCAAGTGCGCCCGGCAGACGAACTGTGCCGGGCGCGCCCCATCTCGTTTATCAGTCACCCAAGTCTCTTAAGTCATACTTATACGACAATCGGACGGGTACCATCGTGCTTAAACTTATTGGTCGTGCCTGTGGCTGAACGATTCGCCAGCGCCTGTGCGCTGCCAGTATTCGATTGTACGGCAACAGGCTTACCGGTGGTCTGACTATCTGCTCGGATAACATTCGCGAAAGCTGGAGATGCGGCGGAGAAGAGAAACGTTGCGACAGTAGCGCTTGAGAGGATAAGACGCTTCATGGGATTAGGCTCCTTTCTAACGGGTAGGAATCCGACAACCCGGCTACCATGGCGGTCCCCGGGAAACCGCTGTAGGCCCGTGGCTTTGCGTCCCTGCCTTTCGGACAGGTTTGCCTTTGTTTCCATACTATTTCATTGATTGACGAACTGTCAACCAGAATTTGCAGAACCCACAAGACTTCATCATGAGAATTTCAAGCGGCTAGGTGGTTGGTGGAGTGAACGAAAGGCAAAGTATGGCGCACAACGAGCCCGGGGAATCTACCTAACTTCGCCGCAGACGTGAAGAGATTGACGAATGTCGAATGATGTAGGATTATGTTGCAAAAGATAAATTCATATCGAGTCGTCTCAGGGCAAACTAGTGGAAACGCTAGGACGCAAAACCACGGGTCTACGGGCACAAGTGCCTATGATCGCCGGGTTGCCACTCGAATGAGATAAGGCGCCCTGCAGGTAAAGGGCGCTTTCTGCATCATTAGGGGTGAGGGTGAATGAGTTGGAGCAGAGACATGTAATTAAATTACAAAACAGAAAAAAACCACCTCTCGGGGGGGGGGGGGGGGGGGTATAAATACCCTACTAACCCAAATAATTACAGTTGCCTCCGTCGGAGTGTAGATGAGATCCTTGAACACGAAACGCTTGACGTGGTTTATCAGCCTATCGTCAATCATGCCGAGGGCGTCCTTTTTGCCCACGAGGCACTTAGCCGACCTCAGGGCAGCGGGAATTTTATTCCGCCGGATGCTTGGTTTCGTGCTGCTTATGAATACAATCGTTCGGTTGACGCGGATTTATTGGCTCTCACCACTAGCGTAAGTCTCCTCAAAGCGTTACCTCCTGAAATCAGAACCATACCCCTGTTTGTGAATGTGATGCCGAGCAGCCTTGTTCAGGAGTCCTTTGTTGAACGGCT
Organism: Alicyclobacillus macrosporangiidus CPP55; assembly: GCF_000702485.1. Taxonomy (GTDB): domain Bacteria; phylum Bacillota; class Bacilli; order Alicyclobacillales; family Alicyclobacillaceae; genus Alicyclobacillus_H; species Alicyclobacillus_H macrosporangiidus_B. The sequence continues at coordinate 2,055,099 of NZ_JNIL01000001.1, read as the reverse complement.
CCAAGTTTTGCTTGGAGAGGGACTTTGTGAACCGCACCAACTGGTTATCGAAATTGTTGAGTACATATCCTATGATCCTTCGTTTCTCTCGAAAATGATTGAACCCGTACGATCGCTCGGCGTTCGGATCGCACTTGACGATGTTGATGCGGGGAGTACCATCCTTGCGGCACTCCTTGAATTAGAACCTGATTTCGTCAAAGTGGACCGTGCGATGGTTCAAGGTATTTCGACATCCTCTCCAAAACAGCGTTTTTTATCGTGTTTAGTGGGATTTATGGAGTCCGGTAATGCAGTCATTGCTGAGGGAGTTGAAAGCGATGAAGATCTGGCTGCCATTCGGGAAACTGGCGTCAATGTGAGTCAGGGATACTATTGGTCACGCCCGATGTCGGTGAATGATCTGTCGGATCTGCTCGGCGAAATTGAGCGGACGAGGAATGAGTTGGAGGATCTTGCTCGGAATAGGAACGGCTCATTGACAGAAGAGACAGTCGTACAGAAAAGCCAAGAACTCGATGCTCTAGTAAACCTGTACTACCGATTATTGCAAGATGATTTATAGGTGGCGACAAAGTCACCTTCTGTGGGCGTAGCAGTGCTTGCTCGGGGATCGGGGGCGAAAGAATGCGATCCTTACTGGAGAAGGTAAAACATTGGTTTCTTAAACCTGTTATGTCAAGTTCAACAGAACTGGGAATACAACCAGTCCAGTCTGTTGAATTCGAAGAAGTTCGAAGCGCGCAGCATGGAACTGTCACGGTGGTGAACAATCAGCTCTTTGTAACCAACCCTGACGATGAAGGTTCGTTTGCGACCCTTGTCATTCCCGATGATCCTCGCTTGACAGTTGTTATTGACGGACAAAAATGCGTCGGGGAAGTCGTCGTTCATGCAAATCAGCATATTGAAGTATCGCTGGACAAGCGTCCGCCATCTATCCGGTTTTCGACAAAAGTGACCAAAGACAACATGGAAGTCATCGGGAGAATCGACGTAATACCTGGTGAAGAGCATCGCCTCCGTGACCTGGAGGGTGTTCATCGCGCGGTACTTGAAATCGAAACGAGAAAACTGCTTCCCAATCCGTTGAGCATTGGAGAGATTATTGCACAGTTGGAGTCTGCGGGGTACGTTGGGATACTTGACCATTCAGGAGTCGAGACCATTGCTCAGACGAAGGACACGGTTGAGTGTATCGTGTTGCGGGGAACTCCTCCAGTCCCAGGCCGAGCGGCTCGTTACAGACCGGTTGAACTTCCGAAGGTATACGATCCCCTTCAGCGTCGGATGCGCATCTCAACGGTTACTATCGGTACCACAGTCGCCGTATTGGAACCGGAGATACCGGGTACGCCCGGGCGGGATGTGTTCGGCAGGGAGATTCCATGTGTAGTAAATCGCTCATTGCCAGCTCTAGGTCAAGGTGTGATTGAACTAAATAACCGACTTGTAGCAGGGCGAAGTGGTCGATTGTTCTTTACAAAAAATTACATCGACGTCATTCCAGAGTTGGTTATTCATCATGATCTGTCCAGCAAAGACGGGAAGATTGAATTTGACGGGGACGTTGTGGTGTTAGGGTCGGTACTCGATGGGAGTTATATCAAAGCCTCTGGAAGAGTCCAGGTGTACGGCAGCGTCTTGCGTTCCACGGTGATGGGCGAACGTGGCGTGTTTGTGCGGGAGGCCATTGTAGGGGCGCAGGTCGTGGCAGGTGCATCCAGGTTTCTATACAGAACGCTTCATTCAAGACTTAGGGGGTGTCTGACGGCGTATGAGCAGTTCCTGGCGGAGTACCGGGAATTGATGGAACACGCTAGGAAGCGGATTGAACAGCATACACGCTTGGGGTTGTTGGCGAACGCACTGCTCACCGCTCGTCATCCGGATTTGGAACGTTTGCTGCAATCGATCTGTGATGATCCTGATGGACTGTTGAACGCGGATGATCGATATCGGCGGATCGTCGGTGAGATACGCTCGAAGTGGTTCGGAATCGGCCGGACGAATATCACTGAACAGAATGTGAAGGACTTGCATCGCATGTTGGTTGACTACGTCTCCCATATTGAATCGATGGAGCAGGCTGAATCCGCCATGGTGAAAGCGGCCAGTGTCACCTCCAGCTCGGTGAGGGCCTCTGGGAGCATTGTCATTACAGGAGCGGGTTCTTATTCCAGTTCTCTCGACGCCGGGCATGTTATTGTGGTTCGGGGTAGTGTGCGAGGGGGGTTTCTCGCAGCCAAACATATGATCGATATTCACGAGCTAGGTACCCCGTTCGGGACAGAGACTAGCGCCAAAGTCGAACATCCGTCCGGAAGGATTCGGATTCGCATACGGCATCCCAATACATTGTTGCAGGTAGGGCGTACCCGAGACAGGAATCTGGTTGTCGAGTACAACACCGTGTTGCAGGAGGAACGCAATGAAGATCCGAATACTGCTGATCGACGACTCACCAGAGACATTGGAGACTCTATCCCTGCTGTACGCATCACATCCAGCATTTGAGGTGGTCGGTGCCATTCAAACGGCGTCGGAGGCTGTGGACTTTTTGAAGAACAGGGTTGTTGACCTCGTATCGATCGATATCCAATTGGACTGCGATAGTGGATTTCAACTCTGTACTTATGTACATGACCGTTATCCCGACGTTTTTATCACGATGTGCTCGGTAGAAGCTGACGCACATAATCGAACATTGGCTTATCAGAAAGGGGCCCACCATTTCTTAGCCAAACCACTGACAGGTCGAGATATCGATGATTTGGTGGTGCAATACGCTGAATTCAAATACCGATGCTTCGATCGGGACATACAGAAGAAGCATGATGAGGCCTGGATTGACCAGATCATCGCAACCGTATCAGATAAACCGGACCGGTGATTGTCACGTTCTAAAAACCGCGGTTTATCCACATCGTCGTTGTATTCCACGTCGTGATTGATCTCCTCGGCGGAATTCGGGTGTAGCCTATCCGCGACCGGTTTCTCTACTTACTCATGTACGCTGGCCGCACCCGGCAGCCGGACATACACCGCATTTGCGTACTGAACGATACCGTTCTGAAAGACGAGTTGGTCTAACAATCGTTGATAAAGTGCGGCTGGCCTGCGTAGCAAAAATCTTGCCTGCTCCTTTCCGTACACGCGCTTTAAATATCTACCCGTGTGTCGTGGAATCAACTGGCACGACGTGGTATACTCCCCGAAGGGTGTCATGTTACCGACCCATGGAACCCTTTTCATTCTTTGCAGCCGCCTGAAAAGGCGGCTCTTTTTGTCGCGCTGTTGGCGTAATCTTGGCGTTCTACAAGGTGCCAATGACGGTACAATATGGTTATTCATACGAACCGGCGGTGATCCTGATGGACAAACCTATCGTCTTCTCTCTACCAGTCCGTTTCAAGTTCAGAAGTTTCATGTTGTACTTGAAAACTGCGTATTACGACGAAATCGACCACCTATTCCGCTCCAAACCGACCACCGATTCCACTTCAAACCGACCACTTTTTCAGCCGAGTGATATGCCCCTCCGAGATCCCGGTTTGCCCTGCTGAAAAGTGCTCGGCGAACTGGAAATTCACTCGCGGGTTTCGGCAGAGTCCTCGGTCAAAAAGCCGCGAATCTTCCGCATCGATTCACCCGTCAACCTGATCTTATACGCGTTGTGTACAAGCCTGTCCAGTATCGCGTCGGCGGTGGTCGGGTCTTCAAACGTCGCATACCAGTTTTCTATCGGGAGCTGGCTGGCGATGATGGTAACCGCGTTCGTCCTGTCGTCGATAACTTCCATCAGGTCGGTACACTGGTTGCTGGTCAGCGGTGATAGACCAAAGTCGTCCAGGATTAGAACCTCGGTCTTGGCCAGTTTACTCAACACCCGCTGAAACGACCCGTCACCTCGCGCCATTGCCAGCTCACTCATGATTCTCGAGGTGCGGAAGTAGCGGGTCGTTCTCCCTTGCCGACAAGCAAAGTTCCCAAGCGCACAGGCGATGTAACTCTTCCCGACACCGGTTGGGCCCGTGATGAGGATGTTGTGGTGGGCATTCAACCAATTTCCTGCCGAAAAAGAGCGCATGAGCGACTTCTCGAGCCCCCGTGAGTGTGTGTAGTCGATGTCCTCCAGGCAAGCCTGCGGAATCTTGAGCCTGGCTTCTTTCAGTAGACGCGTGAGCCGGCGGTTTTCCCGCGCATTCCACTCCGCGTCCACTATGAGTGCCAGACGTTCCTCAAAGCCCAAGCCTTGCACGTCAGTCCGCTCGGCCTGGTTCACGACAGCATCTGCCATACCGTGAAGCCGCATCTGCCTCAGTTTTTGCACGGTTTGTTCTGTCCACATGAATGGCTATCCCCTTTCAGTTGGAGGAGGGGGGGATGCCCCCCCTCGTTTAAGGCTGATTCAGACGAATCTTTAGGAGGGCATTTTCCTCACGAGCTTGGGCCAGGGATTCCCGCAGTTCCGCGATGAGTGTCAGATGCCGGCGTTCGGTGTCCAGGACCGCCTTGTCCAGTTCCAACGGCATCCGTTCACGGATACGTTCCAGTTCGCGCTCGGTCTCCTGAAGCCGAGCCAGTACGGCAGTGTGTTTTTGTTCGAGTTCACCTAACGCCTGTACACGGGCTTCCAGCGTCGCGGCCCGCCGCTTTGCCTCCTCGCAAACCGTCTGTGCAAGACTCGCCAATTGGGCCGCCTGCTCTTGGGTCGCTTGAGCCTGTGCGAGCCTTTGAGCCATCTCTTCCCGTTCCCGAGCCCAGGTCTCCTGCGCCAATGCGGCTTCTGTCTGCATCTGGGCGATTTGTTCAGCGTGCTGCCCGGATATCTGTTGCAACTGCTCCCTCTGTTCGTACACGGCCCGTTTGGCTTCCTCGAGAGCGGCCTGTAGTCGGGCGATCTCGACGGTATATCTTTCTTCCTGATCCCAGGTGACGTTGACCCACTCGGTGTAAATCGCCTCGATTCTTTCAAAATGGCGGCGCAGCTGATCCAGTGCGGGAATGGGACGGCCGCCCTCCTGCTCCTGCTTTGCACGGTGCAAGCCGAGAAGATATTCGACGACCTCGCGCTGCGTCATACCGCCAAGCTGTGCACCCAACTGGTTCACCGCGTCCTTTAGACCCGCAGTGACCTTCAGCGTGGTATCTTTGGCGTCGTTCACCGTATACTTAACCTCCTTGGTATATCTGGGGTATCCTTTGGTATACGAGTATCCAGCCGGTATACGAGGGCCTACTTCTCGTAATACTCTGGCCCTCGCAGGTTCTCATGACGCGGAAGCTGCACCACTTTGGCTTGTCCGCTTGGAATGCGGTCCAAGCCTTTCTCGAGAATGGAGCGCAGGCTTTTACTGGAGAACGTCTGGTACTGGGTCGCGCGCATGGCAGCCGCCTCGATTCGCTCCTTGGTGTAGTATCTGGCCAGTTCCATGACCCCGCGACAAATTCGGTAACCCTGTTCAGGATGGGCTGGAGGCAAATACTCCCTCTATGAATTCAGCGGTGTTGGGCCCGATGGACTCTGCCCATTTCAGGAAGTGCTCCGGAGACCAGTTCAGCACCGCCTGGTGGCGCGGATGCAGATGTGCCGGTTCGGTGACGTAGGTGCCCGGTGTGAAGCTGCGCACATGCGTGGCTACGCACTGACCGCCATGAAAGATATCCACCATGTGATCGGTCAGACGTATATCCAGGCGTTTACCGACCAGTTGATATGGAGCGCTGTAAAAGCTACGATCCACTTGAACGTGGCAATTTGGTTGAAGCTTCGCCACCGTCCACTTGGCGAGCATGAACCGTTCCTTGGGTAACGGGCGCAGCACGGGCTTGTCGACGGAATCGAACAGGCTGCGCCTGGAGCCCTCCATCTTCTGAAACGGCTTGTTGTTGAAATCCTCCAGTATGTCCCAGAGAACCCCGTTCAACTCTGCTAAGCTGAAGAAGTTCCGGTTGCGAATCCTGGCCAAGATGTAAGTCTCCACATCCTGGACGCCTTTCTCGACTTTGGGCTTGTTCTTTGGATGGCGAGGGCGCGTTGGTAGCACAACCAGCCGGTAGTGCTCCGCCAACTGTTCGAAGGACGATTGAATCTCCGCCTCGTAACGCGACGGCTTGGTGACTGCGGATTTGAGGTTGTCCGGCACGATGATCTCAGGGGCACCGCCGAAGTATTCCAGTGCGTTACAAACGGCTTGAATGAGGGAGGGGACATCCTGACCCCGACATGCCTCCACGTACGCATAGCTGCTGGCACCCAGGACAGCCACGAAAATTTGCGCCTGAAACACCTCACCCGTGGACGAGTCGGTGACAGGCACGGTGTGGCCCGCGAAATCGATAAATACCTTCTCACCTGCCTTGTGCCGTTGTGGTGCAGTCACCTCGTGAGCCGCTGCCCACTCTCGGTAACTTTCACAGAAGCGGGAATACCCGTACGGGTTGGAACTGGATTGCCGGTACTCTTCCCACAAAAGCATGAGCGTAACGTTCTTCTTCCGCAGTTCAGCATGGACCCGTGCAAAGTCCACGGGGTCCTTGGTCTCATTGGAGACCGGTTGCGGATAAAGGACATTCTCCAGCGTCGAGTCGTCCATGGTGTCGGGCAGCGGCCAGGACCATTCCGATTCGTCAAACCGGCGCAGAAGCTCAAGCACTGTGCTGTGGGATACAGCGAAGCAGCGGGCAATCTTGCGGGCGCTCATTCCCTCCTCGTACCGTAGTCTGAGGATTTCACGAATCCTGCGCATGGTTAACCTCCTGTTCGCCAACCTACGTCCTCCTTCTGGGCCCTGATAGGGTCCCAAAAGGAAGGATAGGAAATGGCGTGATAAGGTGACCAGTGCCAAAGCACATTTTCACAGAAATGGAAACTCAGGAAGGCACTCAGAGGGGGAAAAGGCAGAGGTGGTTACCAACTATTAGTGGTCGGTTTCACCCGGAATGGGCGGTCGGTTTGCGTCGGAATTGATGGTCGGTATCCGTCGTAACCGGTGGTCGGTTTGCGTCGGAATACACAGTGGGGCAGACAAGCTGTCTACATTCGTGTCATTGTTGGGAGCGAACAAATTAAACATAGCCGTGCTAATGGATATTGCCGGAAAAGACCTGCAACGGATTCGGACTCTCCAAGAAAATGCATTGCTCAGACAATCTAGCCTCATCAAAGTCACAGAATTCATAGAAGGCAACGACGGAGATGTAGAAGACCTGTTTGACGCAGACTTTTATCTCAAACTCGTGAACGAAGCATATGCCCGTGACTTACCTTCCGCAATCACGATCTCTGATTTGACATCCAATAATCCGCGTATTACGAAGAAGGTTGAAAAGTACTTTTCTGATCATGGAGTGTCGGGTGGCAAGTTCGATCATTACAAGCCAGCTCTCGTGTTTTTAAAACAGCAAGTTACACTGCTCCAAGAGATTGATGAGCAGACAGAGCGTCGATGGGAAGCTTTGTTTTCGAGGGTCAATGAGCTGCTTTCGTAACGTACTCTCGACTGTTCCTTGTACCGAGTTCAACCCGAACCAGCAGGCGGCAATCCACCGGCACACGATTGCCGCCTGCCTCCCACAACCACTCCGGTACACCCTCAATCACCACGTCCTTGTTCGGATGAAACAGCGTCAACCGCACCGGTGACCGATCGGGCCGACTGACATCGGTCTGCGCCTTGGGTTTCCGTATCAGTCGGCTTCGTCACGCGTGATGACTGCACTGAAAGAGCTCGTACAAGAAGGGCAAGTCGTTCGGAACGAGCGCGGAAAGTACGCGCCATGTCGCTAAATTGAGCGTTCGCCAAGACACGGCCAACCTACAAGGGAGGCCGATATTTTTATTCTCATTTATAACTGTTTATAACCTTGATTAACATCTCCCGTGCAGATACAATTGAGACAAAGTGAACCGTTTATTACGTTGCATAATGGAGGCCTGCAAATATGCCCCGTCCACGCAAGCCCGACGAGGAACGCCGAACCCACAAAGTGTCCGTGTACCTGACGGATCTCGAGTACGCATCGCTTGAGCAGGCTTCCCAAACTGAGCGCAGGCCTCTCGCGCAATGTGTGGTCGAAGCCATACGCCGGTGGCTGGACAGTTTGACGGAGCCGCCGCAGGCGTGGCTCACGCAAAAGGTTGAAGTTGCGGAGACGCGCAGGAAGGCTCTCATGCAGGGATGGATCTGCCCGAGAGGGCACATGTTTTGGACCGAGTGGGGAACGGCCATGTCCGTCAAACAGTGCCCTCACTGCTGGAGCGAGCGGTTGCGACAGACACGGGAGTTGTGGGACGGGCATGCGAGAACAGGGCTTTGATCACGAAACCGCGGTGGGCCGAAGCCTGTGTCGAACGACCCACCAGCGGCACGTAATCAAGAGACCAATGATGCAAGCGACACACGTGTTTCGTCGCCGACGAGAACACCCTGACGAAAGACATAGCCGCTGCCGGAATGACCCGATCCAAATCCGCTTCGTTCATGTTTGCTCCTTTCGGAGGTTTTACAGTCCGCATCGAACCACCCCTTCTCCAGACTAACGCACGAACGTGTGTTCGAAATTCCTCGTGATTATGCCATTATCCGCTCCATTGAGGGGGTTATGATGTAACTTTCACGAATACCTCTGAAATACAAGATTCAGGCAAGTGAAGTGATTGATTTCCTGAATCCGTGACAAGCAGGTGTAAAAACTACTGAAGCACTTGTGATTTGTCGTGTAGAATCGGGATCGTTGGGATGTCCGTTCCCTTCAATCCCCCTTCACCTCAGAGGTGAACCCCCTTGCGCTTTATCATCGAAGAATCCGACGAAGTCATTGTCACACATTCTGGAATGACCCTTGTCGGTTTATTGCTGGACAAAACCACTCTCGGTGAACGCCTGAATCGGACTCGCCTGTCAGGCATGGGAAAACCAGACATTTCAAACCGAGATGTGGCGTACTCATACATCGGCCTGCTTTGTCAAGGCAAGACGGACTTTGACCACATCGAAGCCTTTCGTGATGACGAGTTTTTCACGATCGCACTACAGATGGACAGCGTGCCTTCGAGCCCAACGCTGCGCCAGCGTTTGGATATGGCCGCCGGAAAGGCCGGCTGGGAGAGTATTTTACTCGAAGAGTCCGCAAACCTCTTGAGAACCCTGAATGTTACACTGCATCCGATTGTGCTGGGTGAGTCATCGAAACGCCGGGCTTACATTCCCCTGGACCTTGACGTGAGCCCATTTGATAACTCGGGAACGAAAAAAGAAGGCGTCTCCCGCACGTACAAAGGCCACGATGGATACGCCCCAATCTTTGCTTACCTCGGCCAAGAGGGCTATGTGGTCAATGTTCAGCTGCGTGAAGGCAGTACCCATGTTCAAAAGGATACAGCGGCCTTCTTGCGCAAGAGTATTCAGTACGCAAAGCAGATTTCAGCCCTTCCGCTGCTCGTTCGCATGGATGCCGGAAATGACAGTGCAGAAAACCTTGCCGTGTGTCGTTCTCAGGACAGCAGGGCCGAGTTCATTATCAAACGGAATCTGCGAAAGGAAAGCCCCCAGGCCTGGCTCGTGACCGCCCAGCAGCACGGTGTATGCCACGAACCTCGGCCAGGCAAGAAAGTGTATCACGGTTCGCTGATGTGCCCGGTCAAGGGCCTGTCGGAACCAGTTCGGATGGTATTCGAAGTCATCGAACGGACCACCATGGCCGACGGGCAAACCCTGTTGGTCCCAGACATCGAGGTCGACGCCTACTGGACCTCACTGCCCGACGACCCAGATGTGATCATTCGTCTGTACCATGACCACGCCGTGATGGAACAGTTCCACAGCGAAATCAAGACGGATCTGGACGCTGAACGGTTACCGTCAGGCAAGTTCGCAACCAACAACCTGGTACTGCATTTTGTATGCATGGCTTACAACTTGCTGAGGGTGATTGGCCAGGAAAGCCTAAAACGCAACGATGCACCTCTGCGTAAGAAGGCAGAACGTCGTCGTATCCGGACGGTGATTCAGAACTTGATGACCTTGGCTGCGAAACTAGTCCGACATGCCAGGCAGAGCAAACTGAAGTTGGGGCATGGGAACCGATGGTTCCCTGTGTTTCGCCGTTTGTATTTGACCTTCGTATAACATGTGCCGTCTTGTGGCCTGGGAACAAAGCCTGACGATGAACAGGCCGGGGAAGTTATTCGCTTCTGCGGGAACTGGCGTTCCCTTACGGTTGAATTCGATGGAATCGCTCCACGCACCAATGCAGTCGCAGCCCGTTCGATGCAAGATAAACGCCGCATGAGTGCTCGACAGGTACCCTGTCACGGATTCAGGTGATTTGATAACCACACAGATTTTGCCATGGTGGCATAGCGTAGCGCCCCTTTTCGATCTCCCTTTTTTAAAGTGGCTTCAGCCAGATTCACGTAAGATCCGATTTGGCCATCTACGTCGCTAATGTACGTGTAGATCAGTCTTGATCTCTCGAAACATTGGATGGCTTGTTCCAAGTGCCCCTCCTCCAAATAGATAAGGCCAAGCAGAGTTTCAACGTGTCCAGCAGACTCAAGTATGCCCTCTCGCTTACTTACATACAAAGCCTCACGCAGATACCGTCTTGCGCTTTCTGTATCACCGAATATTTTTTGTATTTTCGCCCTGTTAAAAAGAACCTTAATTCGGGTACGTGCGTCCACCGGAACTGTGACAGACGTTTCGGCTATTGCTTGTAAGTGCATCAATGCCTCTTCATACTGTCCCAAGTTGATAAGGGAAGCGGCAAGGGAATTCAAACACGATACATATGTGCTCAAATTGGTGTTTCTTGATTTGTCGACTGCCATCGAAAAATAGTTTTTCGCTTCTCTATACTTGCCCTTAGCATGATACGCCAGTCCGATTAAGTGCAAGCATTTAGACAAGAGATTCTCGTTATTTTTGATGACTTTCAACTGAATTGCGCTCATTCCATAGGTGATTAAGGAATCGTGGTTATTATCGCTGAGCAACGATTTCATAAATTCTATAATGGATGGACCCTCGGAATCTGTTTCCCATTCTGGGACCAAGAAACTCAATTCCACTCCAAGCCGCTTAGAGAGTTGTTCCAGTAAGCTAACGGATGGCACGGTTGCGCCATTTTCTATTTTGCTCAACAGACTTCTATCACATATTCCGCGGCACACCTCTTCCTGAGTGAGTTTTTTTAATCTCCGCAGCTCCCTAATCCTCGTTCCGATCACACCAATCGCCTCTTTTTGTGAATATGATTCACACACCGAGTAAGGCTGGCAGATCACAAGGGCGGATTTTTCTGATTTACCACTATTCTATCATAATTGGGCTTTTCGTGATTTGTTAGAAGCAAATTGCTGGGGATAACGTATACAACGAAGGAGGGGAGATAGGTTGCGCCATTATCGGTGGATTAGTTTCGGCCTGTGGGTCGCAGCTGTTATCGTTTATGCTTGCGCTTCTCTTCCGCATACCTGGGAACCACCCGCAATTGCGTAGCGCTGTTTAGCCACAAGTGCAATTTTGAGGAGGGTATTGTATGAGAGGACATTTGAAGTCGACGATTGGATGTTCATTAGTCATGGCTGCCGTCCTAATTCCGTCAGCCGCTGTATACGCGGACAGCCCCGGGCTTGTCATCAATGACCAGACCGCTACGATGGATGTAGCCGTACGGTCAAATGTGCCAGGATCGAATCAAACCGTGTTTCCAACCAAGACCAATCCAGGAAGCGCAGATCCTAGTGCATTGGAAAGCCTTCGGGGAACAGCATCTTTCGGAAAGTTGAAACAGGATTTTCAGGCCGGAAAGGTCATCACAATTGTCGGGAATGACGACGGCAAGCTGTCCGATATGTTACTAAGGCAGGCCTTTGATGCACCAGGGCCTGTCTTCGAAACGGTTAACAAGGATAATCCCAATTTTCATCCCATTGCGGAGGCTATCGTTCGAGTCCCTGGGAGCACTTCATCAATGATTTTCAGGGTATTCGGTGACAAGTCGCTGCCAGTCTCTGATATTACTGCAACGATTCAGGAGCAATATACTCAGGCGCTGGCTTCACTGCAGCAGTACCAGAAGACCCAGAAGACTCAGGGGGCCAAGTTGGGTCCAGACTCAACCCCGAGCGGTTCTGGCAACAACTATTACTACTCATCAAGTGCAGCGTACGTGTATGACAGCCGGGGATACAAGGTAGGAAAGTACATTTGGGGTTATCAGCTTACTCGAGAATACCACGACAGTTCTTATAGCGTCTGGGATATCAAACGATTAGATCAAATTACACCTGGCTACGTACTCGCCGGATCATTCAATTATGTCAACGGATACGATGGCGGAGAGGTTTCTGCTACCTGGGAATCCATAGGTGTCCATCTCCCGGGCGCTGATCAAAATACCACGTACGGCGGAGAACAATTAATCTCCTTCAGTCCAACTCAGACCCAGAACTACAGCTCGGTTACTGTTTCGCTTGTTGGCGGTGGTATTGATGCGATTAGCTGGACCTACCAAGGTCACGGGGCACTGATCACAAACGATTCTAACGCCGGCGTTTACGGGGCATGGAATACAGGATTCCAACCTCTAGGGAATTTTGGGTATTGGCAAAGCACAGATGGCGCCGCTCAGGCACAGTACTACGAGCCGGGCGTGCGTGCACAAAATACCTTTGGTAGATTCTACGGATCGGGTGATTTCGTGGTTACGTTTTGCGGACTGGACGCTACCAATTACTCCTCGGGAGATATTGGAGATAGTTTCAATGTCGCAGATTTTTGATTACACCCGTCAATGTAAGCCCGCCCAGCTTTGGACTGGGCGGGCTTCGCTTGTACGCCCGGCATGGGCGGTCTCTATAGGGTGAAAGTCCCGAACGGGGGTTGGCGGCATACCTACCGTTAGCCAAGAGCAAGGGTGTCCATCGTGAGATGGATTCCGGAGGAAGCTGGAGGCAAACTCTCGACCCGAGGTACACGCACCGCATCTGAGGCTGTCGCAGTTGGATGAGTTGCCAAGGCACAACGAAGTCCGAAGTCGCCAAGGGCTGTGGCAGTAAATGCGGCGGGTGCATGAGAGGAAAGGGGCCGTTCTTATCCGGGGAGGCCTGTCCGGTACGCCGGCAGAGCCGGTAACCGCCGTCGAGAGGCGGCGCTGAACGGACAGGAGTCAGCAGAGGCCATAGTACGTAGGCGAGCGCTCGCCCGCGGAAGGGCCGAACATGAAACGAGGATGGACTACATGCGTTCATGCGACGAGCGACGACAGCAGAATACCCCGATCCTGCGAAGAAGGTGAGTCCCTGCTCGAGAAGATAGTGGAGCGGGAGTGGGATCCCCACCGTGACGGATCGACTTATCCAGCAGGCGTTGGCTACCGATTATTCTTTCGGCCAGTTTTCAAGGATCCGTCTGATTTCCTTAAGATTTTCTGCGGATTGGCGTGTGTAAATGTGGATCTGAAAAATTGCGATAACAACCGCCACCCATAGAATAAAACCGATTATACTCAAAAACGGGATCCACTGCATTATTCTCCCCCCCGTTTCGTTCTCTCACCATAATAATACATGATATTTATGAGATTAGGGATGAATGCCTGCCTACTTCCAGGCGGTGAACCACCACCGACACGCGGTCGACCGGAGGCCGTGTCCCTAGCGGTCTTACGGGCATTAGCGATCCAGGGGTAACCGCTGACACCTGGGAGTACGTCGAGGATTACGCCCCACACCTGTCCGCGACACGGGTGGTCACCAGGACAACATTCGTAGGCCGGTATATTTGCCACCCCTCCCCCGTAAACCTTTTAACGATGAAACCCATAAACGATTTAGTGGGCTATCTCCGGGAGAGGGGGCTAAAAGAAGCATGACAACAGCAGGGGAGAGGCAAAGGAAACAAAGGTCCGACAAAAAGGCCCATGTCAATCCAGCGCTCGACCAGGACACGCATCGCAAGCTCAAGCGCCTCGCCCTGGCGTGCGACATGACGAAAACGGCACTGGCGGCCGAGATCATCGAGATCGCGGTCAACACCCCGTCGTTCATCAACTACCTGCAAAAGATCCACGACGCCGGCGAGTTCCGCGTCATCCCCATGACCGACAACGGCCGGGTCGTTTACTGACAGGCAAGCGTTCGTTGAGTTCCTTTCCAAGCGCCCGGTCAAATTTGGTACATTCCCGGCACAAGCCAGTCTTCGACTGGGTCGGTCGTTTGCAGATTGCGCATTTCAAGTCTATCACCTCCCTCCCAGTCAGTCGCAGTATGTACCTGCCGGGGCGGATTTATACTTGGGGTCTGCTGAACGAACGGAAAGTCCTTTACTGGCCAGGATTTTGGGGCTCTGAACGCGAATTTATGTGCAAGGGTTTTTCTAGACAGGAGCGCAAAATCCTTGCACATGGAGGACGGACCGGTGTTCCGCGCGAGGGAGAACCAACTTATTTTGCCAGGTGATTTCTTCCTTCCGTTCGGTGGGAAGTTGAATGAGGATAACCGCTGGGTCAAGCTTGCGCAGGTGATTCCGTGGCGGAAAGTGGAAAAACACTACGGAGAACAGTTCAAATCCCGGACGATGGGTCAAGAGGCGTATCCAGTCCGTATGGCGCTTGGCGCCCTCATTATTCAGGAACGGTTAGGTCTCAGTGACCGGGAGACGGTGCAGCAGATCACGGAGAACCCGTATGTGCAGTACTTCATCGGACTTCCAGAGTTCCAGCAGAAGCCGCCGTTCCACCCTTCCCTGATGACGCACTTCCGCAAGCGGCTAGGCAGTGACATCATCAACCAGGTCAACGAATGGATTGCCGAGGAACAAGACGATGACCACGCTGATTCGGATGATCAGGACGGTGGTTCCGGGTCTGAGGCGGACACACATGCGACGGAAGTGCGTGCTGAGAATACCCAAGAAACCGGAAATCAAGGCAAGCTCCTTTTGGATGCGACGTGTGCTCCAGCAGACATCGCCTATCCCACAGACCTGTCGCTGCTCAACGAGGCGCGTGAGAAACTGGAGGAAATCATCGACGTCCTGCATGCAGCACGGAAAGGCGGTAAGCGCAAGCCACGGACGTACCGTGAGAAGGCACGCAAAGCGTATCTTGCAGTGGCCAAACAGCGTCGTGTGAGTCCGAGGGTGCTTCGCAAGGCGATTGGCAAACAGCTGCGGTTTGTGGCCAGGGACCTGCGCATCATTGCGCGGTTGAAAGATGAAGTCGGGCTGAGCGTACTCAGCCGGCGTCAGTACCATCAGCTTCTCGTAATCTGCGAGCTCCACCGACAGCAAGAGGAGATGTATCGCAAGCGCACGCATCGCATTGAAGACCGCATCGTGAGCATCTCGCAGCCGCATGTACGTCCAATCGTTCGAGGCAAAGCGCGGGCCAACGTGGAGTTCGGGGCCAAAGTGGCAGTGAGCCTTGTCAATGGGTATGCGAGGCTGGAACGGTTGGATTGGAACAACTTCCACGAGGGTCTGACGTTGCAGGCGGCGGTGGAAGCGTACAGGGAGCGGTATGGTTGTTATCCGGAAACCGTGCTGGCCGACAAGGCGTACCGAACCCGGGAGAACCTGCGCTATTGCAAATAGCGGGGCATTCGATTGAGCGGGCCTGCATTGGGACGGCCATCGAAATCCTTGGCGGTGGAACAAAAGCGAATCGAGCAGCAGGATGCAGCGGAGCGCAACGAGATTGAAGGCAAGATTGGCGAAGGCAAGCGCCTGTATGGGCTCGGCCTGATCCGTGCACGTCTGCGAGAAACCAGTGAAACGGTGATTGCCTTGCAACTGCTGGTGATGAACCTGGAGCGGCGGCTGCGCCTGCTTTTTTGCGCCATTTTGTCCAGGTTCATGGCAACCAGCGTTTCTGGCAGAGCACTGATGCTCACATAACGCTCAACGGTAGGTCAAGATAGCATACCGAAGAATACGAGCCGAGTGCCGCTGGGGTTGGTCAAAAGACTCGTTCAGCAGACCCTACTTGTTCTTTCAATTCTCAGGGACAGGAGTTGCTTCCCCGTGTGTCATGGAATCAAGAGACAGGACATGGTATACTCCGACTGAAAGGTGTCATTTTACCAGCCCCATAGAACCCCTTTTACCCTGTGCAGTCGCCTGAAAAGGCGGCTCTTTTTGTCGCGCCGTTGGCGCAATCTTGGCGTGTTATATGGTTCCACATCGGGTACGATATGGTTACTCATTCAGTGGTGGTGATCCTGATGGACAAGCCTATCGTCTTCTCTCTACCAGTCCGTTTCAAATTCAGAAGTTTCACGTTGTACGTGAAAGCCAAAGAGACCAAGACCATCATGCGCGACGGCGTACCCGTCACCATCGACGAACTCTGGATGTTCATGCAAGATCCGGCGTTCACGCAGGACGAGGACGCCATTGTTCAACTGTCGTTGGACGACTGCAGATGGCTCAATGCGTACTTCACCCTGAGAATCATGGTCGAGTCCTCGCCGTCCAAGCGCCAGGTGACCCAGTTGCTGCAAACCACGGGAATGCGATTTACGCCCAAAGACCTGAAAGCCGGGAACGAACGTATCCTCCAGCGAGCGGAGGAGGCCCTGATCAAACCCCACATTCTCAAAAGACATCTTGCGATGCAGCAAGATGTGTTGCTGTTGCCAGAAATTCAAGAGGCTTTCCGATCTGACGCACCGATGGAGGAATTGTGCCGATACTTTCGAGACGAGCTGGGTGTCCACATGGACGAGTCTGACAACGAGATCGCAGCAATGACCCTGTACTCCATCCTCTTCTTGCAAAATGACGATGATCTCGTTTATCGATGGCTGGACAAGACACGGCGCACAGTGGACCCCGAACAACTCATGCTTGCGTACTGTCTGGCCTACAATCTCGACGCGTATCTCCGGGCGCGCCTTCGTGCCACGGAAAAAGCAGCAGCCCGTGATATTGAGGCCGCCAGGGTAACCGAGCTGGAACGATTGCGAGAGGAAAACAGACGTCTGCGTGAGCAGTACGAGCAGGATGTGCAGACACTGTTGAGCGTGATCGATGAACTGCAACAAACCATCCGGGGCCGAGACCAACACGAGCCGCATGTGTCAGCCCTGAAGGGCAAGCGAATCCTGGTAGTCGGTGACGAATCCCACGCCCCACAGTACCGGGCGATCCTTGAAGCCAAGGGAGCTGTGTTCGACTTTCTGCCGGGATTCGACAAGGATCGCTTTACCACATCGAAGCTGGACGCGGCAGACGGGATTCTGTTCATCACTGCGTACTCGAGCCACCTCAAGTTCTACGCGCTCAAGGCCTCGGACAAGTGTTCCGTCCTCGTGCCTCATGCCGGACTTGGAGCGTTTGCAAAGGCGGTGGAGGATCTGGAGCGCAAGCTGTCCATTGTGCCGGCGTCCGCCACATAATATGGCGCGAAGATGGCGCGAAATATGCAATTCCTTTCTGTACCCTGAAACAAAGGAGGGACGCTGGGATGGATTTGCAGGAACCGTGCGTCGAGTTGCGGTATGGGAGCAGGAGTCATCGGGTTTCGTATGAGACCTTGATGTACGGCGGTGCTCAGGTTCAACGAATGCTGCACGAGTATTACGAACTTGGTGCCGAGCTTCGTTGTCTGTGCGACCCGGAGCGGCCTGTTCCCATGCACCTGCGGCGCGTCCGAATCCGCCCTCCGTCCTACGTCGTGGTCACCAATCCATACAGCGAACACCATCCAAACTGTCCACGTTTTCACATCGTTCCTCCGCGTCCAGTCGGGCAGAAACGCCCTTCTCGCACGCTTCGGAGCGAGGATAAGGTTCCTATACCTACTTCCACGAGAAACGTCTCTGAGGGGCAAATAGGGGCCATAGAATCAAGGTCGACAAAACGGGGGATGTTCGTGCCAAGCCTGGATCAACTTAACGAAGCACAGCGTGAAGCGGCCACGCACGTCGATGGCCCTTGTGTTGTCATCGCCGCGGCCGGGTCGGGCAAGACGGCCATGCTCATCGCACGAATCAAGTACCTCATCGACCAAGGCATCGACCCGTACCGTATCCTTGCCTGTACCTTCACGCGAAAGGCCGCGCACGAAATGAAAACCCGTTTGATTGATTTGGTAGGGCGCAAAGGCAAGGATGTCGCCATTGGCACCATCCACTCCGTGGCGTACCGTATGGTGCTCCCGCAGTTGGGCGATGAGTGGAAGGTCGTGCCCGAACCGTACTGGTTGATCGAACAGGTGCTCGAAGAACCGAACGAGTACAACAGGCATGGCGTGGGGCCTGTCATGAACCCGTCGGAAGCTGTGCTCGCCGTGTTCAAAGCGAAGGCTGACGCGCTTTTGCCAGGGCAGGTGCCGGAACCGCTTG